>CAZPLU010000028.1:0-32757 GCA_964587625.1 uncultured Eubacteriales bacterium
CCTCTTCACCACCAAGTGAATTATATCACTTTCACGGTTTTAGGAAAAGAGCCTGTGGCATAATGGGGCTTGACAGGCGGACGGGAATTATGCTACAATGACAATCACCTCAGAGAGGGCTTATTTTTTGTCTGCACTTTTTTGTGAATAAGACAAAAACCCTTGAGGGAGGCAAAACTAAGGCGGGAAAACCGCCGTAACGGAGGTGCCGTCATGAGAGTCAAAATCACGCTGGCCTGCACCGAGTGCAAGCAGCGCAACTATGACACAATGAAAAACAAAAAGAACGATCCCGACCGGTTGGAGATGAACAAGTACTGCAGATTCTGCCGTAAACACACGCTCCACCGCGAGACGAAGTAGGAGGGGAAAAGATGGCTAACGATGCCGCCGCCCCGAAAAAGGGTTTTGCGCGACTCGGACAATTCCTAAAAGAAGTCCGTCTCGAGATGAAAAAAATCACCTGGCCGACCCATAAAGAATCGTTTAAAAAATTTATGCTGGTCTTGGTGGTTGTCGTTATCTGCGCCGCAGTGCTCTTTGGATTCGACCGCCTGCTGCTGTTGCTCGCAGGTGTGATCGCAGGAAGCTGAGAGGAATTATGCCTGAAGCCGCAAAATGGTATGTCGTGCACACCTATTCGGGGTATGAGAGCAAGGTCTGCACCAATCTTGAAAAAATGGTGGAAAACCGCAATATGCAGGATCTGATCCTCGAGACCAAGGTTCCGCTGCAGACCGTGACCGAGATCAAGGACAATAAGACCCGCGAGGTCGAACAAAAATTGTTCCCCGGTTATGTGTTGGTCAAAATGGTGATGACCGACGAGTCTTGGTATGTCGTCAGGAACACCAGAGGCGTGACCGGTTTTGTCGGCGCGGCTTCCAAACCCGAACCGCTCTCCGAGGCGGAGATCAACGCCCTCGGCGTTGAACAGCGCAGCGTCAAGGTCGACTATGAAGTCGGCGACTCCGTGGAAATCACAGACGGTCCGTTCTCGGGCATGACCGGCGTCGTCGACATGATCGACACCGCCGAGGGTCGTGTGCGCGTGATCGTATTTGTGATGAACCGCGAAGCCCCGGTCGATTTGGCCATGGATCAAATCGCCCCGGTATAACCACAGGACTGTGGGCTCCCGACGCAGGAGTGAAAAAGGCGTCAAGTGGGAGGACGTTCAAAAAATGTCCGCCAATAACCACAAAATTGGAGGAGAGAAAAATGGCTCAAAAAGTCATTGGCTATGTCAAACTTCAGATCCCGGCCGGTAAAGCCACGCCGGCGCCGCCCGTCGGACCGGCGCTCGGTCAGGCCGGCGTGAACATCATGCAGTTCACCAAAGAATTCAACGAGAGAACAAAAAACGACATGGGACTCATCATCCCGGTCGTCATCACGGTCTACGCGGACCGCTCTTTTTCGTTCATCACCAAGACCCCGCCCGCGGCGGTGCTGATCAAAAAGGCCTGCGGCATCGAAAGCGGATCCGGCGTCCCCAATAAAACCAAGGTCTCCAAAATCACCTCTGCCCAGGTTCGCCAGATCGCAGAATCCAAAATGGTTGACCTCAACGCCTCCTGTGTCGAGACCGCGATGAAAATGGTCGCCGGCACAGCGCGAAGCATGGGCGTCGAAGTTGTCGACTGATGGGAGGAGCAGAGATATGAAACACGGAAAGAGATATGACGACAGCGTCAAGCTGTACGATAAGACCAAGCAATACGAAGTCGAAGAGGCGCTGGAGCTCTGCACCCAGACCGCGAAAGCGAAATTCGACGAGACCATCGAAGTCCATGTCCGCTTGGGCGTCGACTCCCGACATGCCGACCAGCAGGTCCGCGGCGCGGTGGTCCTCCCCAACGGAACCGGCAAAACCGTCCGTATTCTCGCCATTTGCAAAAACGAAGCGGCGAAAGCGGCGGCGGCCGCCGGAGCCGATTATGTCGGCGCCGAGGAGTTCGTCGAAAAAATTCAAAAAGAAAACTGGATGGAATTCGACGTGCTGGTCACGACCCCCGACATGATGGGATTGATCGGCCGTTTGGGTAAGATTTTAGGTCCGCGCGGTCTGATGCCGAACCCCAAGGCCGGAACCGTCACGCCCGACATCGGCAAAGCGGTCACCGAGGCCAAGGCCGGTAAGATCGAATACCGTCTCGACAAGACCAACATCATCCACTGCCCGATCGGCAAGGCGAGTTTCGGCAAAGAAAAATTGGCCGAAAACTTCAACACTTTGCTCGGCGCGATCATCAAGGCCAAACCGGCGGCGGCAAAGGGGCAGTATATCCGCTCCTGCACCGTGGTCTCCACAATGGGTCCGGCGATCAAGATCATGCCCAGCAAATTGGTGTAAAACGCAGACGAGCACCATTCGTTTCTATAGATAAAAAAGCGCCGAAACCGGCGCTTTTTTATCGGAACTCGCACCATATGGTACGGACAATGAAATCAATGCAATAACGGCGGAGTTGAATTCAACCCCGCCGTTATCCTCGGTATTCGCTCTTAGCCCTTGTTCTCTCCGACAGTGACAGTGATTCCGAGATTCTCCCCGGTCCCGGAATAATTGCCCTGGCGATAGATTTCAAAGGTGACTTTGTCGCCGACTTTTTTGCTTTGGATGATGTCGGTGACCTCTTTTGCTTTTGTGATGGAGATGCCGTCAATTTTTTGAATGAGGTCCAAATTGCGCAGTCCCGCAAGCGCGGCGGGGCTGCCGTCATCGACGGCCTGCACATACACGCCGGTATAATCGACGTTATACATCCTGGCGGTAAAATAGCTGTTGATGTCTAAGGAATAGAGACCGATATAGGGTCTTCCCGTTACATAGCCGTTTTCCCTGAGTTCATTGATGATGGGGACGATTCCGTTGATCGGAAGGACAAATCCGAGACCTTCAACGCCTGTCACGGAGGTTTTGGCGATGACCATGCCGATCAAGTCACCGTTTGAGTCGAACATGCCGCCGCCCGAGTTGCCGGGGTTGACCGCCGCGTCGGTCTGCAAAACAGTGAAAACGGTTCCGTCGAGTTCGATTTCCCGCTCGAGCGCGCTGATGATACCCGTGGTGACGGTCCCTTGCAATTCGCCCAACGGATTGCCGATGACGATGGTATAATCCCCGATGCGCAGAGTGGACGAGTCCCCGATTTTTGCAATGGTGAGACCCGTGGCATTGATTTTCAATAAGGCGATGTCGTCGGTAATGCTCTTGCCGATCAGCTCAGCGGTAAAAGAACGCCCGTCTTTTAAAAAGACCGTGATTTTATTGCCGCCGCTGATGACATGGTTGTTGGTGATGATATAGCCGTCGGACGAAACGATGATGCCGGAGCCGCTGCCCTCAGTGGGATAGGAGCGGTTAAAATAGTCATAGGCGACGCCGGTGACGTTGATGGCGACGATGCTGTCTGCGATCATGTCGACCGTGTCGGCGATGCCGTCGCGTTCCGCGGCGCCGTTGTTTTTGGAGGTCGTGGCTGCCGAGGCCTTGATCGGGGAAGAAGAGGTCTCTTCGCTTAACGCGCTCGCGGCCGATGGCGTACCCAAAGCGGAGGACTGTTCAAACGAAGAAGTCAGGGAAAGCTCCTGCGAAGAAGCGGGCAGCGAATTTCCCGGGAGCGAACAGCCGGTCGCGGCAAACAATACCAGCGCGGCGAATACCGCGACCGATGAAATAATTTTTTTATGGTTCATGGACATCATATCTCCTTTGTTCAGACAACCGATGGGTTATCGGGAAAACCGTGCAAGCTTGCGGTTGATGAATACGAATCATCCGATCCGTCGACTTTATTGTAAAAAACCATTGTGAGCGAATGATGATGAAATGTTTAAAATTTTGGTAATATTATAAATCGATCCGTTTTAAAAAGTCCGAAAGCTCGTCGAATTCGAACTTGATCACCGGCACGGTTTTATATAAATTTTCAACCGGGATATTTAAAATCCGCGTATTTTCAAGCGGCTGGTTGTAAGGGCGCGCGCCCAAATCCCGCACCGCGCCGAGCGTCTGCCCGGTGTTCAGCAGCGTCACTTTTTTCGGAACCGTCTCAAACGGCTCCACGAGGATCGATTCGGCTTGGATATCGTTCAAAAAGCAGAGGTAGGCGCAATTCCCCTTGACCGTCATCATGGTTGAAGGCAGTTTCAAGATTCCGTTTGCCGGGGCCGCGCCGTAAAACGCCTCTTTGACATCGGAAAGCCACGCCCCGATGCGGTCTAATATCACCGTGTCTTTTTCGCAGAGCGTCCCGTCGGGCATCGGCCCGATGTTCAACAGGTAGTTCCCGCCCATGCACAGGTGCTTGGCGATGCTCTGTATCAAATACTTGGTGCTGTAGCGTTTTTCGTCGATCCGGTAGCCCCAGCTCTCGGTTCCGACCGCCTGGCAGGCCTCGCTCGGCGTCGCGAATTCGGTCAGGCAGTTGATTTTATCCCAGTACCAGTCGCGCTCGGGCGTGCTGTAGTCGCCTTTGGCAAATCCGCGGTCGTTGATCACCGCGCCGGGCTGCAAGCGGCGGATGATGTCGTGGACCGATTCGTCGGCGATCCCGTGCATATTCGCGTCCCAAAAAAAGCAGCACAGGTCGCCGTAGTTGCCGCAGAGCTCGGTGATCTGGTTTTTGACATATTGTATGTATTTCGCCATATCGGGTTCATCCCCGGGCTGCGGCGCGGGATATTCATAGGCCTTGTCGCTGTTGGGATAGTTTTTGTGGTTCATGTCGGCGACCGAGTAATAGAGCCCGAACAACAAGCCGCGCCGGCGGCAGGCGTCGGAGAGCATCCTGACGATGTCTTTTTGATACGGCGTATTCCGGATGCAGAAATCGGTGAATTTCGAATCCCACATACAAAATCCGTCGATGTGCTTCGCCGTCAAAACGATGTATTCGACGCCGGCGTTCACGGCGAAATCCACCCAGGCGTCCGGGTCGAATTTTACGGGGTTGAATTCGTCCTTGATTTTTACATAGACAGTCCGGGGGATATTTCTGCGGTAGACCTCCTGCTCCTGATAGCCGTGCACCGAATAGATGCCCCAGTGCAAAAACATCCCGTAGCGTTTTTCGAAAAACCAGTCGCGTTTGTCGCCGAACTTTTGCATATTTCAAACCTCCGAACGGTTATCATCGTCATCATATCACGCTTTTTATCAATTTGCAATCAAAACCGGACGAAAACCCGTCCTGGATAAAATTAAAATAGGGCGGGGTGCAAACATCCCGCCCTATTTTTATAACAAAGTATTCAATTTCGTTTTTTCGATGGCTTTAAACAGCAGCAGCCCTCCGCCGATACAGGCAATCGTCTGACCGGCTCCCACCGATAACGCGTTAAAGGCGAAAAGCGTCCGATCTAAAAATCCTCTCTGTGCGACGGTCAGCTCCGCGCCGATGATAACGGCATTGAACACAACGGGGAACACCATCGAAAACAGCGGCAAACCCTTGAAGCGGATGTTGCGCGTAAAATAGGTGCAGACGGCGGCAACGGCAGTCGCAAGCGTCCCGAACAGGATATCCCAGACGCCCGCGATGGTGTTTCCGGTCAAAATGGCGACGCCGTTTGAAATCGCACACCCGAGCGCCAGCCCCCAAACGGCGGAGGGCGTAAAAACCGGCAGCACGGTCAGCGCCTCGGAAAGGCGGCATTGCACCGGCCCGAAAGCGATGGGGTAGAGCAACAGCGTAAGCACCGTATAAGCGGCGGCAATAATCCCACCCCGTGTGATTTGCTTGACCGCAAGGTTGTTGTTTTTCATAATCGGCCGTCCTCCAATCGAAACGGCGGCGGTTGACATGTCAACCGCCGCCGTAAGAGTTTCATCAAAACTTTTTGCGGGCGACATAGGAGGTATGCAGAATTTCATGCGCCCTGCGGCTCCCGGGTTTATCGAGGAATTCTTTATAAAGCCGGATGATATCCGGGTTTTGGTGAGAACGGCGGATGGTATTGCGCTCATCGTTTTTATACAGCGCGGAAGAACGCAGACCGATCAGATCGGTCCAGCTGCGTACTTCGGCCGACTGCTGCGGCTGACCGCCGCCGTTGATACAGCCGCCCGGGCAACCCATGATCTCGATGAAGTGGAACTTTTCGCCCGCTTTGATGCGTTCAAGCAGTTTGCGCGCGTTGCCGGTCCCGCTGGCGACCGCCACGTTGATGTCCATTCCGGCGACTTTATAGGTGGCGGTTCTGATGCCGTCGCCGCCTCTGACTTCGTTAAAGACGATCATGCTGTCGTCCTCTTTGCCGGTGAGAGCGCTGACTGCGGTGCGCAGAGCCGCCTCCATGACGCCGCCCGTTGTGCCGAAAATGACTGCCGCGCCGGTGGAAGCGCCGAGCGGGTGGTCAAAATCGCCGTCGGGCAGATTGACGAAATCGATACCGGCCAATTTAACCAAACGCGCATATTCGCGGGTGGTCAGCGCGATGTCGACGTCCGGGACGCCGGCGGCGTCCTGATCGGGTCTGCCGATCTCGAATTTTTTGGCGGTACAGGGTATAATCGAGACGCAGACGATGTTTTTGGGGTCGAGATTGTTTTTTTGCGCATAAAAGGTCTTGACGATTGCGCCGAACATCTGCTGCGGGGATTTGCAAGTTGAGAGATTCGGGATCATCTCGGGGTAATAGTGCTCACAAAACTTGATCCAACCCGGCGAACAGGAGGTGATCAACGGGAGTGTGCCGCCGTTTTGAATGCGGTCGATCAGTTCATGGGCCTCTTCCACAATGGTCAGGTCGGCGGAAAAGTTGGTGTCAAAGACGCCGTCAAAACCCAGACGGCGCATAGATGTCGCCATTTTACCGGTGACGTCTGTGCCGATGGGCATACCGAAACACTCGCCGAGGGTGGCGCGGATTGACGGAGCCGAAAAGACGACGACGAATTTGGACGGGTCTTCGAGCGCTTTTGTGACTTCGCCGACTTGATCTTTCTCATGGATTGCACCGGTCGGGCAGGCGACGATGCACTGACCGCACGAAATACAGGCGACGTCGCCCAACGGCCGGTCGAAAGCGCAGGAAACCTGGGTTTCGAAACCGCGGTTGACAAGACCGATCACGCCGATTTTTTGAACATCTTCACACGCGGAGATGCAGCGGCGGCACAGAATGCACTTGGAGTCGTCGCGGATCATGTGCACCGCGGAGTCGTCGTAGACCGTCTCATCGGGGACGGTGGAGTACTCATCCTCATTCACACCGTAATCATGGCACAGTCCCTGAAGTTCACAGCTGCCGCTGCGGATGCAGGAAAGGCACTTTTTATTATGGTTGGAGAGAATCAGTTCCAGCGTGGCCTTGCGGGCCTTGTGGAGCTTTTCGGTGTTGGTTTTAACCTCCATGCCCTCGGTGGCGGGGTGCATGCAGGCGGCGACCAGACCTCTTGCGCCGGTTGCTTCGACCATGCATATGCGGCAGGATCCGATTTCGTTGACGCCTCTGAGATAGCAAAGCGTGGGGATTTTTACACCGGCGGCATGAGCGGCTTCCAAAACGGTAGAACCGTCCGGAACGCTGACATCGATGCCGTCGATTTTTACATTGAGCATTTTGGATTCCATATCGTTATTCCTCCACTATTTCTTATCAATGGCGCCGAATTTACACTTGGCCATGCAGAGTCCGCACTTGATGCACTTGGCTTGGTCAATCAAGTGCTTTGCCTTGGCGGAACCGGTGATGGCGTCGACCGGACAGTTGCGTGCGCAGAGCGTGCAGCCGATGCAGTTGTCGTTGATCGTATAAGTCACGAGCGCTGTACAGACGCCGGCCGGGCACTTCTTGTCGACGACGTGGGCGATATATTCATCGCGGAAAAATTTCAGGGTGGAAAGCACCGGATTCGGCGCGGTCTGACCCAATGCGCAAAGAGAATTTTGTTGGATGTGGCGGCACAGTTCTTCCATCTTGTCCAGGTCTTCGAGCGTGCCGCGGCCCTCGGTGATCTTTTCGAGCATCTGGTACAGGCGCTTGGTGCCGATGCGGCAGGGCACGCATTTTCCGCAGGACTCGTCGACCGTGAATTCGAGAAAGAATTTTGCGATGTCGACCATGCAGTTGTTTTCGTCCATGACGATCAAACCGCCGGAACCCATCATCGAGCCGATGGCGATCAGGTTTTCATAATCGATCGGAACGTCGAGGTGCTGAGCCGGGATGCAGCCGCCGGACGGACCGCCGGTCTGCGCCGCTTTGAATTTTTTGCCGTCCGGGACGCCGCCGCCGATTTCCTCGATGATCTCACGCAGCGTGGTACCCATCGGAACTTCAACGAGACCGGTGTTGGTGATCTTGCCGCCGAGCGCAAAGACCTTGGTGCCCTTGGACTTCTCGGTACCCATGGACGCAAACCACTCGGCGCCGTTCAAAATAATCTGCGGGACATTGGCAAATGTCTCGACGTTGTTGAGGATGGTGGGTTTCCCGTACAGACCCTTGACCGCCGGGAACGGAGGCCGCGGACGCGGTTCGCCGCGGAAGCCCTCGATCGAGGTCAGCAGCGCGGTTTCTTCGCCGCAAACAAACGCGCCCGCGCCGAGGCGGATATCGATGTCGAACGAAAAGTCGGTACCCATGATATTCTTACCCAACAGGCCGTATTCACGCGCTTGTTTGATGGCGATTTCCAGGCGGCGGACGGCGATGGGGTATTCGGCACGGACATATATGTATCCGTGTGTGCCGCCCATCGAATAGGCCGCAAGGGTCATCGCCTCCAGCACGGTGTGCGGGTCGCCTTCGAGAACCGAACGATCCATAAATGCGCCCGGATCACCCTCGTCGGCGTTGCAACAGACATATTTGACGTCGCTGTCGTTGGCTGCGGCGAATTGCCATTTCCGTCCGGTCGGGAAGCCCGCGCCGCCTCTGCCGCGCAGACCCGAGTCCAAAATGACTTTGATGACCTCGTCGGGTTTCATCGACGTCAGCGCTTTTTCGAGCGCCAAATAGCCGTCCATCGCGATGTATTCGTCGATGTTCTCGGGGTTGATCACGCCGCAGTTGCGCAGAGCGACGCGTTTTTGCTTTTTATAAAACGGCGTGTCGGAAAGCGAGAGCATCTTGTCCGCTTCCATCGCCTCGGAATAGATCAGGCGTTTGACGGGTCTGCCCTTGAGCAGGTGCTCGGTGACGATCTCCTTGATGTCGCCTATTTTAACTTCGCTGTAAAAAGTGCCTTCGGGGTAAATGATGATGATCGGACCGAGCGCGCAAAGACCGAAACAACCGGTCTTGACGACTTTCACTTCTTCGCTGAGCCCTGCGGCAGCGATTTGTTTCTCCATTTCGGCAATCAAATCATGTGCGCCGGAAGAAGAACAACCGGTACCCGTGCAGCACAATACCTGTGATCTTATCATATCGGTTTTTCTCCTTTCACTTATTTCATCTCGTTCTCGATCGTATCATCGACGACCGGACGATGATTGACCAGATGTTCGGTGACGATTTTCGCGACCTTATCGGCATCCATTTTCACATAGGTGACTTTTTCTTTGCCGGGCTCAAAGACCTCGACGATCGGCTCGAGCCGGCAGACGCCGATGCAGCCGGTCTGTGTCACGGTGACGTTTTTCAATCCGCGTTTATTGATCTCGTCAATAAACGCGGCGAGTACGGGTCTTGCGCCGGCTGCGATTCCGCAGGTTGCCATGCCGACGACGACGCGTGTGTTGCTGTCGCTCTCCTCGCGAAGAGTGATGCTTTTTTTGGTTTTTTCCCGAATTGCGGCAAGTTCCGCTAAGGTCTTCATAATTACGATCCTTTCACGTTGAGTTGAAAACATCATTCAACTTTTCCGTATAAAATTTGTAGTTGTTCGCCGATATATTGTGCGATCCATTCGATAACCTCGGGTGCGGTGAAATCGATTTCGCCGATCTGCCGAATGATGTCGCGGGAAGAAATGGTGAATATATTTTCGTTGCAAGTGTGCTCGTATTCCCAATCGACCCCGGTTTTTGCGCCGAACAGAGCTGAAACCGTGGACGGCATATCGCCGAGCGGCATCCTGTCGATGCTGTCATAGACGAAATCCGCTGTGACCTTGGTTCCGACGCCGACCTGCGAGGTGACGGCAAGACCGCCGCCGGTCATCTCTGCCGCCTGCTTGAACAGCGGAATTCCGAGTCCCACCTTGCGGGTGGTGCGTGTTGTGGTAAACGGGTCGGTGATGTGCGTCAAAAGAGCGATGTCCATGCCGCGGCCGTTGTCTTCGATGACGATGCGCAATCTGTTTTTTAAGGGTTGCTCATCGACAAAAATTTTGATCTCGGTCGCACCGGCCGTTATCGAGTTTTGCGCGATGTCGAGGATATGGAGCGAGAGTTCTTTCATGATTTGTATTTATCGAGTATGCCCTTGATTTCCTTGGCGGTCAGTTTGCCGTAGACATCGTCATTGATCATCATGACCGGAGCCAAACCGCAGGCGCCGATGCAGCGGGTCGCCTCGAGGGAAAACTTGCCGTCAGCCGTGCAATGACCGCATCCGATGCCGAGTTCCTTTTCGACCTCATCCAACACGGACTTGCTGTTTTTGACATAGCAGGCCGTGCCCATGCAGACCGAAATCTGGGTTTGGGCTTTGGGAGACAGGAGGAATTGGGCATAAAACGTGGCGATTCCGTAGATCTCGGAAAGAGAAGAACCCATTCCCTCGGCGATGATCTCCTGAACCTCAATCGGGAGATAACCGTAGATTTCCTGCGCCCGCTGAAGAACGGACATGGTTCCCTCGCCGCTTGCTTTTGCTTCGGCGATGCCGTCGCGGAGCAGCTTTTCCTGTTCAGCGGTTCCCTTGAACGGCAGTGTTGTGGGTGTTTTCCTCATAACAAAGTTTGCCTCCTCAGAATTTGTTGCATATCGGATGCCGTGATAAGCGGCTTGACCGAGTCGTAACGGTATGTTAACCGTGCGGAAGACCGGTGGTACGCAGCAGCGCGACCAGCTCCCGTTTCGATGAAAAAACGGCGTCGGTCATGCCTCCGGCGGATCCGATATCCGCAAGGAAATGCGCATCGGAATCCAACAAAACATTATAGCGCATCAGACGATTTTTTTCAAGGAATTCCGCTCTTTTTTGACCAAAAAGTTTTTTGGAAACCTCTATGGTCTTAAAACCCATGTCAGGTGAAAAAAAACCGAGATTGGAAATTACCGAATTGCTCTCCCGATCGACATGGGCGGGAATTGCAACGCCGTTGAATCGGTCTACCAGCGCGGGGACACGGTCGATTGAAACGGCAGTGGCGGCGATCAGCAGCTGCGGCTCGAATCCGACGATTTCGTCGTTTTCATCGCGGAGCACCTGCCGCCCGTAGATATCGGGTCGGTTTTCGATCGGGTTGCGCGCGGCTTTGACGACTTCTTCAAACGCAAGCGCGTCGTCCGATTCCGCGAAAAGACACAGCACATGAACCTCCTCGGCGGTCTCAAGTTCCATACCGGGGAGGACGGTCATCGCAGGGTGCCGTTTTGCCGCGGCCGCGATGGCGGCGGCACAGTTTCCGCAGGAGTTGTGGTCACAAAGAGCGATCACATCCAGACCGCACAGCGCAGCCATGTTGACGATGTTGTTCGGCGTCATGTCCTCGTCGCCGCAAGGCGACAGGCAGGAGTGGATGTGAAGGTCATAGTTCATCGTCTTAATATGTTATGCGTTGAGACCGCGGCATCGTAAGCGGACATTTTTGTTTTATAAATCGGAAGCCCTGACTTTTGCGCGCGTTCGACCAGTTCCGGGTCGGCTTTCGCGTTTTCGCATAAAACCACACAGGCGACGTCGGTCATGGCGGCGACGGCGGCGACATTGACGTTGGACATCACGGTCAGCCACGCCTGATCCGCACCCGCCCGGCTCATGACCCAGCTCAACAAATCGCCGACATAACAGCCCGAAACCGTGTGTTCTTCTCCGGCGCAGACCGTTTCAAACCCGAGCGCCTTTGCATATCCCGAAGTTGTCAGTTCAATCGTCATTGCGGCACAGCTCCTCATAGGATTTTTCGTTGTCGTAATACAGCGCCAATTGTTCGGGCGTCAGATTTTCGCGGATACGGCGGAGTTTTTCGCGCATCAGATAGACGCACAAACCCAAGGAGGATTTGCCGCGCACCACATCCTCGGCCAGCGCCGCGCAGGTCGGCGCGCCGCATGCGCCGCAGTCCAGATCGGGCAGCAGTTCGGTAAGCCGTTCAATTTCGAGCATCATTTTCATGGCTTCGTTGAGGTTGTCGCTCAGTTTCACGCTGGGTTTAGCCGTGTGTTTTCCGGCGGCGGGGGAGAGAGAGTCAGGCAAATCGGAGCCCTTGTTTTGAGACACCGGTAAATAGCGTCGCAGGGACTTGAGGCGGGACTTTGCGATAAAGGGATTTTCAACGGTCAGACAGCCGCCGACGCAACCCGAGGTGCAGGCGTTTAATTCGATGAAATCGACCCCGGTCAGCTTGTCGTCCTCGACTTGCTCTAAGATTTTAATCGCGTTTTCGATGCCGTCCGCGGCTAAGTACTTGTCGTTTAAAAGACCGCCGGATTCGCCGCCGCTGATGGCCCATGAAACACCCAAAATACCGCTTTTCATCAGCGGCTCGGGCGTTGTGATCCGGTTCATCGCGCCGACGAGTTTGATATAGGTTTCGCTCATCGAAAACGCGCCGTCGATGAGCTGTTGCTCGGTGTTGGGATGTAAAATCGCCTCGGTCACCTTGGCCGGGCAGGGGGAGATGAAGAATATGCCGATCTCGTCCTGCGAAAGTCCGGTTTTTTCGGCGGCCCGGCGCCGCGCCATCATCGCGGCGAGCTCAACCGGGGCGATCAGGGGCAATATGTTGTCGCATAAATGGTGAAAACGGGTCTCGATCAGGCGCACAATCGCCGGACAGGCGCCCGAGATCACGGGCTTTTTGATATCCGGACGCGCCATATACTCCCGCGTGAAATCCGAGATGATCTCGGCGGCGGCGCTGACTTCAAAAACCGCGTCAAACCCCATCGCAAGCAAGCCCGACAACACAAAATCCACGTCCTCGAGGTGGTTGAATTGACTATATAACGAGGGCGGGGGAAGGGCGATTTTATATCGATATTTAGAATTTTTGAGTTCGGTGAGCGGCGTGCAGACGACCTTTTTGGCGCGGTGCGGACAGACCCGGATACACTCGCCGCAGTCGATGCACAAATCCTCAAAAATTTTCGCTTTGCCGTCGCGCACCCGGATGGCCTGGGTCGGACAGCGTTTGACGCAGGCGCTGCAGCCCTTGCATTTGTCTTTGTTCAACCGAACGGAATGAAAGAGATCCGCCATTGTTTTCTTACCATCGGCCTTTCGTTAAAAATTGACGGTCATAACGACGTGTGTACCCACGCCGACTTCGGAGGTGAGTTCAAAAGTGTCGGAGTATTTTTTCATATTCGGCAATCCCATGCCCGCGCCGAAGCCCAAACTGCGAACCTCGTCCGGCGCGGTAGACCAGCCCTCCTGCATCGCAAGTTCGATGTCCGGAATACCGGGGCCGCAGTCGGTCAGCTTGATGGTGACGATATGTTCACCGATTTCGATGTCGGCGGTGCCGCCGTCGGCGTGGATGACCATGTTGATCTCGCCTTCGTACATCGCGATTGAAACCCGTCTGACGGTCTCCGTGGGAATGCCGATCTTTTTCAGCACGCGTTTTGCGTCGCTGGAGGCCTCTCCGGCCATCGTGAAGTCGGAACCGTCGACCTCGTAATGTAATCTAATGACTTCCGCCAAGTCCTGACCGCCCTTCTGCAGGTGCCCCTTATTTTTGAGAACACGCCTCTCCGCCGCGCAAACCGTTTTGATATAAAATCCCGCAGGCCTGATACATGCGCTCGTCGGTCTTGAGCACGATGATATCGGATTCGCGGGCCAATTTGAGCAATGAGTCGTCGGGTTGTTTTCCGCGTACAAAGACGATGCAGCGCATGTCCATCATTTCGGCGGTGCGCACGACTTGCAGGTTGACCAGTCCGGTCAGCAGCACCGATTGTTCTTTGACAAAAGCCAATACATCGCTCATCATGTCCGAGCCGCAGGCGGAGAGCACCTCGCGGTCGAGGTCTCCGCAGTCGGCGCAGACCTCACAGCCGAGAAGTTTTACAATTTCCGAAACCTTCATATACGTCCTTTCGCCTTAACCGGGCATTAAAAAATTATTTCAATAAATTTCCCCGATTTTTTATCGGGTTATGTGCCGAACGGGGGATCGAAAAAATTTTTCGAGTCGATTCCCGCCTTTTTCATTATACCAAAACCCCGCCTTTTTTGCAACCGGCGGGAAAGCGGAAAGGGGTTTGATAAATGCGTAAAAAACACTTGTTGCGGCTGCCCTGCCGGTCTCGCAGGTGCAGCGGGATGATGCCTTGCTTTTCGGCGGTCCCTGTGTTATCCTAGAGTCCAAATTCCCCGGAAACAAGGAGGCAGCATGGACGTCAATAATCTCGCCCAACTCACCGGCGCCGTCAGCCGAAACGCGGTCAGCGCCTGGCCGTACGACAAATATCCCGGCGCGCCCCGCTTGACGGCGCGTTCGGTCATCACACTGCTCGAGGCCGAAGGACCCGGCATTGTAAATTGCATTCACGCCACGCGTTTTATGATGCGCGGAGGGCTTGATTTTGAAAAAGAACCGGTGAACCGGTTGATTGTACGCGTCTTTTATGACAACGAAATCAAGCCGTCCATCGAGATGTCCTGGCACAATTTTGTTTTTGATTTGGGCGCGAAGAGCGGATTTTTCACGCTGGGCTGTGTCTCCAAGGTCCGCCGCGCAAACAATTTCCGGCTGCCGATGCCGTTTAAAAACCATATTAAAATCACCTTGGAAAATCCCACCGACAGCGACATGATCGGGTATGCCGATGTGCAATGGGATCAATTGCCCGAATTTCCCGACGGTACGGGTTATCTGTATGCCGATTACCGATCCGGAGAGCTTAATATTCCGCATGCATCGGCGGTGCTCTGCGACATCAAAGGGCGGGGGAAAATCGTCGGGCAGTGGCTGTTGCTTGCGGCCGATGATCCGATTTGTAAAAACGGCGAATTGCTGTGCGAGGCAAACAACGAGTTTTACTTGGACGGTGCAGCCGCCCCGGCTTTGGAATACCTCGGCACCGAGGATTTATACGGGTTTTCATGGGGCTTCGAACAACTCGAAAGCGACGGGGTCTGTGCGATCCTGCGCAAGGAGGAGACCAAAAACGGCGGCTCGGTCATCGGGCTTGCCCGGATGCGCGCCGCCGACGCGGTTTCGTTTCAAAAAAGTTGCCGGTATGTGCTCACTTATGAGCATGAGATCAACCCCGAGCTGCCGTCGCTCAACCCCGGCGTACAACGCGCGCTGGAGCAAAACGGCGTCAAGACCTCCTGCGAAAGCTGCGTATATTATTATCAATAAGATCGCTAAGTGAACAATTGACAGTTAAAAATACAATCAATTGATGATTTATTAAAGTAAAACCGCTTTCAGTTGATTCAAATTTTCTGCAATCCTTGTCGCCCCGGCCCGTTCGAACTCCTCCCGGGAGCCGTAGCCGTAAAGCACGCCGATCGAATCCATGCCGAACGTTTTGGCGCCGAAAATATCGTGTTCCCGGTCGCCGACCATCACGCACCGGGACAAATCGACGGGGGGTATGTTTTCGAGCGCGTATTCGATGACCTCGCTTTTCGCGGTTCTGGTCTCATCCAAATTCGCGCCCGCGATAAACGTAAAATATGCCGTCATATCGAAATGGTCTAAAATCAGTTTGGCAAACACCTCGGGCTTCGAGGTCGCGACAACAAGAGTTTTTCCGGCGGCTTTCAGATCGGACAACAACTCTTTCACGCCGGCATAAGGCACATTCTCGAAAATCCCCTTATCCCTGAAGTATTCACGGAAATAGACAACCGCTGTTTGGGCTTGTTCCCCGGAAAATCCGTAAAACTTCATAAATGAATCGATCAGCGGCGGGCCGACGAACGGGTACAGCTGGCGGTTGTCTTCGATATGGACGCCAAATCGTTCCAAGGCATATTTCGCCGAGTTTGTAATGCCCAATCCCGGGTCGGTCAACGTCCCGTCGAGATCGAATAAAATCACATCATAACGCATATTCCGCGACCTCACAGTTGTTCAGCGTAAAATCGTGCATATCATCATAGGAAAGTCCTTTGAGTTGTTTGTTGATCATACGGGAGACAAATCCGTGGCAGACCAGCAGCACCGTTTTATCGGGAAATCGCATTTTCATTTCTTTTAAACCCGATATGATTCGAGTTTCAAACTGACGGATGGTTTCACCTCCGGTCGGAGCGTCGTCGAGCTGTCTGGTGCACCGTCTGCTGAAAAGTTCGGGATATTGCTCTTTCGCTTCTTCCTTTGTCAGTCCCTCAAACACCCCGACACTGCGCTCCGCAAATTTGTTCATCACGATCAGCGGAATTTCCGGATGCCGGGATGAAACCGTCTCAGCGGTTTTAAATGCACGGGACAGCGGGGAACAAATAATAATATCGAAATCAATATCGGCCAGTTTTCGGGAGAGTTCCTCTGCCTGTCGGAGACCGTTTTGATTCAACGGCACATCACTGCTTCCTGCATATCTTCCCTGTATATTATTATCTGTCTCTCCGTGGCGGGCTACATATAAGTGCATATCTATGATATAACCTTTCCTGAATTTATGATTAGGAAAACCGCTTTTATTTTCACGATATCAAGTGTATGTTCTTACTATTTTCCTGCGAAAATACCTATTCGCCGGAAATCTGATTTTTGCAATGAAAACGGCGACGGCAGATTTTGTCGTCACCGTTTTTTGGTTCATTTTATCGGATCAATTTATATTTTGCCTTGGCAGATCTGCAGGGCAACTTCAGCGGCAGAGGCGGCGTCGGGTGTGTAGTAATCGGCGCCGACTTGTTTGCAAAACGCGTCGGTAACGGGCGCTCCGCCGATCATAATCTTGACCTTGTTGCGGATACCCTCTTTTTCGGCGGCTTTGACGACATCGGCGATGGCGCCCATCGTGGTGGTCAGCAGTGCGGAACAGCAGATGATCTGGCAGTTCTGGGTTTTGGCGGCCTCGATGAAGGTCTCGGAGGAGACGTCGGTGCCGAGGTCGATGACTTCGATGCCCTGTCCCTCGATCATCATCTTGACCAGGTTTTTGCCGATGTCATGCAGGTCGCCCTTGACGGTGCCGATGCAGGCCTTGCCCTTGGATTGGACGCCCTCGGCCACCATCAGCGGCTTGAGCAGTGCGACGCCGGCATTCATTGCACGGGCGGCGATCAAGACCTCGGGCACATAGACCTCGTTATTCTTGAATTTGGTGCCGATGATGGTCATACCGGCCAACAGACCCTTGTCGAGAATCTCACTTGCGGGGATTTTCTGGTCGATCGCGCTCTGAACGAGGGCTTCGACATCCTTCCGTTTACCCTTTTGAAGCTGTTCGGAAATTTCTTCGAAAATTGTCATTGCGATTCCTCCGTGCAAATTATCGATTTTATTACCGCTTTGCGGCTGTCATTATTCTATCATAATAAATGGGGAAAATTTATAAAAATATTGCGAAATCTATAAATATCTTCCTGTGTGGGTGGTTAAATTGCGGACATTTCAAAAAGAAAAACCCAAGGCGGGAAAAACACGTTACTTTGTCGTCTGTTTTTCTACCAGCCGGCCGCCGCAATATTTTTCGCGCAATTTCGGTTTTTCGATTTTTCCGGTCGGATTGCGCGGCACGGCGTCGAAGATGAATTTTTTGGGGCGCTTATAGCGCGGCAGCTCGGCGCAAAACGCCTCAAGATCCGCTTCAATGCAGGTCATGCCGGGTTTAACCTCGACGATGGCGGCGGCGATTTCGCCGAGCCGGTTGTCGGGCAGCCCGATCACCGCCACGTCCTTGAGTTTATCATTGCGGCGCAAAAAGTCCTCAATTTGAACCGGATAGAGATTTTCCCCGCCCGTGATGATCACGTCCTTTTTGCGGTCGACCAAGTAGATAAAACCGTCCCCGTCGTATTTTGCCATGTCGCCGGTCAACAGCCAGCCGTCGTCTTTTAAAATTTCTCCGGTCGCCTTGGGGTTTTTATAATAGCGCTTCATCACGCCGACGCCCTTGACGGCGAGTTCGCCGACTTTTTCGCTCTCGGCGATCTCCGCCCCGGTCTCGTCCATGATCTTGGTCTCCCATAAGTATCCGGCCTTGCCGATTGCGCCGACTTTGTGGATGTTTTCAATGCCGAGGTGGACGCAGCCCGGCCCGAGAGATTCCGAAAGCCCGTAGTTGGTGTCGTAGTCGTGGTGCGGAAAGACCTGTTTCCAGCGCTTGATCAAACTCGGCGGCACCGGCTGCGCGCCGACGTGCATCAGCCGCCATTGGGCGAGGTCGTAATTGTCCAGATGGATTTCTCCGCGCTCCAGCGCGTCGAGGATGTCCTGCACCCACGGCACCAGCAGCCAAACGACGGTCGCGTGCTCGTCCGACACCGCGCGCAGCACCCATTCGGGCTTGACGCCGCGCAGCAAAACAGCTTTTGAGCAGGTCAATAAGCTGCCGAACCAGTGCATTTTTGCGCCGGTGTGATACAGCGGCGGAATGCAGAGGAACACATCGTCCCGACATTGGGCGTGGTGGTTTTGTTCGGTCTGACAAGCCGCGACAAGACCTTTGTGCGTATGTAAAATCGCCTTCGGAAAGCCGGTTGTGCCCGAGGAAAAATAGATGGCTGCGTCGTCGTCCTCGGACAACTCGACCGCGGGCGCGGTCGAGGAGCAATACTCCGCATATTGATCATAACTGTCGGCAAAACACGGGGTGTCGGCGCCGACATAAAACATCTGCTTGACGCCCGGCAATGACTGCGCGATCTGCTCAATGCGCCCGACGAATTCCGGTCCGAAGATCAGAGTGGAGGCGTCCGAGAGGTCGAGGCAGTATTGGATCTCCTCGGCGGTGTAGCGGTAGTTCATCGGCACGGCCAGCGCGCCCGTCTTGAGGACGCCGAAATAAATCGGCAGCCACTCGAGGCAGTTCATCAGCAAAACCGCGACCTTGTCGCCCTTTTTGATCCCCCGGCTCAGCAGCAGGTTGGCGAATCGGTTGGCTTTGACGTCGAACTCGCGCCAGGTCATCTCGCGGCGGTATTTGCCGCCCGGAGCGGATTCGATCAGGTTGAATTCGCGCCAGGTGACGTGCTCGGGGTGCAGGGCGGGGTTGATCTCGACCAGCGCCACCTCGGTCGGGTGCATGCGCGCGTTTCGTTCGAGGAAATCGGTGATAATCATGTCTTTTTCCAATCCTTCCTGTTTATAAAATTAAAAAACCCCCGCAAATTGCAAATAATGCAATCAACGGAGGGCGAAAAAATTCGCGGTACCACCTCGGTTCGCGCCCGGTTCGCGCCGGACGCCTCTGCGGGTACGAAAAAACCACAAGTGTTATTTCATATCCTGCCGCTGTAACGGGCGGGCCCGTCGCCGCCTACTCGGAAAATACTTTCGGGGCGCGGCTCTCGGGATGTATTCAAAAGGGCCCTCCCCGCGCCTCTCACCGGCCGGCGGCTCTCTTTGGGGCGGCTTCCTTTTTACTTCTTCCCGGTCGTCGCCGGTGCAAAAATTGTAGCATATTGTAAAACGGTTGTCAAACGAATATTTGAGTATTTATCCGAATTTTATTGATGGCTGACCGTTCATTGGGCATCTGTATAAAAAGGTGCCATGAAATCGTGTTTTTGTTAAAAATTTTTTTAATATTAAAAAGGGTCTTGACATTTGTCGGTAAAAACTATACAATACATTTGTCGGTAGAAAGGAGGGCGGCGTTTGCCGACCAAAAAAATGGGGCGACCCACCGATGAGCCGAAACCCATTCGTCTGGATATCCGTATCAGTGAAAATGACGTAAAAACACTGGATGAGTATTGCAGGCGAACGGGGAAGAAACGGCCCGAGGCCATTCGGGACGGGATTAAATCGCTCAAAGAAAAATAGAAAGAAGCGGCGCTCGTCGGTCAGAATTCACGCCGCTTCTCCCGCCGGCACCTGCCCGAAAGCAAACGCGGCGTAAATATTATACCATGCGCCGCCGGTCCTTTCAAGGCATCGATGGCCGGTGCAAAAGAGAATCTATCAATGTATTGAACTTGGCTCGAATAGGATTTTGTAATTTTAAGCATAAAAATTTTTTATTATTTTTTAAAACCCCTTGACTTATGTGTCCCATTAGTTTATATTACATTTGGGGCACATAAGTGAGGAGGTGTCAAATCTGCCGCCGAAGAAAAAGATGGGAAGACCGACCGACAATCCCAAACGCCATGAAATCAAGGCCCGCATTGATGATGGTACCCATAAAATCCTCCTTGATTACTGTGAGGAAAAAGGGAAATCAAAAGCCGAGGGCATTCGTGACGGGATTAAAAAGTTGGAATCTGACATCACAAAAAAATGAAAGAAGCGGCGCTTCACTCGTCAAAGATGCCGCCGCTTCTCCCCACCGGCACCTGCCCAAAGGTAAATGCGGCGTAATTATTATACCATGCGCCGCCGGTTCTTTCAAGGCATTGCCGGAAAACGATATCGAAAGGACAGTTTTTATGCAAAACATTCTGGAAGAACTGTATTACGGCAATATCCGGCTCGGCTTCAAACTCTACGGGAAGGATTCCCATTTTATGGAGGCGGCGCGCCTGCAGAACCAAAACCTCGAAAAGCTCAGGGAAAAACTGGACGATTCCGAAAAGGAACTGTTCGAAAAATACTGCGACGCGCAGGGAGAGACCGAGGACATCACGCGGTACGACCTATTTGTCCGCGCCCTGAGATTCGGCATACTGCTCATGGCCGAGGCCTTCATGGGCGGCGGGGAGAGCGCAGGGGAGAGCCGCTGACGCAGAACATATCGTGCGAAATCCGATGAAACAAAACGGCGGGAACGGAATTTATTTCCGTTCCTGCCGATGACTTGTTATTTATTAAACAAATTCCGCCGATCGATCACGCGTTTGGCCTTGCCCTCGCTGCGCGGGATCGACTTCGGGGCGACAAGCCGCACGTCGGCGTTGATGTTCAGCACCGATTGAATCTGGTTTTGCAATTTGCGCGCGACGGCTTCGATATGATCGATCCGATCCGAAAACATCTCGTTTGTCATCTCGACTTCGATCGAGAGTTCGTCGAGGTTGCCCTTACGGTCGATATAAAGCATGTAGTGCGGCTCGACCTGACCCATCGAGAGCAGCACGCTTTCAACTTGGGACGGAAAGACGTTGACACCGCGGATGATCAGCATGTCGTCACTTCTGCCGATGATCTTTTTCATCTTGGGCAGCGTTCTGCCGCAGTCGCAGGTGCCGTATGACAGCGACGAGAGGTCGCGGGTGCGGTAGCGGATCATCGGCAGCGCCTCTTTGGTGATGCAGGTGAACACGAGTTCGCCGGTCTCGCCCTCGGGCAGCACCTCCCCGGTCTCGGGGTCGATGATCTCGGGGTAAAAATGGTCGGCGTTGACGTGGAGGCCTTCGCCGTGGCCGCACGACATCGCAACCCCCGGCCCGATGATCTCGGAGAGTCCGTAGATGTCATAGGCCTTGAGCCCGAGCCGCTGTTCGATTTCATCTTTCATCAATTCAGACCACGGTTCCGCGCCGAAAATGCCCGCCTTGAGCTTGAGCGACGACAACGGGATGTTGTTGTCGCGGATGTAGTCGGCCAAAAACAGCGAATAGGACGGCGTGCAGCACAAGATCGTCGAGCCGAGGTCCTGCATCAGCTGGATCTGGCGGCCGGTGTTGCCGCCGGAGGTCGGGACGGTCAGCGCGCCCAACCGCTCGCTGCCGTAATGCAGGCCCAGGCCGCCCGTGAACAGCCCGTAGCCGTAGGAGACCTGGATGATGTCGTGTTTCGAAGCGCCCGCCATCACGAGGCAGCGCGCCACGCAGTCGCCCCACATCTTGACGTCGTTTTTGGTGACGCCGACGACGATGGATTTCCCGGTCGTGCCGGAGGAGGCGTGTATGCGCACAATTTTGTCCTTCGGGACGGCAAAGCACTCAAACGGGTAGTGGTCGCGCAGATCGGCCTTGGTCATAAACGGGAGCTTGGAAAGATCCTGAATGCCCTTGATATCGGAGGGCTTGACGCCCTGTTGATCCATTCTTTCGCGGTAAAATCGAACATTATCATAGACCCGGTTCACCGCGTTGCGAAGACGCTCGTCTTGAACCGTTTTCGTCTCGTCTGCGGGCATGCACTCATGTTTGCGGTCAAAATAACGCATCGAAAATACCACCTTTTCCGAAGATATGTACCATCAACAAAAACGGGGGATCATCGGGACGATTTCCCCACGTTTTCAAGGATTATATCATATCGGATGGCAGGTTTCAAGAAATTTAATTCCTGCCGTATTAATTCCTGCCCGCGATTTCCCCATGCGATTTCCCCGGAAATAATCGCCGAATGAATTGCATTCCGAAGTAACGCCGCAGTTTCGGCTCAACCCGCCCGCAAATGATACCGTCCCCCGGGGCGGCGGGGACGCTCGACCCTCTTAAAATTCGTCTTGATACCTCAAGTCGATCCGGCCCAATTTCCGTTCAAACATGCATCCGTTGAGCAGTTCGTGCGCGGCGAAAAACCCGATTTCGCCCCGCACGGCTTTTTGCGCGATTTGTAATTCACCGTAGGAAAGATTATTTTTATAATGTACCAGACGGAGCGTTGTGACACTTGTTTCATATAACCCGCCGTCCGTCCTGTTTGCAAGTACTCTGCATCCGCCGCCCGAAAAGTCATCTCCCAAAAAGATCAGGGGTTCGTCCGGGCGAAAACAATCGCATACCAAATCGCCCTTTTCAAACGGCAGCGGAAGCGCCGTCTTTATCAGCATAAAATCGTTTTCAGGGTATTCCGCTTGACCGCTCTCTTCGCGTATGCGGATTTCGCCGAGCGTGCCTCCCGGCCAAAAAAGCGCGCGAACAACGTCCTTGCGGCCCGGGATGGCTTTAAAGACGAAAAAACCGCGTTCGCCTTTCGAAATTTCCATACCCCTTGCATAAGCCGCTTCGAAGGACAGATCAGCGAAAACGTCTTCTTCCTCCCACGAATTGCGGTTTTGTAAAACCTGTGTCATATAAACCGCGCCCGCGGTTTCCGTTTGAAATTCCCCGTTCAGGCGACTGAGTTGATCGGCTACACACAACAGCTGAGGCCGCAGCGTCTCATCCTCCTGGGCGATCGCGCGGTAAGCCAAAATCCGCCTGTTCAGCGGCTGCGAACTGCAGGCCGTGATACAGGCCTTTTCGCGCGCCGAAAAGACCCTGCCTGCTTGAATGCAGGCCTCCCTCACCTCGGGCGAAGGGATAAATTCCATGATGTTAAATGTCATAAATCAATTTAATTCAATCATCGTCTTTATTGATTCGTCAAGCTCTATTTTACCGGGAAATCTGTTTTCACACTCTTTACAAAAGCGTTTTGTAAACTCTTTAATAAATACGCACACATTTTCTGGGGAATTGTTTTTACTTATTGGAATAACAATAACAGGTTTTTGATTGATAGCATTTTGGGATTCTGTTTTTATATCTCCTTTGCTGATGTTGAATCTTTCATTTTTCATTTCTTCACATATACCTTCACATATTTCGGATATCATCTCGTAATTTTTTTTCTTTTCTTCTAACTGATCTGTTCCGAGTTTTTTATCGTTTCGGTTTTGTAGAAGAATGAAAGAAAATTTGTTATCGTACAGTTTAAATCGAAAACCATATAATATATCTTTCGATTGATCTTGATTTTCGTCTTTAAAACGCAAAAAACTATACTCGATCCACTTTTGATAATTATATACGAATTTTGCCTCTTTGCCGAAAATGTTTTCAAATAACACAATCATTAAAGTCGCCAATGAATACTCTTCGTCAATATTATTTTTGGGAAGCCAAACATTTAAATTAATCCATTCGTTTTTAGATTTATCATCTTTTTCATTTTTACTTTCAAGAAACGTTAAATAATTTTTAATAAGCATTTCATTATTTATTTGATTAGCTTTCAAAAATTCTATCATATCTTCTATCAGTATTTTATTTACAAATAATTCTTTCTTTTTTTCTTTTACTTTTTCGTGTGCTTTTCCTTTTTGTTCATTGAAATCAGTTCCTTGCCAACCGTATTCATATCCGATTTTATAATAAACATATACCAGTTTTCCCCATTGATATTTTCGCGTTGTCAATCCGGTTGTTCCGCTAGAATGTAGGTCTAGGTTTGTTTGCTTCATATCTTTTATTAAATTTTCACAACTTTTTTTAAATTGATCGTCGTGTAAATAGGTATCTGTTTTATCCTCAAATAATATCGGATACAATTTATCTTCCACGCGAACCAAAGCGAAAACATCCGCCGAATATCTTTGTTTCACCGGACTTTTATCTTCGATTTCTATTTTTATATTGTCTATATCTTCGCCTTTTATTTCTTCTTTAAGAATAAATTTTACAAAGTTTTTTCCGATTTTTTTATAATTCTCGTCATCACTTTTCAAACAGGCGAAAAGCCAACAGACCATCGCGTCCTGGGACAATTCTTTCGTGGCATAATCAAAAATATTCGGTCTTTCCATTTTCATTTCCTCCTGATTTTTTTAAGTTTCATTTTTGGGTTCAAACAAAGGGCTTTGTATGGATTGATTCTTTCACCCCCCGTACCGTTTCGCCATCTCGGCGGCGGCGTTTTTCAAATCTTCGCGCAAACCGGTGGGTTCGAGGACCTCGATATAGCAGCCGTATTGCATCGCCCAATAAAACATCGCATTCCGATTCATTTTGACGGTCACGGTCAGCATGTCCTCCGGCATTTTCGCGCACGGTTCCCGTCCGGCCGCGTCGGTTTCCTGCGCCGGCTCGGCGGTCTCATGCGCCGCGGTTTTGGCCGAAGCCGGAACGGCGACCACGTCCGTTCCGAACCAATCGATCAGGTCGTTCATCATTTTTTGCGGCGCTGAAAATTTTACATCCACGCTCTCGCCCGCGAACATATAGACGTGCTCCGCCATGTGCTTGGGCAGATCGAGCCCGTTTTCAAGCCCCTCGACTTGGCACATCGGTTTGACAGGTTCGTCCAAAATCTCAATCTTCCGAATCCGGTCGACGCGAATATTGCCGACGTTATGATACTTGTCGTTGTTACCGATCAGATAATATCTGCCGTTTGAGACGGCCATCTGGTAGGGGTTGAACACATAACGGGCCGGCTCTCCGTCTTTTTTCCGCTCGTACAGCTGTTTGTCCGGCCCGTAATCGACATAGTAAAACGCCACCTTTTTCTTTTCGGAAATGGCGTCGTTCAGCGTCTCGATGGTGTAAAAGAGTTCCTTGTCCACGGGTCTGTTTTCGGGCAACCTTTTGACATGCGAGACCTTGGCGTCGAAATGGCAGCTGGAAAGCCCTTTCAGTTTATCGATCAGGTCTCTGCACTGGTGCTGCGGGATGTGGTTTAAAAACAGCAACCCGTCGATCAGCAGCCGTAGTTCGGGCTCGGTGAATTCGCGCTCCAGATACCAGTTGGTCATCATCAATTCCGTTTCGCCGTCGGGTTTGGTGCGCGGCGTCTCGTCGGAGCTGATCGGGTATCCGGCTTCGAGCAGGTTCGTCAGATTCCGCCTGACCGCCTTGCGGTCGGCGTCCATCGAATAGTCCTTTTTCAGATATTCGATGATCTCTTTTTGCGTCAGGCGGTGGTTTTCGTCGGAGTATTTTTTCAAAATCTCCAGGATGTTGAGAACCAGCATTTTTTTGGGCGGCGTCATCATTTTCACCTCGTTTTAAAATAGGGACTGCGTTTCTATTGATTTTTTAAGTATTAGGATACCGCGAATGATAGGTCTTTTACGGTACATCGTATTTATTGGCGCAAAGAGATACTGCTTTCAAACGGTTTCGCGCTTATAATTCAAAACGCTCGCCGTTGTTCAGGCATACCGTTGTAATTCCGGGGCAGAGCCCTTTAAAACGGTTTTGCGCCTCGGTGTGAATCGGGATGACGACGCCGGGGCGCACGATTTCGAGCACCTGCTTGATCGCTTGGCGCGAGGCGTGGCCGGAGGTGTGCAGATAGACCCAATTCGGACAACTCTCGACGAGCGCGGCTGTCTCTTCTATTCGGCAACTGCTGAGATAACCCATCCACATCGAATAGATCAGCAGGCATTGGTCTTTGAATTGAGATAACAGGCGGCGGCTGTCCGAATTTTTTACCCTGACAAGCATGCAAAAACCCTTTTCGGCCATATGCGGATCGAGATTGCGATCGTAGACATAGATACGGGCATTGGGCTTTTTAACGGCGTTCGCCGCTTCCAATATGCGATGCTGGTATTCGTCGCAGATGAACATCCGGAAATTTTTATGGGCCGCAAGGCGTATCGCCCGAATGTGGTCGAGGTTGGTCGAGGAACACAGCACGAAGACCTTTTGATTTGCCCGCATCAATGCATCGGCTTCGTTTTCGAGTTCGCGCTGGGTTTTCGGCGATTCGTCCCGTTCGATTCCCGTGCCCTCGCAGATCACGGCGTCGACTTTGCCGACATAATAATTCAGGCACTTGAGCACGCCGGGGCCCGACGTCCCGTGCGTTCGGAAATCGCCCGTATGCAACACGCGCTTGCCGTCCGCCTCGATCAGCAGCATATAGGCATCGTATGCCGAGTGGTCGGTATAAAACGGGGTGACTTTGATACCGCCGAACGTCAGGGTCTCTTTGGGCAGATAAGTGCAAAAATTCTCGGCGCATAAGAGCGCGGTTTGCGTGGCATGACGGTGATCATAGAGATGTTTTGTTAGGGTGAGGTAAATCTTTTTCGCCGTCTCGCCGATATAGATCGGAATGCCGGGCAGAATTTTTTCGTACAGCCCGACGTGGTCGCCGTGGTAGTGGGTGAGAATCACGGCGTCGCAGTTCGGCTCGCCCCGGGTCACGCCGTCGATTTCGAATTCGGCGTTGGCCTTTCGGGATAATTCCGCGTCGGCCCCGGGTAAATCCGCGCCGAAGTCGATGAGAATGCGCGCGCCGCCCGCCGAGACCTCCGTGATGCTCCCGCCGATCCGATTTGCGCCCTTATGGATTGTGATGGTCGTTATTATCAGCGTCCTTCCGATTTTTTAATATTATAATTTATCGGAACTTCGTCTTGATCAAAGAAAATAAAGCTATAAGTAATGTTTTTATTAATTTGATTTAAATAATTAATTATCTCCTTTTTGTGGTTTTTGATTGCCGGATGAAGATCTTCTATATGAGTTAAAAAATAAGCGTTTATTTTATCGCAATTTTTATTAATTGCTGTAATTATATCGTAATATCCACGGTAAGTTTTATTTGTATCTAAGGGTATACACTTTTTTACAAGCAAAAATTCTAAGGCGAAATTTGCATAAAATATCAATTCCGAAAGTATACCTAATGGTCTGTTATCTTTTCTTTTTAATTCAAAAACACATAACTCGTTATTATCAGTTATTCCCCATAAATCGAAATATCCTGTCGGAAATATTCTGTTTTTATCTGAAATTTCTTTATTAAATAAACCATTAGGATATTGATCATGTATACAAGTTAAAATTTTATTGGTTTGATTATGAAATAAATTAATGAAATAATCTTTTTCCTTTTGTTGATCACAAAAAGATTTTTCAATTTGATGTTCGATTCCTTTGTTGGGATTATAAGTTGATTCACTCGACGGATAATTAGCAACAGGGGTTTTGATTTTTTCAATAAAACCGTTAATAATATCCTTTTTATTCGGAGCAATTTCAAACCAAGTGAATGCGGAATCAAAAATGTATAGACGATATAAAAAACGCATGAAATGACATTGTTCAGGGACCAAGTTTTCAAATAATCCGTTCCAGTTTACTTCGTTGAAATCCAAGGTTATTTTATTATAACCCCCTAATATTTTTAATATTAATGCGACTCCTTCAAAACAAGCAGCATCATTTTGCATATTTTCATATGGCTTTTTAATAAAAATTTCTATGGTATCATCGATTTCTTTAAGGGTAATATAACTCGAAAAGTTAATTTTTTCTACGCCCTTTATAATTGAATGCGCTGTAATTTCAATTTGGTTAGTGCTACTCATTTCTTTTTCCTCCATATGTAATTTTTAAGTCCGAACTTGGCTTGATTTCATAATATGACACAATTCGTGTATTGTCAATCCTTTCCGTGAAATGTTTTGGTAAGCCCGGGGTTTATCCGCAGAAGCCGACGATCTTCTTCTGCGGACAATCGGGGGTCGGCGGGGCGTATTCAAAATCCCCGGCGGCGAGGGTGAACAAGTCGTCGTCGGTGAGCCGGTCGCAGTCGGTCTTGGCGAGGCGGGACGCTTGCCGCATTTTCGCGGCTTCGAGCAGGTTGCGGACAAAACGCCCGTTGCCGAAATCCGGCTGGGTTTTGACCTGTCGGAAGATCCGGCTCAGGTGTTCGCCCGCGCCTTCGCCCAGCCGGACTTTTTGCTTTTCGCACATCAATTCGAGGATGGCCGACAACTCCCGGGGAGAATAATCCGGAAACGGCACATGGAAGGCGATGCGGCTGCGCAGACCCGGATTCTTTTTTAAAAATTCCTCCATCTTGCCGGGATACCCCGCAAAAATCACCACCAGATCCTCGCGCCGGTTTTCCATCTCCTGCACGATCGTGTTGATGGCCTCGTCGCCGTACAGGCCGTTCCTGTCGTCCACCAGCGAATAGGCCTCGTCGATGAAGAGCACGCCGCCTTGGGCGGCTCTGAATTTTTCCTTGACGATCTTGGCGGTCCAGCCCACATATTTGCCGATCAAATCGGCCCTGCCGACCTCCACGACGTCCCCGACCGAGAGCAGGTGGTTTTCTTTCATAATCCGCGCGAACAGCCGCGCCGCCGTGGTCTTGGCAGTGCCGGGGTTTCCAGTGAATGCCATGTGCATCGCGGGGCGTTCTTGGATCACGCCCCGGCTGTTGCAGAGTTTTTGGATTTTGAAGTAATTTAACGCGTCGGTGATCACCTTTTTCGCCTCGTCGAGCCCGATCATTCGGTCCAATTCCTCATAGGCCGAGCCCTTCGGCGGCGCTTTCGCGGCGACGGCGCGGGAGGCCGAAATCGCGGCGTACTGCGGGAAAATTTTCGTCTTCATTGTGCGGTGGTACCAGGCGTCGAAGACATTGTTCAAATCGTTACCGTCATAAAGCGCCTTGCGGTCGGCGAACGGGGCGTACAGCGTTTTGTCCGGCTGCATGCCGCTCTCTTTTGCCCTCGCAGCGAGATGCTTTCGGGCGGTTTCGCAATCGACCGCCGCTGTTGAGATCTCGACCACCGGCGTGTCGCCCATGCATCCGTAAATCATGATCTTTGTCTTTTCGTCGGTTTTGTGCAGGCAAAAGATCGTCAGCACGGTTTTGCGGAATTCAAGCGCCAGTTCGCAGGCCTTTGCCACGGTGGATTCGGACGGCGTCACATACTCGTCGTCTTTGGAATAAAAACCGGAAAAATTCAGCATTGCGGCGCCTCCGCCCAGGGTTTCGTACATCGCCCGAAGATTGTCGGAGCCGGAATCGCCGAAAAAAATCGGGGCTGCAAAATCGAGATACCTTGCGCTGATGAGGCGTTTGTTTTGGTAAAGCAGGGACAACATGCCCTCGACGACGGGCTGAACGCTTTCCATGAGGTCGAACCGGAGCATATAATGCACCGGGTGCTTGTAAAAATGGGTCGCCGCCGTCGGCGGCGTTTGGATCCTTTCAATTTCGGGGCAGAGGGTGGTTTCGCAATAATTCTTTTTCGCCAAACCCCGGAGTTCCTGCGCCGTTATCCGCTGCGTCACGACTCTGTCCTCCATAAATCGACGACTTCGGTTGTAATTCAAATCGATGTTGCAAACATTGAGGAAATGCGCTTTATCTAAAATAAAACGACTTTTTTCGGCGGAATCGAGCAGATCGCAGAGACAGCCGTAATCGATTTCCTCCGCTGCGATCCGGTCGGCCTCGATGCCGTATCGGCCGAGAAAATCCACGGCGAGCTCGGCCGCGCTGTGGGTCAGGTGATATTCGGCGTCGATGACCGCCGCCAAAATTGCCTGATCCGGAAAAATTTCGCTGATGCAAAACGCGGCTTTCCCTTGAAACTGCCGGTTGAAAGCATAATAAACAGGTCTCGATTGACGGGTCCAAGTTTTATTTTCGGAGTCGTTTTCGGGGATGTCGATGTGCCGGGTTTTCGCGGTAATTTTATAAAAAATCATTCCATCTCTCCTTTTAATTCGGTTCGTTCTGGCGGATTGGATGCGGGGATCCGGGGAAGACCCTTTCGTAATCGCAAAAAAATTTTTCCGCCGCGCCGATCAATCGGGATGCTCCGAAGTGCACATGCGATCGCTCCTTGGGTCAGGGTTGATTGCAAGGCGATTCAATTGTCAAGGTTCGGACGGGAGTAAAATTCCGAGGACATCATATCAATAAAGATGCGTCAAAAATAACCCACACAAATAACCGGAAATCCCATTCAACTGGAAATTTATTCAAACAGAATTACCGGCAAAGTCGATCCGGGACAAAGCCGATATCCAATCAAAAAATCAAATGCGAACGGATGGGCACACCCACTTTATTCGATAAAAATCAATACAAACACCCCGTTGTGATTTTCAAGTACAACGGAGTGTGAGGTATAAACAAAAGATTGATTTGTTGATACGGAGCGCTTGAAGATCAGCGGTCGGACAACGGCAGATAGTCCCGATGCGCCGCCACGCTCTTGTAAGCCGGGCGGATGATCTTTCCGCTGTTGACCAGTTCTTCCAGACGGTGGGCGCTCCAGCCCGAAATGCGCGCGATGGCGAAAATCGGAGTGTACAGCTCCAGCGGTAGATCCAACATTTTGTATATAAAACCGCTGTAAAAGTCCACATTGGCGCTGACACCCTTGTAGATTCTGCGCTCGGCGGAGATCACCTCGGGCGCCATGCGTTCCACCAGGGAGTAAAGCGCGTATTCCTCCTGCAGCCCTTTTTCATGTGAGAGCTTCTCCACATAAGAACGCAAAATCGTGGCGCGGGGATCTGAGAGAGAATAGACCGCATGACCCATTCCGTAAATCAAACCGGATCGGTCAAACGCCTCTTTGTGTAAAAGCGCTTTTAAATAGGCCTCGACCGCTTCTTTGTCTTTCCAGTCACTGACCGAATTTTTCAGATCCTCAAACATGCGCACCACTTTGATATTTGCCCCGCCATGCCGGGGGCCTTTCAGCGAGCCGAGGGAGGCGGCGATTGCCGAATAGGTATCCGTAGCCGACGAGGTGACAACATGCGTGGTAAAAGTGGAATTGTTCCCGCCGCCATGCTCGGCATGAAGAACCAGCGCAATGTCTAAAATCCGGGATTCCAAATCGGTGTATTTACTGTCCGGTCTTAGAAGGTGAAGAATATTTTCCGCCGTGGAAAGCCCGGGCTGGGGCGAATGGATATATAAACTGTTGCCGTCGTGGTAATGACGATAGGCCTGATAACCGTATACCGACAAGAGCGGGAAGAGCGCGATCAGCTGCAGACATTGGCGCAGCACATTGGGAATTGAGATATCATCGGCCAGGTCGTCGTAGGAGTAAAGCGTCAAAACCCCGCGGGCAAGGGTGTTCATCATATCCTGGCTGGGCGCTTTCATGATGATGTCACGCACAAAACTGGTCGGCAACGTCCGATACCGAGCGAGCAGAGACGAAAAACGCGTCAATTCATCGGCTGTCGGAAGCGTTCCGAAAAGGAGCAGATAGGTCGTCTCTTCAAACCCAAATCGGTTTTCGGAGATGAACCCCCCCACAATTTTTTCAATGTCGATACCCCGGTAAAACAGACGCCCTTCGCAAGGCACACTTTCACCGTCTTCTTTTTTAAAAGAGATGATATCCGAGATCTCGGTGAGCCCGGCTAATACGCCCTCGCCGCTGATGTCGCGCAGACCCCGCTTGACCTGGAGTTTTCCGTAAAGCTCGGGGTCAATGGCGCAGGTCTTGCGGCAAAGTTCGCTCAAATGGGGGATATCGGGATGATCGGTAGAAAAATCGTTATACGGCATATTGCAAATTCCTTCCTGTTTATGTAGCGCGCGGTCTTTTTATATTAGTTAGATGAGCCCGTACGAAACGGTGATGTTTTTTGCAAATATATGATGTATCTACGAAAGTATAGCATAAAAATTCACACCTGTAAACGGTTTCTCCTTTATTTGGTTTAAATCGGTATAAAAATACAAAATGTGACATCGCAGGTTTCGTTTCTACCGATGAACAAAGGGGAACTACAACATGGATATGATTAAGACAAACATCTTTTTTTGTTCAAATTTATGTTTCAATCCCGGTGGGGCAGGGCACACCACCGGGATTTACGGAAAATTAATTCCAAATGCGAGACTCCTCAATCATTTTCAATTTCGCTAACTTCATATGAACCAGTTAGAATCGGTTTTAGAACAGGTACCAAGTGAAATACCTGCAAGCGGGGAGTCAAAACCGCTTTCGGCTTACGAAATCGAGTTAAATGTGCGAAATCGTGACATTCGCTTTATATTTTTAAAAATTAAAAAGCCCGTAAACCGCATGGTTACGAGCTTTTTTGGTGGTTGCGGAGGCAGGATTTGAACCTACGACCTTCGGGTTATGAGCCCGATGA
>CAZPLU010000029.1:0-31734 GCA_964587625.1 uncultured Eubacteriales bacterium
AGAACTTTTTCTTGCTCGTGCGAACGAGACGTTCCGTCTCTTTCTTCGAGCCGTCTGAAAGAATTTTTCTTCCGAAAAATTCTTCTCGCTCGCCATATGCCTCCGCACGCTTCGCGATCCGTTTGGGAAAAACTTCTCTTGCGAGAACTTTTTCTTGCTCGGCTTGCGCTCCGTATCGTCGGCTTTGCGCCGCAGATTCCGGACTTTTTCCCAAGCGTTTCGCGGTCTTTCGAACGGGTTCCTCACCTTTTGACAAGGCGCTCGTCCTCAGGGCGCGGATTTGAATTATACCTGATGCCCCATGGAATGTCAAGCGGTTTTCGACGAAAACTTTTAACATCTTTCAAAAACATTTTCCAAACGGTTTTCCATACCAAAAAACCGCCGTATAACCCGACGGCTTTTATCGTTCCCGCGAAAACCATTGATATATTATATGATAATGAAATATTTTTGTTCCTTTATATCTATATCTATATTCCGTATTTTTTTAAATCGACAAAAAAGTCCTCGCTGACCTCGACGCCCTCTTCTTCCAAAAGGCGTTTTTGAACCGCGGGCCCGCCGAACGCAAAACCCTCGCAAATTTTACCAAACCGGTTGATCACCCGGTGGCATGGAATCACGCCCGGCTCGGGATTGACATGCAGCGCCCAGCCGACCGCCCGCGCGGCTCTCGCATTGCCCGCGATTGCCGCAATCTGCCCGTAGGTCGCCACTTTTCCTTTCGGGATCCTTTTTACGGCGATATAGACCCGATCGTAAAACGCGCTCATTTGACTTTAATCTCCGAAATCACAAACCGCGGCCGCCGTTTGGTCTCCATATACGCCTTGCCGACGTATTCCCCCACAATCCCCATGCCGATCAGTTGCATCCCGCCCAGCCAGAACAGCGCCGAGACGACCGCCATCGCCCCGTCTGCAAACACGCGGCATAAATATAATACCAGTCCGACGACAAACGCCAAAAACGCGAGAACGGCGATCCACACGCCCGCCCAAAACACCATCCGGATCGGTTTGACCGAGAATCCCGTGATGCCGTCAAGCGCCAGCGCCAACATCCGTTTGAGCGGATACTTCGATACGCCGGCCGTGCGCGGTGCGCGCTCATAGAGAACCTTGTCCGTTTGAAATCCGACCAGCGGAACCAACCCGCGCAGATACAAATTGACCTCTTTGAATTCCCGCAGCGCCTCGACCGCGCGGCGGCTCATCAAACGGAAATCGGCGTGGTTGTAAACCGTCTCCGCGCCCATCTTTGCCGAGACCTTGTAAAACGCCTGGGCGGTATTGCGCTTGAACGCGGTGTCGGTCTCTCGGGTGCCGCGCACGCCGTAGACGATATCCGCGCCCGCTTCGTATTTGTCAATCATCTCATCGAAGACGTTGATGTCATCCTGTAGGTCGGCGTCGATCGAGATTGTGAAATCGCAGTGCTCGACCGCAGAGAGCAGCCCGGCCAACAGCACATTCTGATGACCCCGGTTGCGCGACAGCGACATGCCGCAGACCAGCGGTTCGCTCTCAAAGGCCTCGGCAATCAATTTCCAGGTCGTGTCCTTGCTGCCGTCGTTGACAAAGAAGACACGGCTGCGCTCCGATACTTTATCTTCGGCGATCAACGCGGCCAGTTTTTCACAAAGCCGCCTTTTGGTCTCGGGAAACACCTCCTGCTCGTTATAGCAGGGGACGACGATATACAGCGTCTTTGCCATACCGCAAACTCCCTTTCCGTTTATAATGCGCGATTGATCGTATCACTCCGTATGGAGTTCTTCCCCGGCGTCGGGTTCGCCCTCCGGGTTTTCACTCGGCTGCGTCGGCTCCGCGCTTTGTTGTTCGGTTGTCACGGCTGTCGGTTCCGTCGTCGGCGGCTCCGGATTCACCGGTTCCGACGCAGTCGCCGGTTCAAGTCCCGCATGGACGGCATTCCCGGGAACAAAAGCGGCTTCAACCGCGGAACCCGCCTCACCCGGGTGTCTTTTTTTCACCACCGCGCCGATGATGAACAGTCCGATCAGCAGCACAAACCCCGCGGCGCTGACAATGACGCCTTTTTTGAGACCCGGCGTCTCGTAAGTGAATTCGATGTGGTTATGCCCGGCTTTTGCCAAAACAGCCGTCAGCCCGGCATTGACATTCTCCACGGTGACCGGCTCGCCGTTGACCGTGGCGCTCCAGCCCGACTCATGCGGTACGCTGAAGAACACGAGGTTGTCCTTTTCGAGGTCAATGTCCACCGAATAACCCCTGTTCGACCGGTTGTAGTTATAGGCGGTCTCGGCTCTGCGTGTTTCGACCTCGGCATTAAATCCGGCAATGGAGAAGTCCAGCTGTTCGCTCGGAAGATGGATCTGGTTTTCAAACAGATAGGAGTATTTCCCCGCCTGCTCGTCGTCCAACACCAGCGCATAGACCATCAGATCGCTGATTTTCTTCGTTTCGACCTTTTTGGCGTCATATTTCAAAATGAAGTCCGTATACGTGTAACCGAACGGGATATAGTTGTTGTTGATATAGATGTCGTATCCGTTCATGTTGGTCAGATAGGTCGTGCTGTACAGCGACTGATAACTTGTCTTGGTCTCTTTTTGGAAAATATACTTGACCGAAGTGAGCGAGCGCAGCCCGTTGAAGGCGGCGCCGGGGCGGGAGGCGACATTGCGTTCCTCCCCGATAAACTCATAAAACTCCATGATCGAGGGCGAGACGACGCTGTGGAAAAAATTAATTGAGGATTTGCGCCAATAAAGCCCCTGGTTGTCAAGGCCGTCCAGCACATCGATGCGGTAAAATTCATCCTCCGGCGCGCCGGGAATCTGCAGTTCGGCCGATTTCAGGGAGTCGTCGACCAGCACTTTCGAGCTCTCCGACGAGGCCTTGCCCGATATCAAAATAAACAGCGAATAGACGCAGATGACCAGTATCAGCGCCAGTGAAGTCATCTTTTTAAACGCGGCTTGCTTGCCCTGTCTGAGCAGCCGGTCATACAGCAAATAGAGAATCACCATACAAGCCACGGTGATACAGGCCGAAATCGCAAACATAATCGGCGCACCCCAATCCTTGACATAGAGGCCGACCCTCGAAATCGTTTCGTTCCCGGTGACCACCGGCAAAAACGCAATCGGAATCAACAGCATCAGCGTGAAGATGGCGTTCCACTTCATGCCGAGTTTCAAGTCGTATTCCTCGAAATCTTCCAATACCTTGACTGTCACGAGTGCCATGACCATGACCGCCATATACAGCCAGCGCGAATAATAGACCGCCTTCATCAAATAGAAGATGCTGCCCACGCCCGGCATCAGCAGAGCGACGCCGAAACAGATCAAAATCCGCTTCTGCCAGCTGCCCCGCGATTTTTTAGCCGCCAGAAAGGCGATCACCATCGAAATCGCAAACAGCGGCAGCCAAGCCGCCACCGATTGCCAGCGGGTGTTGGAGTCCTCGATAAAATAGGTGAAATGCGGCAGTTCGGGCGGGAACAGCATCGAATGCAAAATGCCCATATACCGCCTTGTCTCCCCGTAGATATAAAATCCCCAGCCGTTGAAGACGGAATTGAGGCGCGGGTTCGACATCAATTCCAAAAAGCTCGGCAGCATCATAAACGCCGATATCAATACGCCGATCAGGGCCTCCGCGATGCCGTGCAACAGTTTTTTAAAACTGAACTTCCAGTCGTCCGGGCAGGTGACGCGCAGCACATAATACAGGATAAAGAAGACGACTTGTCCGACAAAGAAGAAATAGTTGGTCAGCACATTGACGGCGGTAAACAGCGCAAACCAGCCCCACTTGTTCTCCTCGAAGAGCTTGTCAAACGCCAGCAGCATAAACGGAAATACCGCGACGACGTCAATAAAGTGGTTGAAAAATATATTATAGACGGTATACGACGAAAATGCGTATAACAGCGCGCCGATCATCGCATAATCGGCGTCTTTGAGATAACGGCGCATATACAGATAAGCGCCCACCGCCGCGGCCGCCATCTTCAAAATCATCAGCGGGCCCATCAGCGCGGGCATCCACGAGGACGGAAAGATCAGCGCCAGCCAGAAAAACGGGCTGCCGATCGTGTAAAAGCTGTAGGAGCTGATAAAATCGGAACCCAGATCGGTCTCCCAGCTCCAAAAGATATTCCCGCTCTTGATCTGTTCGGCGCAGTACTGCCAAAACGGCACTTGCTGGACATTATAGTCCCCGTAGTAAAAGAAATATCCCCCGTCTTTGATGATAATCGGCAAAATCATCACGATGCCGATTGCCAAGGCCGTCAAAAAGACCTTCCAAACCATGCGGTTCTCCCGGTTCTTGAGCAGCGGGCTGTCCAGTTTTGTCATTTTTACCTCCCAAACTGTCTTACACGACAACGGCGCGCATTTTTTGTCTGACCGCGCACATTTTGTCAAACATATTCTACCACATTATTCATTGCGTATCAATCGGATTTATGTTAAAATATGCTCATCGGGTTGCGAGGCGCTTTTTTATAACACAGACGTTTTCATCCCCGTCCGTCTGGGGCGCCGTGCGGACGGAATCCGGATGATAACGCTTTTCATTTTTTCAACCGTACCGCGGGCCCGGCGAAAGGAGAATCCCCGTGAAAAAGACCGCAGCATTCATCATCGCCGCCGCGGGCAGCGCGAGCCGCATGGGAAAAGACAAGATTTTTCTCACGCTCGCCGGCCGGCCGGCCGTCGCAGGCCCGCTCCTCGCCGCCCAGCGCTCCGGCCGTGTCGCCGAGATCATCGTCTCGGCCCGGCAAACCGACATTTTGGCTTTTTGGGATTTGGCAAAAACACTCGGCGTCACGAAATTGAAAGCCGTCGTCACCGGCGGAGACACCCGCCAGCAGTCGGTTTCCGCCGCACTCGACCGGACCGACGCCGAAATCGGGCTGATCGCGGTGCATGACGGCGCAAGGCCGTTCGTGACCCCGGAGTTGATCGATATCGTCTGCGCGGACGCCGAGCGGTACGGCGCGGCCGTCCCCGCGCTCGCCGTCACCGACTCGCTCAAAGAGACCGCCGACGGTTTTGTCATCCGAACCGCCGACCGCGACCGCTTTTTCTCCGTCCAGACGCCGCAGGTCTTCGACGCGGGTCTGTATCGCGGCGCCATGTCGGTCGCCGCCTCCTCCGGGAAGGATTTCCGCGACGACTGCCAATTATTCGAATTCATGGGGCATCCGGTCTTTTTGAGCAAGGGCGATCCGCGCAATATCAAGCTCACCGGTCCGATCGACGTCGCGGTCGCCGAAATTCTCGCCGAGGAGTGATGAAGGATGGGCGTCGCCTATAACGGACGATGTTTTTTATCGATGTCATGCAAATTATTTTACGAATACTCGCAAATGAAGGGGATTTTATGAGAATCGGACACGGTTACGATCTCCACCGGCTCGTCGAGGGCAGAAAGCTCGTCCTCTGCGGCGTGACGATCCCGTACGAAAAAGGGCTGCTCGGGCATTCCGACGCGGACGTCGCCGCGCATGCGCTCATTGACGCGCTGCTCGGCGCGGCGGCGCTCGGCGACATCGGCAAACATTTCCCCGACACCGACGAGGTCTATCGCGGCGCAAACAGCATGGAGTTGCTCAGGCATGTCGTGGGATTGCTGACGCAAAAGGGCTATTGGCTGGGCAACGCGGACGTCACTCTCATCGCGCAAACCCCCAAAATGTCCCCGCACATTTTAAGAATGCGCCATAACCTCGCCAATGCCTGCGGGGTCGAGCTCGACCGCGTCAGCGTCAAAGCCACGACCGAGGAGGGGTTGGGCGTCACAGGCGAAGGCCTCGCCATCCGCGCCCACGCGGTCGTTTTATTGGAAAACATACCGTGATTTGGGATTGGAATTCGTAGGGCGCGGTATCCCTGACGCGCCGTGAACGAGAGGGCAGAGAAAAAGAAGAGTTAAGCGAGAAGCGAAAACGAAGGCTCTGTCTTCTGTCCGCTAATTTCCGTCTTCTCATAGCACAGCTTGTCATCCTGAGCGCAGCGCGACCCTCGCATCGCACGAAGTCGAAGGATCTCGGACTAGGGCGTGTTGACATTATCCGGAATGTTCGGATTTTAATCGATATTTTCGTCAAACAAGGCGAGCTCTCACAGGAATAATGTTTTATTTCAAAGAAATTTAACGCGGCTTGGCGGAAATTTTGTCAAAAAACAGCCGTTGAGGGTTAATGTCAACACGCCCTAATAAAAGTGGTGAACAAGCACGGTTAGTAGGCAGAAGGTAGATTCCCTACCCCTATACAGCGTCTGTTTCTTCGGTTTTTTCCGCTCTCTCAGTAATTGATCCGCAATAAATAAAATCGCGTCTTTTTCATCATCATCCGCGCAGCTTATAGATCAGAGAAGCGCTCGTGTTATCGTGAAAATGACTGTCCTCACCTGTTAATAAGTAATCCGCGGAAACATTGAAAACCAAACTGATAGATGGTAGGTTATCTACATAGGGGTAGCCTTTTCCAAACTTATAATTGCTGTATTACGTCAAGGAAATCCCAAGTTTTCAGCCATTTTGGCCTGCGCACAACCCTCTCTTTGTCTTAAATGCCTGATTGTTTTAGCAAAATCCAAATCGCTCATAGAACACCAACCTATGATATCATGGTTTGATCTGTGTTTTTGAATTGTTCAGCAGGCATTAATTAACGTTTTCACAAAAACCGTACAATATTGGCCACGCGCACAGAAATCACTGCTCACTCGTTGGGCAGCGACAGGATTTGAAATGGCGGAAACGAAAAATCAATGATTCAACAGGAGACAATAAGCTATCAAATTAAAAAAGTCGAAATAAATCATTATTCGAATTAATGTATTTATTGACATATGGAATTCGATGGATTATAATATAGACACACGTCATTAGCACGAACAACAAGTGAAGATTTAGAAAGGAAGGTCAAAAATGAAAACGATTCATGTTAGCAGCATTTCCGCATAACCGACATTTAAAAGGTTTTTCCGCGCTAGTCGTATTATTTCACAACAGGTTTTCGATATGAAGAAACGATTGTCAGTCATCCTAACACTTTTAGTACTCGTCTTCGTAGTTACCGCATGCGGTAACTACGGAGATATCAGTCATGTTGAAATTGACTTCGACAGCTTTAAAAACTCGGAAAGATACAGCGAAGCGGAGATGAAAACGGCTGTTGATGTTGTTCTGGAATGGTTTAAAGTTAATTACAATGACTGTGAATTAAGTCGCGTGTGGTACGATGAGCGTTATTGCGATCATCATAGTGAGCCTTATATCGAAAAAGGAATGACAAAAGAAAATGTCATTGTTTTTCTGTCGGATTTTTATGTAAACGCGGACTTTTATGGAGGATTTGAACCGGATAGCAATTATGGCAATTGGAATTGGATCTTAACCAGGAGTAACGCGGGTGAAGACTGGGTACTCGTTAATAAAGGTTACTGACCATTTATTTGTTTTTACTTTGGAAGTTCAGAATTCATCAAGAAATGCTCCCGCGTTTTTTACATTGTGCGGGAGGTTTCTTTGTCTTTCGTCAAGGGCGGAGTATATCCGCCCTTAGTGTGTATTTATTTATATTCCGCCCACTTTGTTCCCGCCGTGCCGCAGATCGGACACCGGTCGGGCGCTTCGGCTTCTGTCACGTTCCCGCAGACCGGACAAACATAATAAACCGCCGAATCGGCTGCCGTTCCCGTTCTTTCCAACTTTTCCAGCATCTGCCGAAACAGCTTTTCATGCGCCGCCTCGGCTTTTCCGATCTCGTCAAACGCCTCGGCCGCCGCCGGATAGTTTTCATCCCCGGCGGTTTTTGCAAACTGCGGATACATCAAAATCGCCTCGTCATTTTCAGCGGCGATGCACGCTTCGAGATTTTCTTCGGTATCCCCGACGCTCACGCTGCCCGACGGCGGCATTTCAAGCGCTCTGACGCGGTTCGCAAGGGCATACAGCCATTCGATATGGATCCGCTCTCCGGCGGCGGCGGCGCGAAACAAAAGCGCGGCCTCGGAGTTGCCCTCGTTGTCGGCTTTTTCGGCGTACAGCAGATATTTTTTATTCGCGGTGTTTTCCTCGACCAGCGCCGTGATCAAATTGTCATAGGTTTTGGGCACCTGAGCCGGTTTCGGCGGCCGCGCCGCGCCGGTGACCGCCCAGATGACGACCGCGCAGGCCGCGAGGGCGGTCACGACGAGCAGCCCCCTGAAATATTTTTGCGTGAACTTCGACATACGCCCACCTCTTTATATGATTTGATTCATACAAAGCATACGGCGCGTTTTCCCTCAATATGACAACGCGCGGGAGCGTTCCTCCCCTGTGCGTTGTTTTCATATGTCAAATCACTCGCACTGTCCCCATTTTCATATTTCCTGCGATCGCTTGAATACCCGTTTCCGACTTATTTTTACAAAATCAAAGGAGCGGCTTTTCAGCCGCTCCTTTTTATTGCCATGCTTACTTGCGCTTATTTTCAGCTCATCAGCACGTCGGAATCGTCGTCGTCCTCCGCGCGCGGCTTTCTCGGGGTCTTTTTGCGCGACATCAAAATGATCGCGATACCGACCGCGGCCAAGACCGCAACACCGATGCCGACCCAGATCAGCGGATTGATATCGGCCTCGTCCGCGCTGCCCGGAACCGCATCCGCGTCGTACAGGGCCGAGGCGATGACAAACGGAGACAGCGAGGAGAACGGGACATTGGTGCCGGTCAGGTTCGTGCCGACCGTGTACAATTCGATGGTGAACACGGCCACCGTGTCGCTCGAGAGCATAAACGCGCCCGAGGTCGGAGCGGCGCTGCCGAGCACTTTTGTGATCGCATAGCCGTCCAATTCATAATAGGTCGATGCGGCGATCGGATCGCCCGCGGTCTGCGCGGCGTATTTTCCGTCCGCATCCTTTTCAAACAGCAGCGCGGAACCGTTGTTTTGCGCCGCATATTGCGAATAGGGCATCACATGGTATGTGACGACGGCGGTGTCCTCCGCCAGCGTGACCGGCGTGAACGGGAACCGGATGGTGCCCGAGAAGCCGCCGAGTTCGTCGGGGTTGGTGAGCGAGATGTCATAACCCGCGATGGCGTTGCCGAGCAGGGTTCTGACAAACAGGTCGGAAGCGGTGTCCGCGGAGAGCCCGACGACCGTCAGCGTCGTATTGTTCAAATACGTCCCGGAGACCATGATGCCGGTGGCCGGATCGGTCAGGGTCATGCTCTCGTAAGCGGGCGCCGACACCACCGAGGAGACCACGGAGCTGGTCTTTGAACTGGTTTTCGAGCTCGTTTTGGAACTTGTTTTGGAGCTCGTGGCGGAGCTCGTCTGAGAACTGGTCTGAGAACTCGGGACCGAGCTCGGCGCCGAGGACGCCGCGGAGCTGGTAACCGGCTCCCACTGCGCCGAAAGGGAGACATCCTCCGTGATCTTCAGCGTCGGATATTGCTGGGTGAAGCCGGTCGATTTATAGACCCATCCGACGAACTTCAGCCCCACGGGCGTGAACGGGCAGGGAATGGCATAAACATTGAGTTCGGTGCCGGCGGCATAAACGCCGTATTGCACCGGTTTGAGCTGTGTCCCGTCCGTGTTGGTGGCAATGCCGCCGTTCAAATAGACGATCCACTCCTTGTTGGCATTCTCGGTCCAGTACGCCTCCGCGTTCATATAGATGTTGCCGTTGCTGTCCATGCCCGAGAGAGGGACGTCGTTCAGCGTATAGGTCTGACCCGGCAGATAGAGCTGCCCGTTGAAGAACCAGCCCGCGAAGGTATAGTTGCGGCGCGCGAGATCGCCTTTTTCGGGGAAGACGAACGTCGCGTTCGGAACCGTCTCGATCGGCGCCGGGAGTGTTCCGGTCACCGGTGTGGGGAAGTTGTCGGAGCCGACGGTAAATCCGATGATGACTTTCGGTTTCCGGAAGACGGCATTTGCGATATACCCGCCTTTGAATACCGTCGGACTGAAAGAGGCGCCCGGCGCATAAAAAGTGCCGTCAATCGTCCAGCCCGCAAAGGTGTATGTAGCCGCATTGGAAGCGCCCAAGGTGTTGACGAGGATCGGCGTGACCTGATCCGCGCCGTACAGCGTGGTCGGAGTTCCCCAAGAGCCGCCGTTGTAAGTCATCGTCTGCAGAACCGGCGGAATGGAATCGGCGATCTGAACCAAATAGGTGATGTTGTATGGTGTTCCCAAGGGTGTTGAGGATGTGGCGAACACGGAGGTGCCGAACATCGATACCACCATGATCAGCGCCAGCACCAGTCCGGCGATTTTGGATACGGTTTTCTTCATTGCGTGTTTCCCCCTGTCTTTTCAGCGATTTTTCAAGATGTCCAATTCCGCGCGCAGCCGATCGTTTTCCCGTTTACAGTCCTCCGCCGCGCAGCGGTATTTGTTGACATCTTCCAAATAGGTCTTGAGCAGACCGCGCAGGTTGTCCGCGGCGTCATTCGCTTTTTTGACACTGTCCATAGAGTCGAGCGAAATCAGCGCCATCGCCTGTGCCAAGGTCATGTTGGGGTTGGAGTTCAGCATGGCGGTCAGACGGGAATCCAGTTCGCCCGCAAGCGCTTTCGCGTATTGCGTCGTGTCGTTGGTCGTCAAATTCAAAACCAACGGTCCGATCTTCAGCGTCACCTTATTGTTCTCCAAAATTAACACCACCTTCTCAATGACCCATTATATCACAACTTTTGTCTGATTACAACTCTAAATTTTCCCTGCGCGACCGCTTTTTAACGCGTTTTCACCGCCCGTAAACCGTCTCAGCGCTTTGGGCGAACCCTGAGCGTCACGATTTCGAAATTGCTCACGCCGACCTTGACTTTCCCGTCTTTGACAACCAGCGTCCGGATCTCGTTTTCAAGCAGATCACACAGCGCGGCGCTTTCGACTTCGAACCCGAATCTCAGCGTCGCCGCGCAGCGTTTTCCGAAGCTCTCATACATCCGAACGATCACGCCGTCTCCGTCCTCCGCCTTTTTGACCGTTTCGACGACCACATTCCTGCTGTCGCACGAGACCGCCGAAAAACTCTCGGCCAACGCCCCCGTCTGCTTTCCGACCTTGACCGCTTCAAACGGGCAGTTGAGCAGATAGGCCTGTTTGATCGTGCCGGTGTTGCGGAAATTGCTCACATGCGGCAGCAGCGCGTAGGTGAATTCATGGTGTCCCTTGTCGGCGTGGGGATTGGGGCTTGTCGCGCACTTGAGCAGCGTCAGCTTCAGGGTGCTGCCCTCGGCGCTGTGGCCGTATTTGCAATCGTTCAAGAGCGAGACGCCGTAGCCCACCTCGCCGATGTCGGCCCACTTGTGCGCGCAGACCTCGAATCTGGCCTGGTCCCAGCTCGTGTTCTCATGGGTCGGGCGCTGCAGATGTCCGAATTGAATCTCATAAGTCGCCTTGTCGGTCAGCACGTCGATCGGGAAAGCGGCCTTGACCAGCAGATGTTCCTCGTTCCAGTCCGTCACGGTCTCGAAGTCGATGCGCGGATTGTCCGAATACAGCCAAATGTTTTGTGCTATCGTAGAGGTCAGAACGCGCTTCTTGACGTAAAATCCGGCGCGGCAGCCGTCAAAAATCTGCTTGATCTCAAGCACCTCGTCCGGTCTGCGCATCTTCTGCTTATAGTAATCGCTGATCTCCCAAGCGTCGTATTGGCGCGGCAGATCCTCGAAAATCTGAATCTCGTTGCCGACCTCCCCGCGCTTGAACACGTCGCGCTTATTTTTCTTGTCATACAGCCGGGAGATGTTGCCGCCGATGTCAACGGTCATTTTATAAAATCTGTTCTCCGCGGTGCGCCCGTCCAACTTGACCGCGCAGTTGAAATCGGGCTCGGTCACCTTCCAGCCGTGTGCCGGAATGGCTTTGACGCCGCCGGTTTTGCCGTCGACCTTGACTTCGCCGTCGCTTGTGAATCCGGTCGGGTTGAAAACCGCGACGCCGCCCCCGGTGCCGATGTTGGCGGCGATACGCGCCTTGGCGTCCCCGGCGATCTTTTCGCCCCTCTCCCGGATCTGGGCATATTGTCTGTCGCTGTCCTCATAGACCTCGAAAATCGAAGAACCGGGGATGATGTCGTGGAATTGGTTCAGCAAGATCGTCCGCCAGCCGTCGGCGAGGGCCTTTTGCGGATATTCGCCGCCCAACAGCAGCTCGTCGGTCAGGGCAAGCGTCTCGGCCTTTTGATATAAGAACTCGCTCTTGCGGTTGTTTTTCTTGTTCTTGGCGATCGAGGTGTAGGTGCCGCGGTGGAATTCGAGATAGAGTTCGCCCACCCAGAGCGGAAACCGCTTGAGTTCTTTCGCGTTCTTGTCAAAATTCTTTTTCGCGGTCTCGATCGCCTCTCCCGCAAAACTCATCTCGGTTTTCGGAAGACCCGGCAGGCCGTGAGAGAGCCGCCGCTGGGTCTCGAGCATCTGTTTGGTCGGACCGCCGCCGCCGTCGCCGTAGCCGAATGTCGTCAGCGTGCGGTTGTTAAAGGCCTTTTGCTGATACCGCTCCCAGGTGCCCAACACCTGCCCCGCGGTCATCATGCCGTTGTAGGTGCAGGCGATGTCATTTTTGCGCGGCACCGGGCGGTCCTGCGTTGTCACGAAGAACGAAAACACCCTGCTGCCGTCGATGCCCTGCCAATAAAACGAGTCATATGGCAGCATATTGCGTTCGTTCCAGGCGATCTTGGTCGTCATAAAACTCTCGACGCCGCTCTTTTTCATGATCTGGGGCAGCGCCGCGCTGTAGCCGAAGACGTCGGGCAGCCATAACACCTTGCTGTCGACGCCGAATTCCTCTCTCATAAACCGCTTGCCGTAAACCATCTGGCGCACCAGCGATTCGCCGCTGACCAAATTGGTGTCCATCTCCAGCCAGGTCGCGCCCTCGACCTCCCAGCGCCCCTCCTTGACCAGCTGCCTGATCTCCTCATACAGCTCGGGCGCCTGTTCCTTGACGAATTGATACAGCTGCGGCTGAGACGACATGAATTTATATTCGGGGTATTGTTTCATCAGGTTGACCACCGTCGCGAAGCTGCGCTGTGTCTTTTCGACGGTCTGGCGCAGCGGCCACAGCCACGCCACGTCGATGTGCGTGTGTCCGATCGCGGCGACGACCGCGTCGCTTTTGCCGCACAGCCCCTTGTAAAAGCCCTTGTCGAGCTGTCCGCGCGCCGCGGCGATCGAGGCGTAATACATCGCGCTCTTGGGTTGGCTCAGATCGATCAGATTTACCGCGAGTTCCAACTGTTTGAGCGTGCTGATATGCACCTCGCTCTTGGGGTCGAAACAGTCCAGCGAGGAAAGCGGCACATACAGGTCATAATACATCGCCTCGGACGCGAGGTCGATGCCCTTGTATTTGGCCGAAAAATCAAATTTGGCGTCCTGCATGCTCGAATATACATATAATAAAAGCTCGACCGCGGCTCCGCTCTTGAGCAGCACTTCGGTGTGATTGACGTCGACGCCCTGCGCCATATGCCCGTCCAAATAGACGATCATCTGGGGATTCATCGCGTTCCAACCGCTCGTGCTTGTCAGCAGCTCCAACACCACCTGCTTGCTCTCACCGACTTTGGGCGCCTTCAGCTTTGCGCGCATCCACCAGTGCTTATCGCGGCCGCCCAACCGGTCTTTTTCCGAAAAAAACGGTTTCCAGCCGGATTTCGGCGGTTCGTTGCTCTGTTTATAGTCGCTCTCGACAAACTCCAAGCCCTCGACCGCCCCCAAATCCTCATAGGCGTATTTCTTGAGCTGTTCGCAGGTCACCCTGATCTTGTCCTTGATAAAATCCATGTGATTTCTCCTTAAAAATTTTTACAATCCGTCCTTTGCTTGATCCGTGCGATCCCGCCGTCATCGCGTACCCCGCGGCACTCATAACCCCGCCCGCATCGGTGTTCGCTCATCGGCTCGCGGCGATTCCTCAAATTACCGCTCTCCTTAGGCATCTTGATACACATTATAACAACGGATAAAAAAATTGGCAATACAATTTTGCCGAAAGGTGCGCTTTTTTCGAAAATACCGCCGCAGCCGGTTCCCGGGATATTGCGCCGCCGGAGCCGTTGTGCTATAATGACGGTTGTCTCTGCCCGTAGCTCAGCTGGATAGAGTGTTGGACTCCGACTCCAAAGGTCATGGGTTCGAATCCCATCGGGCAGGCCAAAACGAAAAGGCGTTTTGCTTGCGCAAAACGCCTTCAGACCGAAGAAAAGCCCCCGCGGGACAATATCAATTGTTTTTTCGGCGACATGCGCGGCGGAAAAACACCTTGACCCGCGCACCGGGCGCGAACCCGGGGGTCACATAGTTGGTATCGGATACCCCCCATGAAGCGCGAAGACCTTTGTCTTCGCGCTCAAAAAGGTCTTCGCGCTCAAAGGCGTTTCTTGCAAGAAACGCCTTTTCATCTTGTGTGTCGGAATCCCGGCACGTCATATCGGCATGAACCGATCCGGCTTTTTGCAACCGGCAACGCCCCGACAGCCGTTATCGTTCCCCGTGTGTCGGCCGTATTTTCAGTTTCATGATTCAACGCTCGGTGTTTTTCCGTTTCCGAATGCGCGCCGCAACCAAGTACAGCACCGTCATCAGCAGCGCTGTTGCCAAAGCCGGCAGGCCTATTGTTGCAACCGTACCCATATCGGGCGGCTGCCCGGGCTGTGGCTGCGTAACCGACGAGGTCTGTGAAGACGCCGGCGGCTTCGATGTTTTTGACGGCGTGGACGCTTTTGACGCCGCCGACGGGCTTGATGAAGCAGTCACCTGCGACGAAGCCGGTTCGCTCGGAGCATCCGGTTCGCTCGGCGTGCTTTGCTCCTGCCCTTTTCCGACCCGTACAAAAACCGGCGTGGTCCCCTCCCACACGGTGATTCCATCCGGATGGGAGGTGATCCGGAACCGCAAAATCGCTCGATAGGTTCCCGGAGCCGCGCTTTGCAACGCATCGGGATCGACTCGAATGAATGCGCCGTAACTTTGCCCGATATTCGTTTCGTCCAACGCTTGGGGCGGGCTGAACACCGCCTGATAGGGCAGTGTCTGCCCGGGCCGGTTCAGATTGAACATGGTTTCGGGAATCAGCGACAACGTCAGCCATTCGCCGTCCTCCAAAAACAAGTCGTTGACTTCAAAAACGCCCAAATCCGCCTGCGTCTGCGGATAATCGATTTCCGCACCCGCCGGCGCCGAAAAGATATATACGGGCTCCGCCCGCGCGCCGACCTGCGTGCCGAGCGAAGACGGGGGGCTCGCGGCTGCGAGCGTATTCGGGCATAACATCAGAGTGATCACGACCACAATCATCGACAAGCGTTTTTTCACATCGCTCCTCCTCTGTGCGTTTTTCGCCCGCGTTCGGGCGCGTATCGGTGAACGGATTCAATTTCGCGACAATCCTGCGGGGAAACCGCCGCAGGACTGTCCGAAATTTTATTGTTCGTTTTGCGCCCGCTTTCCGTGCGCGGTGCGTTTTTTACGGTGTGGTATAGTTGACCGAGAAGGTCATGTAGCCCCTGTAAGCGCCCGCCGCTTCGAGTTGAGCCGGTCTGCATCTGACATTACTTCCGACGGTACCATTTCCCGTAAACGTGAATATGTCTTTACTGATCGTGAACGCCAGCGTCTTGTTGCCCGTGCCGTTCTTGTCCCGCATCACCATGGGGGTCGGAACGGTTGTATTTGTGACGGTGATGGACGCCCCGTCTTCGAGCAGCGCGCCTTCGACCGAAACCGGGAAAGCCACGGATTTCGGATCCATACTCTTATCAATGATTCCAAAATCGACGCTCGCCGGGATGACGACGATGTAGGTCACATCGGCATTCGCCTTAACCTCCGTGCCGTTATCCGCCGCTTTCAGAAGGAGCTCCGTCGGATAGTTCGGCATCGCTTTAAACCGATTGATACGCGCTTGATTCATCAGCAAGGTCGAGTTATCGATATCATAGGTAACGCCGGCTTTGGGCTGGAAACCGACGAAATCGGGGTCGGACAGCAGCGCGCCGACAAAATCGATGGTAACATTGCTCATTGTCAGCGAACCGTCTGTCTTGCCTGTCAAGGATATGCGCCCTTTGGAGAGGAAAACATTTTGGAGGATGTCATCGCTGGCATTGTTGCTGTAATAAATGCTGCCGGAAAAATCTTTGGTTGTGCCGCCCGGATTCGGCTCAACGGTCAAATTCTTGATCGTCGAATTTGTGCCGAGTACCTCGATGACCTTATTCGCCCCGTTGGAATCGTCATAATAATGATTGATGTGCGGAATCAGCGTCATGCCGTCCAGCGTCACATTGTTTCCGCCGACGGTGATGAAGTTTTGCCAATGCCATGCTCCGCCGCCGACGGCGTCGATTGCCATGCTGCTGGTGATGACCGTGCCCGTGCCGCCCTTGATCGTCAGATTGTCAGCTGTGATTGGAAAAATGAAATCTTTTGAACCGTTAATCTCAATCCCGCCGTAAGTGTCGACGAGCGCGGGGGCCAGGTCGAACGTCGTGTGCGGCGCTAAAATCCACGTCTCATCGTCGGCTTGAGCCAAGATCGCGGCCGCGAGTTCGTCAGCCGTCGTAATGGTTTTCGTGTCCGCCGCGAACACCGTCGCGGGCAGCAGCGCGAACAGCATCACGAACGCCACGAGAATCGCCAATGTTTTTTTCATCTTTTTGACACTCCTTGTTTGTTGATTCGATTTATTTTCGGTGAAACGGCGGCGAAAAACCGCCGTTTTCCGAAAATTCAATTGTTTTTCGTCTTGTTCAGACGCGAACTTTCTGCTTTACGGCGTGGTCGTCTCGACGTAAGTGACCGAGAAAGTCATAAAGCCCTTGTAAGAGCCGGGTGCCGTGAGATCGTCAGGATTGCATGATACCTCACCTGTTTTGGTGCCGTCGGCCGTAAAGACGAATCCGCCGTCCGGAGGGGTGAGCGTGTAGGGCAATTCCTCGCTGCCTGTGCCGTTATTATCTTTCATGACTGTGGGATTTGTAGTATTCGCCACCGTGATGTTTCCTTTGATAAACGCGTTTTCGACTTTAACGTCAAAGGTCTTCGTCTGAACCGGCATGTTTTTATAGATCGTCCCGAAATCGACGCTTGCCGGGATGATGACCGTATAAGTCGCATCAGCTTCCGCGGTCACTTCGGTGCCGCTTGTCATCCATGGAGTATTTACAACACCCCCGAGATCATAATTATATTCGGCAGCGAATCCACTCGTGGCGCTTGCGCTTGAATCGGCGTCTTGAACACGCAAAGGCCCGATTACCCCGCCAAACACATAATAATTTTCATGGATGTCATAAGTTTTACCCACATTAGCAGTTGGGCTTAACTCAAACGCATAACGGGTATCTATGAACGTATTGTTTTTAAATGTTAATTGACTGCCTTCCATTGCGGAACTATCAACCGCCAACGCTCTGTTAGCTCCGATAAAAGTGTTATTCGTAATTGTAACCGGGCCGGCCGGTGCAATCAGTGACAAAACGCTTGTCCGTCCGACTGGTACGGTTGGTACGGTTTCTACGCCGACGTTAAAGGTGTTTCCCGATATGACACTGTTGTTGCCGATCGCATTGATTGCATTACGGAAAGGTACGTCCACAGTATTATTTAAAAAATGAAGTTCCCTTTTTCCGCTGCCATCGTTCATTACCAGGTTGCCTCCGTATGTCGCCGAACCCGCGTTATCGAAAACGCAATTTTCGATATACAGAGTTCCCGCTCCGAACACAAACACGGATTGTCCGCCTTGGTTGATGTTGAATTTTACGTTTTCGATTTTCAACGTCACAGAATCGTTGTTCACATTAAAATAATGGCCGTCCGCCTTGGAAAAGACCGTTCCGGCTACACCTTTAATGGTGATGTTTTTTGTGATGGATAAAACGGTACCAAAGTCAAAAGTTCCGGCAGCGACTTCAATTACGGCACCATCGGCAGCGGTAGAAATGGCCGTTTGCAAAGTCGTAAAATCGGTTACGTCCGCCGCGAACACCGTCGCGGGCAGCAGCGCAAACACCATCATGAGCACCACAACGAGAGCAAGAATCTTTTTCATTTTTAATAACACTCCTTTTTCATAAAAACGATCTCCGGCGCAAGGCCCGCGCCGGTCGTGCCGGTTTCCGCGTTCGGCCTGATTTTCATGTTCGGCCCATATCCGTTTTTCGCGGAAAAAGCGGATACGCCCGTTAAAAACTGCCCTTCCGATCACCTCTCATTATAAAATCGTTCCCTTTTTGAATGTCTCCGTCCGGCGTCGGAACGCCGGAGCCAAGGGGGAATGCCAAGGGAAAAGCCGCCTTTCGGCGGAAAAACCTCGCCTTTCGGCGCGGCGCAAAACAGGGACTGCGCGGCAAGGCACTTTATTCGGCGATCAACTCCAGATTGATGACCGCGCCGTTCAGTCGGGCCAGCGTCGCCTTGTCGTAGGGGTCGTAATGAAGCTGCGCGCCGTAGGTTCCCGGCTCGAGCGCGTGCGAGAGCGTGATCCGATACAGCGCCTTGCCCGGCTCGATCATCTTGGATTCGTACAGCGTCTCACCCGTGTCCGAAAGCACCAGCCGGATCACGAAATAGCAGTTATTCTGCTCGGGGTTTTGTAAATTGACCGAGACGTCCGGCGTTCCGGCCTCAACCGTGATGCTCTTGAAACCCGGGATCCGAATGCCGTCGGCCGGGGCCTCGCTGGTCTGCGAGACCTTGACGCCCGTCCAGTCCTCGGCGCCCGACTCCAGTTCCACCGAGACCGTCGACGCGGCGGAGGTCCCCGCGGGCGTCGAATCGATTCGGCTCAGTTGCGAAATCGCAAACACGCCGACCGCGGCGAGTGAGGCGACGAAAATCAACGCCATCGCCCGCAGCGGCAGCGCGTTTTCCAATACCGCGACGAAGCAGTCCTCTTCCTGTTCCGACCCGACCGCGACGTAGCCCTTGATGCGAAACGCGAGGCGGCTGTTTGCGCCGCGCCGCGTCAGCAAAAAGGAGTTTTTTCCGAAAAGCAGCGTTCCGACGCGTCGGCCTGCGTTTTTCGGGGCGTATTCCGCCGCGACCTGATATCCGCCGTTCGGATACAGGTGTTTCATCTGGGTCTTGGTATAACAGGGCAGCGAAATCCCGGCGACGACGCAGGTGCCCCCGTAATTCTTTCGTTCCTGTGTCTGCCAGATCCGCTGTTCCGCGGTGTTGGCGTTGCGTTTCTCCGATTCCATTGAAGACCTCCCGAATGATCAAACTTTTTAAGTCGGTTCTTTTATTTTCCGCCGAAGATTTTGTTGTAAGCATCCTTATCAACTGAACGCATAGCATTCTTGTATGCAATGAGATTTTTTGCTGCTTCAAGTTCCAACTCACCTATTGATTTTTTATTAAGTTGTTCTGAAATTATATGTTCTTCATACATTCTTGCTGACAAATCACGTTCCCATGGCTCATACATATGACTATAACCAGTAGACCCTTCCACATGATATTTTAAATTCAATTTCTGATTTATTTTGTCCAACCATCCCTCAAGCGCATTCACAAGAAAACCAAAAACAAAAAGACCAATTACCATAAGTACGCCAACCCACATAGTAATTCTCCCTTCGAATTTTAGTTTGGCGGGAATTTCCTCACCATCTATGATAAGACGTTTTATTTATTTTTTCAGCACTTGTTTTAAAATTTTTCGACGTTTCCGGGTCAAACGCCCCGTGTTCCGATCAGTCGTCGTTGTCGCCCGACTGCGCCTTTCGCCGTTTCTTTTTGATCGTCTCCAAGCCGGCGGCGATCAGTTTTCGGATGACCTCGGAGCGGCGTCGGCGTTAAACCGATTCGCACGCCTCGTCAAAAACGGATTTTGTTTCCGCCGTCATTGTCAAAGTGATTTTTTTCGGCATATGATGTAATTCCGCCTTTCTCGGTTTTTTGATTTCGCTCCGTGTTTTCCGGTTTCAAATCCCAAATCGAACCGCCGATTTTGTCGATTGCCGAGATCGCTTTCGACTATTTCGGATCATGGTTTCTTTGGAAAATTAAGTTTAAATCACGCCGCCGCTTGCGGGGGGGGGACTTGTCAGGAAGTTCTGAACGTATGCACCTAGTCAAATTATAGTTCATACCCTATGAACCTGTCAACCCCTTTTCCGATAAATTTCCGAAATATTTCCTGACCACGGTTTCACGGTTGACAAAAACCGCCGTGTGCGTCATAATATATCGTGGGAGGGGGTGTTCGGAATGCCGACCGAAAAACCGCGATATACTGTAATTGTCGACGAACAGACACTCAAAGAAATCGATGACTTCCGCTTCGAAAATCGCTATCCGAGCCGCTCTGCCGCCACCCTGGAACTGATCCGCCTGGGTATGAAGGCGTTGAAGGAACAACAGGGGCAATTAAAAAAGCCGAAAACCGGTGAAGCCGACAAATAGTTTGTTTTGACGGCAAACCGCCGCTGCCATGCGGAACCGGTTTTTTGATGCCGCTTCCCTGCTTCTTGAGCATATACGAGCCGCTGTACCGAAATCGGTACATTGCGGCAATTTTCTCCGCTTATTTCGCTTGGTTGATCGCCGTCACATGACCTTTGACAATACGCGGAGCAATATACGGCTTTTGCCGGCAACATGGCGTTTTCACCGTGCTTTCCGCAAGCCCGCGCGTTCACGGCTCACCCGAGGGAAAGCGCCGCAAACGCTGTGTTTTTCTTGACTGTCCGCCGTTTTTCATGTATAAATAAAGCACGGCTCATTTTGCATAGCCGGCACTGTAGCGGGTGCGGAACGGAGTTTTATATGCGCGCGAACAACCCCATCGGAATTTTTGACTCGGGACTCGGCGGTCTGACGGTGCTGCGGGAAGTCACCCGCTTGCTTCCCGCCGAAGATATCGTCTATTTCGGCGACACCGCGCGCGTGCCCTACGGCTCCCGCCCCGACGACACGATCAACAAATACGCCGCGCAGGACGCCGCTTTTTTGATGACCAAGAACATCAAGATCATGGTCGTCGCTTGCAACACGGTCAGTTCCGTCTCGGGAAAAACCCTTCAAAGCGCGGGCGTCCCGGTTTTCGACGTCGTGTCGGCGGGCGCGGCGGAAGCCGTCAAATTTGCCCGCCGAGGCGAGATCGCGGTACTCGGCACGCTGGCGACCATCCGAAGCCGCAGCCACCGCGACCGGATCACCGCCGCCGTTCCCGGCGCGGCGCTCATCGAACAGGCCTGTCCGCTGTTTGTGCCGCTGGTCGAAAACGGCCACATCGACCCCGCCGACCCGATCGCGAATGAAGCCGCAAAATTTTATCTCGAAAAAATCGCGCGGCGAAAGCCCGCGGCGGCGATACTCGCCTGTACGCACTATCCGCTCATCCGGCAAATCATTCAAAACCACCTGCCCGGCGTCACGCTGATCGACCCGGCGATCGAAGTCGCCAAACGCATCGCCGCTTTTTTCGAGACGAAAAATTTAAAAAACGCCGGCGGCGGCACGATCGAATTTTTTGTCTCCGACCGCCCCGAGGCCTTCGAACTCTTCGCAAAGACGACTTTGGGCCATATCCCGCGCGGCGCCCCGCCCGCCTGCACGCTGGTCGATATCGATCAATACTGATATTTCATCCATGCCGGGCCATCATAAAAAAGAGCGGTTCAAACTCAAATTTCCTTCGGACCGCGGGTCACAAATACACCTCTCGAATCATATACAGCATCTGTGAAAGGATGGTTCGCATTATGAAAAAGCACCCCGTGAAGCTGCATATCACCGGCACCCAATTCACCGACCCCGACCAGACGGTCAGCGACTTTTTCGTCGAAGGACATCTGCGCAGCGAAGACGGAGAGATCTATTTGGAATACCCCGAACCCGCCGAACACGGCTTGGGTCAGATCACGACCGTATTGCGTTACGACGGCAAACTGCTCAAACTCGAACGCGACGGCGAGAGCGGATTGCTGATCGAAAAAGGGCAAAGGCATATCTGCCAATACCACACCCCGCTCGGGGACGTCTTTATCGGCGTCAACGGCGGCGACATCAGAGTCACCGACAGCCCCGACCGCTTGGATATGGAAATCGATTATGCCATCGACATCAACACCACTCTCGCCAGCCGCAACACCATTAAAATCAAGGCGCAAAGATTATAGGCGATCGATTCTGAATATAAACTTGAAGGATGTAATGCGTATCATGACCGAATCCGTTTTTTTAACCGCAAAACAACAGGCCGCCGATTTGGTAAAAAACGCCCTTGCGGCTCTGATTTCCGAGGGCGCGTTGCCCGACAGCCCCCCGCCGTTTTATGCCGTCGAAATCCCCGCCGACCGCAAAAACGGCGATTTTGCGACCAACGCCGCGATGGCGGGCGCAAAGGCCTATCGGCTTCCGCCGCGCAAACTGGCCGAGCTGCTGGTCTCGAAATTCGACTTCGCCCGGACATTCTTCGCCCGCGCCGAGATCGCGGGCCCCGGTTTTATCAATTTTTATCTGTCCGACGCGTTTTATAACGCGGCGGTCGGTGAGGTGTTGGCGCTCGGCGCGAAATTCGGCGGTTCCTCGTTCGGAAACGGCAAAAAGGTCCTGATCGAGTTCGTCTCCGCCAACCCGACCGGTCCCGCGCACATGGGAAACGCGCGCGGCGGCGCGCTGGGCGACTGCCTTGCCGCGATCATGCAGGCGGCGGGCTATGAGGTCAGCCGCGAGTTTTATGTCAACGACGCGGGCAACCAAATCGCCAAATTCGGCCTCTCGCTTGAAACCCGCTATCTTCAACTCTTCGAAGGCGAGGAAAAACACCCGATGCCCGACGACGCCTACCGCGGCACGGACATCCTCGAGCACGCCAAAGCGTTTGCCGAGCAAAACGGCGACAAATACGTCAAGGCGGTCTCCGACGAACGCAAAAAGGCACTGGTTGCGTTTGCGCTGCCCAAAAACGTCTCGTACTTACGCGCCAATATGGACAAATACCGCATCTGTTATGACCTCTGGTTTTATGAGAGTTCGCTTTATAAAATGGGCGAGGTCGCGCGCGTGATCGAGCTGCTCAAAACCAGCGGCAAGACCTATCAAAAAAACGGCGCGCTCTGGTTCATGGTCGGGGACGAGCCCGACAGCCCCGATAGCGACCCCAACGCCGGGGACGAAGAGCCGCCGGTCGAAGCCGCCCCCGGCGAAGCCGAAAAGGTGTTTCACAAGGACTTTGTCCTGGTGCGCTCCAACGGGTTTCCGACCTATATCGTGCCGGACGTCGCCTATCATTACAATAAGCTCGTCACGCGCGGCTTCGACCTCGCCATCGACGTGCTGGGCAGCGACCACCACGGTTATGTGCGCCGCATGAAGCAGATCTTGCCCGCCATCGGCGTCGCCGAGGATCGGTTCGAGGCCGTTTTGATGCAGATGGTCAAGCTGACGCGGGGCGGCGAGATCGTCAAGATGTCCAAGCGCACCGGCAACGCCGTCACGCTGACCGATCTGCTCGACGAGATCCCGACCGACGCGGTGCGGTTTTTGTTCAACATGCGCACCCCCGACAGCCAGATGGAGTTCGACCTCGACCTCGCGCTGGAGCAGACCGCTCAAAATCCGGTCTACTATACCCAATACGCGCACGCCCGCATCTGCAGCATCGTCAAGAATCTCGCCGCCGAGGGGATTGCCCACCGCGAGCCGACCTCCGCCGAACTCGCGCTGCTGACCGCCGGGGAAGAACGCAATCTGATCGCCTATATGACCACCCTGCCGTCAGTTGTCATCGACGCGTCCGCCACCCGCGACCCCTCCCGCATCACGCGGTTCGCGGTCACGTTGGCGACGCTGTTTCACAAATTTTACACCGAATGCCGGGTCAAAACCGACGATAAAGCGCTGACCAACGCGCGGCTCTCGCTCTGCCTTGCGGTCAAGACTGCGCTGTGCAATATCCTGCGGATGTTAAAAATCTCAACCCCCGAGACCATGTGATCCCAAGCGGCGTCCGCCCGCGCGAATATGCGGCAAACGATTGACTTTTTCAACGCGGTTGTTATATAATGCTTCTGAACAAGCCGTCGTACGCACGGTTTCGGCAAAAATAATGACCCGTTTTCGGTAAAACCCAAATTTTCTGCAAAGGACTGTAAGAAGGATGAAGAGAGCCAAAGGCCTTGTTTTTTTCGCGATCGCACTGTTGATTGTCGGACTTGCCTACACATCGTTTACCGGCGTGTACACCTGGTTCGGCGCGCGTGAGGACACGATCATCAGAGGCACGAAAAGTTTATTGACCGGGGTCGGTTTGGGGAACGCCGTACAGGTGGTTTATACCCCCGAGGAAGGCGCCGAAGTCACCGACGAAACCTTGGAAGAGGCGAAGGGAATCATACTCGGCCGTCTGAGCGCATCCGGTTATGTGAGCGCGCAGGCGGACATCGATTACACCGGCAAAAAGCTCGTCATCACCCTTCCGTTCAGCGAGAATGAGAAGGTCTACAAGATCAAAGCCGTCCTCGAAAGCGCCGCCGGAAAGGGGATTTTGACCTTCCGCGAAGGCGACGAGACCGATGAAAACGGCCTCCCCGCCGGTAACACCGCAAACGTCCTGCTTGACAACGACGATGTTGCGGGTGCCTATTCCGGAAAGACCGGCGCGGGCGCCCCGGGCATCGAGTTATTTTTGACCAACGAGGGCACCTCTGCGCTGACGACCGCCACCTACCAGCTCTTGGGCGGCACGCTCTCCATTTGGATGGACAATACCCAGCTCGTCGCATACGGCATCGACAACCCCATCACCGGCGGCAGAATCACCATCAGCAACAACAGCATGACCGACGACGAAGCCGTGCGGCTGGCTTATAAGATCAATTTGGGATCGCTGCCGTTCGGGTTCACCTATCAAAATATCGTGGAACTGACCGCCGCCGATTCCAATCAAATTCAAAACATCCTGCTTGCCGTGGGCTGCGCTTTCGCTGTCCTCTGCATTCTTTTGATCACATTCTACCGCCTCACCGGCGTGGTCATTTCGCTGGCGCTGACTCTCCAATCAGCCCTCTCGATCATCCTGTTCACCGGTTATTTCCCGGCATTCGCCCCGACGGTGATAACCGTTCCCGGCATCGTCGGCATCGCGCTGCTCGGCCTGCTCACGGCCGCCCTCGGCGTCTGGCAAGCCGAACGCATCAAGGCCAACCTCAATGCCGGAGTCGTCTTTGACGTCTCGATCAGAAGCGGTCTCAAGGGCATGACGTCCGCGGCCATCGACGGCTTCCTCGTCGCCGGCGTCACCGCTTTTATGGCGATGGCGGCATTCGGGACCTCCAACTATCGTCTCGTATGGTTCCGGAACCTGCTCTCTTGGCTGGGTGTGAACCCGGGCGGTTACGCGGTTTATCCGTTCCCCTACGCGCTGTTATACGGTCTCCTCCTCAGCGCGATCGTCGTCTTGTTGATTCAACGGGTGATGACCTATTCGCTCGCGGCGCTGAGCGCTTCCAAAAAATCTTTCCCGTTTGGGGGCAGCGTTTGAAACTGACTCTTTCAAACCGTATGTGAAATTTGAAAGGATGATTCTAACAGATGTCATACTATAAAAAAGCAAAACTTTACGCGATCATCTGTGCGCTGCTTGTCGTCGCCGCGGCCGTACTCACGCTGACGTTCGGCCTCCCGGCAAAAGCGCCGTTTACCGACAGCACCATTCTGACCGTTCAATGTGTCGACACGCCGCTGGATTTTACGGCGTTGGACGACCAACTGGCACAGACCACCGATCTGCCCTATACCGTCGTCCCGGGCAAAGATCTCTCGGGTGCCTATGAGGCCGCGAACATCACCTTTGACGGCGCCGGTTTCACCTCGGTCGACGCGCAGTCGCTTGTCTCCACGCTCGGCGCGAGTTATTCGGTTCTCTCGCTCAACACCGTCGCCGGGAACAGCGCTTCCGGAATGGTCGCTTACCTGGTCTTCACGGGCGTTGCGTCCCTGCTGGCCGCGGGTATCTATCTGGCGTTCCGCTATGGTTTCAAAACGGCCGTTTCGGCTCTCGTCCCGGCGCTGGGCGCGGTCGGCGCCGCGCTTTCGGCCGCGGTTATCATCGGCACGGGGCTTTCCTATCCGCTGGCGGTCGCTCTGGTCGGTTCGCTTCTCGTCTCCCTGTTCTTTTCGGCGCTCGCCTTCGGGCAGGCCCGCGAACTGCATGAGGTGAAACATGTCATCGGCCACGACGATGTGGCGGAACAGACCGGCGCGGCGCTGATGCCCCGCAACCTCAAGATCGCCCTGTTCGCCGCGATTGTTTTTGCAACGGTGGGCGCGGCCGGATTCATATTCAATATCCCCGATCTGCCCTACACCGCCTTCCCGCTGCTCATCGGCGTCCTCGTCGGCCTGTTCGGCGCGCAGCTGTGCGCGGTCCCGCTGTGCATGAAGTGGCAAATTGAAGCGTCGGAAGCGCTGCTCAAGAAAAAAACTTCAAAGAAGTCGGCAAAAACCGTTTCGAAAAGCGGTGATAAATCCGCCAAACCCGCTGCGAAAACCCCGGCCAAAAAATCGGCCGCGCACGCCAAAAAGAACAACCCCGCCAAATCCGGAAAAAGCGGCGCGGCGGGCAAAAGCCGCACGGCGAAACCGAAAAAATGACCGCACCACCTTCATAAAAGTAATCGCATCACCTTCATAAAAATAACCGCATCATTTTGATAATTGAAAATAAAAAAACGCGCCCGCGAATCGCTTATCGCGGGCGCGTTTTTTATGCCGTCTTTTAATCTTTGATAATGGTAATGACTTGATTGATAATCTCCCTTTCCGCCTCGGCGCGCAGCCGACACACCAACAGTTGCGCGGACGGCGCGACCCGCTCCTCGAACCCCCGTTCCGCGGCGCAGAAATATCCTATATGTATTTATAGTTTTAATTCATACCCCTTGTTATTTCTTTGGAAGCCGTATTTCTCATAAAACCCGCAGGCGTCCGTACGATCCGCTTCCATCAAGAAGGCAGAGATCAGAGGATAGAAGGCAGAGATCAGAGGATAGAAGGCAGAGATCAGAGGATAGAAGGCAGATAGGAAAAGCGATTTTCCCTCAGTCAAACCAAAATAAAATTTAATTTACCCTCTGTCCTCTCACTTCCGCCCTCTCGTATATCAATTTCCGTTTTCCGACCCCGGTCTGCCATGCTGAGCGGAGCCCGGAAATCCGGGCGAAGTCGAAGAATCTCGGCATCCGCAAGCTGTTTTCAGCCCGTTCCACATACTACCAATTTCTGTTTTTAAATTTCCAATTCCTATTTACGGGCGAACGGATCCGCCGTCCTGCCTCTGGTGGCGATGGTGACCTTGTGCCCGCTCTTGATGAGTTCCAACACCAAATGTTTTCCCATAAAACGAGTCCCGCCGATTACCAAGATGTTCATATAGAGTTCCTCCTGTCACAGGGTTTATTCTTCCCAATGAAACTGCTTGTCAGGAATGCCGCGTTTTCTCATTTCACATAACACTTGATTCTTTTCATCCGCATTCCCGATTGTATAACGATAAACACCATTTTTAAAAATGATATACTTTATTTGATCTTGTTTCATATCGGCAAACCAGCCATCAATAAGAACTTCCGCCAATCGCTGCGGCAAATTTTCGGCCTCTGATTTGAAAAATACCATTGTCCAATAACGGATATCGGGATCATCGGTTTTCCAAACCTCTGCTTTTTCAATGGTGAGAAGATCCAAAAACAATTCATCTGTAAGGGTTTCTTTGATACTTGCGCCTTCAAACATCTGTTTTCTCCCTCAATTTTTAAAACCACGCACCCAACGCATGGAATAAGTTGAGTGCGTTTCGTGATTGCTTCAAAATCCCGAATTCCCAAATCCTATTTTCCAATTCCCAGTTTTGCTTTTCCGCCCATGTACGGTCTCAGCGGTTCGGGGATCGCCACGCTGCCGTCCGGCTGCAGGTTGTTTTCCAAAAACGCGATCAGCATGCGCGGCGGCGCGACCACGGTGTTGTTGAGGGTGTGCGCGAAATAATTGCCGCCGCTGGCCTTGTCGCGCACCCGGATGCCGAGCCGCCTGGCCTGGGCGTCCCCGAGGTTCGAGCAGCTGCCGATCTCAAAATATTTCTTCTGGCGCGGCGACCACGCTTCCACATCGATGCTCTTGACCTTCAGGTCGGCCAGATCGCCCGAGCAGCACTCCAACGTGCGCACCGGGATGTCCAGCGAGCGGAAAAATTCAACTGTAATGTTGTATAGCTTTACAAACCAATCCATGCTCTGTTCCGGCTTACAGACCACGATCATCTCCTGCTTTTCGAACTGATGAATGCGGTAGACGCCGCGTTCCTCGATCCCGTGCGCGCCGACCTCCTTGCGGAAACAGGGCGAATAGCTGGTCAGCGTCTGCGGGAGCGACTCCTCGTCGAGCGTCGTGTCGATGAACTTTCCGATCATCGAGTGCTCGCTGGTCCCGATCAAATACAGGTCCTCGCCCTCGATTTTATACATCATACCCTCCATCTCGGCAAAGCTCATCACGCCGCTGACCACGTCGCCGCGGATCATGAACGGCGGAATGTAATAGGTAAAGCCCTTGTCGATCATAAAATCACGCGCATAGGTCAAAACCGCGGACTGGAGCCGCGCAATGTCGCCGCACAGATAATAAAACCCGTTGCCGCTGGTTTTGCGCGCGCTTTCGAGGTCTATTCCATTAAACCTCTCTATGATTTCCACATGATAGGGAACTTCGAACTCCGGTACTTTTGGCTCGCCGTAGCGCGCGACCTCGACGTTTTCGCTGTCGTCGCGCCCGATCGGCACCGACGGGTCGATGATGTTCGGAATCACCAGCATCCGCTTGCGGATTTCCTCCGACAGCCCGGTCTCGGCGGCCTCTAGCGCAGCCAGTTCGTCAGCCATGTCGCCGACCTGCTTTTTGGCCTCCTCGGCTTTGTCTTTTTCGCCGCGCGCCACATAGCCGCCGATGTCTCTGCTGAGCGCTTTGCGCTGGGAGCGCAGCCAGTCGCCGCGCGTTTTGGACTCGCGGAATTTTTGATCCAGTTCCAGCACCTCGTCCACCAGCGGCAGCTTTTGATCCTGAAACTTCTTTTTCATGTTTTCCCGAACCAGATCGGGTTCGCTTCTGAGCAGTTTGATGTCGATCATATCTTAAAATCCCCTCGGTTCATTTTCGTTCTCACTGTTTTCGTTCTCCCCGCGTTTTTCACCCGTCAGAACCATCGCCAAATCCAGCAAATCCTCTTTGGAAAAAAATTCGATCTCGATACAGCCGGGCTTTTCGCCCGCCGGGGCTTTCGAGACCCGCACCTTGCGGCCCATCTCACTTTTGACCGCGATTTCGAATTCGTCATAAAAGCTCTCGCGCACCTTCGCAACCGTCGGTTTTTTCGATTTTTCGGCCGCAGCGGCGACTTTTTCAAACTCCCTCACACTCAATTTTCCGTCGGCGCCGGCTTTTGCGAGTTCAATACAGCGGTTTTCGTCGGAAATCCCGCCCAGCACTTTTGCATGCCCCGCCGAAAGGCGCCCTTCCCGCAGCATCGTCTGAACCGGGACGGGCAGCGAAAGCAGCCGCAGCGCGTTGGCCACCGCCGATCGGGATTTGCCCACCCGCTCCGCCGCGCTCTCCTGCGTGAACCCGAACTGGTCAATCAGATTGCGGTAACCGGCGGCCTCTTCGATCGGATTCAAATCGGCGCGTTGCAAATTCTCAATCAATGAGACCTCGGCGACCGCCCGGTCGTCATACTCGCGCACCAGCACCGGCACTTCGGTCAATCCGGCCATGCGCGCGGCCCGCCAGCGGCGCTCGCCCGCCACAATCATATATCCGCCGTCTTTTTCGCAGACCAAAAGCGGCTGTAAAACGCCGTGTTCTTTGATTGAGTCGGCCAATTCCTGCAGTTGCCTTTGATCGAAGTCCTTGCGCGGCTGCGCGCGGTTGGGCTCTAACAGAGAGATGCGCAAGGAGGTCACACCGCTTTCTTGTGAAGCGTTATCGTCTAAAAGCGCGTCAAGCCCTCTTCCGAGGGAACGTTTTTTCGCGTTCATTTCGTATCTCCTCTGTTTTTATTGTTTTTGATGAATTCCTTGCAAAACGCCTCGTATGCCGCCGCCCCGCGTGAAAATCGGTCGTAGTACAGAATCGGCTCGCCGTAGCTCGGCGCCTCCGACACGCGGACATTGCGCGGGATCGTGGTGGAATAGACCTTTTTCGGGAAGTATTTCTTGATTTCCTCAACCACCTGCATCGTCAAATTCAACCGCCCGTCAAACATCGTCATCAACACGCCCTCGATAGCGATGTTTTCGTTATAGCGGCGTTTGACTTGGCGGATCGTGTTCATCAGCTGGGAAAGACCCTCGAGCGCGAAATATTCGCACTGGATCGGCACCAAAACCGTATCCGCCGCACACAGGCCGTTCAGCGTCAAAAGCCCCAGCGAAGGCGGACAATCAAAAAAGATATAATCGAAGTGTTCGCGCTGACCGGTGATCGCGAGTTTCAACCGGCTCTCGCGATTTTCAACCTCGACCAATTCCACTTCTGCACCCGCGAGTTCCATTCCGACCGGAATCACGCTGACGCCTTTGAATTTGGTCTTGACGATGACGTCGGAAGCCGTGCTCTCCCCGATGATCAAATCATAGGAGCTGCCTTTCAAGTTTCTCTTTTCAATGCCGAACCCGCTTGTCGCGTTGCCCTGCGGGTCGATATCGCACAACAGCACTCTGTAACCGTGCGCGCCGAGCGCGGCCGCCAGATTGACCGCGGTGGTCGTCTTGCCCACGCCGCCCTTTTGGTTGGCGATGGCGATTATTTTCCCCTTCTTTTCCACATAGATACCGTCCTTCTGTTGGTATGGGGACATTTTATCATGTTTCGACATGGTTTTCAAGACGAAAGACGGCGCGAAATGTTCCACGTGGAACATTTTGAGGTAAAAAGCAACCGTCAATAACAAAGAAACGATATGCCGCGCGGCGGGGATTTTGATCGGATCACCCCGGTTATTGTTTTCCGATTTCCAACTTCCAACCGCCGTTTGCGCGGGCGGCCACATGGGGCCGCCCCTACAACGGGGATTTCCCATTACCCCGTCTACGAATTTCTAATTTCTATTTTCCAACTACTATCAGCGCGGGCGAACGACGCCCGCACGGAACGGTCAAGACCATTCCCTACAAAATCCCGTTTTTCGTCAGTGAATATCTGTTCCTCCGTTCTACTAATTTCTAATTTCTATTTTCCAACTACTATCAACGCGGGCTGCCACATGGGGCCGCCCCTACAACGAGGATTTTCCGTTCCCCCGTCTACGAATTTCTAATTTCTATTTTCCAACTACTATCAGCGCGGGCTGCCACATGGGGCCGCCCCTACCGTCTTTGCGAGGAAGGCGCGGGGAAGCAATCCGGAAATGAAGCGTCCGGTTTATCGCGAAGTCAGGACGCCGCAGGTCTGGATTGCCGCGCTTCGCTCGCAAAGACGGGGGATGGATTGCCGCGTAATTTAATCGCCACAGGCCGAAGCCCTCGCAATGACGATTCAATACAATCTATTAAAAACAAGGCAACGGGAACGCGGGCTGTTTGCCCGCACGGAATGGTCATTCAATGTAACTTGCCGCTATCGGGCTTTTTGAAAGGAACGCGGGCTGTTCGCCCGCACGGAACGGTCAAGACCATTCCCTACAAAATCCCGTTTTTCGTCA
>CAZPLU010000030.1:0-31385 GCA_964587625.1 uncultured Eubacteriales bacterium
CGACATTATTCGACATCGTCTCTTCGTTTTCGCGCTCCGCCGCTGCCTTCGCGTCTTGCTTTCCAGCGTCGTACATCGCCCAGAGTTGGTCAATATAAAGCCCCGCCGCGGCATCGTCCTTTGTTTTTCGGGATAAGTCCACGCCGTTCAGACCGGCGTTGTACGCGTCGGTCAGGTTCTGTCTGCGCTGCTCTTTGTAATTGTCCGAAACATTGACCAAAAACCCTGCCAGCGCCTTTGATCCCGCCTCCCCCAACGCCGAAGCGGTTTGGGCTTGATTATTTGCACTCCCGCTCGCCGTATTCGCAGCCGGAATGGCGGCGATGTTCAACACGTCCTCCTCCGGCCTATAGATCGGCTGCATTTCGGGCGGCTCGGGGACTCTCGGCTCGGGAATTGACGGCTCGACAATTTCCCGGGTGACGGTCGGCTCGGAGGATGTCAATCCGGGGGGCATTGTACCGGAAGACGTTGCGCCGAGAGACGTTGCGCCTTGATTCATCGGCTCATACGGATCCCATATGTTCGGCAGTTCCGGCGCGGTGTAGTTTTTCACCAAAAGCCCCTTTTCTTCCATTTCCCTCCATAGTTTTCTCAATTGCTCAATACTCATTTTCATTGACCTCCTGTAAATTGAAATCAGTACGCGACAGTGATGGTGAAGCCGCTTGAAAAATCAAGGTGGAGAAGCCGCTTGAAAATCAAGATGGTAAAACCGCTTGAAAAATCAAGGTGGAGAAGCCGCTTGAAAAATCACACTGGTAAAACCGCTTGAAAACCAAGATGAGAATCAGCGGTCATCGGCTTCGCGATACACGCGCTTCCATCTAAAGCATAACATATTTAAAACTTATATTTCGACCCCACGAGGCATTTTGTTCTTTTGGTTGAAATTCCGCATAACGGCCGGATTTTTACTTCGCTCACTTTGTATCCTCACAATCCGAATCCGGTGCCGTTCATGCGCCGATCGTTCATTATGAATGATGCGTTCAACGCCGCAGAACCGCCATATGTGCTTTTCACGAAATCCGACCGCGTTCCGTTCAATTTTTTATCTAACTTCCCGATATTGAAAATATTAGAACTATGTATTACTATTATTACAGCAAAAACCCGTGGTTTCCATCCCAATGCGTATAAGGCGGAATTAAAAAGTTTGACAAAACACCGACAATCGTTTAAAATAACTACTTAATTTCATCTTTCCAAAATCGTTCAAAGGAGGCGTACATCATTATGGCATACAACCCCAGGCCCGACCGCACCGAGGAAGATAAAAAAACCGTGTATTTTTCCGACAACACCAATGTACTGGAACAATCGGTCTATGAATATCAACTTCAGGAGCGCGAGAAACCGAATCTTTACCGCAATCTGTTCGATTACGAAAGCGTGCCGAAAATCGCGTTTAACCACCGCGTTGTGCCGATGAAAACGCCGAAAGAGCTGTGGATTACCGACACCACCTTCCGCGACGGGCAGCAATCCACCTCGCCGTTCACGGTCAAGCAGATCGTCGACCTGTATCAGATGATGCACCGTCTCGGCGGTAAAAAGGGCTTGATTCGGCAGAGTGAGTTTTTTGTCTATACCCAAAAAGACCGAGAAGCGGTCGACAAATGCCTGTCCCTCGGTTATCAATTCCCCGAGGTCACCAGCTGGATCCGCGCCAGTGAAAACGATTTCAAACTGGTGAAAGAAATCGGTATCAAAGAGACGGGCATCTTGGTCAGCTGCTCTGATTACCACATCTACAACAAGATGGGTCTGACACGCAAACAGGCGCTCGACAAATATTTAGGCGTGGTCAAATCGGTGCTGGGTTACGGCATCCGCCCGCGCTGCCATTTCGAGGATATCACACGCGCCGATTTTTACGGATTCGTCGTGCCGCTTGCAAGAGCGCTACACGATCTCTCGCTCGAAAGCGGCATCCCGATCAAAGTCCGCGCCTGCGATACCATGGGCTACGGCGTCTCCTTCCCGGGCGTTGCGCTGCCCCGAAGCGTACCCGGCATTGTCTACGGTTTGATGCATTATGCCCAAATCCCGAGCGGCATGCTCGAATGGCACGGACACAACGATTTTTATAAAGTTGTCACCAACTCTACGACCGCTTGGCTTTACGGCAGCAGCAGCGTCAACTGCGCGTTGCTGGGCATCGGCGAGCGCACGGGCAACTGTCCGCTTGAGGCGATGGTTGTCGAATATTGTTCTCTGCACGGTACCAATGACGGTATGAACCTGCCTGTGATCACCGAAATCGCCCGTTACTTCGAGGATGAAATCGGTTATGAAATTCCGCCGCGCACCCCGTTTGTCGGCCGCAGCTTCAATGTCACCCGCGCAGGTATCCATGCCGACGGCCTGCTCAAGGATGAGGAGATTTATAACATTTTTAACACCCAAAAGCTGCTGCACCGCCCGCCGACGGTCTCGGTCGATTCCCACAGCGGTCTCGCCGGCATCGCGCTTTGGATGAACCGCTTTTTCCGTCTTGAGGAAGGCAAGTGCGTCGATAAAAAGAGCGATTTGGTCGCCAAGGTCAAGGAACAGGTCGACCTCGAATATGCCGAAGGCCGCAATACCGTGATGGGTGACGGCGAATTGGAACGAATCATCAAACGCATCGACCCCGCGGCTTATAAAGAACTCACCCGCGCCCATCTGAAAGACAAGTAAACTAAAAAAAACGCCGTTTTTATGCGGCGTTTTCTTTTTAGTGTGGGGCTCGTTGGTAAAAGACCTCTGATCAAATTGCAACACATTCTAAATACCGCTCCGAAAATACGACCCGACCGTCTCCTGTGCAAAGCGGATCCCATCGGCGCTTTGGCAGAAATGCACCGAAAATTTCCCTCGCTGCTCCGGAAATTGTTTTAAATATTCCTGTGTGACCGATTGATTAATGGTCTCACGAAACGAGGGATCTGATAACGCCATACAGCTACCTCTGAATCCGAAGCCGGAAAATCGGCCGCCGTAAATGCCGTCGGTCTTGCGCATGATGTGAAACAGCGCAATCAACTCAGCGCAGCCGGTTTCATAGTTTTTGATTGAGCTGAGACAGCTGTCAAAACAACACTGTCCGAATTGAGCCAAATCACCGTTTTTCCAGGCCGCAATCCCCTGTTCTACCCGCGCAAACTCCGTGTAAAAATGCTCTGCCCGCTTGCGCCAATTTATCGGCAGCTTGCCTTTATGCCGCTCAAAATCCGCATATGGGACGTCACGCAGCCGGGCATCGAAAAATTTTTCGTATTCCCGACCGCTGTAGGCAAGCAACGCATAGGCCGCGGCCTTGCACTCATCGACCCGCATATTGTATGCGGAACCCACCAAGGTCCGCTCGAGGCCGCTGAAAAAGATTGCGACCTCAAATTCCGGCATGTTCGGATTTCGGGGGATCAGCGCGTGACTGCCGTCTTGGACATCCAAACACAGCAAACGATCTTTTTTTCCGTACACCTCGCAATAGGGATCGAATTTTCCGCTGGAAATACCGACATATTTGTTTTCGGCATTTTGTGTGAAGTCGACAAGTTCTTCGGGCTTCAATGCGATCCCGTTCACATGACCGAGCGCGATCAAGAATGCGATGATCACCGCCGAAGAGGAGGAGAGCCCGCCGATGGGCAGGTCTCCCGCTATTAAACCGGTAATTCCGTTTTTAATTTTATATTTTTCCCCGAGAATCAAAGCCGCGCCGCGCAAGTGATCGGCCCAATCGTTTTGCCGTTCTTTTGGGATTTTACAGACATGGAAACGAACCCGTTTTTCGAAATTGAGCGAACACAATTCGATTTCACCGTTTGTTTCCCGCCTATAAGCGATGTAAACGCCTTTATTCAAAGAAAAACCCGTGATTTTTCCGGACTGGTGATCCGAGTGGGCGCCTATGGGGCTGACGCGATACGGACAAAAGGCAACTGCTTGGGGTTCTTGTAAATAAATGCGGTTGAATTCTTCTGCGCATTTCACTTTTTTACCGCCCTTTCTGCCTTCGATTCGGTAAAGTCAGCCAACTCCCGATCAACCGGTCCCAATCCTCGTTTTCAAATCTTTTAATCCCCGAATCGGGATAAAACGTCATTTCCCCCATATACAACTTGCCTTGGACTTCATAAAAATCCAGTCGGATAAACGGGAATCCCTCGGCCAAAATTTTACCGACGCGAACCATTTCGTCCAAAGCCGCCGGGCGTTCGACCGGCCCTCCCCGCTGCGTATGAATTTTTCGAAACGGCAGGGAGTTCCATTGCATATCATAATAATTTAACAACAATCCGCCGTCTCCGAATCTGTTCCGGCACACACATACCATGCGGGGCATTCCGTTGAAGCAATATAATTTGAAATCCGCCACCGCGTTCCCGTCGTTGTCGGTCAAAAGTTCTTCCGCCAAAATGCGCGGCCGGATGTTCCGGTATTCCGGTTCGCGCCCCTGGTGGTAAAAATTGCGCCGCATCCAGCGGTCGGCCTCTTTTTTTAACAATGCCCGGTCGAGTTTTGACCGATCCGTGCAAATCACGACATTGCCGGACACGTGATTGGGCTTTAATACGAACCGCTCCGGCAGTTCGTCAAACGGGATGTCCTCGAAACGATCCCAAACCCCAAGTGTTTTTACGAGATATTCGGAGCCGATCCGATCCGCGATGTGTTGTTTGGCAAGGACTTTGTCAACCAGCGCACCCCGTTCGGCGTTTCCGTGATGAATTTTCATCCAGCAGAGTTTATCGTTGAATGTCTCCGGATTTTTGAGATTGCACTTTTTCCCCATATGATATCGATAATCAATTTTAACCCATAATTTCATCGGCAAAAGCCGCATCACGGTTTGTTTCAAAAAAGTCGCCGTTTTCAAACGTCTTCACTCCCGTTCAATGGTGGTCAGCCGCCAAGCACTTCGCTCCATTTTTTAATAATCCTCTCTGCGCGAAACTGCTCACAGTCCGTTGCTCCCTGTTCGCCCATCCTCTCTCTCAGGTCGCCGTCACCGAGCGCTTTAATCATGGCTTTTGCCATGGCGTCGATATTGCCGACCGGTACCATGAGACCGTTTTCACCGTCTTTGATGAATTCGTTCGAGCCCGCGCAGTCGGTTGATACCACCGGCAGACCCATCATCATGGCCTCTAACATCGCGTTGGAAAATCCCTCGTAATCCGACGAGAGCACGAACAGCTCGGCATCGGCAATGCACGCGTGGATGTTCGGCATGTTCCCGGGCAAAAAGATGAACTCCTCCAAACCCAGCGATTGGATCTGTTTTTCAAGCGCCTCCCGCAAGTACCCTTCGCCGTAAATGACCAGCCGACGGTCGGGAAAACGCTCATGCACCTGCGCGAAGGCCTCGATCAGCGCCTTGTGGTTTTTTTGCGGCATCAACCGTCCGGCGGTCACAATCTTTTTTTGCTTTTCGGAGGAGACCGGCACGGCGGCACGGATCGGATTGGGGATCACAACGCCCTTTTGCGCGATCCGCCCTTTAAAGCAGCGCATCGCGTATTTTGTTTGAAACACAATGCGGTCCGCTTTGGGATACAGCAGCTTGACGCCGACTCTGACGGCTATCCCCCTTCCGTCCCGGGCGGGGTCGTTTCGTTCCGAGATGATGATTTTTTGCTTCAGCCCCCGGGCCGCGAGCAGCACGAGGATGTTGATCCGAGCCACGAACGAGAGCACAACATCGGGCTTTTCACGGCGGATCAGCGCTCTGATTTCACGCAACCAAAACGGAATCCGCAAAACACGGTTGTCGATGTTGCCGGAAAGGTCTATCAATCGGACCGAGGGATTCAAGGGATATCCGCATCGGTTTTTCAACAGCATCACGATGCCGACGTCCCACCCTTTGGATGCATAACGGTCAGATATAATGGAGATCACCCGCTCTGCGCCGCCCCGTTCCATGCTGCCCAAAAAAATCAAAATTTTTTTCAATTCAACACTCCCTGCCGGCTGTCATTAATTCATTTTTTTCTTTTTTTACCCCGGCGCCATAAAGCTCCCGCATCCGTTCCGCGACCGCTTCGGACGAAAATCCCCCGACCCGCGCGGCGTTGAATGCGCCGAAATCCCGACGCAGCGCGGCATCGTCCATCAGTTCTTTCAACCCTTTTGCGAATCCGGATACATCCCGGGGAGCGTACAAAAAACCGCCCTTTCGGCTGACAATCAAATCCCTGTTGCCCCGGATATCGGAACACAACGCCGGCAGTCCGGCTGCCATCGCCTCCATCAGCGACAAGGGCAGCCCCTCTTGGAATGAGGATAAACACAACACATCGGCGCAGTGATAGAGGGCGGAAACATCACTGCGGTAACCCAAAAAATACACCCGTTCGGCAATGCCGAGTCGCTCGGCCAGCCGCCGCAGTTTTTGTTCTTCTCGACCGAATCCCGCCAATATGTAGTGAATTGTGCTTGTCCGGGCGATCGCCTTTAATATGGTTTTTTGGTTCTTTCTCGCAGACAATTCGCCCACGGTGATTGCCGTAAACGCATCATGGCGTATGCAGAGCTTGTCCCGCAACGCTTCTCTGCTGACCGTCTCCGCTTGAAAGCGCGGCAGATCGACGCCGACTCCCTGTACATAGACGGTATTCACGGCATACAGACGCCTTTTTGCAAATGTAAAATCCTCTTGGTTGATGGTGATCAAAAGATCGGTAAAACGCGAACAATACCGCTCGATGGGATAATAGACAAGCCAATTCAAAAGTGGCGCGCCCTTGTAAAAATGAAAGCCGTGCGCCGTGTAGATCATTTTTGCGCCGGCCGGCTTTCCGGCTTTTCGGGCACACAGCCGCGCCAAAACACCGCCGATCGGCGAATGGCAATGGACGATCCGGTATTGATTTTCCCGATAAATTTTTTGGAACATCCGTACCGAAGCGGCGATCTTTTTTAACGCGAGGATGTTTCTCGGGATGGGTATGTCGAATACTTGAATCCTGCGTTCTTGCAACTCCGCTTTGAATTCATCGACGCGTGCCCGGTCGGTGATGTTGCCGATCCGGAAATTAGCGGCCACATGGATCTCATACCCCAAGGATTGCAATATTTCGATGTTCCCCATGTTGAACAGATCGATCATGGAGGCGACGGAAGCCGTCATCAGCGCTTTGGGTTTACCTTCAACGGCCGGCTTCATAAACGTCACCCCTTTTCAAAGCCGTTCTTTTTACCGCAGAGTATCAAAACAGGATGTTCTTTTTATAGGAACGCAAGCTCCGGCGCCGTGTAGATTCTAAACGGAATTATACGCTTTATCGACTGATATGTCTATATTTTTCGATGTAAAATTTAAATTTTTTATCGATTGGCAAGGCAACCGAAAGGAAAGGTTCCTTTCACCGTGTGGCGGGAGCTATTTCACCAAATCGCTCAAATACCCGTACCCCTCGTTTTCCATGTCCTCTTTGGGGACAAACCGCAGCGCCGCGCTGTTGATGCAGTAGCGCAGTCCGCCCTTTTCCTTCGGTCCGTCGTTGAACACATGCCCCAGATGCGCGTCGCCGACCCGGCTGCGCACCTCGGTGCGGATCCTGCCGAACGACAGATCGGATTTTTCATGCACCACCGACGGGTCGATCGGCTTTGAAAACGCGGGCCAGCCGCAGCCCGATTCAAATTTATCGCTTGAAGAAAACAGCGGCTCTCCGCTGGTAATATCGACATAAATACCCTCACGGTAGTGGTCGAAGAATTCATTTTGAAACGGCGGTTCGGTGGCGCTGTTTTGCGTGACCGCAAATTGCATCTCGCTTAGGTTTTTTTGCAACGCCTCGGCGTCCTGCGGCGTATAACCCGCCGGATTCACCACGGCTTTCGCGGCCTTTTCAAACTTCTCGGGTTTGATGTGACAGTACCCGCCCGGATTCTTGTCGAGATATTTTTGGTGATATTCCTCGGCGGGATAAAAGTTTTCAAGCGGCTTGACTTCGATGGCGACCGGCTTTTCCAGACGCTTTTGCAAGTTCATAACCGACTGTTTGATGATCGGAAAATCGGCCTCGTCGATATAATAGATCCCCGTGCGATATTGCGTTCCGGCGTCCCCGCCCTGCCTGTTCATTGAAGTCGGATCAACGGCCGAATAGTAGAGTTCCAGCAAAAAGTCCGGCGGGACGATTTTCGGATCATATTCCACTTTTACCGTCTCGGCGTGACCGGTATCGTTGTCGCAGACCTCCCGATAAGTCGGGTTCGCGGTTTTGCCGTTGGCATAGCCGACCTCGGTCGCCTTCACCCCGCGCACCGACGCAATATATTTTTCCATGCCCCAAAAGCAGCCGCCCGCCAAATAAATCTCCGCCATAATGATCCTCCTCAAAAAACATATTTATTATATCCCATCGCAGCCGATACCATGATAAATATTGCGTCGGTTCATTTTTTATACTCCGCGAAAATAAAAGTCGCGGGTTTTTCCAGTTTCACTTTGATGCCCCCGTCGGCTTTTTCAACCGTGCCGCCGCCGTTGGTGTAAAGCGTTTGAAATTCCGTCCCCGCGCTCTCCATCGGGTAAAAATGCGTATCTTTGGGCGAGAACTCGCGGAACAGCAGCAGATACCCGCCGTCTGTGCAGTCGATGTCAAAGCCGGTATAACTCACGCCGTCGGGCAAGCCGCCGATCGGGCTGACGTTTCCGACTGCCATCCGCCCGCGGTGCCGCTTATAAACGCGCACGATTCCGGCCAGCAGCGCAATATCTTCTTCGGCCAAATGGCTCAATTCCATCCAAAACAGCGGGCAGGCCGTCATCGCGCAGGCAAAGACCGTGTCCGCCGGCCACAGCGCCGGGCGCAGCGGGTCGGGTTCTCCGTACCGCCCGTTATATAACCCGTCGTTGCGGCGCACGTTCAATAATTCAAACTGGCATTTTCCAACCGGAATGTATTTCGAGAGCTCCCAGACATTTTTCAGCGTGTAATGCGGATAATAATTCGCCGAATCGGTGTAGCGGTTCTCGATGAACAAGCTGCCGTACTCCTTCTGATACAGATGCCCCAGCCGCACCTGCGCGGTGATGTCCATGTTGAACCATACCCTGCCGCCGCTCTCCGCCGTCACCCTGCGCCTCATCTTGAGCAGGTTGATCTCGCCCCGCTTGCTCCTTAAAATGATGCCGTCCAGCTTGAAAAACCGGGCGTCGTATTTCCGGTGCAGCGCCAATAACGTCTCCGTGTCCCGCTCCCACAACTCGTAGTCGTTCGCGAGGTCGGGCGAGAACCATAAGCCCAATTGTAAATCCTTCTCCCTGACCGCTTTGGCGACGACCTCCAGCCCGCCGGGGAATTTTTCGAGATCCGGCTCCCAAAACTCCGGGTCGCTGTCGTAATACCCCCCGCTCCAGAGCTTGTTTTTCACCAAAATCGAGTTGGCCGTCCTGCCCTTCTGCCAGCCGTCGTCGACCTGCACCGCGTCGATGCCGATCCGCGCCGCGCGCTCGATCTCTTTGAGCATGAACGATTCGCAGACCGCCGCGTCCTGGCTGCGGTCGCCCCAGGTATTGCTCATCATATAGAGTCCGCGGGTCTCAAGCCCCCGGTATTGCGCCCGGTAGTGTCTTTTGTATTCGTCGTTCAGCGCCTTTGACTCTCCGACACCCACACAGGCCTGATATAATGGAATCTCGTCGCCCTCCGGCAGATTGGCGTAATCGGCGCCGCTTCCCATCAAAAAGGCGTAATGGGCGTTATAGGTGCGCAAATCCTCCTTGGTTTTAACCAGATGCCCGGCCGGACAGGGCGCTTCTTTCACCATCATCAGTCCGTGATGGTGAATATAGTCGTCGAACAGAAAGAAATGGCCGTCAAAACGCTGTTCCCACATCAGATAAGGGATTTCGGTGCGTTCCTCGACAAAATTGTTGTGGTGGTCGGAGACATCGATCAACCGCGTGCGGGTCAGGCGGGTGTGCCGGCTGTTCAGGCGGACGGCCTCGATGGTGTCGGGCGGCGGGATCAGAACACCTCCGCTAGTCGCCGCATCTTTACCGAGCGTGGCGTTCTCAATCCCCTCGCTGACCGTGACCTTATCCTCCGTCTTCCCCAACTTGACTTTTCCGCTGACGGCAATAGATAATCTCGTCGTGATAAAGGCGACGCCGGGAAAAATCACGTTCCGCCATTTGACCGTGACGTTTTCCCCCTCGAAAACCGTCTCCATCACCAACCCGGTATGCGAAAGCCCTAAACAATCGTCGGTGAAGCAGTCGAATGATACCTTGCACTTATCAAAATCCAGCACCGGCAGGCAAAACGCCGCAGTCGGCTGCGCCGGGGAGCGCCATTGATATCCGCTCCGCTTGTCCTCGATGTATTCAGTCACGGGCACGTTTCCGTAAAAAACGACCCTGCGCGCAATTTTATCGTTTTCGATCACAAACCCGTCGTCCGTTTCCGTCACTTTACAGTCCTGATATTCCCGCATATACGCCTCGCCTTTCGATAGTTGTAATAGAACAATCATATCACAAATATCTTTGTTTTTTCAATAAACAGATCATGTTTTACCCAAACGGATTTACAACGGGGCTTCTCCGGTGCAAAATAGAAATCGGCCCTTCGGTATATTCATAGGGATAAACACGATGATAAAGACGACGGCGTCCGGGCTTGCCGTATTCATCAAGCCGGAAACGCCGGATGAGCATGAGCAGGTCAACCAACTGATATACACAGCTTTTTCCGAGAGCTACGGCGTCAAAACGGGGACGTTTATGCGCGGGCATATAGAAGAAGAACGAAAAAAAGATACGTTTATCTCCGGACTTTCGCTTGTCGCTCTGCTCGAAAACGGGAAAATTGCCGGGCAGGTGACGCTGTATGAAACCGACATCATCACCGACACGGGAAGCATTACACAGCTTGTGCTCTCGCAAAGCGCCGTGCTGCCCGAATACCAAAAGCGCGGCATCATGAGGGAACTGGTCACGACCGCGTTGGGCAAAGCAAAGGAAATGGGTTATCAGGCCGTGTTTTTGGGCGGGAACCCCGCACTTTACGGCAGATTCGGGTTTGAGCCGTCATACAAGTACGGCATTTATCATGAAAACCGAAAGCAATGGGGGGACGAGGGGTTTTTGATCTGTAAATTGGTCCCCGACGCGCTGGAGGGTATCACCGGCACGACCTCCTATTACGGCGGTTGAATTTCATTTTTGTATATCGTTTCGCCGGTACTGACATTATCGTGCACCAAATGCAAGGCAACATTCTGATAAAATTGCTATCATTCATTTCGAAGGGAGGGGCTTCGATGGACTGGCTTGACAGCATGAACCGCGTGATGGACTAATCGAAGCAAACCTGTCGGACGAAATCTCGTATGATAAAGCCGCGCAAATCGCCTGCTGCTCCACCTATCACTTTCAACGGATGTTTTCGCTTTTGCAAGAGGTGGAAAAGCAGCCGGGCGATCTGATCGATTACGGCGTAACTTATGCCCACAACCCGAACGGTCGCTCATGAACGACAACAAGCCCCCGCAGGTTTTCTGCGAGGGTTTGGTTTTTATGAATGGCTGTTTATGCGGTTTTGATAAAAGAAAATCCCGACAACATATTTTCGAATAATTCATCGTTTGGCAAAACAAATTTATACAATTGACGGAATTTACCCTGCATTTGCGTGCTCCAACAGTAATAGATGGTATGCGAGCCGTCTTGGGAAGGCGTTAAAATATACCCATACTTGACATCCTCGATTAGTATATACTCAACAAACCCGAAATTGGAGTCCCGCTCTTTCAAAGAGATCATCTTCTTGACTTGTTCGTCGCTGGTACCTTTCGGGAATAATTTGCTGTAGGATATCGAGATGTAGTACGCCTCGTTTTCGGTTTTCACGATCAAGACATCTTCAAATTCGCTGTCGAATTCGGCCAATTCTTCGTTGGTCGGCAACGAATAATAGAATCTCTCCTTGTATTCCTCATCCGTGAGCGCCCGCCAGCCCTCCGGAATCGTATAGGACAGCTCGAAGAATTCGTTTTTATAGATCCCGTCTGTTACAGCGCCTCTTTTGGGCGACGCCGTGGTACAGCCGAACATCGAAAAAGCCAAAACGAGCAACAGAGACAACGCAATCAATTTTTTAAACATTGAAATCATCCTTTCGGTACGGAGCGTTTTCCGCGTTGTCATAATCTTATGACAGCGAACATGAAAACTTGCTCCTCAAAACATAAAGTTTGAATCATTATACCATCTTCCATTTGCACCTGTCAACTCGAAAATTGATGTAACTCTAAAAATGAAACGGCAAAAATGTCTTTTCCCATCTGCCGCATCACGGGCGTTTTGCAACGTTTGACATCACGGGTTCCCCTATCAATCGAAATCTCAGCTTCAATGTGAGTTCATCACAGAAAACGATCCGGCGGCGGATTATAATACAGCCATAACCAAGAAGGAGCCGTGTTTCAATATGCCTTTCGGATGGTGTGACAAGCAAAAAATCGCCGTTTCCAACGACAAAAAACTTATGGTCAACAAGCGCCGCTGCTCCCAAAACCACCCCTGTCCCGCTGTCTGGGCCTGCCCGACAAAAGCGCTTTCGCAAATGAATTACGAGGCACCCGTTGTCGACGTTCAAAAATGCACCGGCTGCGGACATTGTATCAGTGCCTGTCCGCTTGGTGCGCTGTCGCTATTATAACCGAGAATCATAAAACATAACCGATAAGGAGGCATCCCCATGTCAGTCATTCACATCACAAAAGATAATTTCCAGACCGAGGTCATGGAAAGCACCGTCCCTGTTCTGCTCGATTTTTGGGCGTCCTGGTGCGGCCCGTGCCGTATGGTCTCACCGGTTATCGGCGAGATTGCCCAAGAGACCCCGACGATCAAAGTCGGAAAGATCAATGTCGACGAACAGCGGGAGCTCGCCACCGCGTTCAACATCATGAGCATCCCCACGCTGGTCGTAATGAAGAACGGTAAAATCACCAATCAGGCACTCGGCGTCCGCCCCAAACAGCAAATCCTCTCCATGCTCAACTGATCAACCGTTTTGCACCAATAAACCCGCCGCTCGGCATTGATCGGGCGGCGGGTTTTTATTGGCGTGTTTCGTATGCAAGGGTATGGAAAAACCAATCGCCGCTTTTTCATATTGATTTTCAAACGGCTCGCTGTATATTTCATTCCGCAGGGAATTTATATCATTGCCTCCAGCTTTTTGCGGTTTCTGATCTCTACCCCGCCGCGCGTCAAAATGATCATATCTTCGGTCTGGAAATAATTCAACATTCTCGTCACGACCTCACGCGCCGTTCCAAGGTGGTTTGCGATTATTTCGTGCGTGATTTTGAGCGCATGCGTCCCTTCCAAGTTGCTCTCATCAAGCAAAAACGCGGCAAGGCGCTTGTCGAAGCTCTTCCACATGATCTGTTCTATCAACCACATGACCTCCGAAAACCGCGAGGCCATGATTTCGTTGGTGTAATTTGCGATCACGGCGGAACGCTCCATCAGGTCTTTATAAATCGTCGTTGGAATCACCCATAATTCCGTGTCCTTCTCGGCCTCAATCGCGATCTCAAACTGGATACTCGACATCATGCATGAGGCGGAAAACAGACAGATGTCCCGCTCAAACAGGCGGTAGATCGTGACCTCCCTGCCCTCATCTGATAATATGTATGCCCGCAGCTGACCCGAACGGATCAAAAAAAGGCCGATGCAATCGGCGGAACCGCTGTAGACCATCGTCCCCTTTTTGACAAAACGGGGCTGTGCGGCTTGTGTAATTGTCGCTTTTTCGGCGGTGTTCAGCTTCTCCCAAATCGGGAAATATTCGGATATATCCACGATCTCCCCTCCTCTTTGCTTCATTATAAAAACAATTTAAAAAAATGTCAAGAATGTTATTGACATATGTCATATATAAGGGTATAATATGTTTGTAAATGACATATGTCGCTTAAGAAGGAGGTGAAACATATGCCGGGAATGAATGGAACAGGTCCGCTCGGCCTTGGATCGAGAACCGGGCGGGCATTGGGTCTTTGCGGCGAAAATCGGTCTATGGGCAGGTCTTCGAGATTTTTTCGGTGTGGTTGCAACCGTTATTATGGTTTTGGCAACAATCACAGCGATCCTGATGCGAATTCGAGAAAAGCCCTGAACGCGCGTAAAATCTTGCTGCAGGAACAACTCTCTGCCGTCAATGAACAACTGGAACGGCAAGAATGAAACAAACGCCGCCCTCCGAACAATCATTCGGAGGGCGGCAAAAGGAGAATGAATATGATGATCGCGATTCCGGTCAACGAGGCCGGTGAGCAAGCCGAAATTTGCGTCTCTTTCGGCAGATCGCCGTTTTTTCTGTTTCACGATACCGAGACGGGAAAAAATATCACCGAAGTCAATTCAGCGGCAACCGCACAGGGCGGTGCAGGTATCAAAGCGGCTCAATTTATCGTCGATAAAGGGGCAAAAGCACTAATCACGCCGCGTTGCGGTGAAAATGCCGCACAAGTGCTTAAATCCGCCGGTGTCGCAATTCATCAATGCGCAGGCATGAACACAACGCGAAACATTGCCGACTTCAAAGCCGGAAAGCTCGGGTTGCTCGGCGGCTTTCACGCCGGTTTTCACGGCGGACAGTAAATCAATAAACAATGAAAGTCGCAGTACTCAGCGGAAAAGGCGGCACCGGCAAGACCTTCGTCAGCGTCAATCTCGCCGCTGCCGCCGACCGCGCCGTCTATGTCGATTGTGATGTTGAGGAACCAAACGGGCGATTATTTTTCAAGCCGGTAACCCCCGCCAAAGCGCCTGTCTATACCCCGCTGCCGACCTTTGACGCGCAAAAATGCACCGGCTGCCGAACATGCGTAAACTTCTGCAGGTTCAACGCATTGGCGTTTACTCGGGAAAAGCCGGTCGTGTTCGCGGGGATTTGCCACGGCTGCGGTGGATGCAAATGGGTCTGTCCGAACGGCGCGGTCGGCGAACAAAAACGTCGGGTCGGCGTTGTCGAAACCGGTCTAAGCGGCCATGTGCGCGTCGTGACCGGAATTCTCAATCCCGGCGAACCCTCGGGCGTTCCGGTCGTTAAAGCCGCGCTGAAAAACGTAAAACCCGATCCGCTTATCGTCATTGATTGCCCGCCGGGCAGTTCCTGTTCGGTCATGGAGAGCGTGGCGGATGCTGATTTCTGTCTCCTTGTTGCCGAACCCACGGTCTTCGGATTGCACAATCTCAAAATGGTCGCTGCGCTTGTCCGTCTGTTTCGAAAACCGTTTGGCGTTGTCATCAATAAAATATGGGGGAGTTTTGAACCGCTCGAATCATTTTGCGAACAAAACGGCATCCCGATACTATGCCGAATCACTTACAGCGTGAACCTCGCGCAGTGCTGCGCGAAAGCTCAAATCGCCGTTTTCGAAGACGACGGAATGAAAAATCTGTTTTCTCGGCTGCTTGATTCCATACAAAAGGAACTTTCGCCATGAAAAAACTTCTGATCCTCAGCGGCAAAGGCGGCACCGGCAAAACCACGGCGGCAGCGGCATTCATCGCTTTTACCCAAGCTCGCGCTTTCGCCGATTGTGACGTCGACGCGCCCAATCTGCATCTTATCACAAAATTGAATACGATTCCGAAGCGCGATGACTTTTACGGCTCCCAAAAAGCCGTGATCGACGCCGAGCAATGTACCGGCTGCGGATTGTGTACGGAGCGCTGCCGTTTTGGCGCGATCCGTCCGGCAGGTCGGAAGTATGTCGTCGGGGAATACGAATGCGAGGGCTGCGGCGTTTGTGAATTTGTCTGCCCCGCCGGGGCGATCACCCTCAACGACGATGTCTCCGGACAACTCGAGCTGTATCGCGGAGCGCGCGTCTTCTCGACGGCAACGCTCAAGATGGGACGCGGGAACTCCGGAAAACTTGTATCGCAAGTCAAATCGGCGCTGACTGACGCCCTGCCCGAGACCGAACTCCAAATCATCGACGGCTCGCCCGGCATCGGCTGTCCGGTCATCGCCTCAATAAGCGGGGTCGATCTTGTGCTCGTGGTCGCAGAACCGTCCCTCTCGGGGCGCAGCGATCTGCGGCGCATCCTCGAAACCGCCGCAATTCTCGGCGTAAAGACCGCCGTCTGCGTCAATAAATTCGATATCTGCCCCGAAAACACCGGAGCCATCAAAGCCCTTTGCGAATCCGAAAATATCCCTTTCGCCGGACAAATTCCCTACGACCGGCATGTGCCAAAAGCCATTAACGCCGGACGCAGCATCGCGGATATCGATTGTCCGGCCAGAGACGCTCTTTATGCGGTTTTCGAGCGTGTATCGGCTCTTCTTGACGAGAGTAAAAAGAACGGCTCGATAGAATGAACCGATCCCGTATCAAAAAATGAATGATTTGGAGGAAAACAATATGAAAATTGCGGTTGCAAGCACGGGTCTGCAAATTTCCGAACACTTCGGGCATTGCGATAATTTCAACATCTATGAGACGGTGAGCGGAACGATCCAAGGCAAGACCGTCATTCCGAATCCCGGTCATAAGCCCGGATTTTTACCCAATTTCTTAGGTGATTTGGGGGTTGAAGTGATCATCGCGGGCGGCATGGGCGGCGGCGCGGTCGAAATCTTCAACAGCAGAAATATCGAGGTTGTTGTCGGCGCGCGCGGCAGCGCGCGAGAAGCGGTCGAGCACTATCTCAAAGGCAACCTCACCACCGGCGGCTCTGTCTGTCATAAACACGAGCACGCCGGAAACTGTGAAAAGTGAATTGATCAATAAACCAGCAGGCACATCTCCGACTGCGAACGCTTGGCAGTGACCATCCCGCTGTCATGCGCCGCGCAGGCGTCGTACGCGGTTATCCGAATCCGAAATTCCGGTCCGTTTTTCGTGTTTACAGCCAGTGTAAAAGCGGCTCTGCCGGCATATTCGGGCAAGTGCGGCCGCCGGATGCGCACAAACCCCTGCCCGCTGAGCACCAACCCGTTTTTACTGACATCGGAACGCGCCACGTTGGCTCGCGGTCCGATGTCTGCTTGGTTTGCGATATGCCGTCCCGCCGCGTAAAAATGAATTCCGCTGTCGGCTCCGTCGACCGTATAACGAATTGTGCGGTTTCCGACATTTCCACATGGGATGTAGGCGCGTAAAGCAGCCGTTTGATTGAAAAATTCGTCCTGAGGATTGGTGATATTGCCCTTGGCGAACCCCGTCAAGCCGAACCGATCGGCGAGCGGTGTAGACGGTTCGGAGGGTTTGGAAATTTCGGGGAAATTGGGTGGCTCGGGGGCGGGTAGCGTCGGCAGCTCGTTCAACGGTTCCGTCCGCTCCGTTCTGAATTGCAAAATCACCTGCAGTTTCCCAATCGTCCTCAAAACCTCATCGACGCTCTGCTCCGCGGCCTTTGTCATGGAGTTGTTATTGACATCTTCTTCACAGCGCTTGAGTATATATGTAACCTTTTTCCGCTCGACATCCGTCAAGCGGGACAAACTCTCTTCCTGCGCAGCCGCCGAGGCCTTCAGCAGCGCGACAATTTCGTTAAAACTGAACTCCGCTTCCGGGCTCAGTTCAAAAGTCATCGGAAATGACATTGCGGTACCCTCTCTTTTTTCGTGCAGTGGGCGTCGCTCATAACGCCGTATCCCATTATATAGCGGCCGGTTCCGGTCTGTGAGCGTTTTCAAACCCATGTTTCGGATTTCAGCGGCTTTTTGGCAAGAACGCTCTTTATCCGGACCAACACGCGGCTGCTTTTCGGCGCGGTCTAAAACCCTTCCAAGACGGGCTGCAGTTGTTCTTCCCAGATTCGGCGCGGATTGAAGTCGCGCCGGAGCATTGTTTTTGCCCACAATACGGGGTTGTTTCGCATCCGATTGACGATTTTTGCCGCGTGTTCCTCGAGATACGCCTCCTCTGACGGGGTGTAATTCTCCTTGGTGTCAAAGCCGAAATTGCGGGCGTCCCACCGCATAAAATACGCGCCGAAGCGCCGCCCGAGTTCTTCAAGTCCCGGAACGGCCTGATTGAGCACCAAAAAATTCCCCCTGCTTGCGGCCTCGAGCACCGTGAGATCGGACGGCTCGGAATAGGACGGGCAGACAAACAGATTCGAAAGCGTGAACAGTTCCAAGACGCTTTTTTTCGGAAACCCCCTCGGCCAGCCCAAGTCGCTTGTGAATACCACTTGCTCCTTCTCAAGACCTTTTTGAACGCCCGCCGCGCGCACGGTTCCCTTATAATGCGAATTGTCCGTGTCCGAGCACGGAAAATCACAGAAGATGACTTTGACCGTCAGTTCCGTCTTTTTTCGGATTGCACCCGCCAGCGAAGCCGCTTTTTCAAATTGTTTTTCGGGGGAGAGCCGCCCGGGACAGACCATCAGGATGTCCGGCGTCAGCAGATCCGTTTGGAGCTGCAATTGTTTTATTTCATCACTCACAAAGGCAATGGGATCCAAACAATTGCCGACCACCCGACAACGCCCTTCCGGGATGCCGTATTGTTGTGCCAACGCCGATATTCCCGCCTGCGCGGGATAGACATAAACGGTATTCGGCATCGGCGTATAACGGCACGAAAACGGATATTTTAAGACCGGAGGCCTGTTGGTCGGAGCCGAATGCGTAAAAGCGGTAAACCGAACTTTCGGAAGGTGTTCTTGCGCTTTTCGCACGGCGACATTGTGCACAAGATACCGGCCTTGAGCGTGGATATCGTGCATCGCGCAGATATTCACATCCGAGAGCGCGTTTTTTAAATCTGCGGCTATGACCTCTGCTTCGGCGAAAAAGGTCGTATGTAAATTGCCGTTCGGACGGCAATAGTCGCGCCATTGGATCCGCCTGCCGTCCAGTCGGTTTGTGATCTTGACCCACTCGAGCCGGTTGTCGGCAAAAACGCCTTTTCGGTCCCCGTCAGGGCAATCCTGGCTGACCAGGACCCTCGTCGGAACACCGGCGTCGAGCAACATTTTCAAGTGCTCCGCCACAATGCCGACCGTTAGATCATGGCTGTCAAGCCCGTTGAACATGGTTAAAACCGCGATTTTCATTGCTCCGAACCTCCCATCATGTCATGTTATGCATGGGGGACGGCAGCCATAACCAAAATCTACGCTTCCGTTTTGTTGCAAGCGTTTTCAACGATATCGAATTGACTCTGTCTCCGATAAAAAAGCCGCCGGTTTCCCGGCGGTCATTTATTGAAAAGAATATAATCGGTTTAATAGCGTTGCGTCGCCGTCTTTCCGATGGCGGCGTTGGACTCGACCAGCACCTGCTGGGCGCCGAGTTGTTCCATTGCGATGGCGTATTCGTTGAGGGCCTGCCCGACGGTGTAGTCCTCGTTGCTGATCGCATTTACAAAACAGGTGTGAAACGCCGTCAAAATGGCGTTGACATTCGACGTGAGGGTTTTGGAAACGGGGAACGAATACGGCAGACCGCGCTTGATCGCAGTATTGGAATTCAATGCGGCGGTTACCGCCTGTTTTTCATATTCCATGATTTCCCGCGCGTGGATTCGCGCGTTCTCTTTGTCGCTGGTGATGATTTCGAGATTTTCGGAGTTGTACATCCCTTCGATGACACCCGCAAGGTTGGCCGTGTGGCGCTGTACATACACCCCTTCTCCCGCTTCCTCGGAGGCGTCCTCATCCAGCATTTTTTTAAGGGTGATCGAACCGTCGGAATTTCGGATATAGTTTGCCGGCAGACCGACTCTGGCTTCCAGATAATTCGCCTGTGACCCGTAAAGCAGATCGACGAAAAAGTTGGCTGTCTCCGCCGGCTGTGCCGTGCCGTTGATCAGCACAAAAGCGCCTCCTTGCGGAAACAGCATCTGGGGCACTTCGAAATCGTTGTTCGCCAATGCCGGAATCTCGGTGTAAAAAGAGGTGAGTTCGTTCCATTTCGTATCCGTAGTAGGCCATTCCGCGGTCTGTTCGTAGATTGCATTTGCGGCGGCATAAAGACCGTAACCGTACTTGCCGTCTCCGGCGGTGGAATAATAGCTGCCATAATTGCCGTTTTCAAGTGAATTTCTGACATCTTCGGGCATCGTATCCCAGATATTCACATCGAGTGCTCCGGCTTGATACAGGTCGCGCAGATATTGCAGCGCCTCCACCGCCTCGGGCTGTAAAAACCCGTCGATGAAGGTGTCCGTCTCGGGGTCATAGGCATATCCGAGCTGGCCGGAGGTGTCAATACGCACGCCGAACGCATTTAAAATATCGATCGCCCAGGAGAGATCGGAGCCGCCGCCGATTGCGGTGCCTGCGATGTCGGAGTCGGTGACCGCGAGCGCATATTCCCTCAGCGACTGCAGATCGGTCGGAACTTCAAGGCCGAGCCGCTGCAGCCAGTCGTTACGGAAAGAACGGGTTTTCACCGCGTAATAGTAACTGCTCGGGATCGCCCAGATATGGCCGTCGATCATATACATGTTGCGCATTTCTTCGGGCAGCGAGAGCCATGCGGGGTTATTGGCCAAATAGTCCTCCAGCGGCAATATCGCACCCTCATCCTTGTAAAACTGCACCACATCGAGCGCGCCGTCACCCGCCACGTTGAAGACGCCGTGGATGTCCTGGGTTTTGACCTGCTTCAACATGTCCGAATAGGTCGCGTCAACCGGTACGGTCACAGTGATATAGACCCCGTACCGCTCGGACATCGCATCGGTCCACTCCTTGCGCTCTTCGACCGTCAGGGTCTCGTCTCCGTAGTTATAAAAGAAACCCGGCGCTGTAATTTCGAGATCGGTCGGCAGCGCGAGATTTTCATATTTCGGCGCGGAGGGTGTCGAGCCGCTCGGCACGCAACCGCAGATGAAAACCGCCGCGACCAAAATGCCGGCAAATATGCGTTTTTTCATATCATCTGTCCTTTCGAATGGAATCCTGCGTTTGTACATCTGTACGATTGTAATCTACCAAACCATTATGAGTTTATCTGTTTGATTTCGTGAGGAACATTTGAGAAACAACCCCGTTTTTCCGACAACAATTTTTTAATGCGCGCCGCCGGATCGATTAAATCGCTGAGCGACTTGTCGTAATTGAGCGTGTCGATGAGCAGGGCGATGTATTTGGACATGTCCACTTCCTCATACCAACAACGCGATTTCAATTCATCGGTGCGGTAGTTGAGATTGGTTGTAAAGACCTTTGTGATCTGTTTGGCGGCGAAGGCCTCGTCAAACCGCGAAAGCCCCTCGCAAAACAGCCCGAAGGTGGCAAAGATGAAGATGCGCTGCGCGCCCATCTCCTTAAGGTGCCGGGTGATGTCGAGAATGGAATCGCCGGAGGAGATCATATCGTCGACGATGACGATGTCTTTTCCCGTTACATTATTGCCCAAATATTCATGCGCGATGATCGGATTTCGCCCGTTTTCAATGCGCGAATAGTCGCGGCGTTTATAATATATGCCCAAATCGAGCGATAAAATCGAGGAATAATACATACAGCGATCAATGCTGCCGGCATCCGGCGAGACGATCAGCGTGTGATCCTTGTCCAATTTGACGTCGGGAACCGCGCGGTAGATGGCCTTAATCATCTGGTAATAGGGTTTGATGTTTTCAAATCCGCAAAACGGAACGGCGTTTTGAACCCGTGAATCGTGGGCGTCGAAGGTGATGATGTTTACGGCGCCGATGTTTTGAAGTTCCTGGAGCATGATGGCGCAGTCGAGCGATTCCCGCGCGGTTCTGCGGTGCTGGCGTCCGCCGTAGAGCATCGGCATGATCACATTGATTCGCCTTGCTTTGCCGCCTGCGGCGGCGATGATGCGTTTGAGATCGCCGTAGTGGTCATCCGGGCTCATCCGGTTGTCGATGCCGTACATGTTGTAAGTGGTGCCGTAATCGAAGATATCGCACAAAATAAAAAGGTCGTCCCCGCGCACCGACTGGTTGATCATTCCCTTGCTCTCACCGGTGCCGAACCGCGGACAACATATGTTTACGAGGAAACTCTGTCCGCTGCCGCGCCATTCCTTGATATAGCCGTCGGCCCGGGTGGCGATCTCGCTGCAGCCCTGCAGCGGGATGATTCCCAGTTTACCGACGGGCATCAGATTGTCTTCGATCGCACTGCTCACAAATACCACGCTCCATACTTTTTTCAATGATATTATACCCTTTAAACCCGGTTTTGTCAATGTCCCGCCGCGGCTTGCTTTTGCCATCTCGGGGCAATGATCCGTTTGCAAACCCATCGAAAAAGAGGGTAACAGACGCCGGCAGAAACCAGTTGAATTTTTTCCCTTGAAGAGTATACATCCGTGGTAAAAATGCCGCGTATATGCGCTCTCAGGTATTTGCTCCACTTTTTCCTGATTGTCGGAAATGCTCTTTGTGTTTGCGTTGAAGTGAATCCGCATATAACGGCTCTCTTCATATAATTGCACATGTCCAAATACGTCAGCACCATGGCATCCGGATAGGCCGGCGGAAATTCCATTTTGCAAAGCTTTGCAACTCTGACGCTTTGCAACTCGAATGAATCAATTTTCGCTTTTGATAAACCCAACCCGGTCCTGTAAAAATACAGCTCATTGTCACAGGAGACATAACACCTGCATTTTGAAAAAAACTGATAACATGCAATCACATCTTCATGTTTCAAGCCCACCTCAAATGCAAATCCATCGACAATTGTTCTGCGATAAATCCGACCCCAAACCCCCGTTTTATTGGTCCGAAAATAGGCGCTCAGGATATTTTCATGACGCACAACGACCGCTCCCGGCTCCGATCCGTGAAACAGTGTGTTAGGGTCTCGCGTAAAACCGCATTCCGCAATATCGGCTTCGTGTTTTTTCGCCAATTGATACAGGATTTTAAACATATATTCACTGACCGTATCGTCACTGTCGACAAATCCGACATACTCGCCGACGGCTATTTTCATACCGGCGTTACGCGCATCCGACACACCGCCATTGGACTTATGGATCACCTTGATCCGTTTATCCTCACATGCCATGCGGTCACAGATATCCCCGCACCGATCAGGGCTCCCGTCATCCACAAGGATGATTTCGATTTCTCTTAAAGCTTGACGCTGCACGCCGGCAACACATTCTTCCAAATAGGCCTCGGTCTTGTAAACCGGGATAATAACGCTGACTTTAACCATCGGGTTTCCCCCTTTATACGACTGCATGCGTGCGGCTCTCTGTCCCGAGTATCCGCATCACATGCTCGATCTCCGCCCTGTCATGCGGAGCTTTTTTCAAATTTTCGCTGTAAAGCCGCCGTAATTGCGGATCTCCCAATAATTCGGCGACTGCCTCAGTCAGTGCTTTTTCCTCAAACGGGACGATCGTTCCCGTTTTATGATCGACGATCTGCTCCCTCGCTCCCGCAAAGTCCGTGCAGATGATCGGCTTATAAAGCACGCGCGCCTCGGCGACCGCGATGCCGTATCCCTCGTGCCGGGACGGCTGCACATAAATATCGCACCGGTCGATATAGGGATAGGGATTCAGGCGCGTTCCGAGCATAACAAAGACCTCTTCCAACCCGCGCTCGGCAATCATTTTCCGCAGCGTGTCCTCCTCTTTTCCGGAACCCATCGCAAACCATTGAAAGCGGTACCCCCGTTTCTTCAAGCGTTCACATACCCGTATCGCCAGATCATAACCCTTTTCCGGGCTCAACCGTCCAACGGTCAATATTTTTAATGTACCGTCTTTTCGATACTCCGGCGCCTCACCGCCGTCGAGCGCGTTCCGGATTGCCCGCTCGCTGACGATATTGTGTGCCACCGAAGTTTTTTCGCGAAATTGCGGTGCCAGTTGAGTGAATTGCTCATAAAGCTGTTCCGAGACCGCAAAAAAATGGTCATACGGCGCCAGCCAGGGAATCAAGGGCTTCAGCCGGAAACCGCTGGCGGTAAAATCGTTATGTATCCATGCGATTTTTTGTTTCGCGTTTACTTTTTCCGAAACATAACGAACAAGGAACGATATATGCATATGATAACAAACCGCGATATCATATTGGCCCGGCAGTTCCTCGAGCCGTTTAAACGGGATGGTGAGCACTGCAGCCGGATCGTTCCGCATGATTTTCCATGCCAATAAAAACACTTTTCCGAAATGTCCGTGCCTGAGGTGATATTTAAGTGTCGCGCGGATCCCGCCCCGTCCCAAGTCCTCGCGCACCCGAGGGCTCATTTTTAACTCTCCCCCGAAATTTTTCGCGGGAAGCATCGGTAAAAAAGCGCCCTTTGCGTCGATGAAATAAACTTTAATGCGGTATTCGTCTCCCGGAAGCGCCGCGATCAAAGCCAATAATGACTTTTCCAATCCGCCGCACGGCATACCGGGAAGGATAAATACAACGTTTTTCATACTTTCACCTTTTCCGCAAAGTCATCGTTTGTTTTTATTTGCGTCCGCCCGGGACCTTGACCTCATAATCGTTCAACCGCCGCATCCGCTCGATGCCCGCCGGAATCCCATCGCGCACACAAAGCATGCAAACCGGGTTGAACATCATAAAGCAAACAGGGGCAAAAACTTGCCCCCGATTGATTGACAATCGAAATTTTCATTGCCGAAACACCGTTTCCGTTATTCTCCCGATTCGCCGGGTTTTTCCTGTGACGGGTGCTCGACTTCGATTTTGGAATAAAGTCCGCCCGCGAAATCGTTCCTGACAGGTCTGCCGACCGTGATCTTATCGCCCGTGCTGATGGGTTTCGCCGGCGGCCGCTGCGCATTGTCTCTTGGGTTTCCGTTGCCGTTGCCGCGGTTGTTCTGGTTTCCGCGGTCATTCCGGTCGTTCCGATCATCGCGATTGTAACCGCGATTGTTTTTTGAAAAAACGGTCGGACGCCTGTCGTCGCGTCTGCGGAAGTCGTCCCTTTTGTCGATTCGCTCGTATTTGTCGCCGACCTTTTTTACTTTCGAAAGCGGCGCGATGATGACGCGGCGGCGGGGCTCCTCGCCCTCCGACCACGACACCACATCGGCGCTCTCTTGAACAACGGTGTGCAAAATCATCCGCTCAAACGGTTTCATCGGGTTTGCAACCGTGACGTAACCGCTCGAGTCCGCTTTTTCTATCGCGCGTCCGGCATATTCTTTCAGGGATTCGATCCGTTTTTCACGATAGCCGTTGAGATCGACATTGACATGATAACGGAAATCCGCGTCCCGGTTGACCGCCAACGAAATAACCGCCGAAAGCGCATCCAATACATCGCCGTGATAACCGATCACAAAACCGACATCGCTTTCGGAGGTGATATGATAAGTGACGCTGTCGGCGTCTTTGATGATATCGACGTCATAGTCCTCAACGTTCATCGCATTCAAAATCTCACACAGATACTGTTCGCCGAACGCCACGGAATCATCCTTTTTGACCAGTTTTACTTTCACTTGCGCCTCGGCGGAACCGATCCCCAAAACGCCTTTGCTGCCGCGGGCTATAATCTCGATCTCAACCTGATCTTGAGTCGCATTCAACTGCTTCAATGCGCTTGCAACCGCATCATTCACGGTCTTACCCGTCGCGGTAATCTCTTTCATCAGTATAACCATCCTTTCGCAGAAGAGTGAAAACGAACCCTTCTGCCGTCGTTTACTTTCCGCCCCTCTTTTTTTTGCTCTCCATCAATTTGATATAGGCGGCGCGTGCCTCGGCATTGTGCAGAGAGGGCTCTTTTTGTCTCTCTTTTTCCGCCTTTTGGCGGTCTTTTTCCATCTGTTTTTCCATCAGATCCCGCGCCTTGGGGTTGATATCCGCCTCATACACCTCGCCCTGCTTGGCGAGTTCCTCTTCGCGCGCTTTGGCGATCAACCGGCGTTCCAGTTCTTTTTTTCGGGATTTTGATTGTTCCTGATACTCGCTGTATTGGGTTGTTTTTGCTTCGTTGTCTTTTTGCGCCTGTGCAAGCCGCTCCCGAAATTTCGAGTTTTTCGAGACGGGCTTTCCGCTGAGGCGCATTTTTTCGAGTTTCGCCTCATATTCGGCGACCATCCGGCTCATCGGCCAGAATTTATTCAAAATCAATGTGGCGCCGAGCATCAACAAGCTGTTGTAGATCCAGTAAAGCAAAACGCAGGCCGGGAATTTATAGGTGATAAACCCGGTCAGCAGCGGCATTCCGATGGTCATCAGGGGATTTGATGCCGCGTTTGCGCCCGCCATGCCCTCGTTATTTCGTTTGTTGATTTGTCCCATGAAATAAGTGCTTGCCACACTTGCGAGTACGGTTAGGATCGGGAAAATCCAGTAAATCCAATCGGCGCCTTCCTGCCCCACACCCAAGCTCAGGTCGAAGTTTTTGAACAGACCGAACAGCGACATATCCAAATCGGAGGCGGGTTGGATCAATGAAGAGCCGTTAAACCATTCGGGGTTGCTTTTCAAAAACCGGAATAAATAGAGCTCTTGATTGTAGGGTGAAATCCCGGCGATCTGGACATTTTCATTCAATTTGACAACATCCACCGCGACCTGAGCCGCGCGTTCGCCGATCTGTGTCAAAGAGCCGGCGAGAAACGTCAGCGGACGGACGATGACGCGGTAAAGACCGAGGAAAATCGGAAGCGGAAGCAGCGACGGCAGACAACCGCCCATCGGATTGTAGCCCTCTTCGGTATAGAGCTTTTGAATCTCCTCGTTTTGACGCTGCTTGTCATTGGCAAACTTCTTTTGGATGGCGCTGATTTTCGGCTGAAACCGAACCATTTTTGCCTGAGAACGCTGCCGTTTGACGTCGAGCGGGAACAATACGGCTTTGAAGATAATCGCAAACAACAATACCGCCAAACTGAAATTGGGCAATACGGTGTAACAAAATTTAAAAATTGCGCCCAGCGGAAGAACGATATAATCCCAAAAGGTCATGGCTCCCGCGCCGGAGACCGCCTCCGCCATAAATCCTGTCACACCGGATATCACCGCTGTAACCGCCGTTGTCAATTCCATCTCATCTCTTGCCTTTCACATTCATGCTTGCGGGGTTTTTCGGTTTTTGAAAAACCAAAACCGTTCCGGTACGGGGTCGACTCCGCCTTTTGAAAACGGATTGCACCTGAGGAGGCGCCATACCGCAAGCAAACCGCCGCCGACAGTGCCGTACGCCTCATAGGCCTCGATGGCGTAATTCGAACAGGTGGGGTAATACCGACAGTTGGCTTTCGACCACGGCGGGCGGATCCGCTGATACCCGCGAATCAACACGATAAAGATTTTTTTCACATGAGCACACCGGCTTTTTTTAATTGCGCCCGCATCACGGCGGCGATCTCAGTGCTCTTCTTTTTACCGGTACCCTCCCGGGCAACGAACACCAGATCCCAGCCCTCACCGATTTGAGGACAAAGGCAGCGATATGCCTCCTTGATGACCCGCCGAGCGCGATTACGCTCCACAGCGCAGCCGATCTTTTTTGCGGTTGTGATGCCGACACGGGTGCGTCTGCCTTTCCCTTTAAAGCAATAACAGATTAAAACAGGCCCGGCAACGCATTTTCCGCGTCTGTATGCACGGTGGAACTCCCAATTTTTGCGCAGCGCAGTCGCGTTACCGATCCGCATCTTTAATAAGACAGGACGTGTCTGCCCTTGGCTCTGCGGCGGGCAAGGATTTTTCTTCCGTTGGCGGTGCTCATGCGTTTACGGAAACCGTGTTCCTTCTGCCGCTGCCGTTTTTTCGGCTGGTATGTCCTAAGCATACTCTTCCCTCCTTTGTGTAACAAACGGGCATAAACCCATAAAGTACATTATATCTAAATAACCCATGCTTGTCAATTGCTTTATCATGTTTGTTAAGGAACTCTTTTATCATGTTTGTTAAGAAACCCTTATCATGTTTGTTATGAATCCCTTTTTAATTATTTTTTGTATAATATAACAAAATACACTGTTGATAATTGTTAACAATGCTCATGTTTTTAAATGTATCTGTAAGTTTTTACTCGTTTGTCAACCCGAGGCGCAAAAGCGATCCTTTTCCAATATACTATGACAGCCCCCATATTTTTTCCGGCAAAGGTATACAACGCCAAAATCGAGGCAAAAATAGTCGTGTGATGAGTATTGGCATATGCACTTGTCCGGAAGATTATCCTGTTGGGAGCGTGAAATTCAATGAGCGTCAAAAGAGGGGACATCTACTACGCCGATTTGAGTCCGGTCGTGGGATCGGAACAGGGCGGGATCCGTCCGGTGTTGATCGTACAAAACGACGTCGGAAACCGATTTTCCCCGACCGTTATCGCCGCGGCGATCACCAGTCAGCGCACCAAGGCCAAACTGCCTACGCACATCGAGCTGGACGCCGAGGACTGCGGACTTTCAAAAAATTCGATCATCCTGTTGGAGCAGATCCGCACCATCGACAAACAGCGGCTGCGCGAACGCATGGGCCGTCTGAACGACTTCTCGATGCAGAGAGTCGACCACGCGCTGAGCATCAGTTTCGGGCTCGCCGACACCCCGGAGACCGACGACGACCGTTTAAACGACGTAGCGCTATAATATCGGTTTTAAAAAGATCGGACCCGTTCTTTTCATCAAAACCGTATCGCAAATCAGGTCATCCCCGGATTAAACCCCGTGCGGATGACCTGATGTTTTTATATCTGAGACGGATGCTTTTTGAAGAAGTCCACCCTCGGCTCGAGGAAAAGAAATTGATGGCCGGGTTTTATCAAAAAATCCAAGGGTTTGAAAATATGCTCCCAATCCCAAATTTGATCGTCGACTTTCAGATATTCGCGCAGCATCTCACAGCCGGACGGCGCGATGGGATGCAGCAATGCGGCCATCACCCGGACGATGTGGAACGAATCGAGCAAGAGCTGCTCGATATCCGCCGGATTCTCGCTTTTGCAGCGCACCGACCAGTCCTTGTTGGCGTCGCGCACATAGATGTTCAACAGCTCGAAAATCTTATCAAAACCGAGTTCGGACATAAATTTTTCGTATTGTAAAATAACCTCGTCGGATTTTTGCTTGATTTCCTTGCAAACAGTACCCGGCGGATACTTGCCCCCGCAATATTTTTGAACCGTGTAAAAACAGGAACGCACCAGACGGTTGAATACATTGGTCAGCAAATTCCCCTCGTTTAACACCGTGTCATAGCCCTCCCGATCGGGGAATAAGAACGGTTTCGGCTCGAATCCGATGCTGCGTTCGGATAAACTCGCGTTCATAAAATGTATGCGCAATTGCTCGGCGGTATAAAAGTCCAACAGCTGCGACGCCATCGGGGGTTTGAGCACCCCGCTGCTCGACGCTTTGGTCTTCCCGTACAGCAAATGGTGGTTCGGCACGATGACGGGCAGGCGGAAGGAATTTCCCAGCAAATAAAACAGGATGATTTCGGCGATGCCGTAAAAATAGATATTGTCTTCGCCGATGAACTGATACACCCGCGCGTCGTCGGACTTCCACCATCTTTCCCATTCCCTGCCCTCGATTCCGTCGCCGAGCACCGCTTTGGTGAACGAAATCGGCGCCCACAGGGATTCCGGCCACACCCAAAATGTCAAACCGGAGGTCTCTTTGACGTCGGGGACGGGCACGCCCCATTTGACATTGCCCGACAGGCGGAACGGTACAAGGGTCTTTCCCGTGCGATAGCGGATGCCGTTTCCGGACAAGGCCGCGACCGCCTTGTCCCTGCTCTCCAAATCGTCAAAGACCAAGGCGACGGAGGTCTTTTGCGCCTCTTCCAGCAATTCAAAAAGCGGCATATCCGCGAGCGTTTTGATGGGTTCGACCAGTTCTTTTTTGACATAGATACAGGGCTTTTTCAAAAACTCGCCGATGACGTCCGTCAAGACCTTGCGGCTGCAGGGCATTTTTGACCAGTCCTCCACCGCCTGCTCCATCACCTTTTGATGAGCGGGGAGGTCGATGAACCAGTTGCTGACCGGAACCCGCACCGGGGGTTTATTCGATAAAACGCTGATGGGCGCGATCAACTCAGAAGGGCTGTACTGATGCCCCAACGCGCACTCATCGGCATAGGCGATCTCGGATTTGCACCCTTGGATCGGGCAGCGTCCGGTGACCTGCCTGCCGTTTAAAAACACCTGCTTTTCTCCGTCGAAAAACTGGAGCGTCGATTCGAGTTTCAGCTTGTTTTCGCGATATAATTGATTGAAGATTTCGGCGGAGAGCGCGGCGTGAATTTTGCCTCCCTCTCCGAGCGCAGACGCGCCGAAAAGATTCAATGAAATTTGAAAATCGGATAAGGTCTGCGCCTGATTATCGTGATTTTTGGCGACGTAATCCTCAATCGCGCCGGTGAATCCTTTGTTTTTTTCCGCCTCATATCCGACCTCGATCAATGCGCCGTAACAGTCCGTGCCCGAGACGAAGAGCACGTTCTCCGCGCCGAGCCGATCCCTTAAAAAGCGCGCGAACACGTCGGCATGGACGAACACGCCGCCCACATGGCCAAAGTGCAGTTCCTTGTTGCCGTACGGCATTCCCGCGGTGATGACCGCCCTTTTCGGGAACGAGGGTCTTTCTAAATTGTTTTCCATTTTTTTCTCCTGTTATCCACTGTTGTCAGTTTTATTCAAAACGGGGCGATCCGGGTTTGGCTTTTGGTATTTGTCATTGACAATTTGAGCGTCGGACAATTGTCCGTTGCGATATTATAGCATACCATGCCGTAAAAGGAAACATTTCCGGTTGAGATCTCGCAAATCTTGCAATAATCAACTGAATTATAATTCGCCGAATCCGCACAGATCACATGATACCATTTTCCGCTTTATAACACAATCATTTGCTAATCACCATTTTGCTAATCATTTCAAAAAACCATTGACAAACCGACGCGACTGTGGTATTTTTTATAAAATCTCTCCGGAGGAGGTCCCGGCATGAAGCGTTATTATCAATTTGAAAATTCCGCGAAATCCGCGTTCGGTATGAACCCGGATCGTTTTGCCGTACCTCCGTTTTCCAAAGCGTAGACCCAATCGGGAATTTCGGCGGTACGGACATCGAATCCGTACCGCTTTTTGATTTTTAATTCGGAAAGGATTGAGCATCATGAGCAAAGAGAACATCGAGACCGTGCGCGCCTATTACAACGAGGGCTGCGAAAGCGAATGGCGGCGCATTGACGGGAGGCCGGAGTTTATGCTAACTTGCCGCTTTTTGGACCGCTATATCAAGCCCGGCGACCGGGTGCTCGACGTCGGCGGAGGGCCGGGGCGGTATGCGCTCTATCTGGCGCAAAAGGGTTGTAAGGTCACATTGGTCGACTTGTCAGAAGAAAACGTCTGTTTCGCGTTGCAAAAAGCCAAAGAGGCGGATTTAAAAGTCAACGGGCTGGCCTGCGACGCGCTGGAGCTCGACAAACTGATCAGCGAACAATACGACCATGTG
>CAZPLU010000031.1:0-28483 GCA_964587625.1 uncultured Eubacteriales bacterium
CGTCATGCGCAGGGCGAACCCCGCACTTTCCTCTCAAAGACGGTAGGGGCGGCCCTATGTGGCCGCCCGCGCATGATGGTGGTTGGAAAATGAAAAATAGAAAATGGGAGACGGGGGAACGGATAACCGGTGATGGATGGGATTTTGTAGGGAATGGTCTTGACCATTCCGAGCGGGCGAACAGCCCGCGCCGATGGAAATTAGAAATTGGAAATTCGTAGACGGGGGAACAGAAAATCCTCGTTGTAGGGGCGGCGCTCCATGCCCGCCCGTAATTCATGCAAACACTTTTTTCATGCAACGAAAAATAAAAAACCCTCCGCGTAAATAAACATGGAGGATCTTTTTTATAAATCTTACGGGCGACCACATAGGGTCGCCCGTACATGAACGAATTACGGTCTCCAACACTCCTCGATCACTTCGCGCAAAACCTTGACCGCCTTGGCCGGTCTGCCGGGGTCGCCCATCAGCGTGTAGACGTCGCGGAAGATGATCTCAATCTCACATCCCCGTGCTTTGGTAAGGGTATCTTTCATGTAGTTGCGATAACCGTCCTCGTCAAACACCGGATCGACGCCCAAAAATTTCGGCGACGGCTTGCGCGAATAGATCACCTTTGTGCCCCTCAGCGCTTCGCCCATAATATCCTCGTCGCACCAGGCCGAGATCGACACCTTGCGCATATTGGGTAAATTTTTCAGGCACTTGTGCCACAGCGCGTGCACCGGCTCGCAGCAGCCGTAATAGACCAGCCCGAACCGATCGGCGATCTCGGCGATATAGGGGTAGACGAATTCGGCGTACATATCGGGGGAAATCGCAAACGATTCCTGAGAATTGGTGTTGCCCCACTTTTGCTTTGCCGTGGGTCTTCCGTCGGCGGGGACTTTCAGTTCATCGCTGAATCCGAAGCTGCCCGCGCCGGCATAGGTATTGCCGGTGTCGGACGTAAACAGCTTCTCTTTTTCCGCCCAGTCGATATACCGCTGCATATTTTCGGTCAGATAGCGCATCAATTCATGCACGCCGTCGGGATTGTCCGCAAGTTCGTACATCCACCGCTCCATACCCATCAGCTGGATGATCTTGGCGGTGTGCATATAATACCAGATCTGGTGGCGGTTGGTCGGCACGCAGGGCAAAATGTCCCCCAAAACGTCCTCGGTCGCCGCCAGTTTACCGGCAAACCGTTTGCGGTCGAAATAAAACTCGAACGGTTTCAACTTGGCAAAATCCTTTTCGATCGACTTGATCGGGTAATTGTATTCATAACCGACATCGCGCCCCTTGGAGTCAACCGCGTGATGCACTTCGATCGGCACGCCGAACTCGCGCACCTCGATATCCATATTGACCTCAAAGAAATCCGGCACCACGATGTCGTCGTCAATGCGTTCGTGCTGTAAAATTTTCGATAACAAATACCGCTCGATCTCGGCGGCGAATTTGTTTTCGCAGTTCGGCTCGGGCAAAAAATCCCGCGAAAACGAGCTCTGCTCCACCACGATCAGCGGTTTTACGCCCTTGACCGCGTTGTGCGCGTACCATTGCTTCGCGCGCTCGGCCATCACGGGCAGCGCGGCGTACTCGGCCTGCTTTTTCGCCAGTTCCCTCAGATATGCCTTCTCCTTTGCGGAGACAAAAAATTCGTCCAATCCAAACACCCCCGATCCATTATAACGGCAGCTTTGCGGCGGGTCAACAAGAATTTCAACGGTGGTAAATTATAATAATCAGGTTTACGGGTGAGAATCTGACTTGAATTTGACTTGAATATACGGCAAAGTGCATGAAATCAGGATATTCAAAGACAAAGAAAAACCGCATATCAATGCGGTTTTTTTGTGTGGTGGGCGCTAACGGACTCGAACCGCTGACCATCCGCACGTCAAGCGGATGCTCTACCAACTGAGCTAAGCGCCCAAAGCCGCTTTATTTTAACACAAGCGTTTCAAGAATGCAACACCTTTTTTTTTCGAAACTCGGGGATTGACATTATTTGTCGTTTTATGTATCATTCAGGTGAATGCCGAATTGTTTGCTGTCCGTAAAAATTCATGGAGGGTCGCTTTGTGAGAAGGAATATGGTGTTTTTAACGATTTCCGTGTTGTTTTTAACCGCCTGCGGACAGACCCGCTCCCATTCCCCCGCCGTCATCATCGCTTCGAAGCTCGAGCTGTCCTCCGTCTCCGAACAGACCGCCGAATCTGTCTCCAATCAACCCTTGTCGGTTATTTCCCCTGCAAAATCCGGAAGTTCCGCCGCCGCGAGCCCGCGAAAATCCTCTGCCGTCCCATCCGAAACCGGTTCAACCGCTTCTTCCGCCGCAAATCCCGAGGCCTCCTCCGGAAAAACCTCCTCCGGTCAAAATTCTGCCGCAAGTTTCGCCGTACCATATGTCACAAGCGGGCAAGGTCTCGAAGTAATATCCCTGACCTCGCCGATTGTGCGCGGACAAGACGCCTCCGTCACCGTCAAAGGCAAACCGGACGTCGAATATACGATCAAAGTGATCTATAAATCCGGCCTGAGCACAGCCAAGGGCTTGGAGCCGAAAATCTCTGAACGCGACGGCGCGGTCACTTGGCGTTGGAAAGTCAGCGCCAAAACCACCGCGGGCGATTGGCGCATCGAAATCTCGGGCGGCGGCGCGGAAATCTCCCTGCCGTTTGTCGTGACCGAATGACTTCCCCGGAAAACGGGTTTTAACTATTCTCCCTCACGGCTTTTTCGATGCTTACTTTTTGGGTGTCGGTCAGCGGGCGCAGCGGGCGGCGGCAGGTGTCGCGGTCCATCACGCCCAATAGTTTCGCGGCGTATTTCATCCCCGGCAGCGTGTTGGCTTCGACGGTCGCCTGCACGATGTTGTTGAGCCGGGTCTGCTCCGCCATCGCGCTCTTGACGTCGTTGTTTTCATGTGCCTTTTGAATCTTGATAAACTTCTCAACCTGAAAATTCATCGAGGTGCCGATCGCGCCGTCGGCCCCCGCGGCGAGCGCGTAAGCGAACGCCTCGTCCATGCCGCTGAAAATCGGCTTGTTCACCGCCTGTTTGATGCGGTCGAGGATATAATAATTCGGCTGCGTGTATTTGAGCGCGTAAATCCGCTCGTCCACAAGCAGGTCGCGGTATTGATCCAGCGTCAGCGCGGCCTGCGTCGCCAGCGAATAGACCATGATTTTCAATCCGCAGGCATCGGCGATATCGGTGTAATAGCTCTTGATTTCGTCGGGTTTATAGGGATAATAAAACGGCGGCACCGAGGCGACCGCGTCCGCGCCCAGTGAAGCGGCGTGTTTTGCAAACGAAATGGCGTTGTCGACGCCCGGCGAACCGATGTGCGCCACGATATGCGCGCCGTCCGCCGCCTTCATCGCAACCTCGAGGGTCTTCTTGCGCTCCTCCTCGGTCAGCAGCACAAACTCGGCGGAACTGCCGCCTGTATACAACCCGTCAGCCCCGTTGTCAAGCACGCTGCGCACCAGCTTTTTCAACGCGTCATAATCAACCGAGTAGTCGCTTTTGAACGGCGTAAAGATCGGCACAAGGATTTTCGGATTCGGTCCCGGCATAAAACAAGCCCCCTTCGTGAGTTTCCTGTGCCATTGTACCGCCGCTTCGGGCGGTTGTCAATGTTGCTTTTTTTTGCCGCCGGTGTTACAATATGGTCGCGTGTTTTTCAAGTCGCGCCAAACAGAAAGGCAGGGAGAATCGGATGAGATTGCATCAAAAAAGCGCCGCGCAAAACAAAGAAGGCGCGGGATTTAAGGCGTTTATGAGCAAGCGGTGGTTCTGGCTGTACTTTCCGCTCGCCATCATCTATATGGAATTGGTCCTCAAAATCGCCTCTTATCAACAACCGTTCAACATCGGCCTTTTATATATGTTTTTGTTTTCGCTGGCGTTCGGCTTTCTTTTGACGATGCTGTGCACCTTGTTTCAGCCCAAAACAAACCTCCTGATCGCAAAGGGCGTCAGTGTGTTTCTCTGGCTTTGGTTTTCGACACAGGCCGTCTATCATTCGATTTTCAAGACCTTTATGGTGGTTTATTCGATCCAAGGCGGCGGCGAGGCCATCACAAACTTCTGGAAAGCCGCGCTCAACGGCATCTGGAGAACCTCCCCGTTCATATTGCTGCTGTTTATCCCGACCTTGATGTTGTTGCTGTTCGGCAAAAAGTTTTTGAAGCCGCGAAAGACCAACCGGTGGTTTGCCCTGTTGAACGGCGGCGCCTCGGCGGTGTTGTTCGGACTCACGGTTTTGTTGGTTTTTGCCTCCAATTCGGGCGGCATCTCCACCCGGTTTATGTATTTCAATTCGTTCAACCCCGATCTTTTGGTCAACCGGTTCGGTCTGCTCACCACTACCCGCCTCGATCTCAAGCACACGATTTTCGGTTTCAAGGCGCTGATCCCCGATGACGACGACATCCCCGCAATCTCACAACCGGAGCCGGTCGACCCGATCCAGACCTCCTATACGGATCAAATCATGGACATCGACTGGGACGCGCTGATCGCCGCCGAGACCGATGAAAATCTGCTCAAAATGCACCGGTACTTTTCCGCGCTGCCGCCGACCAAGACCAACGAATACACCGGTCTGTTCGAGGGCAAAAACCTGATTATAGTCACGGCGGAGTCATTTTCGCCCTATGCCATCCATCCGGTGCTGACCCCGACGCTGTATAAGATGCAACAGGAGGGCTTCAACTTCACCAATTTTTATACGCCGAACTGGACGGTCAGCACCTCCGACGGCGAATATGTCGCAAACGTCGGCCTGATCCCGAAATCGGGTGTCTGGAGTTTTTACCGCTCCAAGGACAATTACATGGCGTTCAGCATGGCCAACCAGCTGCGGCAGAGGGACTACTGCGCCTACGGCTACCACAACAACACCTACACATTTTATAAGCGCGACCAGTCCCATCCCAATATGGGCTATATCTACCAAGGGCTCGGCAACGGTCTTCAGGTCAAGCGCTCCTGGCCCGAATCCGACGTCGAGATGATGCAGCTCAGCGTCGACGACTATATCAATCAACAGCCCTTCCACGCGTATTACATGACTGTCAGCGGCCACATGGATTACACCTATTACGACAACGCGATGGCGTCCAAACACCGGCAGGCCGTCGAGGACTATTTCGGCGATTCGGCGTCGCTGCAGGTCAAGGCCTATTACGCTTGCAACATCGAGTTAGACAAGGCCATGGAATATCTGCTGCAGCGGCTCAACGAGGCCGGAATCGCAGAGAACACGGTCATTGCCGTCAGCCCCGACCACTACCCCTACGGCCTGAGCGACGAGCAGATGGACGAGCTCGCCGGAAAGACGCTCGAAAAGACCTTTGAGCTGTATAAAGGCGTCTTCTTGTTATACTGTCAGGGCCAGGAACCGGTCACGGTGGATAAACTCTCGTGCAGCATGGACATCATCCCGACGCTGTCGAACCTGTTCGCGCTCGATTACGATTCCCGCCTGCTGATGGGTTACGATATCCTCTCCGACGCACCGGGGCTGGTGGTCTTCGCAAATTACAGCTGGATAAGCGAAAAAGGCGCTTTCAACGCCAAGACCCAGGTCTTTGCCCCGAATCCGGGGGTGACGGTCGACGAGGACTACGAAAAGGCCATGTCCAAACTCGTCTCCCGCAAATTCACCTATTCGACGAAAATTCTCGACAACGACTATTACCGCGTCGTCTTCGGCGCCGACAAGAGTTCCGCCGTCAACCCGATCCCGCCGCTCGCACAATAATTTATACCCGCGCACAACATAATAACAGTCGTAAAAATTCCCCGATTTCTGTATAACCTTAAAAAATTAAAGTGTAAAGTGATGATCCCGCTCAACCCAAGACGTCACTTTACACTTTTGTATTTTAACCTTGCATTTTTCATTGCGTTATTATAATTTCGTTCATGTTGACCGTGCTGTGACAATCACGTCAGATGTGCCTCATATAGCCGCTCCCTGAGTTTTCAAAAAAACAAGCGCTTCTTGATCTGCTCCTTAAAATTGCGGCGGTGTTCCAAAATGGCGGCGCAAAGCCCCAAAAACACGCAGGGGACAAAGGCGTACAGCGACCACTGCGGAACGATCGGACTTTTGTGATAGGCGTCGAGTATCAACTCGACCGAAACGACCAGCATCCCCGAGGCGAACAGCAGGGACGCGATTTTCGAGAGCCCCGCCACACGGTGCTTTTTATCGCAAAACAGCGCCGCAACGCCGAGAGAAAGCAGCACCACGCTGCCCGAGATCGGCAGGCCGAGGGGCAAAAACCAAGCGCCGCCCGAGATGAACGCGATCCAAAACACATAGCCGATCAAAACGATCCCGTCGAACACGGTGAATAAAAAGAGGTTGTTTTTGGGAAAGAAAAACGGCAGCACGCCCCAGACGAACAGCAAAAACAACGCGCCGATGACATACAGCGACCACGAGAAGCCGCCGCCCGTGATCAAGTCGACGATCACGGTGATCAGCAGCGGGATCATCAGCAAAACGCTGGCCAGCGAAGCGAAATATTTGCGGTCGATTTTTTTCGATATCCTCTCCATGCGCGCCGGATAGGATTTCGAGACCGGCAGCTCCGACCGGGGGGCGGCGGGATTGATCACCGGCACGCTGCACAGGGGGCATTTTTTTTCGGCGGGGGCGAGTTCCACGCCGCAGTTGACGCAATAGGACATCACACACATCCTCTCTGATGATCCGTCTCAAGTTTGATTTCGGGAATTTGGTTGCTCTCGATGCGCACCGGGATGCCCTGTCTGACCAAAAATCTGAAAAATTCACGCTCGATCACGGTCTCTTTGATCGTACGGGTGAAATTCATATAGACAATCCCTTTATAGGATGAAACCGCCGAGACAACCCGGTTTCGGGACAACGGCCCGATGATGAAATCCATACGGGCCACATACCGCTCCATCTCGGGCGGCAGCGACACCGCGCCGATATTGGTGATGCAGCTGCTGGTCTGGCGGTCGCCGACGAACTTAAATGTCATTTTCATCGCGAAATTTTTAACAAACAGCGGCATCAGCCGGACAATACGCCCCTGCTCGCTCTTGACATTGGTCGTGATTTTTGCGTTCAGCTTTTTCTCGGTGACTTCGCTGCCCATGTGGTGGTGTACGGCCGAGAGCACCTCCTCGAAGGTGTAATACCCGTAACGCGGGTCGATGCCGGGGTTGGTGTAGTTGGAAAAATTGCGCAGCGTATGGGTGGGATAAAACCTTCGAAGATTGATCGGCACGCAGATTTTAACCGGTTTTAAAAGCCGCTGCGGCTTTCCCTCGGCGCGCTGAACCTTGTCGATCGCCAAAATCAACACGGCGGTCAGGTATTCGGTCATTGTGACCTTTTTCTCCTTGGCTTTGGCGAGCAGCACATCAAGCGGCATCTGCGCGCCGGTGATGTGGATGATTTCCGGCGGTTCGAGCGTCCCTTTGAGATAATAAGCCCCGCTCTCCCGGCGCGGCGCGGTATGTCCTTTTGCGAATTTAAAAAAAGCGTCCTCGATCTCATCCGGCTTCGGCGCCTCGGCGCAATCCAAAATCTCGGCGCTCCTCTCGATCAAGGCGCCGTACTTCAACCGCAGATATTCCGCGACCAGTGTTTTGAGAAAGCATATGCCGCCGGTCCCGTCGGTCAAAACGTGGAATATTTCAACGCCGATCGTGTTTTCAAAATAACGCACCCGGAACATGAAGCCGCGGTTTTGGCGCAGATCCATCCGAACGCAGGGATTCGCGACGTCGCGCTGAATTTCCGGAACGCCGTCGATATGCTCCATATAATACCAAAACACGCCCCGCCTCAGCCGCAGCATAAAAGTCGGAAAGCGTTTTGCGCACGACTCCAGCGCCGCGCGCAGCGTGACCGGATCGACCGGCTCGGTCAGCCGAGCCGACATGCGGAACAGGGCCATCCAGTTGCGGCGTTTCGCGGCGGGATAGATTTTGGCGGCATTGTCGAGTTTCATCCATGTCTGATCAGCCATTGGGCATCTCCAAAAATTCACCGATTTGTCTCAACGCGGCTTTCGCCTCGGGGCAGGAAAACAGCGGATAGACATGCCACATGCCGTCGGCGACGTCCAGCGTACAGTCACCGCCGAAGTCATTGATCCGTTTTGCAAGGGTTTGCGCGTCCGACAGCAAGATCTCGTCCCCGCCGACAAGAATCAACGTCGGCGGAAAGCGGCTCAAGTCGCCGAAAATCGGTGAGACGAGCGGATTTTCCAAATCGTCTCCCGCATACATGGCGGCATACTGGCGGATGATGTCCTCATAAAGGGAGGGGTCGGCCTCTCGATTGGCGTGGTAGGAACTGCCCGAAGCCGTCAGATCCGCCCAGGGCGAAATCGCGACCAGCTTGTGCGGCAGCGGCAGACCCAGGGTTTTAAGTTCCTGCGCCAGCGCGAAAATCAGCCCTCCCCCGGCCGACTCGCCGACAACCGAGATATCCCCGGGGGCGTTGCCCTCGGCGAGCAAATATTCATAACACGCGACCGCGTCGCGCAACGCCGCCGGAAAAGGGTGTTCGGGCGCGAGGCGGTAGGCGGGACACAGAACCTGCGCGCCGGTATGGGCGCATAAAACGCTCCCAAAACCGGAGGCGTATTTGAGATCGCCGATGACATAGCCGCCGCCGTGGAGGTATAGGATCACTTTATGATTCCCGTTTTTACGCCTTGATATAGAACAGGCGTCGAATATCCCGAAGGTCACCGTATAAAAACGGAGCTTTCGGGCGTTGACGGATGCGCTGAGAGCGCCGAAGGCGTCCTGCCCCGCGCGGGCGGCCTTGATGTCTATTTTCGATGTAAGGGGCTTTAGAAATCGCAGTTGTTCGCGCATTGAGACGGCCCGTTTTGAGGGCATGGGGCTCACCTCCGATGTTTCAATCATAGCATAATCGGAAAAAATGTGCAATCGACCGCGCAAAGATCGAGGGAACGGCGCAAAATGAATCCCAGCTTCCTATTTTCCGATTTCCAAATGTGATTCTACCGCAGGGGAGGCCCTCTCTACTGCGCGTTTACCCGGTGAATTTTCTGTTTACCTCGATAGACGGGGGACGGGGAATCCTGTAGGTAACGGTCAAGACCGTTCCGTGCGGGCGTTATTCACCCGCGTAAAACACCCGCTCGTATGAAAATTGGAAAATGGAAAACACGTCCCTTCACCATGCGCATTCACCAAAACAAGAAACGGGCGGCGATGCCGTCCGTTTCTTGTTTTGGGAGAGAGAATATGTTCGCTTGGGGATATTACCTGTTGCAACCACAGCCGGTCGGGGCTACGGTATTGCATCTGTTGTCGTCCCTGCGCGGGGGGAAGAATTGGTCGGTCGGGAACTGGATTTTGTAAAACAGCTCGCACGGATCCTCATCGGAGCCGACGCACTCTTTCAGCGGAACGCCGAAGCCGCAGGCGGGGATGACCAAACTCACCTTGCGGGAGATGCTGATAATTGTAAACAGACCGATGGTGGCAAGCACGACTCTGCGCGGATCGCAGACGTTAAAGTTGCCGTCGAATCTGGCGGCGATCGGAGCCGGGATGTTGGCGCCGAAGCGGTTGAGATGTTGGGGGCAGTCGCAGATGTTCAGCAGGCGCGCCGAGAGCGCGATGGGCTGTACGGTTTCGACCGTGGCCTTGGGCAGATTGGTGCTGAACGTGGTGGTGTCGTTGCAGCAACCCGAATACTGGGATGTAAAGACCATGGAGTCGCCCTCTGAGCCATAGAGGATGACTTTTTTGTTGTAGATGACCAGCCCTTCGACGCACTGGCCGCGGTCACCCATGCAGGTGAAACACTCAAACCAGCAATGGAAGAAGAAGGTGATGTCGACGGCAAAGAATCCGCAGTTGTAGGGAATCGGCTCGACGTTCACGATGACATTGACAATTTCACACTTCTTGAATTTGCAAGCAATGGAATCGTCGATGATATTCTGTGCGCAGTTTGTAAAACAAACCGGAAGATCCTCAAGACAATCCTTGTCATAGCAGGAATCGTATATCCTGTCAACGCTGCAATTCACGACTTCTCGGAAAGAACCGGTCGACGGATTACATCCGTTTCGCTCGTTCATAATATTATGTCCTCCGTTTCAGTTTGCGGCATCGGTAAATGAATATTAGCCGCTCAACCCCATTATATGAGATAGAGATATATGTGTGCTTGCTGCGAGAAGGCAGAAGTGAGAGGGCAGAAGGCAGAAGGGGACGGGGGACGAGAGGGTTGCGAGAGGGCTGCGAGAAGGCAGAGGTGAGAGGACAGAGGGCAGAGTTCGTCATCCTGAGCGCAGTGCGTCGCAGCGCGCGAAGTCGAAGGATCTCGGCACCCGCAAGCCCTAATCAACTCAAGATTCCCCGACAAGAGGGCAGAAGTGAGAGGGCAGAGGGCAGAGTTCGTCATCCTGAGCGCAGCGCGTCGCAGCGCGCGAAGTCGAAGGATCTCGGCACCCGCAAGCCCTAATCAACCCAAGATTCCCCGACAAGAGGGCAGAAGTGAGAGGACAGAGGGCAGATACGAGAGATAAAAACCCGACCGTAGGGGCGGCCCCATGTGGCCGCCCGCGCAAACGGCGGTTGGAAAATGGAAATTGGATAACTTGTAGGGAATGGTCTTGACCATTCCGTGCGGGCGAACAGCCCGCGCATGATGGTGGTTGGAAAATAGAAAATAGAAATTGGTAGAACGATGGGAGAACGGATAGCCGCTGACGGAAAACGGGGTTTTGTAGGGAATGGTCTTGATGGAAAATGGAAAATGGAAATTAGAAATTGGGCTGCGAGAAGGCAGAAGTGAGAGGACAGAGGGCAGAGTTCGTCATCCTGAGCGCAGCGCGTCGCAGCGCGCGAAGTCGAAGGATCTCGGCACCCGCAAGCCCTAATCAACTCAAGATTCCCCGACAAGAGGGCAGAAGTGAGAGGGCAGAGGGCAGAGTTCGTCATCCTGAGCGCAGCGCGTCGCAGCGCGCGAAGTCGAAGGATCTCGGCACCCGCAAGCCCTAATCAACCCAAGATTCCCCGACAAGAGGGCAGAGGAAAGAGGGCAGATACGAGAAATAAAAACCCGACCGTAGGGGCGACCCCATGTGGCCGCCCACACATGATGGTGGTTGGAAAATAGAAATTGGATAACTTGTAGGGAACGGTCTTGACCATTCCGAGCGGGCGAACAGCCCGCAAAAACCGGTTTTATCCGTTTTCATCCCCTGCATTACCAATTTTTATTTTCTGTTTTCCAAAAATGACGGCTTGTCAAGGATGCCGCGCCCTGCAAATAAAAATCCGCCCCGTCTACGAATTTCCATTTTCCAATTCTCAACTCCTCCGAGGCGGCAAATAAAGCCGCAATGGCGAAAACCCGTCTTTGCGAGCGAAGCGCGGCAATCCAGAAACGAGGCGTTCGGTTTACCGCATGCAACCGCCCCCCGCCCCCTTCTGCCCTCTCGCCTCTACCTTCCCGCAGTTGACATGAATTTTTGCAGGTGGTAAAATGAATTTTGCTATCGTGTATTTCTTTTAGGGGAGTGCTTGAATGGATATCTTTGAAAAATGTTATCATGATAAAACGGCAGAGGTGAAAAAGTTAGGGCTTTATCCGTATTTCCATGAGCTTCAAACCCGGCAGGACGTTGAGGTGGTCATGGAGGGAAAACGCCGGATCATGCTCGGCTCCAACAACTACCTCGGCCTGACCGTGCATCCCGAGGTCATCGAGGCGGGGGTGAAGGCCATCGAGCAATACGGCAGCGGCTGCTCCGGCTCGCGGTTTTTGAACGGCACGCTGGCTTTACACGTCCAACTTGAAAACGAATTGGCAAAATTTTTGGGCAAACAGTCGGCGATGACGTTTTCGACCGGTTTTCAGTCCAACCTCGGCATCATCAGCGCCGTCGCGGGCAAGGACGACTATATTTTATGTGACCGTGAAAACCACGCGAGCATCTATGACGGCTGTCGGCTCTCCTATGCCCAGATGGTGCGCTATCGCCACAGCGATATGGCCGATTTGGAGAAGAAGCTCTCCGGAATCGACGACAAATGCGGCAAACTGATCATCACCGACGGCGTATTCAGCATGGGCGGCGACATCTGCAAATTGCCCGAGATCGTCGCGCTCGCCGAAAAATACGGCGCCCGCGTGATGGTCGACGACGCACACGGGCTCGGCGTGTTGGGCGAGCGCGGGCGCGGCACGGCCGAGCACTTCGGGCTGACCGACAAAGTCGACATCATCATGGGTACGTTCAGCAAGTCGCTGGCGTCGCTGGGCGGCTATATGGCGGCCGACACGCCGATCGTCGAGCATACGCGGCACTCCTCGCGTCCGTTCATCTTTTGCGCCTCGATCCCGCCGGCCAACTGCGCCACGGCTTTGAAGGCGCTCGAAATTTTGCGCGAACATCCCGAACGGGTCACACGCCTGCGCGAGATTTCGCGTTATGTGCGCGCCGGAATGGACAAGCGCGGCATCGAATACCGCTGCACCGACCTGACCCCGATCGTCCCGCTACCGACCGGAGACACGCTCACGACCCTGCGGCGCGCCAAGGACTTTTACGAGGCCGGCGTCTATGTCAACCCGGTGCTGCCTCCGGCGACCGGTCCGACGGATTGTTTGCTGCGCACCAGTTACATGGCGACGCACACCGACGCCCTGCTTGACGAGGCGATGGACATTATGAAGGCGGTCATCGAGGCGGAAGAAAAAGCGCGGAAAAACGAATTTTTAAAGGACTGAGCGCATTGAAAACAGTCGTCATCAGCGGCGCCTCCAACGGGATCGGGCTGGCCTGCGCCGTGGAGTTTGCCAAAAACGGCTGGCAGGTCTATGATCTGTCGCGCAGCGGCAAAAATCACGACGGAATCCTCCACATCGCCGCCGACGTCACCGACGCCGAAGCGGTCGAAGCGGCTTTTGCGCAAATCGAGCGCATCGATGTACTGATCGCCAACGCCGGGTTCGGCATCTCGGGCGCGATTGAGTTTACCGATTCGTCTGCGGTTGAAAAGCAACTCGCGGTCAACTTTATCGGCGCGCACAACTGCGTCAAATCCGCGATCGGCAAGCTGCGCGAGAGCGGCGGTCATATCCTGTTCACAAGCTCGGTCGCGGGGATTTTGCCGATCCCGTTCCAGAGTTTTTATTCGGCGGGCAAGGCCGCGGTCAATTCCTATGCCTGCGCGCTTGCAAACGAGCTGCGCCCGTTCGGCATCCGGGTCTGCGCGCTGTTGTTGGGCGACGCCAAAACCGAATTCAAGCGTGAAAAAGCCCCGATTGAAAACGCGCTGTACGGCGAGATCATTTCCCGCTCGGTGTCCCAGATGGAGCGCGACGAGCAAAACGGCATGGATCCCGCGGTCATCGCGAAGGTGTTTTACAGGACCGCGCGGCAAAAACGCCCCAAGCCGCTGAAGACCATCGGCTTTCAATACAAGGTCTTTGCGCTTCTTCAAAAATTGCTTCCGATCCGGCTGGTCAACCGCCTGCTCGGCAAACTTTACGCAAGTTAGTTACATAATCTATAAAAAGGATGGTTGCTCAATGATCTGTAAGGGCTTCAAGATGAAACTTTATCCCGGAATGGAAGCCGAATACGAAAAACGGCACAACGAACTGTGGCCGGAGATGATCGACATGATCCGCGCGCACGGCGGAAAAAATTATTCGATCTACCTCGACCCCGAGACGTTGATTTTGTTCGGGTACATCGAGATCGAGGACGAACAAAAGTGGTCGAAAAGCGCCGACACCGCGATCAACCGCAAGTGGTGGGACTTCATGGCCGACATCATGGAGACCAATCCCGACAACAGCCCGGTCGCCAAGGACTTGAATTTGCTGTTCCATTTGGATTAGAGGTAAAACAATGGATTTTACGGCGTATCAGCGCGAGAAATACGACGCGTTCATGGGGCTTGCCCCCAAACACCTGCCCCACTGGGAGCACTGGTCGAACCCCGACGCCGAGACCTTGATCACGGGCATCGACGCCTACGAACACCCGAAACAGTGCCGCGAGCGGCTGCTGGAACTGTACCCCCGGCTCGACCTCGGTATCCCGAAAGACGACACGCCGATCGCGCGCCCGGGCGGAGACGACACCGGCCACGGCACGGTGCGCTGGGGGACGGGTCAGACCGGGACGTTCATCCACGGCGAGCAGATCTTCAAGACCGCCGAGGACGTGTTTAATTTCAGCCCGCTGGCGCATGCCGACATGACCGGCTGGGGCTTTGTGGTCGAACACTATGATTTTTCCTCGGTCGAAAATATCGAAAAACGTTTTGAAACGGTCTTTCCCAAGCCCTGGGGCGAGCCGGAACCGTTTTCGCCGCGCGGCGTCGGGTTTTACAACACCACGTTCATGTGGCCGCTGCTGACCTTCGGGTGGGAATTGTTTTTGGAGTGCTGCCTCGACGAGCGCTTTGAGCGCATCATGGACGAATTCGCCGAGCTCAACCGGCGGGTCTTTTCGGTGTTTGCCAAGCTGCCGGTAAACTTCGTCACCTGCCACGACGACATCGTGACCACGCGCGGGCCGGTCTGCTCGCCCGAGTGGATGCGCAAATACGTCTTCCCGCGCTACGAGGAATACTGGGGCATGCTCAAGGCCGCCGGAAAACGGGTCATCTTTATGGCCGACGGCTGCATGGACCAATACGCCGACGACGTGTTCGCCTGCGGCGCGAGCGGAATCATCTCCGAGCCGTACACCGATTATAAGACGATCGCGAAAAAGCACAGGGACTGCTTTTTGGCAGGCGAGGGCGACAACCGGATTTTAAAGCGCAACGACCCGGCTGAGATTTCGGACATGGTCGACCGGATGGTCGGGACCTCCAAGCTGACCGGCGGGTATGTGATGTGCATCGGCAACCATATCCCGTGGGACATCCCCGGCGAGGCGATCAAGCTGTACCTCGACCTCGCGGAGGAGCGGGCGGTAAGAACATAAAAAATCGCTGGATGCAATAGCGTCCGGCGATTTTGTCTTCTTCCTAAGAAGTGAGATTCAGTGATATGGTTCGTAATTTTTGGAAGTTGACTTTTGGCAGAGTAGAGACGAACTGTGTTCGCCCGATATTTCTCTTCGTTATGATTGTTCATTTGTGCGTTTCCATAAGTGTCCTTCGAATATTCCCAACCATCCGGTTACGCGGGCGAACGCAGTTCGCCCCTACACTGCCAACTATAAGTTTAAAAAAGGGGATCGAACATGCCGAACGGAATCCTTGTCTTCGGCGCGAACGGCAGCGGAAAGTCCACGGTCGGGCGGGAGCTGGCGCGCGTTTTGAATTACAAGTTCATGGATCACGAAGCTTATGCCTTTGCCGAATCGGAAATCCCGTACGCCGCCGAGCGTTCGCGCGAAGAATGTTTGCGATTGATACTCGCCGATATCAATAAATATGGCTCTTTTGTCCTCTGCGCCGTCACCGGGGATTTTTCCGAAGAAATTTCGTCGATGTACCAATTTGCCGTATGTCTTTCCGCGCCGCAGGATATCCGCATGGAGCGCATCGGGCGGCGCGCCTTTGAGCGGTACGGGGCGCGCGTTTTGGAAGGCGGCGACATGTATGAGCGGCAAACGGCGTTTTTGGATTTTGCGGCAAAACGCCCGCTGACAAGGATCGAACAATTTGCACAGACCCTCGCGTGTCCCGTCATGTATGTGGACGCCGTAAAACCGGTTTTTCAAAATGTCGCATTGATTGCGGAAGAATATTCGCGTCGTGCTTTCATGCGGTGACGGTTCCCGTCATTGCGAGGGGCTTTAGCCCCGCGGCAATCCAGATTCAGTTGTAAGCCAAACGTTTATTCGCTGGATTGCTTCGTCAATCGCGGGGTTTCACCCCGCTTTTTCCTCGCAAAGACGAAAAATATTTACGGGACTATTACTGTACCTTTAACTGCTAACTGTTCACTTTGAAAGCCCTAATACTCTTGTATAAGATCGGTCGAGAAACCGGGCTTCGGATTCGATATAATCATTTCGGAATTTCACGAAAGGAGCGTGTGAAATGCAACAGGAGGAAAAGGCGTTTATCGTCGAAAAATTGCAGGAATACATCGACCTGCACATCGACCGCCCGATCACGCTGAAACAGTTGGCCGACGTCGCCGGGTATTCGCCCGGATACGTCACCCAGATGTTTCGGGACACGGTCGGGCGCAGTCCCTATGACTACGTCCGCGCGCGCCGGCTGACGGCCGCGGCTTTGGCGCTGCGCGACGGGGACAAAAAGGTGCTCGACGTCGCGCTCGACTTTCTGTTCGACAGCCACGAGGGTTTTACGCGCGCATTTTCCAAGGAATTCGGAATTTTGCCCGGGGACTATAAACGCAACACGCCGGCGATCCGATTGTTTTTGCCGTATCGCGCGTTGGAGAGTTACCGGGCTCTTCATCCTGACAACGACGATAAGGAGGAACTTATGTCAAACACAAAGACGATTTTCGCGCAGGTCATCGAACGCCCCGCAAGAAAATGCCTGCTCAAACGCGCGAAGACGGCGGGGGAATATTTCAAGTACTGCGAGGAGGTCGGCTGCGACGTCCACAACGTGCTGCTGAGCGTCAAAGAGGCGCTGTACGAACCGGTCGGCATGTGGCTGCCCGAACACTTAATCCCGGCGGGCACCTCGAAATACGTCTCGGGCGTCGAGCTGCCGCTCAATTACGACAAGCCGATCCCCGAGGGGTACGAATTGATCACGCTGCCGCCCTGCACGATGATGGTGTTTCAGGGGGAGCCGTTCGACGACGAGAATTACCGCGAGGCCATCGGCGAGATCTGGGCGCATGTCAAGCATTTCAAACCCGAACTGTACGGGTACAAGTGGGCACCCGAGGCCGCGCCGCGTTTTCAAATGGCGCCGATCGGCAGCCGGGGGTACATCGAGGCATATCCGGTAGAAAAGGTATAAATTTATTCACCGCAAAACGCGCCCGAATCCGGTCGAATTCGGGCGCGTTTTGCGCCTGGAAGCGGTGCGAAGCATTTAAAAGCGAAAGCGGATTGAAACCGCTGATCAGTCGAGCGCTTTGATGAAGTTCGGCAGCGACTGTTCGAAGTTGACGCCGCAGCGGGGCTCGGTCTTTGCGGCGGCGGTGCGTTTAATGCTCTCGAGCGTGAAATCCACGGCGACCTTGACGGCGGCGGGCAGGGATTTGCCGCGCAGCACCGCGGACAGCAGCGCCGAGGCGAACACGTCGCCCGTGCCGTGGAAATAGCCGGGCACGCGCTCGTTGAAATAATAGTCGACCTTGCCGGTATCGGCGTCATAACAGGCCGCGCCGAGTTTTTCGGGATCAAAGCTGACGCCGGTCAAAACGACCTGTCTGGGGCCGAGGGCGGAGAGTTTTTTCATCAGCGCTTCGATATACGCGCCGTCATAAACGTCGCCGACGTACGGCTCGCCGAGCATAAACGCCGCCTCGGTGAGGTTGGGGACGACCAAATCGGCTTTGGCGCAGAGTTTTGCCATCCCGGCGGGGAAATCGGGCGAAAAGCCGCCGTAGAGGACGCCGTTGTCGGCCATGACCGGATCGATCATCACGATGCCATTTCCCTTAAACGCGTCGAAGAATTCGCCCATCAGGCGCAATTGCTCGAAGCTGCCGAGATAGCCGGTGTAGATCGCGTCGAACGTAAGGCCGAGCGATTTCCAGTGGGCGGCGATCGGCGAGATGTCGTCGGTCAAATCACGGTAGGTGAACCCCGTAAATCCGCCTGTGTGGGTCGAGAGCACCGCGGTGGGAATCGCGGCGATTTCAATTCCGGCGGCCGAGATGATCGGCAGCGCGACGGTCAGCGAACATTTGCCGAAGCAGGAGATATCCTGAATGGTGACGGCTCTTTTTTGTGCCATATAAAATCCTCCGAAAACAATTGTGCGCTCAATTGCACAGGTGATTATTATATCGCAGAAGCGGCGGGAAATCAATATCGGGGTGATGTTGGTTGGAAAATGGAAAATAGAAAAGAGGTAGGGAATGGTCTCTGATCGCATCCGATGTGACCGTTCCGAGCGGGCGCCGTTCACCCGCGTAAAACATTCGCGCCGATGGAAATTGGATAATGGTAGGGGAGCGACACCAAAATTCCCCTCCCTCGGAGGGGTGCCCGCAGGGCGGGGTGGTCTGAACCCCCGCCGCGCTCTGCCGCAACTCTTCGTTCTTCGTTTTAATTCTCGTTTTCGGCGGCGTCTTTTTTGCCGCCGCTTTTCATCCGCACCCCCCCGACCGTTTCCCCCAGCCCCACCGTCGATAACAACGCGATCAACACAACGCGCAAAACCCCTTCATTCGCTTTTGTGTACAGCCAAAACCCCAAAAAGAGCGTGGCGATGCCAAGCGGAATCCCGAGCCAAATCTCCTTCCAGTCGACCAGTCCGTTTTTGTTGTGTCCGATCAGCGAGATCACGGCGCTCGGGATAAACAATAAAAGCACCAACCCGCGCGCCTCGCTGCCGGTTGCGCATCCGAATCCGAGCACATAGGCATAAAGTATCCAACCGCCGCCGAACCCGAGACCCGCAAACCATCCCGCGACGACGGCCACCAGCGTATCCAAGACCCAGCTCAAGGGCTCACCGCCAGCCGAAACGCCGAGAGCAGCAGCAAAACCCCGAACGAGACCCGGATCAATTTCGCAGGCAGTTTTGCCAAAAAAATCGCGGCGGCAATCCCGCCCGCAACGGTTCCGCCTACATAGCGCAGCGACAACTCCCAAATATACGGCTCGCGCACGCAGGCCAAAATCGCGCCCGGAATTGAGACGGCGAGCACCAGCGCCACCGTGTTGGCATGCGCGTGCCTTTGGTCAAAACCGGACCGTTCGAGCATGGGTACGGCAAAAATCCCGCCGCCGGCGCCGAAGATACCCGCAATCAGCCCGACCGCCGCGCCCGATGCCCGGGTCAAAATTTTTTTCAAACAACCACCCCCGTCCTATTTTGCGCCGGGGTCGGTTTTTTATCATGGGAACCGAGAATTAACGATAAAAACGGTGATCATGCTTTGCTTTTTTTCACAGCATAATATAATTCATGGCGGCATTGTTACGGGGCTCCCCGCCCGAATGGACAGTAAATTGTATGAATAACAACGGGTCAGGGGATAAACCGCGCCGCGTTCTCATAAAAAATCCCATCCGCCGCGCTCTGCCCGAACGCCGCTGCCAACCGCTTTTCAACGGTTTTTAAATCAAACAGCTCTTTCGCGATTTCCGCCCCGTCATAATCGCTGCCGATCGCGACGCAGTGTTCGCCGCCCAACGCAAAAAACCGCTCAATATGCGCCGTCAGCGCCTCAACCGTGCCTTTTTCGCCCAAAAACACCTTGTAAAAATTGAGCCCCACGAGCCCGCCGCGCCGAAAAATCTCCTTGGCCTGTTCATCGGTCAGATTGCGCGTCTCCCCGCAGACGGCGCGGGAATTGGAGTGCGTCGCGACAAAGACCGCGTCCGTCGTTTCGCAAATCTCCCAAAACGCCCGGTCGGAGCAGTGGGAGCAGTCCAAAATCAGCCCGTTTTCCGCAATCGCGCGCACGGTCTCTTTCCCGAGCGCCGAAAGACCGCGTCCGTCTCCCTTGATCCCGCCGCACAGCGGATTGTCCCGGTTGTGCGAAAGCGAAATCAACCTGACGCCCAACCGTTTCAGCGCCGAGATGTCCGCCCCGGGATCCGCGATCAGATTGCCGCAATTTTCAACGGCAGTGATCGGCGTCACACAGGGAAACTTCGAGGTCTCGGCCTCCGAGAAGGTCAAAACCCTGCGAAAATAATCGTTCGCATCCTTTTTGATATTGTCGTCGATGTAAATGGCAAACACTTGCACCCATTTTTCATAGGGGCTTTCCGACAGCGGCAGCGAAAACGCCGACATCGGTTTTTTGGCGTCGTATGCGGCGGTCGGGGTATCGCAGTGCAGGTCAAAAAGATTCATAATTTACGTGCGCTCCTCATAAATTTTTCGGGGGAGTGGTCATTATGGCGAAGTTTTCGGTCGGGGGATCGTTTTATTCACAACTCTGTCGTGCGTGCGGCGAGCTTTCCCGCTATGATTTTGTGCAATTGGGCAGCGCGGGAAGCTCGGTCGGGGGCAGGGAGATTCCCTATATCCGGCTCGGCGGCGACGACTGCGTGCTGTTTGTCGCAGGCACGCACCCGCTCGAGTATATCACGTCCGCGGTACTGACCGGATGGTTGCAAAAACTCTGCAAAGCCATCGAAGCCGGACGTCAGTTCTGCGGTTTCGACGTGCGCGCGGCATTTCGCAAAAAAGGCCTTGTCGCCGTGCCGTGCCACAATCCCGACGGCGCGGAAATCGCCTTCGGGAACGGGGTGCTTTCGCCGCTCGACCGCGCGGCCTTGGCCGAAATCTGCGGCGGCGACCCGTCGATTTTCAATTGCAACCTCAACGGCGTCGACCTCAACCACAATTTTGACGCGGGCTGGAGCGAACTGCGCCGTCTCGAAAAGGAATCCGGCATCGACGGACCGTCCCCGCGCCGGTTCGGCGGCCCGTTTGCCGAGAGCGAGCCCGAGACCCGCGCCCTCGTCAAACTCTGTTACGAGCATAACCCCCGTCAGGCCGTCTCGCTGCACAGCCAAGGCGAGGAGATCTATTGGCGCTACGGCGACATCCTCCCCAGACACGCCGAGGTCATGGCGCACATCCTCGCCATCTCTTGCAATTATACGCTCGCCGATCCCGAGGGCATCGCCTCCCACGGCGGCTTCAAGGATTGGTTCATCAAAGAGTTTGAGCGCCCCGCGTTCACCTTCGAGATCGGCAGGGGCAAAAATCCGCTCCCGGTCACCGATACGCCGGCGCTGTTAAAACGCCTCTCAGACACGCTTTTAATCGCGGCTCTGATGTGACCTTATAATTAACGCATTCGTAAAAACAGCTCAGTCCCCGTCGATTTCGGGCGTCCCGGATACCCGTCCGTATGATTCAATCCCCATATTGATCACCATTTGATTTAACACCTCCGAGAGCGGCACGGTTTTGATCGTGCCGTCTTCGTTTTCAAAAATCAGCGGCGAAGTTGTATCCTCTGCGTTTACATACAGTTCGCCGTCTTTGCCGACGGCGTTGCCGATCTGCAGATATTTGTCGCTGATCCGATTGCCGTCCCTGTCAATCAGCCAGCACCCGGCTTTATAATAAGTGTTCTCGGCTTTGAAATGCGGGCCGAAGCTTCGTGCGATTCCGATGTAGCCGTTCCCCCCGGCTATGAAAGAGATCGTATTATACCGGTCTCCAATGTCATAACCCTCCGTGTCTCCCAAAATCACAGCGCGTTCGGCTTCGTTTTGATAATTCCCGGTAAACAGCAATACCCGATCCTCAAAAGGCATTTCAATCATACTATACGCCTGATCATAGATCACCTTGCCGTTCTCATCGAACAACCCGTAGGTGATACTCCCGTTTTCATAGGCGTCATACGACCTGTGTAATTGATATTTCCCGAAAAACGTCTTTACCACAGCCGGTTCTTTTTTACTTAAAACCGCTCCGTTTTGATCCAGTTGATAAAACGTGCTGTTTTTGACGGCCGTCGCGCCGGTCTGTGTCAGGGCCATCCACTCGTACGTGTCGCCGACGGGGTTAAAATCCTCGTCCAGCAGTCGGCATATGCGCCCGCGATCATAATCCACCGCAAGATACGGCGCCGCGGGTTGGTTGCGATAATCGGCGGCGTCATAGTGGATTCCGTTCCCGTCTGCGTCCTGTTGATAGAATTCCAAGCCGCGATATCTGCCGATTTCATTGCCGTCCGGACTGATAATGAGGTGGTATCCCTTCAAATTTAAAATGAAGTGCCCTTTTTCGGTTATTCCGATCCCGCTGTAAATGAGGTCGAACACGATTTCCCCGTTTTTATCGGCAAGCCCGACCATTGTCTGATTGCTCAACACGTCCGAAACATGGACCAAATCATATTGATCGTTATAGGGAAACGCTGTTTTCTGAACGCCGGTTCTCGGGTACGGGCCGTCGGTTTGGGACGTCTTTGTTTGTTGAGCCGCTTGCGCGCACCCCGCCAAGATGATCAACGCCGCCGCCAACACGGCGGATAAAATCCGGTTCGCCCTCCGTTCTTTGTGAAGCAGATCTGTATTCATTTTTACACCCCCATCATGATTTCACTCACATCATACACCCCAACGGTTCTCTTTGTCAAATTTCGGGAGCAAAATTTTTATGCGTAAAATTTTCAAATGCCGCCCGTTCCCTTTTCAAAACGCGCAATCTGTTGTATAATGTCCGTATATCATATTGGGAGTGACTTTTTTGCAAGAGTTAATCGAAGCGCTTTTCTCATCGGTTCCCCTGCTTTTCAGTGCGCAGGGACTGAAAATGATCGCCATGTGGGTCATCGGCGGCATTTTAATCTATTTGGCGATCAAAAAGAACATGGAACCCGCGCTGTTGCTGCCGATGGGCTTCGGCGCGATTTTGGTAAATCTTCCGCTTTCCGGCGTGCTCAACCAGACCGACGCCGTCGGAAACGAAGTCGTGGGCGCCATCGAACACCTGTTTGACATCGGCATAGAAATCGGCGAGCTCATGCCGTTGCTGCTGTTCATCGGCATCGGCGCGATGATGGATTTCGGCCCGCTGTTGTCAAACCCGAAACTGTTTTTATTCGGCGGCGCGGCCCAGTTCGGCATTTTCGCCACGCTGGCGGTCGCCTCGCTCTTCTTCCCCGAGCTCAAGGATGCCGCCGCCATCAGCATCATCGGCGCCGCGGACGGTCCGACGTCCATCTATGTCGCGCAGTATGTCAAATCCAACTTCACGGGTCCGATCATGGTCGCGGCCTATTCCTATATGGCGCTGGTGCCGATCATCCAGCCCCCTGTCATCCGGCTGTGCACCACCCGCAAAGAACGCTTGATCCGGATGCCCTACGAAAAGAAATCGGTCTCCCAGGCCGTGCGCATCATCTTCCCGATCGCGGTCACCGTCGTCGCGGGCATCATCGCCCCGGCCTCTGTCGCGCTCGTCGGCTTTTTGATGTTCGGAAACCTGATCCGCGAGTGCGGCGTGCTGGGCTCGCTGTCCGAAACGGCGCAAAAGGACTTCGCCAACATCATCACGCTGCTGTTGGGCATCACAATCGCTTTCAAAATGCAGGCGGACGCCTTTTTGGAGTGGAAGACGCTGCTCATCATGGGACTCGGTCTTGTCGCTTTCGTCTTCGACACCGCCGCGGGCGTGTTCTTCGCAAAATTCCTCAATCTGTTCATGAAGAAAAAAGTGAACCCGATGATCGGCGCGGCGGGCATTTCGGCCTTTCCGATGTCGTCCCGTGTCATCCATAAGATGGGGCTCAAAGAAGACCCTCAAAACTTTTTGCTGATGCACGCCGCGGGCGCCAACGCCTCCGGTCAGATCGCCTCTGTCATCGCGGGCGGTCTGATCATCAAATTGATCACTCCGTTTTTAGGTTAAGGAAGGATGGATAACATCATGATTCATTTTTTGCTTTCAATTGCGCAAAACGTCTCCCAAAGCGCCGCGCAAACCGTTTCGAACGCCGCGCAAAGCATGGACGCCGCGCAAAGATTCGAACAATCCCTCAAGATGATGGGGCTGGGGATGCTCGGCATCTTCTGCATCATCGGCGTCATCATTTTATTGACCTGGTCGTTACAAAAGCTGTTCCCCGCAAAACAAGAGGAATAATCCGTTCGCCCGATTTTCGATTTTTCGCCAAAGGAGGTTGCATATGCCCCGAGAGACCGTAGACACCGCCGTCATCGTCCGGCATTATGAAGAGTCAGAGGGCTGTCCGCACTGCGGCTTCGAGCGCGAGGCCGACGCCTATGAGATCGACCGGCTGCTCGACGGCAATATGATGATCGAATGCATCCGCCTCGAGACCGACGCGCGCGGATTTTGCGCCGATCACTACGCCAAGCTCATCTGCGCCCGCAGCCGATTTTCGGTCGCGGTGATGTTGGAGAGCCACCTGCGCGAAATTCAAAACGTCTTCCTCGAAAAGAATAACCCCAAAAAGGGCAGGGGTTCTCTCGCGGCAAAAATGACCGCCCTCGACGGCGATTGCTATATCTGCCGCCGCATGTCGGCCCATATGGAATTGTTTGAAGAGGGCGTCGCGGTGTTGTGGAAGCGGCGCGGGGATTTTCGGGATTTGTTTTCGAAAAAAGGGACTCTCTGCTTACACCATTACGCCCGGCAGCTCGTCGCCTGCGAGAAGGAGCTCGACAACAACACCTACCGCGACATGAGCGAAGTGATGTTTCAAAGTGTCCGAAAGACCCTCGACGCACTGGCCGACGAGGCCAAATTCTACGTCAGCCGCTTCGACTACCGCGTCACGGGCGCGGACAAAAATTTCGGAGCCAGCGCCGACGTGTTGGAGCGTGTCGGTGCGTTTTTACACGGTAAACACCCCGAAAAGTGAAAACAAATCCGTCCGTTCGGACTCTCCATTCCCCGCATTCGGCCTGTATAAAGTAACCGAAATCATGAATATTAAAAACTTTCCACATCCCGATGTGGAAAGTTTTTTTGGCGTTGTCATGCCGTTTTGGCACTGTTTTCATCATTCATCAACTATTTCCGAAAAATTCAACTTCAAAAATCTTCGCATAACAAAGCCGTTTCCCGCGTTTTCTCCAATTCGTATTATGCATCGGTTTACATAATTATTTCCCGGGTTTACATAATTTTCATCAACGCCCAAAAAACCGCATGACTTGGTCTTTTTGTTTAAACTTTCAACACTTTCAAAAAGTTTTCCACATCCCCCGTGGCGTTTTGTCGAAACAAAATCATACGGACAGTATTATTCACTTTACACCGATTCCTTCTGCCCGGCAAAAGTCACAGCGCTTTCGAGATTTTCATCAGCGCCGAGGCCGTTCGGTTCACTTGCTCGCAGTCGTTGAATACGCTGAAGCTGATCCGGACCGCGCCGTCCGGCAGGGTGCCGAGCACCTCATGCGCGCTCGGCGCACAGTGCAGCCCGGCCCGGACGGCGATGCCCTCTTTTTCGAGTTCCGCCGCCGTCTGCTCGCAGCACATCCCCTCGAAATTGAACAGGAATATACCCGAAGGCGCCGTCGGCTCGTAGCTGTTCAAGCCCGGTATCCCCTCTGTCTTCTCCGCCAGCATCGCGCGCAACCGCCGCTCATGTTCCCCGATGTTGTCCGCGCCGAGTTCATTGACGAACCGGATGCCCTCGCCAAGACCGGTGATCGCGCTCACGGGCAGTGTTCCGCTCTCCAACGCCTCGGGCAGCAGCAGGGGCTGTTTTTTCAACATGGAGTCGCTGCCGGTGCCGCCCTCGATCAGCGTGCGCAGCGGCTTGCAATCGTGAATCAACAGCGCGCCGCTCCCGGTCGGCCCGTAAAGCCCCTTATGTCCCGGCACACACAGCAGACCGATCCCGTCCGCCGCCATGTCGACGGTGGCGCTTCCGGCGGCTTGCGCGGCGTCGACGATGAACAGCAAACCGAACTTGGCGGCAAGCCGCCCCAACTGTGCGATCGGCATCACCTGTCCGTCGACGTTCGAGGTGTGAACACACAGCAGCGCGGCGGTATTCTGGGTAATTTTACGCGCAAAATACGCGGCGGCATTGGTGATATCGCGCCCGATGGCGGCAACGCCGTAGGTGAGCAACCCCTCCTCTGCCATGGCGTCGAGCGGCCGCATGACCGAATTGTGCTCTCGATCCGACACCACGATGTGCGCGCCTTTCGGCACGAAGCACTTCAGCGCCAAATTGATCGCATGGGTACAGTTTTGGGTGAACACGACCCGCTCCGGCGCACCGCAGTGAAACATTTTTGCCATCGCCTGACGGACATTAAAGATTTTCTCGGCGGTGTCCAACGACATCTGATACCCACCCCGGCCCGGATTCGCGCCGTATTGCAAAAACGATTCCCGCACCGCGTTGACCACGCCGTACGGTTTGGGATATGTTGTGGCGGCGTTGTCAAGATAAATCATAAGATAAAAAAACCCCCTTCTGGCGCCATTCGCAACGCGCTTTCAAGCGCGATCGTCAAAAATCATTCCCGTGAATACCGCTCATCGCACGTCTCCCCGGTTTCGCGCCGAGGAAAATAGCTTCCTTTCACCTGTATGCCGGCATCTTCAAGCAGGGCGCGGGCGGTCTGCTCGTCGGTGTTGACCCGCAGGCCGTATCCGCACCCGCAGCCGGTGACGCTCGCCGGCAGTTTTTCACACAGGGCTTTGATGTTATATCTCAAAAGAACCTCTTTGGCTCTGATCGCATAAGTGACCGAGGATACGATGATTCCGCTGATTTGTCCCCACATGCAATGTCTCCGTTCCGCAGCCGACTGCGGCAAACCGATTTTGCTCGACCCGCCGCATCGCCGAATTTTTTAAGTTTGTTCCTAAAACGGGAGGGAACTTGAAACCTCAGCCGACGCCCCATCCCGGTCGTCACAGTATATGACGGGATCCGCGCAGGAGTACTTGCCCGCCCGCCCGCGACTGTGGTATAATTCACAGACATCCTTTCGGAGGTTTTGGCTTGCAGTATTGGGAGACACTTCTTTTAGCCGCGGGGCTCGCGATGGACGCGTTTGCGGTCTCGGTTTTAAACGGCCTGACCGCCAAGCCGTCGGTGCGGCAAAATTTCGCGATGGCGGGCGCGTTCGGCGTGGCGCAGATGGTTTTCCCACTCATCGGTCTTTTGCTCGGCGCGGCGTTTTACACCCTCATCAGCAGCATCGACCATTGGGTCGCCCTGGTTCTGTTGGCCGCGCTCGGCCTCAAAATGCTGCTCGACGCAAAGAAAAACCCCGACTCCTGCGAAGTGAAACTGACCGCGAAAATCATCCTGTTGCAAGCGGTGGCGACGGCGATCGACGCGTTGGTCGTCGGCATCGGACTCGCCGCGATGACCGACGACCTCCCGCTGACCATACTGACCATCGGGTTCGTGACCTTTTTGCTGTCGCTCGCGGGCGTGTTCGGCGGAAAACTGCTCGGCAAACGCGCCTGTTGTTGCGCGCGCATGGTGGGCGGCGTGATTTTAATCGTCATCGGCGCGAAAATCTTTGCCGAGCATATATTCTCATAGACGCGTTTTTGTCATCCCGCGCATGATGGTGGTTGGAAAATAGAAAATGGAAATTAGTAGGGAACGGCTCGGATCGCATCCGATGTGACCGTTCCGTGCGGGCGTCGTTCGCCCGCGCTGGTAATTGTTGGAATTTAAAAATGAGAAATTCGTAGACGGGGGACGGGAAATCCTCGTCGTAGTGGCGGCCCCATGTGGCCGCCCGCGCTGATAGTAGCTGGAAATTAGAAAATGGGATTTTGTAGGGAATGGTCTTGACCATTCCGTGCGGGCGACAGCCCGCGTTGATAGTAGTTGAAAATTTAAAGATGGAAATTTCGTAGACAAGAGAACGGGAAATCCCCGTTGTAGGGGCGGCTCCATGTGGCCGCCCGCGCATGATGGTGGTTGGAAATTGGATAACTTGTAGGGAACGGCTCGGATCGCATCCGATGTGACCATTCCGTGCGGGCGAACAGCCCGCGTTCCCGTTGCCTTGCTTTTAATTGATTGTATTGAATCGTCATTGAGAGGCGATCAAATTGTGCGGCAATCCATCCCCCGTCTTTGCGAGCGAAGCGCGGCAATCCAGACCTGCGGCGTCCTGACTTCGCGATAAACCGGACGCTTCGTTTCTGGATTGCTTCGTCACACGCGGGGCGAACCCCGCGTTTTCCTCGCAAAGACGGTAGGGGCGGCCCCATGTGGCCGCCCGCGCGAACGGCGGTTGGAAATCGGAAATTGGATAATTTGTAGGGAACGGCTCGGATCGCATCCGATGTGACCGTTCCTTGCGGGCGTCGTTCGCCCGCGAAAAACATTCGCCCTAATGGAAATTTGAAATTAGAAATTGGAAATTCGTAGACGTGGGACGGGAAATCCTCGTCGTAGGGGCGGCCCCATGTGGCCGCCCGCGCATGATAGTAGTTGGAAATTAGAAAATAGAAATTAGTAGGGAACGGTCTTGACCGTTCCGTGCGGGCGAACAGCCCGCGTTGATAATAGTTGAAAATTAAAAATGAGAAATTCGTAGACGGGGGACGGGAAATCCCCGTTGTAGGGGCGGCCCCATGTGGCCGCCCGCGCATGATGGTGGTTGGAAAATAGAAAATGGAAATTAGTGTGCGAGAAGGCAGAGGTGAGAGGGCAGAGGGCAGAGTTCGTCATCCTGAGCGCAGCGCGTCGCAGCGCGCGAAGTCGAAGGATCTCGGCACCCGCAAGCCCTAATCAACCCAAGATTCCCCGACAAGAGGGCAGAGGAAAGAGGGCAGATACGAGAAATAAAAACCCGACCGTAGGGGCGGCCCCATGTGGCCGCCCGCGCATGATGGTGGTTGGAAAATAGAAAA
>CAZPLU010000032.1:0-1248 GCA_964587625.1 uncultured Eubacteriales bacterium
CTTGGGTCAAACAGGCCCCGAAAGCCCGGATGGGCAACCGGATGTTCAGTTTTTATGGCGGGGGATTGAGCTCACTGGAACGGGCAAAAGACATCCGAATTTATCGGCAGGACAACCTCGCCGCGGACAGGCGGGTATACGCCCCCGGTTATTGGACCGAGACCTTCCGCGGCGTGATTCAAAAAATGGCGGGGCTGCGGGGGTTGGGCAACGCCGTCACCTATCTGACGAGCGGCGCGGTGTACGCGTTCGTCGCCTTAAAAGCGCTCGGCGGGGCGTTTGGCGTCGGCAACGTGCTGATGTATGTCGGCGCGATCGCAGGACTGACCGACGGCGTGGGCCGGTTTTTCAACCTCTGGGTCGAGATGACGGGCAACAACGCCTTTCTGGCCGAGACCTTCAAATTTTTCGACATCCCGAACAAGATGTATCAGGGAACGCTCTCGGTCGAAAAGCGGGACGATTTTAAGTATGAGATCGAATTCCGCGACGTCTCGTTCAAATACCCCAACACCGACGCCTGGGCGCTGCGGCATGTGAATTTGAAATTCCGGATCGGCGAGCGGCTGGCCATCGTGGGCATGAACGGCAGCGGCAAGACCACCTTTATCAAGCTGCTCTGCCGCCTTTATGATCCGACCGAGGGCGAAATTTTATTGAACGACTTCAATATCCGCAAATACGACTACAAGCAGTACATGGACATCTTCTCGGTCGTGTTTCAGGATTTTAAGCTGCTCTCTTTCCCGCTCGGTCAGAACGTCGCGGTAGCCAAGAATTACGACGCGGCAAAAGCCGAAAAGTGCCTTTGCGAGGCGGGCTTCGGGCAGCGGTTCTCGGAGTTCGAACACGGGCTCGACACGCCGCTCTACAAGGATTTCGACAAGGACGGCGTTCAGATCTCGGGCGGCGAAGCGCAAAAGATCGCGCTGGCGCGGGCGCTTTACAAGGACGCGCCGTTCGTCATCCTCGACGAGCCGACCGCCGCGCTCGACCCGGTCGCCGAATTCGAGGTCTATTCCAAATTCAACGCGCTGGTCGGCAGCAAGACGGCGGTGTTCATTTCGCACCGGCTCTCGTCGTGCCGGTTTTGCGACGACATCGCGGTGTTTCATGAGGGGGCGTTGGTGCAGCGGGGCGGGCACGAGGAACTGCTTGCCGACCCGGGCGGCAAATACTATGAACTGTGGAACGCGCAGGCGCAGTATTATCAATAATCAACCGTATGGGAACGAGATCCTTCGGCTT
>CAZPLU010000032.1:1348-28033 GCA_964587625.1 uncultured Eubacteriales bacterium
GAACGAGATCCTTCGGCTTCGCTCAGGATGACAAGTGCGCGCAGGCGCAGTATTACAAATAGGGCCAGCGGGGTGCGAGATCCTTCGGCTTCGCTCAGGATGACAAGTGCGCGCAGGCGCAGTATTACAAATAGGGCCAGCGGGGTGCGAGATCCTTCGGCTTGCCCCGCACCTGCGAAAAATCGCAAATGCGGGGCTTCACTCAGGATGACAAGTGCGCGCAGGCGCAGTATTACAAATAGGCGCGCGGAATGCGGGACTCTTCGGACTTCACAATCCTTTGAATTTATCCCGGGCGTGCCGCAAACGGCACACGATCGGGATGACAATCCAACGCCTCTTACGCTTCACGACAGTCGGTATTTGCCCGAACCATTCCGTAAAAGTGCAGGATATTCATATCCTCGATCATCTTGCTGCCGTGAGAACCGCGTCCTCCCTCGACGAGATGCTGCCCGTGGTCGGGCGCGTAACACAGCAGAGTGTTGCGGTCGGCGCAGCGCAGCTTGACGGTTTTAACGATCTCATCGAAACACTCCGCCTCGATGGAGACGGCGTTCAGCGCCTGTTTGGACTCCGGACCGAACGCGTGCGCGGCGCTGTCGTAATCGAAGGTATGAACGCTGACGAGGTCATATTTATTTTCCGCAATCAACCGCAGAGCGGTCTCTTTTATGGCGATTGCGTTGGGTTCTTCGAAATAATCCAATTCGCGCCCGGCAAAGAGGTGCAAAAACGAAGAATCCGTACCTGCGACAATGGCGATTTTTTTGTCTTGGGCAAGCAGCACATCATACAGGGTTTCGCATTCCAACTTGGGACGAGTGTAAGAGAGAATGCCGTGCACTTCGGGCTCAACGCCGGTGTACATGGAGGCGTGGGCGACGGGTGTGACCGACTCAACGGTGCTGCGCATGGGCAGAGCCATTTGCGTATACGCATAAACGGGGGCAAACAGCGCGGGTTCTTTTTGCCAGAGATACATCGGGACTGCGTCCGCATGGTATAAAACCGCGCGTTCGGCCATGAAAGACAGATGATGGGTCAAAATATCCATCGCCCATTTGACCGGCCGTTCGAAACGCCGCGGGAGTTCAATGCCCATGCAGTAGGCGATGTTCCCCGCAAAATGTCTGAGCGGCAATGCGTTGTAATGATCCATATCAAAAATCCCCTTCGATTTGAATTGAAAAAACCGCCGGAATGTCCTTTCGCGGATACGGTTCAAGCCATCCCGATCCGGTAAGTGTTCAAATGGCCGTCGAATCGGTCGAGCTCGGGGCGAAAAGGCGCCATCACAATCAGATCGCCGGTGTGTTCGTCCTCATAGGACCAGTGGTTTGAAAAGTCGACGGGAAATCCTTGGGTATCGTCCAAGTCGTCGGGCTTGGTGTCGATGACGAATACCGAGTTCTTTTTGACGGTGAGGGTGGTTTGATCGATCTCGGCGGCGCAGAGCGGATAACGGGGCAGGTTCCCGCGCGGGTTTTGAGTGTTGATCACGCCGATAAAATAGAGTTCCCCGCCGCTGTGGGAGAGCAGACGGGGGCTGCAGGAGGATGCGAACATGATCTCGCCGGTATCATAATACAACGGCTTGGGTTCGTTCCAATGAAGGCCTCCGTCTTTTGACACACAATAAAACTTGCAGCCGACGAGGTCGTCTTCGCGCTTATAATTGCTGCCCCGGCAGACCATCAGCACGCGGCCATCCGGGAGCTCTGCCAGCGCCGGTTCATACAACCCGCGCGTCGTGATCTCGAACGGCAGGCCGACCCAGTCGCCGAACTCCCAGTGGAACCGCACGGCCTTCTCATCCCACCGGCCCTTGAGCGCGCCGGCTTCCAAAAAGCCCATGCCCGTCGGGCCCGCGTTGACCGCGCCCTCGGGGACCTGCCGCTGGACACCCAAAACGATGCTGCCGTCGGATAACCGGACGGGCTGGGAATAGATGCCGGCCATGTTTTGGCCGAACGTGACGCCTTTCATGTAGTGGTCATCGTCGAATGCGCCGAATTCGTCCGAGCCGCTCTGGACGATATGCCGCTTGTCCGACCAACTATGCCCGCGGTCTTCGGAAATCCGGTAATACAACTTTCGGCACCGCCAGGTGCTGTCGAGTTTGTCATTGTCCCAATAGAGTTCGTTGCCGAAATAAAAAATCCTCTCGGATTTCGGGTTTTTGTAAAGCGCGCCGTAGCCGTCGCGCCGCATGCCGCCCTCGTAAGTCGCACAGTGCTCAAATTCGCCCTGTTTGTTCCAGCTCTCCCCGCTGTCATATGAACGCCGGAGCGCCGAAAATTTGACGCCGTCGGATTTTTCCATACAGTCGGCGCAGAGCAAAATTTCGCCGCCGCCGAGATCGGCGGTCGTCGGACCGAGCCAAAAACCCGAGACGGGTTCGTCGAGGAAGTTTTCTTTTTTGGTTTTTAAGTACATATGATTCGCCTTTCTGAGAAGTTTACCGGGTATAGATATGAAATCGCGGTATATCAAAAATGCACCGAGGCGGGAAGCGCGGCTGCGGGGTTACAAAATTGCGGATTATCCCCCGCGTTTGTCAGCGGGTACTACCCGCTTGCAGCCGCACGATGTCGCTGACGCGCAGCAGGCCGTCGTAATACGTGAGATTTTTGACCGAATCGCCGATTTCGAGCTCCGGCTTGCCGTTGACGTCTTGCGTATACGGATTGAATCTGCCGAAGCCGAACATCCGGTCGTCGGCCATGCAGAGCAGCCCGTCGATGACAAACTCGATCACACGCGGACCGCCGTCGACGATGATTGCGACGTCGTGGGCGGTGTTCGGCGTCAAAAGACCTTTTTCCGAGTCGAAACGGGAGATGCAGTGTCCGTCGCCGAGCGTGAACTCGATGCGGGTCGAGGCGCTGTTATAAACCGCTTTCAGCCCTTTGCCGTTTTCGTCCATGTTCGAAAACAACACGGCGTCTTGCTCGGGGACGGTCAGCTCAAAGCGCAGCGCAAAAGCGACCTCGTTGTTTTGGGTGCCGAATTGATCGGCGAATTGCGTCCGTTCGCCGAGCGGCTTGATGATCGGCAGGGACTTTTCGACCGGGATTCCGGCATCCGGCGGACAGTCGTTTTCGAATTGCGCCCAAAGCCCTTCGAGAAGCGATGCGTCGATTTTATGCAGGCGGGCGTAATACTTTTGCGTCTCGGAGATATAATATTCGCTTTCGCCGCCTTCAGGCGGGATGTCTTCGATCAAGTCGGGGTAACTGATGATCGAATGGATGTCGTCGTCGTAGAGCAAAATTTCGGGCTGGGAAAACTTCAGACGCATGCCGTCCCCGGCCTTGTATTCGACCGCGCCCGAAATCCAGACAGGGTTGCGGTTGGTATAATCTTGATAACGATTGTTGTGAAACCAGTAGAGATATTTGCCGTTTTTGCACTTCCAGATGAAATTTGCCGCGCGCGGGTGGTCGATGTACCGGCCGTCGGCGTAGCGCATGCGCTCGGGTTCGGTGAAGGTGTGCCCTCCGTCGCGGCTGTAGGCGCAATAGGGATGGGACGAAACGGTGCGAAACACCGTGAAGATCGTGCCGTCGGACAAGACCGCATAACTGTGTTCCTCCGAGACATGGCTGATATTTCGCGGGGTGCGGATGCCGATATCGCCGTCGGGCAGGGTCTCCCAAGTCAGCTTTGCGGGGTCACGTTCGGTCTCGAGGTTTGCACAGCGCAGTAAAACGCCCTCGGTATTCGTGAAGGCCTGATAACCGTTGCGGCCGATTTTATAGAGCGAAACAAAAACGGCTCCGCCGAGCGTGAACGGCTTGCCGACGTTCCAAAATAGCAAAACATCGCCGCCGTAATGGTTGGCGTAATCCACCGCGAACTTGCGCACGGGAATCTCATAAAATTGTTCCGACCACGTTTTACCGCAGTCATCGCTGTATTTGAATCCGAAATATCCCTGCGAATCAGCGCGTTCCCATCTGCCGCCGGAAAAAGGCGGGTCGTCGGCAAGGACATAACGCAGGTTGTCTTTGTTATAATTATAAAAGCAATAAACCCTGCCGTAAGCGGTCAGGTGCAAAACCGCATAGGACGATTCGGGACTTTCGGCGTGTTCGACGTCCGTGATATCGACCCAGGTTCTGCCGCGGTCATGGCTGCGGGCGCTGACGACGTGCTGACCCTTTTGTCCCTCGTTACCCTTGCCGGTCGTGATGCACGAAAGCCACGCGCCGTCGGGCATTTTAAGGATATATGGCTGGTCGCTGTAGCCCTCGCTTGGCATTTCGAAACCGGTTTTAATGTTACGGCTGTCCATGTCGTTCCCCCTTTTACGTCTGCTGCGATTATTGTAACAGACGGAGGTGGCGAAAGCAAGTTGAAAATCTTTTTGACGGATTGTCTGTTTGAGTTCGATGTGATATAATCGGGAAAATAAGCGGAAAAGGTAGGTGTTACCGTATGAAGTGGTGGGAGGACGAGCCGCGGCTCATCTCGGCGGTGCAGTGCAACTACGGGGCGGACGACGACTGGGTGTTCGACGAATATGTCTCGAAGTTCGGTTTCAACACGGAACAGCTTTTGCACCTGTTCGCCGAGGGCAGCATGTCGTATTACGACGAGCAAAAACACGGTAAAAAACTGGACAAGTATCTTGTAAAAGCCCATAAAGCGGGCGTGCGCGAAATCATCTATTATAACACCCATTGTCTGACGCCGCAGATGATGGCCGAGCACCCCGAGTGGATGCAGCTGCAAAAGGACGGCAATCCGATTCTGGTCTATTCCATTTATTCGCTGTGCTGCGTCAACAGCCCGTGGTTCGACGAATTTGCGAAAAACATTGAAGCCCTGTGCCGCCACGACATCGACGGCCTGTTTTTGGATGGGCCGGTCATGCGCGACGACGGCTGTTATTGCCCGGTTTGCAAAGAGATATTCCAAAAACAATTCGGCAGGCCGATTTATGAGGGCACGCACCTGGAACGCCAGCAAATGCGCACCGACGCGGTGACCGAATTTGTCAAAAAGACCTGCGAAATCGTCAAGTCGGTCAATCCGAATGTTTTGCTGTATCTCAATAATTCCGCGCTGCGCAGGGATTATTTCGGTTGCAACATACGAAGGGTCGAGCCGTATCTCGACATGCTCGGCGCCGAGGGCGGGTTTATCCGCGCCGACGCGACCACCTCGCTTTGGGCGGTCAGCGCCAAGGCCAAACACCTTGAAACGCTTTCACGCGGCAAGCCGGTGGTTACTTTTGTGAACGGAAATATGTCGGGCATCACCTATTACATGCACACGCCCGCCGAGACCACGGCGCTTTGTGCGCAGTCCTTTGCCAATGGCGCCAACGTGTGGTACGGCATCCACGGCGACGTCGAGCGCAACGCCTTTTCGCCGGGTGCGAAGGCGTCGGCAAAATTCAACGGATTCGTCAATGCCCACCGGGATGTCTATCAAAAATCCGATTGCGCCTGCGAGATCGCGCTGATGTGGTCGCAGGATACCGCGAATAACTACGCGTCGAGCGTCGAGCAATGCGACTTCACCGACGCCAAAGCCGCCGGATTTAAAGAGCGCGGCGACCATCTGGCTGAGTTGATGGGGTTTTACGATATGCTGACCCGGGCGCACCTCCAGTTCGACGTGATCGACGAGGTCAAGGTCAAAGAGGATTTGAATAAATATAAACTCGTGATTTTGCCCGACTGCGCCTGCATGGACGGCGAAACCGCTGCGGCGCTGACCGCTTTTGCCGAGGACGGCGGGACACTGCTCTCCACATTCGACACCGGATTTTACCACGCCGACGGGAGTTATGCCGAAGCGCCGAAGATTGCCGCCGTACAGGGGATTTCAGAGGTGGCCGGCGTCGTTTCGGCGGAGATGTTGGGCATGACCTACCAAAGGCCGGGTGATTCCCCGGTATTCAAAGGCATAAACCTGACGCAGATGCCGTTCCCGCGGCTTTCGATGCGCTGCGATTTTACAAAAGACGCAAAAACGCTCTCGACCGCGCTCGAACCGATGAAGAGCGTCTATACCGCGCAGCCCGAGAGCGGCTATCCGGGCATCGTCGAACACCGATACGGCAGGGGGAAAAGCGTCTTTATCGCGGGGGCGCTGGGGCTGGCTTATGCCGAGCGCGCGCTGCCCGAATACGCCAAAATCGTTGAGAATATCGCAAAAGAGGCCGCAAAACCGATGTTCGAGACCGACGCGCCGAGGTCGGTGGAAGCGGTGCTGCGCACGCAAAAGCAAAAGGGGCGCTATCTATTGCACATAGTCAACCTGACCGGCGAGATGATCCGGCCCATGACACGCATCATACCGCTGGAAAACATCAAGATGACCTTAAAAATAACGGGCGTTAAAAGCGCAAAGACCCTGCGGGGCGGGAAATTGAAAGACCTTGAGATCGGCGAAAAAAGGGTCTCCTTCACGCTGTCGGAATTAAGCGAGTATGAGGTGATCGTGTTCGAGCTGAAAAAGTGATTGTGCGCGGTCGTGAAGCTTGGTATAATCAAATTATGAATCAATCTCCGTTATATACGGGAAAAGGGGTAATCGGTATGGGTTTTATCGCATCGAAGAAATTGCAAGAGGAGCGCAGGAGAGCGTTTAACAGACGCTATGTCCCGATCATTTTGAAACTGCTGCCGAAAGGAATTGCAACGGCTTACAGTTATGAGACCGACCAGCCGGAGGTGCGCTCGTGGGGCTGGAACGCGGAGGTGCTGTTCGCGGAGGGGTATTATAAAGAAGCCAACCATATCATCCGGAATTCGCCGTACCACCACTGCGAGTTCATGCCGATGCAGCTGACGCAGATGCTGGTGAAATACGGCGACAAGTTCGACACCGACACCCGTAAAATCGCGGAGGATTATATCAAAAGCGAATTGGATCACGCGGCGAATCCGCGGGTGCACCCGTCGATGTACAACGACAACTTCGGCAATATGGCGACTTTTACGCTGATCGTCGCCGGAGAGCTTTTCGGCCTGCCCAAATACATCGAGATCGGCAAGGACAAGCTCGATCAGACCTGCGACCTGTTCCGGCGCTGCGGTACGATCATGGAATACGGCAGCCCGGTCTACACGCCGCTCGACCTGTTCGTCTTCGCACAGATGGCCAACCACATCCAGGACCCCGAATACCGGGCAAAGGCGCTGCAGTGCGAGGAGCGGATGTGGATCGAGGTCGCGACCCACTACCACGCGCCGACGGGGCATCTGGCGGGTCCGTATTCCCGTTCGTATAACTGCGAGACCGTCGGGCATCCCACCAGCATCGCCGCGCTCTGGTACAAAGTATTCGGGGATAAGGCCTTTTTAAACGTGATGAATTACGGCTTTGAATTGATTGAAAAGCAGGTGATTCACATCTCCGCCAACGGGCTTCAACTGCCCAACGCCGCGTGGTTCATGAACACCACGTTCCACTTCCCGCGCCGGCTGGAAAAGGTGGCGTTTGAAAAAATCTATCCCTATCACGCCGAATTCGCGGTCGAGTGCATCCCCGCCGACGCGCTCGCCTACAACCGCGAGAACGAGCCGCACTGCGCGTTCGGCGGCCACCGCTCGACCAACACCACCTATATGACGCCCGAATATTCGATGGGCACCGCCTTGCAGCAGTATCACAGCGGCGCGATGTCAGAGTCGTTTTATGCGACCTATAAAAACTGCGAAGTCGCCAAGAAGCTCGAGGACGTCGGCGTGATCTACGCAAAATATATTTTCAACGACAAGCAGCCGCAGCAGGAAAATGTCTATGCCTATTACGGCAAATGCGGCAAGGAGGGCTTCCGCGACGAGGGGCGCAAATGCGGCATCCAATATGAAAACACCTCGCTGATGGTCTACAAGCCGCTGCATCTGGAGCGCAAACACGTCAAAAGCGCCAAGCTGACCGTCTTTATCCCGGCGTATTTTTACGACGGCTTCGAGATTCTGGCGGGCGGGAAAAAGGTCGATACACTGCCGTTTTCTTCAGTTGAGCCGGTCACGGTCTGCGTCAAGGCGTATAAATCCATGTTCGCGTTCAAGCCGCTGGCGCTGACCGATTTCGGCAGGGAGGCCGCGGTCAAAATCGAGAAGAAGAACGATCATATTCAAATTTCGTTTTACAATTACGAGGGAAAAGAGCGCGAATTCGGTGATCTCGAGTTGATTTACGCGCAAAACGGCTTCGTCTGCACCGCCGCGACGGCCGACGAATACCCCGATTTTGCTGCGTTCGCCGCTTTCGCCGACAAGGGAAAAATCTCGGACGTGACGGAGCAGTCGGCCAAGATGTACACCCGCCGGGTCAAATACCAAAACGACGGCGTGGAGTTGTATTTCATTTATAACCCGCTGGTTGAGGGCATCGTGACCGCGACGGCCAACAAAAAGCCGTTTTTGCGCCATATCCTGAAAGCCGATATGCTGGATTACAAAAAAATCCCGCTGCTCGAGGATTAAAAAGTCGGCGGTCAAGGTCACATGGCTGTGGAGATAATCAGAGAGCTGTGCAGACCGCGCGAGGAAGATATCCCTATCCGAACGGGGAAAACGGAGCCGATGTCGTGCTGGACTTCGGGTTTTGGGGCAGGCCCAGACCCTTCGCTTTACGCTCACGCTGACAGACAATGTCATTCCGAGCGCCAGCCGAGGAATCTTAGGTTGATGAAGGTTTTCGGGGATCGTTGTCCGTTGGCTTGTTGATAGCGAGACCCTTCGACTGCGTATGCTGCGGCGTGCTTCGCTCAGGATGACAATCAATCGGCTGTTATCAGTCCGAGATCCTTCGTTTTGCGCTCGCAATGACATTTATTTTTAATCGAATCTTGTCTCCCAGTGCTCGGCGTCTTTTGCCTCGAAGCACAGTTTGATCTGGTCATAATTGTTTTTCTCGGTGAACAGCTCGGGCAGTGCGCCGAGAGCGAAAAAGCCGCTCTCGGTGGTCTCGGTGTTTTCGGAAAATTCGCCGCCGAGCAGTTCGCACAGCACAAAGACCTTGCAAATGCTGTAGATATAGCGCGGGGCATTGTTTTTATTGCGGTCTTGCAATGCGATCACACGAATCGGCCGGACATCGACGCCGGCCTCCTCTTTCGCTTCTTTTACAGTGTTGGACCAGACCGACTCGGTCACGTCGACCCAGCCGCCGGGCAGCGACCACCTGCCATCCTCTTTGACGAGCAAAATTTTATCGTCTTTGAAAATCGCGGCGCGGGTGTCGAGCTTCGGGGTTTGGTAGCCCTTTTCGCCGCAGAACAGACCCTCGACGGCGTCTTTGGGCATCTCGGTTTTACAGGCGACCATCTCGGCGGCGATCTGCCGGATGCGCGCAAAACGCTCCCTGTCGAATTTATTTTCGGTATAGGCGAGTCCGTTTTGGGCCAGCGCCTGCAACTCGACCGCCCACCGCAGCCAGGGTTCGTACCGGTGATCCGATTTATTTTCCATAAAAACCCACTTTCCGGCAAATGTCTTGCTCCATTATACCATGTTAATGGGAAAACGGCAAATACAACAGCGCAAAAGCGCAATAAATCTCCGATGAAAAGCCGATAAAACCGAATTGCAAATTCCCGGCTGCGGCGGGGTGAACCTCGCTTTTGACCGGATTTTATAAATTCAAAGCAATCGGAAACACTAAAACCCGGAGGTGTTTTATTTTGGTATCAAAAAAATCGGTTATCACATTCGGCATGGTCGCGATCCCGATCGCGATGTTCACCGCCACACAGGACAACGACATCCGTTTCAACCAACTGCACAAGGAGGACAACAGCCGTGTCCGCTATAAAAAGACCTGCGCGCACTGCGGCAAAGAACTGGCTTCCGCGGACATCGTGAAGGGCTTTGAATACGACAAGGACAAATACGTCGTCGTCACCGAAGAGGAGATCGAAAAGATCAAGACCGAAAAGGAAAAATCCATTCAAATTTTGCACTTCGCGCAGCTGAATCAAATCTCGCCGGTCTATTATGAAAAGACCTATCAGGTCGCGCCCGAAGCCGGCGGCGAAAAGGCGTTTGAGTTGCTGCGTTCCGCGCTGATGGCGGAACAGAAAATCGCCGTCGGCAAGACCGTGATGGGCACCAAGGACACGCTGATGGCGATCATCGCGCGCGAGGACGGGATGCTGATCTCGACGATGTTTTATGCCGACGAAGTCAAGGAATTGCAAAAACAATATCAAAAAACCGAGGTCTCGGAACCGGAACTGAACATGGCAAAACTGCTGATCAATTCGATGGACACGCCGTTCGACCCGTCGAAATACAGTGACGAATACCAGACCAAATTGCGCGGTCTGATCGAGACCAAGATCTCGGGCAAAGAGATCGTGGCGGCCGAGGCCGAAAGTGCCGTTAAAGTCATCGACCTGATGGAGGCGCTCAAGCAAAGCGTCGAGAAGGCGCAAAAAGACAAGGAGCCGGCTTGATGGCGGGGCTCGACGCATACCGCCAAAAACGCAATTTCGAGCGCACCGGGGAGCCGGAGGGCGGGACGACGGTTTTGAATAAACCGCTCTCCTTTGCGATTCAACACCATTTAGCCAGCCGGGATCATTATGACCTGCGCCTCGAACATAACGGGGCGTTGCTGAGCTGGGCGCTGCCCAAAGGCCCGTCGTTTGACACGCGCGACAAGCGCCTTGCCGTGAAAGTGGAGGACCACCCGCTCGACTATAAAAACTTCGAGGGCACGATCCCGAAAGGCGAATACGGCGGCGGCACGGTTTTATTGTGGGACGAGGGCATTTGGGAGCCGCGGGGCGATGTGGAAGAGGGACTGGAGAAGGGTTCGCTCAAATTTGACCTGAAAGGGCGGCGTCTGAAAGGCGGCTGGGCGCTGGTTCGGTTGAAAAACAAAGGGGGCGAGACCGGCGACAACTGGCTTTTGATCAAGGAGAAGGACGAATACACCCAAACCGGCGACGGAATTTCGGAATTTGTCACCAGCGTGAGAACCGGGCGGACGGTTTCCGAAATCGAGACGGGGCAGGACGAGAAAAACGTGAAAAACCCTTTTGACGAGGTCGAGGTGCAGCCGGCCAAACTCTCGGATAAAATTCCGTCGGGCGGCGACTGGCTGTATGAACTCAAATACGACGGCTACCGGATCGTCGCGTTTATCGGGGGCAACACGGCGCGGTTGATGAGCCGCAATAACAGGGATTACACCGACAAATTCAAGGATATCGCGCTCTCGCTCGCAGACCTCGCGGCGGGCAGGGCGATGGTGCTCGACGGCGAGATGGTTGCGCTCGACGCCGTGGGCAAGACCGATTTTCAGGCGCTGCAAAATTATATCAAAAACCCCGCCGGAAAGGCGTTGACCTATATCGTATTCGATCTGCTCGCGCTGGACGGCGCGGATTTGCGCGGCTTGCCCCTGATTGAGCGCAAAGAAAAGTTGGAGGCATTGATGAAAGACGCGCCGAAAAACCTGCATTACAGCAGGCATACGGAAGGCGGCGGGGAGGCGGGATTCGCCGCGGCGCGCGCGGCGGGCATGGAGGGGATCGTGGGCAAAAAGGCCGATTCGGTCTATTCCGGGACCCGCAACGGCGACTGGGTTAAAATCAAATGCGAACGGCGGCAGGAATTCGTGATCGGCGGATATGTCCGCACCGACAAAAAGACCTCCGGTATCAGCTCGTTGCTTTTAGGCGTGTATAAAGACGGGAAGCTGATTTATTGCGGGCGGGCCGGAACGGGGCTCTCCGAAGCCGATTCCCGGCGGTTTGAAGATCAATTTCAAACGCTGGTGCGCGACGATCCGATGTTTGTGAACCCGCCGAAAGTCAAGGCGGGCGAATTTGTCCGCTGGCTCGAGCCCGACCTTGCCGCCGAGATCCGGTTCGCCGAGTGGACCTCGGACAATCTGCTCCGGCAGGCGAGCTTTAAGGGGCTGAGGGCGGACAAGAACCCCAAAGAAATCCACAGAGAAGAGGCGGACATTGATTCGGAAGAGGCGCTGCCGGAAGAGGCGGAGGAGGGTATGAAGACATTGACAAAGGGCGAAATCATCATCTCTGGGGTGAAAATCACCCATCCCGATAAAATCATCTTCGACGACCCGATCACTGCAAAGGAAGATGTGATCCGTTATTACGAGCGGGTCTCGGAACGCGTGCTGCCGTATGTATCGAATCGGATTTTGAGCATTGTGCGTTGTCCCAAGGGCATCGCGCAGACCTGTTTTTATAAAAAGCACCCGGGCGCGGACAGCAAAGGCATTGTGCCGGTGCAGGTAAAAACAAGCGACGGCGAAACGGAGGAATATTTTTATATCGCCGACAAGACGGGACTGCTCTATGAGGCGCAGATGGGTACGCTGGAATTTCACACCTGGGGCAGCCGCGCCGAGACGATGGAACAACCCGATATCATGGTGTTCGACCTCGACCCCGACGAGGGCATGGAGCTGGCGACAGTGCGTCAGGGTGTTCGGGATGTGCGCGAGTTGCTTTTTCAACTCTCGCTGAACGCCTATCTCAAGACCAGCGGCGGCAAGGGGTATCACATCGTCGTGCCGTTGATGCCTTCGGTTTCGTGGGACGCGTTTTACGATTTCGCAAAGCGCGTGGTCGAGGTGATGGAGCAAAAATGGCCCGACCGCTATACGGGCAACGTGCGAAAGAACCGGCGCACCGGTAAAATTTTTGTCGACTGGATGCGCAACGGCAGGGGCGCGACCAGCGTGGCGCCGTATTCGCTGCGGGCGCGCAAGGGCGCTAAGGTCTCGATGCCGCTTGCATGGGACGAGCTTGAAACGGTTGCGCCCGACGGCATCGGCATGGCCGAAGCATTGGCAAGGATACAAAGACCGGATCCGTGGGATGGGTTTTTCCAACAACAGCAGATGCTAAAATAACCGCCAAAAACCTAAAAACATTTTTCGAGCGGCGTCAACCGCTTGAATTGTTTGCCGTTTATCGGTATGATAGGAAACGCAGATATTATTTGGGAGGCAGTTGGTTTTGACAAATCAAGAGGCGGCGAAACAAATCATGAAAACGGAATATCACTATCCCAAAAGTTACGCCGAGTTTCGATACACGGATTACGGAATTTTATATTTCAACGAAAACAACCCGTTTTCGAATGATTCCAACCACGCGGTCATCACGGCGACCGACGGCTTAAATTACGACAGCATTGTCAAAGACATCAAACGGTTTTATCGTTCGAAAAATTTATCGCCCTGTATCTATTCCGATCTTGTCCCCGGACATCTGAAAATATTAAAAGAGCATTTGACGCAAAACGGCTTTTCGGTTCATACTTTTAACAATTCATATCTGGTTCTCACACAGGACAATAAAATAGAAGAACCGTACACACTTAAAATAAAACGGATCGAAAAAGGCGCGGATTTGTCTTTTATCCATCAAATTTGGAAAACCGGCGAAAACAGGAGCGGCGGGGCAAACAGGGTGTTGAATATCGCGTTAAACAGAGAGGATTGGACGAACTATCACCTGTTTGTCGGATATTTGGAAAACGGAACCCCTGTGACGGCGGCGGCGATCGAATATATTGATGGCGTCGGTATGGTTGACGATGTGGAGACCGCGGAGGCCCATCGCGGCAATGGGTACGCACGCCAATTGGCGCGTTATTGGATCGATTATCATACTGTTAATTTCAAAGACAGAATGCTTTATGTGTATTATGCAAATCCGACCGCCGGGAGAATATATTTCGAAGCGGGATTTACGAAACTCGATTGGGAGTTTGAGTCATGGAGCGCACATATCGAGTAGGAGACGCAAAAACTACCAATCAACACAATTGCGTGAAAACAACCTTTGAGTTTGTTTAAAAATCATTTTTATCGGGAGCATTTCATCCGGAAGGAGTTCATGATGGGCTTTTGGGTTTTTATGCTGATCTTGGTTTTGCTGGTTCCCCTGATCATGATCGGGCTCGGCGCATATTATAAAAATCATCCGCCCAAAAAAATCAATTGGGTTGCCGGTTACCGAACCGCGCGCTCGATGAGGAGCAAAGAGGCCTGGGATTTTGCGCACCGGCATTTCGGGCGGCTCTGGGTGAATTTCGGCTGGATTTTATTACCCCTCTCCGCAGCCGCGATGCTGTTTGCGCTCGGAAAAGACAAAGATACGGTGGGAATATTCGGCGCGGCGGTGTGCCTGATGCAAGTCCTTGCGATTATTTTGTCGATGATCCCCGCGGAGATCGCTTTGAAAAGGACTTTCGGCGATGACGGAAAACGACAAAGCCGTCCCGATTTATAAAAACCCACAAAAAACACACCGAATTTTTGTTGACATTTTACAAACAACTGATATAATAGTTAACCATGTTAACTGTTAAATCGGCTCATTTCGAGAGGGGATTTTTCATGGAACAACGGGGTATGCGGCTGCTGCAGGCGTTTGCCGACGTCCGGCGACAGGTAGGCCGCGTCTTCGCGGGCAGACATCTGTCGCAGAGTGAATTTTTCGTGTTAAAATTGCTCAACGTAAAATCCGGCGAATTTAAAAAAACCGGACTCGGAACTCCGCGGGCGGCGTTTTTATCCGGACGGCTCGAGATGAAGCGCCCAACGGTCTCGCGGATTTTAAACGGGCTGGAGCGGCGGGGCTATATCGCTCGAACGATAGACACCAGCAACCGCCGCAGTTTTGAAATTCACCTGACCGAAGCGGGAGAGCGGGCGTTGCGGCAGGCGGAAGATGTCATGACCGGTCTCTTGGATCAGCTCGAGACCGAACTCGGCGAAGCGGAGTTGGAAAAACTGATCACACTGGTAACACGCGTCGCCGATATCTACCGCAATATGGCGGGGTCGACCCCTGCCGCACCCGAAGAAATCTGATGCGACCGATCGCCAAATAGTACGGAGGTTTTATGCTGAAACTCAAATTGGAGAATATTTTAAAGACCTATAAGAGCGGGGAGACCGTCACCGCGCTGCAGGGCGTGTCGCTGGGATTCCGCCAAAACGAATTCGTCTCGGTCTTAGGCCCGTCTGGCTGCGGGAAGACCACGCTTTTGAACATCATCGGCGGGCTCGACCGCTATGACAGCGGCGACCTCGTGATCAACGGGGTATCCACGAAAAAATACAAAGACGGTGACTGGGACGCCTACCGAAACCGCTCGATCGGGTTCGTTTTCCAGACCTATAATCTGATCGGCCACCAGTCGGTGTTGCAAAACGTCGAAATCGCGCTGACGCTCTCGGGCGTGTCGGTCGCCGAGCGCAGGCGCAGGGCCAAACAGGCGCTTGCCGACGTCGGCCTCTCCGACCAGCTCCGCAAAAAGCCCAATCAACTCTCGGGCGGACAGATGCAGCGCGTCGCCATCGCGCGCGCTTTGGTCAACGATCCCGACATCGTCCTCGCCGACGAGCCGACCGGCGCGCTGGACAGCCATACCAGCGTGCAGATTCTCGAAATTTTAAAACGGGTGTCAAAGACGCGGCTTGTGATTATGGTCACGCACAATCAAGACCTTGCGGAGCGATATTCCACCCGCATCGTGCGGTTGCTCGATGGCGAAATCCAATCGGACAGCAACCCGATCACGCAAAACGAACTGGAGGCACAACCGCAAAAAACCGAAAAGAAAAAGTTTAAAAAGACCTCGATGTCGCTGTTTACCGCGGCTTCGCTGTCGTTTCGGAATTTGCTGACCAAGCGCGGAAGGACCGTCATCACCTCGTTCGCGGGCAGCATCGGCATCATCGGCGTGGCGCTGGTGCTGGCGCTCTCGAGCGGTCTTTCAAATTACATGAGCGATATGCAGTCCGACACGCTCTCGGGTTTTCCGGTCACGGTTTCGGCGGGTGAACAGGAGCTTGATTTGACGCAGCGTCCGGGGTTGATGATCGACAACGCGGTCGATTTCGAAGAATATCCGGTTGATAATGTTTTGTATGCCTACGACAGTGAAAAAAACACCGCCAAACATAACAATGTGCTCACCCGGGGATATCTCGACTATATCGATGGACTGGATGAAGCGCTGCCCGGCGCGGTCAACAACATCTCCTATACCCACGCGGTGACCATCAATTTGCTGGCAAAAGGGCGGGACGCCGTCGTCAAATTCCGAACCTCGGTGAATAACAGCATGATGGCGCAGTTCACCGGAGGCGTCTATTGGCAGGAGCTGCCCGAGAGCGACGAATTTATTTTGTCGCTGTACGACCTGATCGGCGAGAGCGGCCGGATGCCGCAGTCGAAAAACGAAGTCGTATTGGTCGTGGACGAATATAACCGCATCAACAAGGCGTTTTTTGAGCAGTTGGGCATCACCGACGCGGCCGAACAATACAAACTGACCGACTTTATCGGAAAGACGATTTTGAAGGTGATCCCGAACGACGCCTTTTACACCCAAAACGGCGATCTGTTCGCCGCCGCGGGCCCGGGCGATTACGAAGCCCTGTATGACGGCGAGGCCGAAACCCCGTTGACAATCGTGGGCATTTTAAGGGCGAATCCGGACGCGTCGAGCACTTATCTCTCGCCGGGTATCGCATACACCACCGCGCTGACCAATGCCGTCGTCGCGGACGCGCAAAACAGCGCGGTCGCCAAGGCGCAGGCCGCTTCGGACAAAAATATCCTGCTCGGGACGCCGTTCGCGGACGAGAGCGAAAAAGACAGGGCGATGCTCGCGCTCGGCGCCGACACCACGCCGACCGGCGTCAACATCTACCCCAAGGATTATGCGAGCAAGGATCAGATCAAGGAATATCTGGATAATTACAATGTGGGAAGACCCGATGAGCAGCAGTTGATCTACACCGATATGGCCGAACTGATCACCTCGATCACCGGCACGCTGCTCGACACCGTGACCTATGTGCTGGTCGGGTTCGCCGCGATTTCGCTGCTGGTCTCGACGATTATGATCGCCATCATCACCTATGTCTCGGTCATCGAGCGCACCAAGGAGATCGGCATCCTGCGCAGCGTCGGCGCGCGCAAAAAGGACATTTCGCGGGTGTTCAACGCCGAGACGCTGATCATCGGGCTCACGGCGGGATTGATGGGCGTCGGGATCTCATATCTGCTCACGTTACCGATCAACAACATCATCCTGCGGCTGACCGAGATCTCCGGCATCGCCAGCATGACGGTCTATCACGCCGCCGCGCTGATCGCGGGCAGCATGGTTCTGACGCTGATCGCGGGCTTTGTCCCGTCGCGCATCGCCGCCAAAAAGGACCCGGTCGTGGCGCTGAGGACGGAATAAATACCAAAGCAGGGCGGGACGACCCGGCCCGCCGAAAACGGCAAGCGCATTGTGCGCCTGCCGTTTAATGTTTTTGCGAACTGTGCCCGACGAGGGCGCGGCCACCCCGCTTGCAACGGGGGGCATTTGGCTACCCCTATACGCGTTAACTTATGCCTTAAAGTGTAATCATAAAACGGCATAAATGCGGGTGTTTTACGCGAACGAACAACGTTCGTCCGCTCGGAACGGTCAAGACCGTTCCCTACACTATTTTGTCGGTAATGTCTCGATCTTTTTAAACATTCCGTCGAGCCAATCGCCCTCGAACAGCTCGATCATGCCTCTGTCGCAGGCGGCGGCGAGTTTCGGGTCGATGGGAATGCGCGCAACGGTCTCGACGCCGAACCGCCGGGCGATTTCCTCAATACGGCTCTCGCCGAACAGCGCGTGTTTTTCACGGCAGGACGGACACTCGAAGTAGGACATGTTTTCCACAAGTCCGACGACCGGAATGTGCATCATCTTTGCCATATTGACCGCCTTTTCGACGATCATCGAGACCAGCTCCTGCGGGGAAGTGACCACGACGACGCCGTCGACCGGAATCGATTGGAACACCGTCAGCGGCACGTCGCCGGTTCCGGGCGGCATATCGATGAACATGATGTCCACGTCGTTCCAGATGACGTCGGTCCAAAACTGCTTGACCGCGCCCGAGATGATCGGGCCGCGCCAGACCACCGGATCGGTCTCGTTGGGGAGCAATAAATTCAATGACATGATTTGAATATCGGTCTTGCTGAGCACCGGGTAAATCGCAGAATCGGCACCCTCGGCTTTTTGACGGATGTTGAACGCCTTGGGAATCGAAGGACCGGTGATGTCGGCGTCCAAAATCGCGGTGCGGTAGTCGGCGCGCTGAGAGAGCACGGCGAGCAGGCCGGTGACCAGCGATTTGCCGACGCCGCCTTTGCCGCTGAGAACCGCGATGACCTTTTTCACGCTGCTCATGTCGTGCGGCCTTTCGGTTTGTATCTTTCTGTCGGAGCAGTTTTCCGAACAGTTTCCGCAGTTGCGGGAACAATCGTTATTGTCGCTCATGGGTTACCTTCCTTTGATTTTGAGTTGATTTTTGGCGTTGATTCGGGTTATTTATTCGTCTCCGAACAGCGGTGACGGTGACAGCCGCGCGCGCATCCGCGGCCGCATCGGAGATCATACTGATCGCAGAGCCGATAATTGCCGCCGGAGATCAAGATCGTCTTGCCTTCGACAAGGGCTTGCGCCAATTTCCGACGGGCGGCCTCGTAGATGCCTTGAACCGTGGTGCGGGCGACATGCATCTGCTTTGCGCATTCCTCCTGGGTGTGGTTTTCGAGATCGATGAGGCGTATGACTTCGTATTCGTCAACGGCGAGTACGATTTCTCCGTCAGCGGTTTCGTCGGGCGAAAAACGCCCGTATTTCGGTATACGGCAGACAAATCGCGGTTTGACGGGTCTGGGCATGAAAAAATCTTCCTTTCCGGCATATGCCGGATATAAATTTATCACGAATTCCGCCTGCTGTCAAGGTGATTTTATCACAATAAACGGGCGTTCCGTGGTTGACACAACGGCTGTAAACCGATATAATAAAACAGGAACCGACGAAGTGGACAAAAATTTTTATCGGTTTTGGAAAATATAAAATGAATAACGAAAGGCGGAGTAATATGTGTGAGACAAAATTTTTTATCTGCAAGCACTGCGGAAACATCATCGGTATGATCCACGCCTCGGGGGTGCCGGTTGTCTGCTGCGGCGAACCCATGGCGGCGCTCGTGGCCAACACCGTCGAAGCCAGCCGTGAAAAACATTTGCCGGTGGTTACGGTCTCGGGCGACAAGGTCACCGTTGCGATCGGCTCCGCCGCGCACCCCATGACAGAGGAACACTATATCATGTGGGTTTATTTACAGACCGAAAACGGCGGGCAACGGAAATGCCTCGCGCCCGGCGACAAGCCCGAGGTCACGTTCGCGCTCGCCGGCGACAAAGCGACCGCGGCGTACGAGTATTGCAACCTCCACGGTCTGTGGAAAACGGAAATCTGAGCATACATAAAACATCGGCGCGGAAATCACTTCCGCGCCGACGTTTTATAATGATCTGCAGGTTCGTAATGCCTGCGTTTTATAAAAAATATCGTTTAGTCCACCCACATCGGCAAAGGATCGCAGAGCGGGAAGCCGAAGCGTTCCGGCTGCCTCCCCGCCATCAGAGCCGCATGATTTTCGGCGAAATCGCGCCAGACGAGCGGACGGCGCACAATCGTCTTTTCGGCTTTGCGTGAGACCTCATACAGCCAAGGACCGTGATAATCGGCCGCCTCAAGCGCGGCAATCAACTCCGGCCAGTTGATCTTTCCCTCGCCGGGCAGCCAGTGGCGCTCGTTGATGAAGTCATAATCCGAGACATGGAGGGTGATGATCCGCCCCGCGACCGTTTTGATGAAATCCGTATGCGAACCAAGCAGCAGATGGTTGGTATCGAAGCAGACGAAAAGCCGGGGGTCTTCAAGCAGGGTCAACATCTCGGCGGCGTCCCGCCCCAGACAGGTGCGCGGCAGGTTTTCCACGGCGACTTTCAACCCGAGGGGATCGGCGAAATCGGCCAGTTTGGACAGCCATTCTTTTGACCGTTTCATGGATTCGGAGCGGTCGCTTTCCTCTATCGGCTCACCGCTCGGGTGGACAACCAATATCTTGACACCGATGTCGGCGGCTCGCTTTGCCAACTCGGCATGAAACCGAAACGTGTCGGCGCGAACGGCGGGATCGGGATGTGCGGGATTGGTTCTTGAATGTTCAAACGGCAGGTGCAGGGAACGGGTTTCGATGTCGTAACGCGTCGAATATCGTTGTATATTCTTCCATTTGATATCGGGATACAGGGAAAGGATATAGCAGACCTCAATCGCCTGTACCCCGGCCTCGGACATCTCCGAAAAATCGTTTTCCGTCGGATGCGCCCTTGCGCAGAGCGATACCGCGAGCGGCAGGTTGTTTTGATCGGACATGGGGATTTCCTCCTCGTGAGTGGTGGCATTAATTTTATCACAACGGCAGAAAAACGCAACGATATAACAAAAAATACCTCTTTATATGACAAAATATTTTTTACGGCGTGGAAACCGAATTTGGAAAAAACATTTGGCATTGACCGTATAATCACGAATTCATAACCGAAACAGACAAAAAAACACGAAAATTCCGCGAAAATCGCTCACTGAGGAAATAAGTAACTATTTTGTCAAAAAACGTTGACAATTATACATTTACGATGTATAATTTTTACAAGCCAAGTACGGTGAAATATCGGAGGAGAGTATGGAAAAGGAGAAACAGGTTTTCGACTCGAAGAATGACATGTTTGAGGATTGTCAGAAAACGATTTCCTCGCTGCCCGGCGTTTTAAACATACGGTTTTCCTATTCGGATGAAGGGGATCTGACGGATATTCATGTGCTTTCGGATATCACCCGGTCTCCGAAGCAGGTGCTTCGGGATATCCAGTCCACAATGTTCGCCAAATACAACCTCGTCCTCGACCGGCGCATTGTGAGCATCGCGCAGATACAATCGCAAAACACGCCCCGTAAGGCGAAGCCGGTGCGGTTGATCTGTCAGCGGGTGGACATCTCTTCGAGTAAGGACGACGTCTCGGCGACAGTTGTGCTTGAGACAAATGACGAGGAATACACGGGACGCGCCGCCTGCGCGAATACCCCATACGGGCGCCGTCGTATGGTCGCCGAGGCGACTTTGAATGCCGTCAGGGAATATCTGCATGACGACAACCGTTTCACGATACTCGACGCCAAGGAGCTCGAGACGTCGGATCTGAGGATTCAGGTTGTGCTGGTCAGTTCCAACACCGTCGGCAACGGCGAGATTCTCGTCGGAGCGGCAGGCGATATGAAGGATCCCGCATACGGGATCGCAAAAGCCACTCTCGACGCCATCAACAGGAAAATGCAGTTTTTAAACTAAAACGGCTTAAAGATACAATACATATCACTTGACAATTTAATATCATCTGCGCGGACCCGGATATCAGCCGGTCTTTCAGCGAAGCGAAATATGGCCTGTTTGAATAGCGAATGAACAGAGAAAATTCAGGAGGTCATATACAATGAAGAAGGCAATCGAAAAGATCGTGCTTGCTGTTACAGCAGTTGCAGCTTTGCTTCTGTCAAGCGGCGCGTACTTCAAATGGATTGGCTGGTAAGCCATTCAATTGATGCGACTTTAGTCCGAGATCGCGGAGACCAATGTCAATCCGGCTTTTATCCGGGCGCGCGCAGATGATAGCAATCCCGCGGAGGAGGGGGGGATCCGCATTTTTTGGCGTGGGGGGGAATACCGTGTCTAAAACACTATGGAAAATATATATTTCCGCGATTTCACTCGGCGGTATTTACATAATGTATTTGAGCACCAAAGGGTTATTGGAGCATTTATCCGGGGCGCCCAATTTTTCCAACGAATTATCATATATCATTATCATGTCCGTCATGTGCATCATCTGCGCTTCGGCGCCGGTTGTCATCAGCAATAACCAGTCGCTGGATATGTCGTATGTCTGTATTTTATCGACATTGCTTTTGAAGGGCGCAAATGAAGCGGTGATTATCGCGGTCGTGGGGCTTTTGTTCGCCATTTCAAAACAGGTGCGCAAATCCAAGGACGGCACGATCTTGCAGGTGCGGTATTCTCACCTGCTGAATACGCCGATCTATCGGACACTGTTCAATGTCGGCAATCTTGCGATTTCCATCTATCTTCCGGGGCTGCTGTTCGAAGAGATTTATAAAAGCATGGGTTATACGGTCGGCGTCATGAAATTGCCCGATCTGTTGTGGCCGATGTTTGTGTTTTTGGTGCTGACATTAATTTGTAATTATCTGATCATCGTTTTGTTATTTGTGCTCGGAAAGATGATGAAGCCGGTCGACGCATTTGCGGCGACCTTCGGCGAGTTGATTCCCAACCTCGCCAGCATCGCCCCGTTCGGTTTACTGTTTGCTTATATCCTAAATTTCGAATCGGGTCAGTATCTGGTGCTGCTGTTCATCTTCCCGCTGCTGCTTGCGCGCTATTCGTTCAATCTCTATCTCGACAGCAAAACCCAGTACTATAAAATGGTCAAGACGCTGGTCGTCACCCTCGAAGCGAAAGACATCTATACCAGAGGTCATTCCCAGCGCGTCGAGGCCTATGCGGAGGAGATCTGCATGGCCATGAAAATGCCGATGACGCAGACCGAGACCGTCAAGATCGCGGCGCTGCTGCATGACATCGGGAAAATCGGCATCGGGGACACCATTTTGGGAAAACCGGGGCGGCTGACGGACGACGAATTTATGGTCATCACGACCCACCCCGCCATCGGCGTCAAGATTTTAAAAGAGATCAATGTCAACCCCAAGGTTATCCAGTATGTCAAATACCACCACAAATGGTTCAACGGTTGCGGCTATCCCGACATCGACGACGGCGAGGAAGTGCCGCTCGAGTCCTATATCTTAGGTGTTGCCGACGCCTATGACGCCATGACCAGCGACCGGCCGTACAGGAGGGGTTTTTCGCCCGAAAAGGCCTTGGGTATCATCGAGGAAAGCATGGGGGAACAGTTCCACCCCGAGGTTTCGAAGGTGTTTTTGAAAATCAAGGAGGCGCAGCTGGAGCGCGGCGAGCCGCTGACGGAATTGCAAAGAGAAGAAGAGGAGCAACAACAGTTATGTTAGCGCTGACGGCGGTATTGTTCGGCATTTTACTCGGCTATGTGTGCGGCGGTCGGTTAAAAGGTCTGCTGCACACCGAGATCAGGATGCTGTGGCTGCCGGTGATTGCGTTTGTGTTGGATGCGGGCGGCGCGCAGTTGGCGAAGCTGCTGCCCGGATTGATCCCCTACAGCTGGGCGCTGATCACGGCGCAGTATCTATTGCTGTTTGTTTTTATTGTCGTCAATCTGTTTCGCGCGGAATTTTGCCTGTTCGGGACGGGAACGCTGATGAATTTTTTGGCGATCTCGTTCAACGGCTTTCGTATGCCGGTGGCCGAAAATCTCTGTTTGGATACCGAGGGGCAAATGGTCGGTTATATCGACGCCCTGTCGAGGAATGAGATTTACCGCTACACCCTGATGACGCCGGACACGGTCTTCCCGTTTTTCGGAGACATCATTTATGTGCCGGTTTTCGGCGGCTTCGCTAGCATCGGGGATGTCTTGCTGGCGGTCGGCTTGAGCGTGATGATGGTGCGGGCAATGCGGTCGGGTCGCACGCAGGAATTCGCGTTTGAATAGGGAACCGAAGCGCGAGAACCAAACGCGCTTGAATGAATATTTTAAGCCAAACATAAAAGCATATTTGAATATTTATTCAAATAAACTGAATATAACGCATAAAATGCTTGACAATCCCCTTAATGTGTGTATAATATACAATATACCACATAAGGGGGTCTTTTTATGGCAGTCAAAAAAGTCGTTTTGGCCTATTCGGGCGGTTTGGATACATCGATCATCATCCCGTGGCTCAAGGAACACTATGAAAACTGCGAGGTTATCGCGGTCTCGGGGGATGTGGGGCAGGGTACGGAATTGGACGGGCTGGAGCAAAAGGCGCTCGACACCGGCGCGTCAAAACTCTATATCGAGGATTTGAAAGAGCCGTTTGTCACCGATTATATCTATCCGACGCTCAAGGCGGGCGCGGTCTATGAGGGCGAGTACCTGCTCGGCACATCGTTTGCAAGACCGATCATCGCCAAACGCGTCGTCGAGATCGCGCTCAAGGAGGGCGCGGACGCCATCTGTCACGGCTGCACCGGCAAGGGCAACGACCAGGTGCGTTTTGAGCTGACCATCAAGGCGTTCGCGCCGCAGATGAAGATCATCGCCCCGTGGCGCGAATGGGACCTCAAGTCCCGCGACGAGGAGATCGACTATGCCGAGGCGCATAATATCCCGCTCAAAATCAGCCGCGAGACCAACTATTCCAAGGACAAAAACCTTTGGCACCTGTCGCATGAGGGGATGGATCTTGAGAATCCCGCCAACGAGCCGAAGTATCACAAGCCGGGATTTTTGGAGATGGGCGTCTGCCCCGAACTTGCGCCCGACAAGCCGACCTATGTGGCGATTGATTTCGAGAAGGGCGTCCCCGTTGCGGTGGACGGCAAAAAACTGCCGCCGGTCGAGCTGCTGGAGACCTTAAACAAATTGGGCGGCGAAAACGGCGTCGGGCTCGTCGATCTGGTCGAAAATCGGCTGGTCGGCATGAAGTCGAGGGGCGTCTACGAGACCCCCGGCGGCACGATTTTATACCGCGCGCACAAGGTGTTGGAATCAATCTGCCTCGACCGCGACACGATGCACTACAAGGAACTCGTCGCCGCCAGATACGCCGAATTGGTCTATTTCGGCCAGTGGTTCACACCGCTGCGCGAGGCGCTCGACGCTTTCGTGGATACGACGCAGCAGACGGTCACCGGCACGGTCAGGTTGAAACTTTATAAGGGCAATCTGATCAACGCGGGCGTGACGTCGCCGTTCTCGCTTTATGACGAGGCGACCGCGACGTTCGGGGAGGACGAGGTCTATCGCCAGGCCGACGCCGCCGGGTTCATCAACCTGTTCGGGCTGCCGATTCAAGTCGGCGCGATGAAAAAAGCCAAGGGCAAATTGCAAGGAGCGACATGACGGCTCGCCGACATAAAATCAAACAGATTTCCCGCCCGCGACAAGAACGGGACGGTCAAAACAGAGAGCGGCTCGGGCTGCTCTCTGTTTTTATACATTATATATAAGCGCGGTTTCAAAAGGGCGCCGGTCCGTTCCCGAATACCGGGGGCAAAAAGGCATGCGCGGACCTAAAAACCCGCAGATTTGGGAGAAATATCCGGCGGCGGCGCCGGCGGGGGACAAAAAAGGATAAAATAATCCCATAAAAAAGTTACAAAATCCTATTTTTGATGTAAAATGAGAATAAAATGGTGCAAAAAATAGTAATATTCCAATATATGCGTTGACATATGTTGGCACAGTAGGTATAATGATCCTGCAAAAGGGCAAAGCCGCCGCGCTCTTTGCGAGTATCCAGCGGCGGCAAAAAATTAACAGGAGGAAACCAATCATGAGATCAACTGTCAAAAGGTTGTCTGCAATGATCCTCGCGGTTTTGATGGTCGCGACATTGGCGTCTCTGCTTGCCGTCTCCGCCGCGGTAAAACCCGGCGCGAGAAAACTCGGCTCGCCTGAGAGCATCACGCTCGGCGATTCATCGAACTACGAGGCGATCAGAGACAACGTGCCTGAGTCCGACAAGTCCTATTTCGCGGATTCCATCGCGGTTTGGGGCTGGAACGGCATCACGTCTTATGCGCCCCTGAGCAATCAGGCCGGTATTGACATTCTGGTCGACCCCGACTTCACCCTCGGTGAAAGCGGTTGGGAAAACAAGAATATCTATATCGACCTGAGCGCGTGGTCCAACATTACCAACTCCGCCAAATGGGCGAAGTACGGCACCAAGACCGTCACCATCGGCTTCAACGCGTGGACCGATGCCGGCGTTCTGAATTGGGCCAAAGCCCCCACGACGGGCAACAACAACACCGACATGCTGCAGTTCTTCACCTTTAGGGTGGATGACGCGGCCGCGCAGATCCAGCTGTTCGACAGCGACACCGCGGATGCGATCGAAAACTCCACCGGTGACAACGGCATCTGGAATGTGTTCTTCGACGAGTGCACCAAGACCGTCTTGGACGGCACAACAGTCGTTCCCGGCGTAGTCACGGGTTATTTCGGCTATGTCTACAACTGGAACGCCGATGACGCCCTGTGGCTCGACACATTCTTCGGCACGCGCAACTTCACCAAGCTGTTCGGCTATGACTTCGGCGTCGCCGGACAGATCAGCTACAACTCCAAGGATTCCAACGCGGTCGCCGACTTCCTGCTGTCCGGCGGCACAGTCACCGTGACCTCGTGGGATGCCGTCGCGGGCGCATATGTCCCCAAAACCACAAACGTCAAAGGCACCTCGCTGGACTTCGCCCTGCTGAAGTCGTCCTTTGGCTCAACCCCCGGTCTGGGCGAATACGCTTGGGACGGCGTTGAAGCGTTCTGGGCCATGACGTACTACGATGACGGTTACGACTTCGACGTCGTGATTGACGACCCGAGACCCGGCATCGACGCAACAATCACCTACGAATTCAGAGACCTCGTAGGCAACCTGCGCATCACCTGGATCACCGCCAACGCGGTCTCCGGTCTCCAAACAGCCACCGCTTCCGGCGGTGAAAACGACGGCGAGGTTGACGGCCGTTTGGTCGCCAACCAGAGCCAGATTCTGACGGCGGGCGACCTCGAAGCCGGCAAATACCTGATCTGGGAATATGTCGATTTCGATTCCGCGTACC
>CAZPLU010000033.1:0-27444 GCA_964587625.1 uncultured Eubacteriales bacterium
GAGAAAAGCGATGGTGACGCCCGCCGGACCGGAGCCGATGATGGCGACTCTGTCCCGGTCTTTGGGCGGCGGCGTGGGTTTATAGATGCTGAGATAATAGTCGGAGATATAATTTTCGATGGCGCTGATGTGTACCGGCATGCCCTGTTTTCCGAGCACGCAGTGACCCTCGCACTGGTTTTCCTGCGGGCAGACGAGCGAACAGATGATCGAGAGCGGGTTGTTTTCAAACAGCATTTCCCCCGCGTCGGAGATCTTGTTGTCCAACAGCAGGCGGATGGCTTCGGGGATCGGCGTTTGAATCGGACAGCCCGCGCTACACTTGGGGTTTTTGCACTGCAGACAGCGCTTCGCGTCATCGATGACATGTTTGTTCATTAAAATCACCGCTCCTTTTCACTTGTTTGCCTGCCGAACCATCCAAAAACGCAACGGCTACAATGGTTTGGCGTTTTCGAATTGTTTTGGTGCAAAGTTTTTGAGCGAATCGCTTAAAAACTTTGCATTTCGCCTTTGCGGCGTGTGTCCGCAAAGGTAAACAGGCAGTGAATCAATGTATCTAACGGCAAAACGAGTTTGTTTTGCCGTTAAAATGCGTTTCGCAAAACGCATTTGTTCGGCGGACATTATATAAACGACAGACCGTCCCCGGTTTTGAATTTTTTGCCGAGATGTCTGAACAATATGGAGATTCCGACGCCGACGCCGATCCCCGCCGCGCTCAACAGCCATTCGGGCAGCCCGACGGGCAACGCGGGAAAAATATTAAAGACGGAGCCGGTCATAAAACCGAGCACCATAAAATAGGCGAGATTGCGGTATTGGGTGAAGATGCGCTTGGTCAGCTTCGAAAACAGCACCATCCCGATTAAAAAACAGATTGCGACGGGTGCGGCGGTCAGGACATCGAAGTTTGCGGCGGCGTTGAGCAGCGGCTCATAGACGCCGAGCATCATCAGCATCATCGAGACGCTCATGCCCGGGATCATGCCGGTCACGCCCGCGATCGCGCCGCTCACCGAGAGATACCAAAGCGGAACCGTGTCGGAAACCGTTGCGGCGGTTGTGACGGCGCCGCTTTTTGCCAGCAGTCCGATGGCGATGGCGAAGGCGAAAGCGCCGACCAAGCCGATGATACAGCGCTTTTTGAAGGGTTTACGGATCTCCTCGGCCACCGTGGGCATGCTGCCCGCGATCAGGCCGATGAACAGCAGATAGGCCGGCGTGGGGTAGTATTCAAACAAAAGATCGAGGACTTGCAAGAGCAAAAAGATGCTCAAAACCGCGCCGATTCCCATCGGCAGAATATAGATAAAATTGCGTTTAAAATTTTTCAACGGATTGGAGACGATTTCGAGCAGGTCGTCATAAATGCCCATCATCACCGCCATAATGCTGCCGCTGATGCCCGGGGCGATGATGCTGATGCCGAGAAAAGCGCCGCACAGGACGCGATAAAAAAAGTTGCCGGATGCCTTTTTCGCCATTTTGCCGTCCCTTCGCGGATGGATTCAAAGCCCCGCCGTTTTTTGCGTTAGCGTCCGGTGATAAACCGGAGTGCCGATATATTATAACACGGATGCGCCGCGGATTTCAAGGACGGCGCAAGGTACGGTGCGAGCCGTTGAAAAACAAACAAGCGCCCGCTCGGCCGAGCGGGCGCTTTGTCACTTTTGAATCGGTTTGGCCGTTTTTTTACCGGTCTTGGCCTTGCCCTGCAGTTCGGGAACGGGCGGCACATCATTTTTGGGGATGTGCAGCTTCCGGTTGCTCTCGGTCCCGTGCGGTTGTTTGGGGTCGGGCCTTCGCATCCCCGCTTTTGCCACAAAAATCACCTCGGGCATAGTTTTTATTCGTTGAGGGGATTTTATTCGAGGGAATACGAATCTCCGACGAAACAGTCGGTTTGTTCGATCTTTTGAATAAAAATCGATATAAAACCTAAACCAAATCGCGAATGAGCGCGTCGGTTTCCCCGGCTAAAAAATCGATCGGCGGGATTTGAATCATGGTATAACACCCCGGATTTTGCTTTAAAACGGCACGGGCCGAGGAGACCAAAATCTGACCGGTGAGCGCGGGGTTGTCTATGCTCATGCGAAATTCAATCCGCTGATTGCCCGTGCTGCCCGAGACGCCTTTTCTGGACAGGGTGACGGCATGCCCGGCGTCCTTCAGCAAATCGACATTTTCCACTTGAATGACGCGGGTTTCATCATGCGCGAAATATTCGTCCTGACGGATCAGTTCGGTGACCGTGCCGATGTCGGCCCCTTGCTCCAGCTCCACATAAACCATGCGTCTGTGCACGCCCGCGCCCAACGGAATGGTCACGGAGAGCGCGTCTTTTACGCCGGATACGGCCTTTGCCGCGACGGTGTGCCCCATGCTCATGCCGGGTCCGAAATTTGTGTAGGTGATCCCTTTGGGGAGCAGCGCCGCCAGCATGGCCCTGACCACCGAGTCGCTTCCGGGATCCCACCCGGCGGCGGTGATCGCCGCGCAGCGGTGCTGTTTTGCAAGCTTGTCCAGTTCACGGCGCATTTCGGGGATGTTGGCGTGCATGTCGTAACAGTCCACGGTGCAAATTCCCCTTGACAAAAGTGACGAGGCGGCATCAAAGACGGCGCGGCTGGGCAAACACAGAATCGCCGCGTCGATATGATTTTTATCCAATTCCGAAACACGCTGAAACAGCGGCACGTCAACGGCGACAGCCCTTGTCTCAACGATGCATTCAAGGGAGATATCCCGGCTGTTCGAGACCGCTTCGTACGCCGCTTTTCCGATGTTCCCAAAACCCACAATGGCAACTTTGATCATAAAATCCTCTTTCTTTGTTTGTATGCGATAACCGGATTTTTTATACGGTTATGGGCGATGGTCGCGAGTATAATATTCGCTGCGCGTTTGTTCGGATCCGAAAGGTTCGAATCCTCCCGTCCGGGCGCAAAATGAACAGGCACCTGCGGCGCCCATTCATTTTGTGGTCGGAGTGACAGGACTCGAACCAGCGGCATCCTGCTCCCAAAGCAGGCGCGCTACCAACTGCGCTACACCCCGTTGTGCTTCTATTTTATACGCCTGCGGGGGATTTTGTAAAGCGGAAACGGGATATTCGGGGCGGTATTGTTTAAAAAAATAAAAACAGGGGCGGAGAATGAGGCCGCACCCGCGTTGATCGGGTTGGATAAATTTAATAAAAGTTGAAGCGCATTTTGTCCCATTTCAATTGATTCCTCCATCGGTTTTGTCCTCGGAAATATCATTCCGTTATATCATATGCCAAAGGGGATTTTATGCGATTGAATCTTAAAATTCGCGCGCGACCCGTATGCTTAATAACGTACGACGGCACACGGAGCGTGTAACCTTGAAAATTAATTCTGCTACTCTTTCCATGGGGATAATAACAGGACTTAAACAGACTTTTGTAAACCCAACGTTCACGAATCTGCATCTATTCCGGCAAAATAAAAGACGCCTGCATAAATCGGCGATCTCTTAAATTTGTAATGATTGAAACATTTACTGAGAAAAAGAATATAAAACGAAATTAAGTTATTGCTTATGTACGGAATCTAAAAAATCCAGAATTGTTTTAGTATATCTTTGCGATTGTTGTATCCATAATAAATGCGCACAGTTTTGAAATTTAATAATAATACCGTTTGGCGAAAACTGACGAAAGTATTCTTGTTGGTCTTTGCCGCAGGTGATATCATATTCTCCGACCATCAGTAAAGAGGGCTTTTTAATATTTTTTAATAACGGCAAATAGTCGTTAAAAAAATCTCCTTTGTCAATCAGTTTTTGGTTATGAATTTTATACTTTCCACTGTCCTCTGCAACTACACGCAAATGATGTTCTTCCATGTATTGATTGTATTCGCTTGTATTGATAACATGAAGATATTCATCCATTCCGCTGTCATTGATTGAAAACAAAAGATCAATATCGCCAAAAGCTTCTTTTACGATCATAGTTTTATCAAGTATTTTATAGCAAATATTCAACGCTTCATCGTTATTTGTCTTTTCAAAATACGGCGATAAAGTCGCGGCAACCGTTTGTGCCGTTAAAAACATATTCCATGTCGGATTGTCATAAATAACCGAACGCGTATGATCAGGATAAGTGTGCGCATATAAACAGGCAAGCATACCTCCGTATGAATGACCTAATATTGACCATTTGTCAATACCCAATTTTTCACGCATTTTATCAATCAATTTAACGTGGTCTTCGACTCCGAACGATTCATTTCCAGGAATGGTATCAGACCTTAATACGCCATATTGGTCAAAAATTACGACATGATATTTTTCACTCAACAGTTTTGCCTGATATGCATAACTCCAGCATCCCTCGCCCGGTCCGCCGTGAAAATAAACAACCGTATGTTGATTTGTTTTTCCGTATTCTTCGTAATAAATGTTTTTTGAATCCATTTTGATAAACGGCATAACGACTACCTCCGATTATATAAACACCCGCATTTATTGTATTATCATAACAAAAACTTACCGTAAAAACAATTACCGTTTTTTGGCATATTCATCACCTCGGCAATAGTTTTTCTGCGGCGGCGGGATTTATGCCTTGCAAATTATACCGCGCATTCGTTCTTTGAAATCCGTTTGAGATCTGATAAAACCCAAGTTAGTTTAATCTTGCCACTTCAATACCGGTCGATGTTTCATAAATATGCATCATCCAACTTGTTTTATTTTCCGGCGTCTTATATAAGCGTTTCTTCCAACTAAAATCATTGTAATATTTAAAGATATCCACATCAAAGCCGTCCGTCATTTGGAGAGGAAGCTCGCCGTTCTTTAACCGACCTCCATACGCAATCAAAACGAGCCAATGCCGGATTTGGTAAGGGCGATCATATGCTTCGTTTATATCAAAAACCATGTCAAAGTCAACGGATGTAAATATCGAGCTTTCATCAACAATAAGATTCGGCTCTCCCCCGTGTTCCAAAAGAATCTTTGCACAGTGGGCGGCGCAATCCTTATAATCGACATATCTCAATGCTCCGATTACATTGTCGCGATCAAAATTTTCGCCGATCACATCGTTCGGGTTCATTCCATACTTAAGCAGCAGAGTGAGGATATCCGGCAGATAATATGAAACAAGCTTTTTTTCGAACAAAACACCGTTTCCGTTATGCTGATCCGGAGAAGGCGGAGCATACCCGTCCCCCACGGCATCACGGTATTCGCAGAAACAATAGTCATCTATAATCGTGTATGCGACCATGCTTAAAACTTCGGATCGGAGATTCCAATCATCCAGCAGCTTCCGGATTGAATCGAAATCCGGCGGCAAGTCGGTTAAACGGGAGATGAGTTCCTTGATTTGAAAATCGTATGCCGTTAAATCCATAAACCCGCACCTCTTTTGTAATAAAGTAGGCAACAGCAGCCGACCGGCAGTATTGATGCGTATCAAGCCATAAAAAGTTCGATAGACAAAATGGGTAAACTTCAAGGGCTTGGTCGTGTTCGGATTCGAAGATTCGAATCCGCTCAAGGGCAAAAGCGAAAAAGCACCTAATTGGTACTTTTTCGGTTTTGGTCGGAGTGACTGGATTTGAACCAGCGGCATCCTGCTCCCAAAGCAGGCGCGCTACCAACTGCGCTACACCCCGTTGTGCTTCTATTTTATACGCCTGCGGGGGATTTTGTAAAGCGGAAACGGGATATTCGGGGCGGTATTGTTTAAAAAAATAAAAATAGGGGCGGAGAATGAGGCCGCACCCGCTTTGAATGATGTGATTTTCGGTTTGACTTTTGGGACTATTGAAAACGGCGCACGGGTCTTTATGAAAAAGGCCGTGTGTTTTCGTAAACGCCCGCGGCCGCCCAGACCGACCGTCCCTGTCTGCGCGCGTTCACCTGCCGGACGGACTTGACCGCGAGTTTTTGTCCGGCGCTCTCGCCCAACGCACAGACGGCGGCGGCGATCACCGCGATGAGGTCGTCGTCGGTTTCGGGGACGGAGGCGGGAGTCAAAACCGGAGCGGATCCGGCAACGGATTCCGAGAAATCGGCTTTTTGATTGCGCCGCGCATTCCGAAGCGCAAAAACGAGCGCCAATGCGGCCAGCGCGCCGAGACCGATGTAGACAAACGGGGGAATTTTTATGAGCGCAGCGCCCCCGATGAACGATAAAACCAGACCTAAATCCATACCGGGTTACAACCTTTCAACATATCTGCCGTATCTGCCGTTCGGCGATTCTGCGCTGCCGTCAAAAAACGAAATTACGCATTATGACATATTATACACAAGATTTCCCGCGAAAGCAAGGACGGCGGGGATAAAAATTGAAAAAGCATAACGGTAAACGAGACGCGGGTCGGCGTTGTCAGATTGGGAGACCGATGAAGGGCTGCCGGAGCAACCGATGTAAAAAACGACGAAGGGAATTGTTGCGAAAAAGCGGAGGATGGATTTTTTTCATGCGTTTCGATCCTGTTTGACATGGCCATGTTAAAATATCGGCGCATTGGACATGGTAAAATACAACAAAAACACATAAAAACACAAGCACCGCGGGCGGTTTGTGTCTTTCCCGCGTTTTCGTCAATCCGAAACAGGGACGCACCGCCAAATTTCCAATCAGTTTTTTATGCATAATGCCGACAATCGCGCAAAGTGTTCAAAAAAGCACTTGCAAAGCGTGTGGATTTTGTGTAAAATGATCTCGTTGGTAAATTTCGAGACGTCTGGCGAATATGCGAAAGCGGGAGTATGCATGACCAATAAGATTTTTCAGGATATGATCAATCAGTTCTCAATTCCGATCGGACGGACCATCGGCATCATCGACCGCAGCGGCACGGTGATCGCCTGCTCGGACGCGATGAAAGTCGGCGACGTCTATGAGGACGCGGTCGAAGAATTGATATACGGCCAAAACTGCGTGAAGGCGAACGGCAAGGTGCTGCGCGCCATCAACGCGGACAGCGGCTGGGAACATATCGTCTTCGTCGACGGAGACGACGAGGCGGCCGAAAAATATTCCGAGCTGCTCGGCATCTCCATCGCAAACATCAAACAATATTATGACGAAAAATTCGGCAAGGCCAACTTTATCAAAAATGTGATCGCCGACAACATCCTGCCGGGGGATATTTTCCTCAAGGCGAGGGAACTGCACCTCTCGGGGGAGATCCCGCGGGTGGTGATGATCGTGCGGATCGCCCAAAAAACAGACATCTCGGCCTATGAGGTCATCTCCAACCTCTTTCCGGACAAGAGCAAGGACTTTGTGATCAATCTCAATGAGACCGACATCGCCCTCGTCAAGGAGACCCGCTCCGAGATTGAAACGCGCGATCTGGAGAATTTGGCGCACGCGATCATCGATACGCTGTCCGCCGAGTTTTTTACGCAGGCCGTCATCGGCATCGGCACCGTCGTCAGCGGCATCCGCGACCTCGCCCGCTCTTTCAAAGAGGCGCAGGTGGCCATGGAGGTCGGCAAAATCTTCGACAGCGGCAAAACGGTGGCGCGTTATGACAACCTCGGCATCGCGCGGCTGCTGTACCAACTCCCCAGACCCATGTGCGAGATGTTTTTAAAAGAGGTCTTTCCGCGCGATACGCTGGATTCACTGGACTCCGAGACCCTGTTTACGATCGACAAGTTTTTTGAAAACAACCTGAATGTCTCCGAGACGGCCCGAAAACTCTTTGTCCACCGCAACACGCTGGTCTACCGCTTGGATAAAATCAAGCGCGCAACGGGGCTTGACCTGCGCGAACTCGACCATGCCATCATCTTTAAGATGGCTTTGATGGTGCGAAAATATCTCAACAACACCGGCTACGCGACGAAGTTTTAACAACATATACCAGCCTTTTTCCGGGGGTTTGATAACATAATCCTCACAAAGCGGGACTACCATTTTTCGCGGGGCGATCGCACCTAACCGAGCGAAAGGAATTCTTATGCGATGATCGAATTCAAAGACGTGTGCAAAATCTATGACGCGAACATTGAACGCGAAAAAGCGCTGGATCATATTTCCCTGAAAATCGAGGACGGCGAGTTCGTCTACATCATCGGGGCAAACGGCTCCGGCAAGAGTACGCTTGTGAAGCTGATCAACTGCGAAGAACGGATCACGAGCGGCTCGATCACGTTCGATGAGTTCCGACTCGAAAAAATCAAACGCCGCCAGATCCCGTATTTGCGGCGCAAGGTCGGAATGGTGTTTCAGGATTTCAAACTCATCGACAATCTGTCGGTTTATGACAATGTGGCCTTTACGCTGCGGGTCACGGACCGTCCGGCGAGAGAAATCCGGCGCAAAGTGCCGAAAATTCTCGAGGTGATGGGCCTGACCAAAAAGGCCAACTGCCGGCCGGGCGAACTGTCCGGCGGCGAACAGCAAAAAGTGGGCATCGCGCGCGCCATCGTCGGAAGCCCCAGGGTTTTGATTGCGGACGAGCCCACCGGCAACGTCGACCCGGAGATGTCATACGAGATGCTGCAATTGCTCGACGAGATCAACAAGGCCGGCACGACGGTTATTTTAGTCACCCATCAGCGGGATTTTATCAGCAAAATGCCCCGGCGCGTGGTGGTCCTCGAGGCGGGTAAAATCACCTTCGACGAAGATCTGACGCTGGCCGAGGCCTGCCAAAATCCCGATTCGGCATGTGAAAAAGAGATTCCGGACTTTGAGGCGGATGAGACCTCGTTTCAGCCCCCGCTTCCGTTCCCGGAGCGGGTCGACGCGGAGGGGTTCGTCCCCCCCGAAATCACGGAGATCGATCCGGAAAATCATTGAACCGAGAAGCGGACTCCGCCCGGCGTTTCGGCCCCGACCAAAAGGATTGCGCTCCGGACGCAAACACGCGGGGGATTCACGCAGAGCGCGAAAGGACAGCCACCATGAACAATAAGAGCATCGGATACCTGCTCAAGCAGGGCGTGAAGAACATATTCGCAAACGGGCTGATGTCGTTCGCATCGGTCAGTGTGCTGTTTGCCTGCCTGCTGCTCGTGGGCAGCGCGTTTTTGATGTATTTCAATATTCAAAAAGGCGTGGAATACGTCGGCAGCATGGGTGAGATCGTCTTGTTCGTCGAGGACGGCGTCAGCGAACTGGAGTGCGGCGGAATCAAAAGAACGCTCGAATCGCTGCCCGAGCTGCACGATGTGCATTTCATCTCGAGCAGCGAGGGGTTGGAGGGGCTGAAGGCCGAAATCGACGGCGGCGAAGAATTGTTTTCAATGCTCGAAGGGGAGCAGATTTTGCCGAATTCCTTTAAGGTCAAGGTCAAGGATCCGAACGAATACGAACGGATGGTCAAACAGCTCTCGCAGATTTACGGGATCTCCAGCGTGGTCGCGAACGGCAAGATTGCCAATACCCTGACCAATATCAGCACCGCCATCGCCACGTTCGGCGTCTCCGTCGTCGTGGTGCTTCTGGTGGTTTCGATCTTTATTTTGACAAACACCATCAAGCTCGCGATGTTTACCCGGCGCAAGGAGATCTACATCATGAAGATGGTCGGCGCGACCAATTCGTTCGTACGGATCCCGTTTTTTATCGAAGCCGTGATTTTGGGTCTTGTCGGCGCTTTGATCGCCTATATCGCCGTGCGCTTCGGGTATGTCGGACTGGCGGATTATATGGCCGAGCTGAACATCACCCCGGTTCCGTGGAAAGAGCTGGCGGCGACGGTTTTGCTGTCGTTTTTGGGCGCCGGATTTGTGGTGGGCATGTTCTCGAGTTCGGTTTCGATCAAACGATATCTAAAGGCATAAATCTGCGAAAGGACAACTTGATTGATGAAAAAGCCAATCGCCGCGCTTATATTTTGTTTATTGATTGTTTTATCCCTGTATATCCCCCCGTTTTCGGCCTCGTCCGCCGTTGCGCCGTCACCGGCCGAATCGGCGGCGGGCGCGGTCTCTTCAAACACACCGTCTTCGGATCCGGCTGCGGATTCGTCTTCGGACGCCTCCTCCGCCACAACCTCGGCCGCGTCCTCCGAGGAGTCCTCTTTGACAGTGGGGTCGAGCGCGGCTCCGTCCGAGGCGCCCGACACCCCATCCGAGTCCCCGTCTCAGATCGCATCGGAGGACGCGCAGGCGGTCACCGATCTGACCAATACATATGAGGAGCTGCAAAAAAAGGTCGAGGAGCTGCAGGCGGAAAAAGATCGGCTCTCCCGGGAGCAGAAGGACGTCACAAAATATATCAAGGCGCTTGACAATCAAATCGATGCGACCAACAGACAGCTGAATATGCTCAACGATGAGATCGATGAACTGAACGGCGAACTCGAGTCCCTGACGGCGCACATCGCCGAAGTCGAGGGCAATATCGTGAAAACACTGGAAATCTTTAAAAAGCGTCTTCGCGCGATTTATATGTCGGGAAACGCGACAGAGATATCTTTGCTGCTCTCCTCGGATAATTTTGTGGATTTTTTAACGCGCGCGGAGATTTTGAAGCGCATCTCGGATTATGATCAAAAAATCGTCAACCTGCTGAAAGCGGATAAGGCCGAGTTGGAGACGCTGGTTGTGAATGCGGAAACCGCCCGGCAGAGCAGCCAAAATAAAAAAGTGTCCGCCGCTTCGAAAAAGAAAGAGCTAAACACGCAATTTGACGAACAGGAAGAATATCTGGATAAACTCAAAGAGGATAAAGAGGCCTACGAGGCCTATATCAAGCAGTATGAGGAAGAGATGGAGGAGGCCCACAAGGAGATTGAAGCCATCTTGGCCAAGTATAAGAGCGCGGATGAATATGTGGGCGGCGCGTTCGCGTGGCCGCTTCCGGGCTTCACCAAGATCACCTCGCCGTACGGATCCCGCTCCAGCGGATTCCATACCGGCACCGATATCGCGGGCAGGAACGCGGCGGGAGAGCTTTGTTACGGCTATCCGGTCGTCGCGGCCAACAGCGGCACCGTCATCGCCGTGCGCAACCTCGGCAGCAAGAGCTACGGGCGCTATATCATCCTCGACCACGGCGGCGGCTGCAGAACCCTGTACGCCCACCTCAGCAAAACCACGGTCAAAGAGGGCGACACCGTCACCCGGGGGCAGGAGATCGGGAAAGCCGGTTCCACGGGAAATTCCACCGGCCCGCATCTGCATTTCGAACTCTGGCTCGACAATGCGCGCGTCAACCCGATGGCCCACCTGAAGATTCCGAAATAAACCATTATGCGTCAGACCACCGTATCGCGATTCTGACGCAAAAGCATCGATGATATCCGGGAGTGATAACTTGAATAAAAAATATACCCTCAGCACCATGTTGTGCGCCGTTTTGCTCGTTGCGGCGCTGACGTTTTCGGCCACGATGGTTTTTTCGACGCTGTCGTATAATAAAAAGATTCTCAATCTCTATGAGCGGCAGTCGATGTATGAAAAGCTGGAGGAACTCGACCGGATTGCGCGGTATGGCAGCATTTACAATATCGACGAGAATTTGCTGACCCGGGGGCTGATGGAGGGGTATTTGGCGGGGATCGGCGACAGCGAGGCCACCTATACCTCCGCCGGCGATGCGAAACTCCTGTCCGGACAGGGCATCACGGTCGGGATCGGCGTGAAAACAGTCCGGACCGGTTCGAAGTATCTGTATGTCTATGAGGTGCTCGAGGGTTCCGGGGCGGCGGTCGCGGGTATCGTCGCGGGAGACACGATCATCAAACTCAACGCCAGGGACGTCACGCAGCTGACCGAGACAGAGACCTATTTGCTGCTGCATGCGACAGAGGGCGAAGAAGTGAAAGTCGATTTTTACAGGGGCGGCGAACAGCTCAGCTTGACGCCGGTCTCACAGACCTATTCAACCACGCCGGTCACCTATCAAATACTCGATTATTCCATCGGATATATGCGCGTCACCGCGTTCGACGCGAATACCCACACCCAGTTTATCAAGGCGATCAACAACATGAATTCCGAACCGATCACAGGCCTGATCATCGACCTGCGCCATACCGCGGGCGGGGATATCGGGATGGCGGCGCTGATGCTCGACCGGATGCTGCCCGAGGGCGACGTCATGTCCAAAACGCTGCGCGACGGCACAGTCGAGCTGGTGTACACCTCCGACCGGCTGGAGTTGAACCTCCCTATGGCGGTTTTGGTCGACGGAGCCACCGCCGGTCCGGGGGAATTGTTCGCCGCGGCGATGACCGATTACGGCAAGGCGAGCGTCGTCGGAACCCGCACCGCCGGAAAGGGCACGATCAAGCAGGTGTTCACGCTTTCCGACGGTTCCAAAGTGGTGTTGTCGACGGCGATCATCAATCCGCCCAAGAGCGGGACTTTTAACGGCGTCGGCGTCAGACCGGATTATGCGGTGGATCCGCTCGGCGCGGGCGATTATGATTTTTACACGATGACGACCGAAAACGATACGCAGTTTAAAAAAGCGTTCGACATTGTCTATTCGCAGATTGACCTCTCTTCCGTCAGCGCGCCGCCGCCGGTGACGGAAACGCCAGAGGGTTTTTAACCCGAAACAGCAAAGGAAAAGGCGCACACGGGTGCGCCTCACGGGGTAAACACTTTTATAATTTACACTTGATTCGGGCTGTTACGGCAAAATATAGATTTCGACGTCGCGGCGGCCCCAGTGATAGATCTCGACCTCGGAGCCGAGGTACAGATCGGCCACGGTGATGTTTTTTAATACCGAGGGTCCGGTGTCGGCCGCGACTGCAAAGCCGTAGATGTGTTTTCCGTCGACGGAGCGGACATACAGACGGCTGCCGTAGGGGATGACTTTCGGATTGACCGCAATATAGCCGACGCCGGGTTTTACGCCCGTCGAGGTCTTGCTGCCGTCGTTGGCGCCGTAGGCGGTCGCTTCGCCGACCACCAACTTGGCGTATTCGGTCGGAATGCCGTTTTCGTCGAGCGTGACGTCGGCGAATGCCAGGGTGGAGAGCGGCGGGGCGTCCTTGCTGCCGACAATCACCTTTGCGGTGACCGGTTTGAGGGTGGTCTTTTCCTTGGACTTGGAATCGACCAAAACGCCGTTGCTGTAGATCTCGGTGACAGTGACGGTCTTTTCGCCGTTGACGCCGGCGCGCTCGACCCTGGTCTGGCCGTTCTTGAGCAGTGTGGTCACATAATATTTGGTCTCATAGGCGATCGGCCCGGTGGTGACGGTGACCACTTTATCGACCCGCGTCAGGATGATGCGCATGTCTTTTGTGATTTCATCGGTGAGCGCGTAATTGAGGGTGTCGTATTCGCCGACCTTGATATCGGCTCTTTTGAAGGCGTCGGCGACGGTGCCGCGCACCATCTTGACGGTGGTTTCGACGCCGTCGGCCTCGATGGTGATATCAAACGCGGAGTGGATCACGATCTCCGAAATGCTGCCGTCGTCGTCGTAAAGACAGAGAACTTCGTCGTGCTCTCCGACGACGATGAAGTTTTGCGCCAAAATGGATTCGGCGTTCGTGCGCATGGTGTAGACCGTTTTCGGATTGCCGTCGGAGTTGATGATGACTTGGTTTGAGGTCTGTCCCGCCGCAAAGGCGATGAATCCCGCGGCACAGAAGACACTCGCCGCGCTGAGCAATCGTTTTACCGCGCTGAATTTTTTTGCGGCATTTCTAACGGCGGTTTTCATTCGGGCCGCCGTCGGATTGATTTGTCGCATGTGTTTTCCTCCTTGTTATTCGCATTTCAGGATTTGCGGCGAAATGCGGTGTAAACCGGATCACACAGGGAGTGTTGACTGTGTAAAACCGGAATATGCGGTCGTTTCTTACCGTTGGTTCGGCTTGACTGCATCGCTTCGAGGGAATATAATAAATAAGGAATATTCCTTTTGACCCGTGGCGCGTCCGTTTTGGTGAAGGCGACCACGGGTGGTTATCTTAACATGAAAAAGCGATTATTTCAATGGGATGTCGATTTTTTTGGACATATGATACAAAACATACTTAAATTAATTGTGGAATGTGTACATGAAATACCAATTATAGTCCCAAAATCTGAAAAAATGGGAGATTGTCGTGTTTAAAAAAGTTGAGATTAAAGTTACGCAGGATATGAAAGGTTTCAATTATGAGGGCGCGAACGTTACAAAACCGGTGATTGCTCTGCTGCGGGACCGCGGTATTTCGATCGATGCGCCTTGCAACGGGCTCGGCCGCTGCGGAAAGTGCAGAGTGCGGGCGGGCGGAGATCTAACACCGCCGAATCAGGCGGAGATCAAGGCGCTCGGCGAGGCGATTTCACAGGGCTGGCGGCTGGCCTGTCAGGCGGCGGCGTTCGGCGATTTTTGGGTCGAGCCGCCTCAAAGAGGCAAGGCGAGCGTCGCCACGGAGGGGCTTACAACCGCATATGAGGTTGCGCCGCCGGTCGATCTTGCAAAGACGGGATTGCCCGCCTACGGGCTCGCGGTCGACATCGGAACGACCACGGTCGCCGCCTATTTATTGGATTTAAGGGACGGCGCACGGCTCGCAACGCTGGGAGAACTGAATGCCCAGCGCACTTTCGGCGCCGATGTGATCTCGCGTATCACCGCTTGCGGCGAGGGTCATCTCGAAAAGCTGCAAAGCGCCATCATCGACCAGCTCAACGGGATGGCGGCAAAACTCTGTCCGGATACGACGCGCATCTTTTACGCGGCGCTCTGCGGAAACCCGACGATGCAGCACATTTTGCACGGGATGGATCCCGAAAAGCTGGCGGTCGCGCCGTTCATTCCGACTTCGCTGTTCGGGTTTTCGATTCCGGCGAGCGCGCTCGGGCTGGATGTGAACGAGACGGCGCGGGTCTATACGCTGCCGGCGATTTCCGCCTACATCGGCGGCGACATCACGGCCGACGTGCTCTCATGCGGCATGCACGACGACGACAACATCACGTTGTTGGTCGATATCGGCACCAACGGGGAGATGGCGCTCGGCAGCAAGAACGGCATTTATTATTGCTCGACGGCGGCGGGGCCGGCATTTGAGGGCGCCGCCATCGAAGACGGAATGGGCGGCATCGAGGGCGCGATTTCAAAAGTGATAGCCGGTGAGAACGGCATTGAATTCGAAGTCATCGGCGGCCGAAAACCGATCGGCATCTGCGGTTCGGGCATCATCGACGCGGTGGCCGTGATGCTTGAAATCGGCGCGATGGACGAGACCGGACGGCTGGTCGATCCCGGCGAGCTGGCGGAAGAATATCGCGATCGGCTTGACGGTGACGCGAAAAAATTCATCATCGATCCGGTCAGCCGCATAGGGCTGACGGATAAGGATCTGCGCCAGGTACAACTTGCCAAGTCGGCCATCGCCGCCGGTATCGACACGCTGATGCACAATGCCGGCGTCGGATTCGACAGGATTTCGGCGGTCTGGCTGGCCGGGGGTTTCGGAGCGCATATCGATCGGGACAGCGCCTGCGCCATCGGACTGCTGCCCAAGCAACTGAAAGAAAAAATCCGCCCGGTCGGAAACAGCGCCGGTGAGGGCGCGATCAGAGCCGTTTTGGACAAAAACGCCAAAGCGCTGCTCGCCGAAATCGGCAACGGCGCCATGTACATAGAGCTCTCGGGCGATTCTTATTTCATGGACAGTTATGTCGAGAATATGTTTTTTTGAAAAAAGCGCGCGTTTTTTGACATTGATAAGAGAATATCGTATTATGATATAAAGAATTTTTCGGGAAGGATGGACGTTATGCGCAATCCGATGACATTTGTCATCAAGGTGGGAACTTCCACGCTCACGCACGAGGGCGGTTCGCTGAATCTTCGTCGGGTGCGCGAAATTGTGGATGTGTTGGCGGATATCCGCAACATGGGGCACAAAACGGTGCTGGTCACCTCCGGCTCAATCGCCGTCGGCGTCAACCGTCTCGGACTTTGCGAGCGGCCCTCCGATCTGCCCGGCAAACAGGCGACGGCCGCGGTGGGCCAGTGCGAGTTGATGAACATCTACGCGCGGCTGTTCGCCGAATACGGTTATACGGTGGCTCAGATCCTGCTGACGCTCGACGTCATCGAGCACGAGACCCGTAAAAAAAACGCCGTGAACACCTTTGCGCGGCTGCTTGAGATGGGCGTGCTCCCGATCGTCAACGAAAACGACTCGATTTCGACCTATGAGATTGAGCATCTGAACAGTTTCGGGGAAAACGACACGCTCGCGGCGGTCGTCGCGCGCCTCGCAAAAGCCGACCGGCTGGTGCTGCTCTCGGACATCGACGGGCTGTATGACGCCGATCCCCGCACGGATCCGAACGCAAAACTGATCCCGGTCGTACATAAAATCGACGGAGATCTCGAAAAAGCGGCGGGCGGCGCGGGAACGACGCTCGGGAGCGGCGGGATGCTCACCAAGCTGACGGCGGCGATTATCGCCATGCAGGGGAAAATCCCGATGAACATCATCAACGGCAACAAACCATCACTTTTATATGATATTCTTGCGGGCAAGAACCCGGGGACGGAATTTCTCTGCGACTGAACGCGGTCGCCCAATATATGATTTCCCCGTGTCCGCCCGGATCGGGTAAAAGGAGTTCAGCGGAAGATGAAAAAGGTTATCCATGGGATCGCCGCCTACGGCCCGACCGCATTGAGCGGAGTGATCGCGCTGTTTTTATTCGGCTGGCTGTTCGGCCGGATCTTCATTCCCTATAACGGCTATGTCTGGTGCGGCGTCACCGCCGGGGTCATTGCGCTGGTCTGCGTGTGCGCCGGATTGGATTATCGGGGGAAAGCGCTTTCTAAAGCACAGGAGACGGGGCTGTTGGTTTTTGCCTGCGCCAATTCGGCATGGTGGATTTATGTCTGGTCCTGCGTCGAGCACACCCTGATTCTGCCGTTTGCCGTCGTCTGCGTCGCATGGACGCTTTATCAGGCCTACAAACTGTGCGAAGACACCGTAAAGCGCTCACTGGGCCTGATGGTCGGCGCCATGCTGGCGCTCGTCACCCTGATCATCGTCATCGTTCCCGTCTTGACGCCGATGGCGCGAATCAAAGACAGGTTCAGCGTATATAATGATCGGGCGGAAGTGGCGAAGGTGATTGTCATCCGCGACGCCGGGAATGTCTATGATATCTCGATCACCGCCAAAAAAACCGGCGTCAATCTGGCGCTCGGGCGGTTTGAAAACACCGATGAAGTCAATGTCCTGTATCGGATTGTCGATGTCGGGGATTATCAAAAACCGGAGGTCGTCTGGCAGGGCGCGGATTTATATGTCGACGGGGCGCATACGGAGATCTATTGGGAATGAGGGCGTATCGGTTTTGCGAAGGGGGCTCATATGGCGTTTCAACTTGAACAAATGTGCATCGCGGCCAAGGCCGCGTCCGAACGGCTGGCGGTACTCGGCGGCGGCGAAAAAAACCGCGCGCTGGCGGCGATGCGCGCCCACCTTGATCGAAATCGGGCTGGCATCCTGTCAGAGAACGCCAAAGACGTCGGGGATGCGAAAAAAAGCGGCATGAGCAGTTCGCTGCTCGACCGGCTGACGCTGACCGAGAGGCGTATCGACGACATCTGCAAGGGGATCGACGAGTTGATTTTGATGCCCGATCCGGTCGGGATTGTCAAGGGCGGACATGTGGCGGAAAACGGATTGAGAATCACCAAGGTCAGCGTGCCGATCGGTGTGATCGGCGTGATTTTCGAAGCGCGTCCGAATGTCAGCGCCGATGTGGCGGCGCTGTGCCTCAAATCCGGAAACGCCTGTATTTTGCGCGGCGGGAAAGAAGCCCTGCGCAGCAACACGGCGTTGGTCGATACGATGCGCAAGGCGCTTGAGGAACTCGGACTGGATCAAAACTTCATCAATCTGATCCCGACAGCCGACCGCGCGGTCGCCGATGAATTTTTAAAACAGGACAGCTATTTGGACTGCATGATTCCGCGCGGCGGGGCGGGGTTGATCCAAGCCGTGCGTAAAACCGCCACGATGCCGGTCATCGAGACAGGCGCGGGTATTTGCAGCGTGTATATCGACAAGGCCGCCGACCTCGAAACGGCCGTGAGCATCACCGAAAACGCCAAGACCTCGCGCCCCTCGGTCTGCAACGCGGCGGAGATTTTGCTGTGCCACCGGGAGATTGCGAAAACGGCGCTGCCGGCGATTCAAACGGCGTTTGACAGGTACGGCGTTCAGCTGCGCTGCTGCGCCGAATCGCATGCGATTTTAAAGGGCGAAAACGCGGTTTTGGCCGAGCCGGAGGACTTTGACACCGAGTTCGGCGAACTGATCATGGCGGTGAAAATCGTCGGCTCGATCGACGAGGCGATCGCCCACATTGCGGCGCATGACACGCGACACAGCGAGGCCATCGTCACCCGCGATCTCGCGGCGGCGCAGGCGTTTTTGACCCGCGTCGACGCGGCGGCGGTCTATGTCAATGCCTCGACCCGCTTCACAGACGGCGGCTGTTTCGGACTCGGCGCCGAGATCGGCATTTCGACCCAAAAACTGCATGCGCGCGGGCCGATGGGGCTCGCCGACCTCACGAGTTATAAATACACCGTCGTCGGCGACGGGCAAATTCGATAGACAGGGCAGGTGTGATGCGATGAGCGAACAGGTAAAATCGGCGGCAAAGCCGCGGAAAAGGTATGCCGCGCCGCTCGGATTGTTTGTGATTGTTTTGACGTTGATCGGTTTTGTCACGCTGATTGTCGTCGGGACGAAATTGTTTTTCGCTTTGACCGATGACACGGCACAGCGCGAAAAATACGCCGCGATGGTGGATCCGATCGTCATGCTCGACCCGCCGAATTTCGCCGAGCCGGGGAAACTCAGCGACGCTGTCGTTTTGCAATCCTCGATTTGGTCGACGGTGTTCAGCGGCGACATCACGCGGTTTTCAACCGACGAATACGGACAGATTTTGATCCCCGTGGCCGACCTTGACGCCGTCAGCAAGCGTCTTTACGGCCCGAATGTGACAATCCCCCGCCGCAGCATGACCGTGGACGGCGGTGAAATCGACCCCGAGATGGAGGAGGGCACGGTCATCTTCGAATACCGGACCGACGTCGACTCTTTTGTCGTGCCGATCCTGGGCGAGTTCGGCGAATATACCGCCCGCGTCGAGAGCATCCGGCGCAGAGGCGATGAGATGTATCTGACGGTCGGTTACTATCCGAAAAGCAGCTCCTGGTATGACGAATTCACCGATCAAAAAAGCACGGAAGCCGCGGAAAAGTACAAGGTCTATGTGATGAAAAAGAATCCCGACACCAAGGAATATTACGTTTTTGCGCTGCAAAACGCCGATATTGATACGGTCACTTATAATTAAGCTTGACAGGGATAGAATATTGTGGTATACTTTCCACGCCTTTTCGCGGAATGGGGTACAGAAATCACCCGCCCATCCTGCGTGAACGGATAATCTTTAAAGGTGGTAAAACATGCTCGACAAAGAGATCAAAGGCGGCATCATCGCCGCGAACGCCCGTGCCGAACACGATACCGGCTCTCCCGAAATTCAGATTGCGATTTTGACCAAGCGCATCGCCGATCTGACCGAACACTGCAAGATTCATAAAAAGGACGCCCATTCCCGCCGCGGTCTGCTCCAGATGGTCGGAAAACGCAGAAATCTGCTCAACTACCTGATGAAAAAGGATATCACCAGATACCGCGCGATCATCGAAAAGCTCGAACTCAGAAAGTAATACAACCACGGGGGCAGGCGGTTTCCGCCTGTCCCTTTTGCGGATTTTCGGGCTTCGGGCCGCCGGGTCGGAATTGCGCGGAAGTCCCCAAAATACGGCAATATCCTGCGGTTGTTAGCAGTGAATCGAGGGCGGAACCGCCGCCTTGGCTTTATTGCTAAAAGCCGCCGGGATTTGTAATAACATTATAAATACGGAGGTTCCCATGAGCGAAATTAAAACATTTTCAACCGTCTTCTGCGGAAGGCCGTTTTCCGTTGAAATCGGAAAATACGCCTTCTTGTCGGGCGGCGCCTGCATGGTCCGCTACGGCGAGACCGTCGTTATGGCCAGCGCAACCGCTTCCGCCAAACCGCGCGAGGGGGTGGACTACTTCCCGCTGTCGGTCGATTATGAGGAAAAACTTTATGCCGTCGGGAAAATCCCCGGCAACTGGCAGCGCCGCGAGGGCAGACCGTCCGAGGCCGCGGTTTTGGCTTCCCGCGTCATCGACCGCCCGCTGCGCCCGCTGTTCCCCAAAGATATGCGCAACGACTGCGGCGTCGTTTTGACCGTGATGTCGGTCGACCCCGACTGCGCCCCCGAGATCACCGCGATGTTGGGCGCTTCGATCGCCATCAGCATCTCGGACATCCCCTGGAACGGCCCGATCAGCGGCGTTAGCGCCGGGTATGTCAACGGCCGGGTCGTGTTGAATCCGACTTTCGAAGAACGCGCGGTCTCCGAGATGGAGGTCACGGTCGCCTCTTCCGCCGACAAAGTCGTGATGATCGAGGCCGGCGCGAATGAAGTCAGCAACGAAGTGATGCTGGAGGGCATCCGCCTTGCCGACATCGAAAACAAGCGCATGGTCGAATTTATCAACGGGATCAAAGACGCGGTCGGCAAACCCAAATTCGAGGTCGTCTCACTCGAGCCGGCGCAGGAACTCTTTGACGCGGTCAAAGACGCCTGCATCGAGGACATCCGTCACGCGTTGGATACCGACGACAAAAATGTGCGCGAGGAGCGCATGAAACCGGTTCGGGACGCGATGCACGCGAAATTCGACGAGACCGCCGGAAGCGCCGCCGCAATTGACGAGTGTATTTATAAGATCCAAAAATATGTCGTGCGCCGCTGGCTGCTCGACGACGGCAAGCGCGTCGACGGCAGGGGTCTCGACGATATGCGCCCGCTGCACGCCGAGGTTGCCATTCTGCCGCGCACCCACGGCTCGGGCCTGTTCTCGAGAGGTCAGACCCAGTCGCTCACGGTCGCGACATTGGCCCCGATCGGCGAAAAACAATTGCTCGACGGCATTGACGGCGACGAGTCCAAGCGCTATATGCACCACTACAATATGCCGTCTTATTCGGTCGGCGAGACAAGACCGTCCAGAGGCCCCGGCCGCCGCGAGATCGGCCACGGCGCACTCAGCGAGCGCGCGTTGCTGCCGGTCCTCCCGTCCGAGGACGACTTCCCCTATACCATCCGTCTGGTCTCCGAAATTTTATCTTCCAACGGCTCGACCTCGCAGGCCTCGATCTGCGGCTCGACGCTGGCGCTGATGGACGCGGGCGTCCAGATCGCGGCTCCGGTCGCGGGCATCTCCTGCGGTCTGATCACCGAGGGCGACCGCTGGATGACCATGGTCGACATCCAGGGCGTCGAGGACTTCTTCGGCGACATGGATTTCAAAGTCGCGGGTACCCTCAAGGGCATCACCGCGATCCAGATGGACCTCAAAATCGACGGCTTGACCTTCGATATCATCAAAGAGGCGCTTGAAAAAACCCTCAAAGCGCGCGCCTATATCATCAACGACGTCATGCTGAAGTGCATCGGCAAGCCGCGCGAGCAGCTTTCGCCCTATGCGCCCAAGATGGCAACCGTCAAGATCAACCCCGACAAGATCCGCGAAGTCATCGGCAGCGGCGGCAAGGTCATCCAGAAGATCTGCGCCGACTGCGACGTCAAGATCGACGTCGAGGACGACGGCAGGGTCGCGATCTTCGGCATCAATCTCGACAACGTCAACCGCGCGCTCGAGATCGTCAAGACCATCGCGTTCGACCCGGAGATCGGCGCGATCTACAAGGGCAAGGTCACCCGTCTGATGCAATTCGGCGCGTTCGTCGAGATCGCCCCGGGCAAAGAGGGTCTGGTGCATATCTCCAAGCTCGATTTCCATCGGGTTGAAAAGGTCGAGGACGTCGTCAACGTGGGCGACGAGGTCGTGGTCAAGGTCACCGAGATCGACGACCAGGGACGCTTGAATCTGTCCCGCGTCGCCGCCATCGCCGAAATCGAGGGCAGGCCGCTGCCCGAATCGGCTTCGGCGCCGCGTCCGCCGCGCCGCGACAATGATTTCCACAACCGCGGACCGCGCAGATAGAACACGGTCGGAAGCTTTACAAGGGGTTCAAATCAGATTTGAACCCCTTGTTTGATAAAATGCGGGGAATGGTCAATACCATTCCGCGTGGGGGCCGGCGTTTTCGACGGCCCAACCCCAAAAGTTGATGTTAAAAACACCGTCGCCATTCAAATAAAATTCAATGCGGAACGGTCACATCGGATGCGTTCCGAGACCGTTCCCCACAATATAAAAAGGATAAAAGATCGAATGAAACGATTTGAGCTCACCAACGGTATCCGCGTGCTGACCGATCGGCGCGCCTATGCAAAAGCCGCGACGGTCGCGACCTTTATCGGCGTGGGTTCGCGCTATGAACAGGAGCAGACCCACGGCTTTTCGCACTTCATTGAACACATGCTTTTTAAGGGGACGCATAAGCGCTCTTCGTTAGACATCGCCAATGAGACCGACCTGATCGGCGCGCAGATGAACGCCTTTACCAGCAAGGAATATACCTGCTACTATATGCGCATGCTGCCCGCGTTTGACGCGCGCGGCATTGAGATTTTGGGCGACCTCGTAACGGATCCGGTATTTGCGAAATCCGACGTGGACACCGAGCGGGGCGTGGTTTTGGAAGAGATCAACATGTACAACGACGACCCCGAGGATCTTGCCGCAGACGGCATTTTCCAAGCCGCCTGGGCGCCGCATCCGCTGGGCCGAAACATCGTGGGAACGACGGCGAGCGTCGGCGGCGTCACAAGCGAAAACCTGCGGGCGTTTTATGAGCTTTTTTACCGTCCGGAGAACATCGTCGTCGCCGTCAGCGGAAATTTCGACGAAAACCGGGTTGCCGAAGCGCTGGAAATAGCGTTTTCCCCGACGGCAAAGACCGGTTTTGAAAAGACGATACTCCTCCCTCCGGTGTTCAACTTCGGAAACACCCTGACTTTTTCGCGCAAGACCGAACAGATGCAGCTGTGCATTGCTTATCCGGGCGTCGCGATCGGCAGCAAGCAAGCCGCCGCGATGTCCCTGTTCAATTCGGCGGCGGGCGGCGCGGCTTCGAGCCGGCTGTTTCGACGGCTGCGAGAGGACTTGGGACTCGCCTATTCGATTTACAGCTATTTCACAGCCCACCGCGGCGGCGGCGTGTTCACCATTGCCGCCGGGATATCCCCCTCTGCCAAAAAGCAGGCGCTTTCCGAGATCGGCGGCATATTGAAAGAGCTGCTGAACGGCATCACGCCCGAGGAACTCGAGCGCGCCAAAAACCAGGCGAGCGCGGGGCTTGCGATGGGTTATGAAAATTCGTATAATTTGGCTATGGATATGGGCAGACGCGAAACCCTCGGTCTGCCGCAGCGCACCGAGCGCAAGTCGCAGGCGCTGATCGCCTCGGTGACCGTCGAGGCGGTGCGCGACCTTGCGCAGCAGACGCTGAAAGGCAAACCCGCGACTTGTTTTGCGGGAAAATTAAAATAAAAAGGAGATCATCAATGGCCGTCGACCCGAAATTCATCCGTAATTTTTGCATCATCGCCCACATCGACCACGGCAAAAGCACACTCGCCGACCGCATTTTGGAACACGCCAACGCGGTCAGCGCGCGGGAAAAGGCCGATCAGATTTTAGACAACATGGATATCGAGCGCGAGCGCGGCATCACCATCAAGGCGCGCGCCGTCAATTTGAGCTATATATGCGACGATCGACAATATGAATTCAACCTGATCGACACGCCGGGGCATGTCGACTTCAACTATGAGGTCAGCCGGTCGCTGGCGGCTTGCGAAGGCGCGATTTTGGTGGTAGACGCCACCCAGGGGGTCGAGGCGCAGACGCTCGCCAACACCTATCTGGCGGTGGATCACCAACTTGAGATCATGCCGGTGATCAACAAGATCGATCTGCCGTCGGCGAGGCCGCAGGACGCGATTGAAGAAATAGAAAACATCATCGGCATCCCCGCGCAGGACGCGCCGCAGGTCTCGGCCAAAAACGACGTCAACATCGACGATGTGATGCGGCAGGTCGTGCGCCGCTGCCCGCCGCCCAAGGCCGACCGCGACGCCCCGCTGCGCGCGCTGATCTTCGATTCGTTTTACGACAGCTACAAGGGCGTCATCATCTATGTGCGCGTGGTTGACGGCATCGTCAAGGCGGGGGACACGATCAAAATGATGGCCGTGGGTACCGAATTTGAGGTGACCGAGGTCGGCGTGATGCTGCCGACCAGACACCGGCCGGCGCCGACGCTGGAGGCCGGCGAGGTCGGTTACATAACCGCCTCGATCAAGACCGTGCGCGACGTCGCGGTCGGCGACACCGTGACCGACGCCGGACGGCGTGCCAAAGAGCCGCTGCCGGGCTATAAAAAGGTGCTGTCGATGGTGTTCTGCGGCATCTACCCCGCGGACGGCGCGCGCTACGGCGACCTGCGCGACGCATTGGATAAATTGCAATTAAACGACGCGGCGCTGTTTTTTGAGCCCGAGACCTCCAAGGCGCTCGGATTCGGGTTTCGCTGCGGGTTTTTGGGGCTTTTGCACATGGAGATCATCCAGGAGCGGCTCGAGCGCGAGTTCGACATGGATCTGATCACGACCGCGCCGAGCGTCGTTTATAAACTGACCCTGACCGACAAGACCGAAAAATACATCGACAATCCGACCAACTACCCCGACCCGTCGTTGATCGTAAAAGCCGAGGAGCCGATTGTCGACGCGCACATCTTTTCACCGGCTGAATATGTCGGCAGCATCATGGAGCTGGCGCAGGACCGGCGGGGTATTTTTAAAGACATGCAGTATCTCGACGAGGCCCGTGTCAGCATCCACTACGAGCTGCCGCTGAATGAGATCATCTACGACTTTTTCGATGCGCTCAAATCGCGCACCAAGGGATATGCCTCATTTGACTATGAATTCAACGGCTACAAGGAATCGCAGCTGGTCAAGATGGATATTTTGCTCAACGGCGAGATCGTCGACGCGTTGTCGTTCATCGTCAACACCGAGCGGGTGAACACCCGCGCGCGGCGGCTGGTCGAAAAGCTGAAAGAAAATATCCCGCGCCAGATGTTTGAGGTACCCGTACAAGCGGCGGTCGGGGGCAGAATTGTCGCCCGCGAGACGGTCAAGGCCATGCGCAAGGACGTGCTCGCCAAGTGCTACGGCGGCGACATCACGCGCAAAAAGAAGCTGCTCGAAAAGCAAAAAGAGGGCAAAAAGAAGATGCGGCAGCTGGGCAGCATCGAGGTGCCGCCCGAGGCGTTTATGAATGTGCTGAAGCTGGACGAATAGGCCCGAGGTGGTTGTAAAATGGACGAGCGGAAGTTCCTCGATTTTTTAAGTAAGATCGAAAAATTGAAGTGTTATACCAGACATAATTTTACGACCGCGGGACGCGCCGAGAGCGTCGCCGAGCACAGCTGGCGGCTGGCGGCGATGGCCTATCTGCTTTCGGGCGAGCTCGACGGCGTGGACACGGACAAGGTGATCAAGATGTGCCTTGTCCACGACTTCGGCGAGGCGGTCACGGGCGATATCCCGTCGTTTCAAAAGAGCGAAAAGGACATTGCGCGCGAGGACGATGCGGTATTGAAACTCATTAAGACCCTTCCGACCGCGAAAAAGGACGAGATTGCCGGGCTATTTGAAGAGATGGCAGAGCGCAAAACCATCGAGGCCAAGGTCTGGCGGGCGCTGGATATGCTGGAGGCCGTGATCTCGCACAACGAGACCGATGTCGCCACTTGGATTCCGATTGAATACGACTTGCAGCAGACCTACGGCATCGAGGAATCGAAGTGCCATCCGGCGCTTGCAAAACTGCGGGCGCGGGTGCTGGCCGACACGCTTGAGAAAATCGAACGGGAAGGCATGAAATGACCGGATTATATATCCATGTCCCGTTTTGCCGTTCCAAGTGCCGTTATTGCGACTTTTATTCGGTCAGACCGGAAGACGGTGCGGCCGAATTGTATATTTCGGCGGTTTTGAAAGCCGCGGAGCCGTATCGGGATGAAAAAATCGACACGGTCTATTTCGGCGGCGGCAATCCGCCGCTGCTCGGCGCGAAAAATTTGTGCCGCTTGTTGGACGGGCTTTGCAAAATATTTCAATTGGAAGCAGACGGAGAGATCACGCTTGAGGCCAACCCGGAGGACGTCGCCCCGGAGGCGGCGAAAGCGCTGTACGACGGCGGATTCAACCGCATTTCAATCGGGATTCAATCGCTCGACGACACAGTTTTACAAAAACTCGGGCGGCGGCATGGTGCGGGGCAGGCGATAACGGCGATTTCGACGGCCTTTGGCGCGGGGTTTCGGCATATCTCCGCCGATTTGATGCTGTCGCTGCCCGATTCGACGCCGGAAAAAGACCGCGAAACGGCGAAAGCGCTGTGCGGTCTGCCGCTCGACCATATCAGCGCGTACATGCTGAAAGTCGAGGTGGGGACGCCGTTTTACGGCATGAATTTGAACCTGCCCGGCGAGGACGCGGTTGCCGACAGCTATCTGGCCGTCTGCGAAACGTTTGAACGAAACGGGTTCGCCCAGTATGAGATTTCGAATTTCGCCAAACCGGGCGGGAAAAGCCGCCATAATTTGAAGTATTGGACGCCGGAATCGTATATCGGGCTCGGCCCGGCGGCGCACAGTTTTTATAGCGGCAGGCGATTTTATTATCCGCGCGACTTGGCGGGGTTTGTGAAAAATCCGCAAAAGACCACTCCCGACGGAGAGGGCGGAAACGCCGAGGAAAGAATCGCGACGGCGCTCCGGCTCTCGCAGGGGATCGCGCTTGACGAATTGAACAAGCTGGTCGGGGAAAAAGGAATGGCAAACCTTGAAATAGTGATGCGGGACTGGATAAAACACGGGCTTGCGGTCGAAAAGGACGGGCGGTTTTCGCTGACTTCGCGCGGATTTCTAATCAGCAATGCGATGATCTCACGGATTTTATGCGAGTTATAAAGTGAACGCATGGTTTTTCGAGTTTTTCGTTGACAACGCGGGTGACATTGTGTTATAGTACTGAAAATATTTCGAAAGGGTGGGGGTTATGATCAATACCGACATCAATCAAAAATTCGTCAAACAGGGGCTGACGTTTGACGATGTGCTGCTCATTCCGGCCTATTCCGACGTCGTGCCGACGGAAATCAAGCTTTCTTCCCGCCTGACACAGGCCATTGTACTCAATACGCCGCTTTTGAGCGCGGCGATGGATACGGTCACGGAGAGCAAAACAGCCATTGCGATCGCGCGCGAGGGCGGGATCGGTATCATCCATAAGAATATGACGATTGAAGTGCAAGCCGACGAAGTGGAACGGGTCAAACGATCCGAGAACGGGGTCATTCTTGATCCGTTTTTCCTCTCGCCGGACCATTTTGTTTATGAGGCCGACCA
>CAZPLU010000034.1:0-7718 GCA_964587625.1 uncultured Eubacteriales bacterium
ACTGTCCCTTTTTACGGTCTTTGCCTTGCTGTACTAAAGGGATGGGCAAATAAAACTTTAAATTTATTTTTAAAACCGCTTATATTTTTACGGGATTCTCTCGTATATAGTGCGTCCCCAAAAAACGAAGGAGGTCAAAGAGATGAAAGACGAAAAATTTCAGCCCAACGAAAGCGATACCCCGTTCACCGTCAAAATCGACAAAAAACAGCTGCTGATTCAGGCGAAGGAAGCGTACCGGAAAAAACAAAAAAGGCAGATGTTTATGCTGCCCAAAGAACAACTCGACCGACTGCTCGACTTTTCCAAACCGTATTTCGATCCGATTCCCGTTTACGACAGAGAAAACGCGGTTCGACGGGAAATATTCGATGATCTATGCGAAATCGGAGAATTGTTGTTTTTGACTTGCGAGGGAATCGTGGATATTGTAATCGATCAACCCGCTCCAGATTTACCGCACGGTTATATCGGGCTCTTGTTCACGGCAAAAAACCCGACGTTTTTGGGCGAAAGGGATTACGGCAAATTTGCGGAAATCGCGATGTACAGCGACCGCGTGACGGTTAAAACGTCGCAAAAAGGAGATATTTTAATCGAATTTTGCTTCCGCGACATTTTGGAGCCGTCCGAGCCGGAAGGGGGGAATGATTGATGCCGAGACGATATATCCATATGGCATTTTGCTATCGCAGGCGCGCCGATTCGGCGCGCCTGCGGTTCATATGTTCCGTTTTTTATTCCCCGGAGCGGTCCGGGCTGTTTTCTTCACATTTCGACCCTGCCCGAGGCGATTGCGGTCACCAGCGAGCCCAGGTCGATCTCGGCGCCGCTCTTGGCAAAGGCCGTGCCGGTCGACGATTCCAGCTTCACCGTCAGTTCGCCGACGCAGCCGCGCCGTCTCGCCTCCTCGACCGCCAGTTTTTCGGCGGCTTTTTTGGCCGCCGCGATCGCGTCTTCGAGCTTTCCGTGCGTCGAATTGCCTTCCGGCGTGTGCACGGTATAGCCCATCACACCCGCCGTGTTGCGGTTCGGGGCGATTTCGACCGTCACTTTGGCCGAAATATTCGCAATCACCGCGCCCACCGCGTTGGCGACCCCGGCGTTTTCGGGAATCACGCACGCCATGCCGAGCGCCTTCGCGGCTTCGGGCAAAAAGAGGTGTGTCGGCGCGCCGATGCCGACGAGCGTTGCCCCCGAACAAAACGCGAGGTCGAAGATCGGGTCGGATTTTTTATTCTTTCGGTTGTTCCAATTCTCCTCGATCAGCTTGGTCAACTGATGGCCGAGCCCGGATTTGCGTAAAAACGGGTAGCGGTTGGTCAGCAGCACGCGGGCGAGGTTTTGATAGAGCTTCTTCTCGACCAGCCCGTAGACCTCGTCGGCGAATTTTTCGACGTTCTCCTCGCTGTCGCGCCTGAGCGAGCAGCAGTCGATGAAGTAGCGCGCGCCCATGACCGAGGCCTGTTTGTCGAAATGGTTGAAATCGCCCTTGATGTGCATGGCGTCGGTCGGCGTGAAGCCGCAGCGCATCACGACGCCCTCGGCCTCGAGCCGCTCGCTGCCGAGTTTATAGGGATCGAGTTTTCCGCCGCCGATCATCACGGGACCCGCGCGCAGCAGTTCCATCAACGTCCGTTCGGCGTCGGTATAATTTTTATCTTGAATTTCTTTGACGAGATATAAAAATTCGTGCAGCGGCTGCGCGCTGCCGCGCTTTTGTTCTTTCAAACGCCACAACTCACCCGTGACCGACGGCCATCTCGCCGCCGCCGCGCACAGCGGCATGACGCGGCGCGCATTCAGGACCAGTTCGCCGTCTTTCGCGGTGATCTCGCTGTCGCCGCCGAGGCCGAAGGTGTCGATGAAGACGCCTTTGACCTGCGTGTGCCAGTTGCCGATGCGGATCGTCCCCGAGGTCTCGGGCATCCCGCCGCGCACGACCGAAATGTCGGTCGTCGTGCCGCCCATGTCGATGATCAGACAGTTTTCGCGGTCTGTCAGCCATTTTCCGCCAAAGACGCTGGCTGCCGGGCCGCTCAATATCGTCTCGACCGGGTGCGCGCGCGAAAGATGTTCGTTCATCAGGCCGCCGTCGCTGCGCACGATCATCTTGGGCAGATGGATATCTCGTTTTTCAAGCGCCTTGCCGACCGCGTCCATAAATTCCTCGGTCACGGGCAGCAGGCGGGCATTCAACAGCGCGGTCGCGCCGCGCTCCATCACGTTCAAACCGCTCGTCAGGTCGCTGGCGAGCACGATCGGGACGTCGTATTTTTCGCCCAGAATTTCTTTTGCGTGCTTTTCGCAGACCGCGCCGTTGCGGATGGCGTTGCTCTCGACCACGCTGAGCGCGTCGGCGTCGGAGAGCCACTGCCCCTCCGATTCGAGCAGTTCGCCCCAGTCCGGCTCGTCGATGATCTTGCCGTCGAAGCTGCCGCGGGTGTCGACGCACAGCACGTCCTCTTCGCGCAAGCCGTAAAATTTATCGGCCTCGATCCACCTCATGACCGCCTTGGTGCTGCCCATCAAAATCAATTTCGCGCGGCAGCCCTTGTCCTCGATGCAGGCGTTGGTCGCCAGCGTGGTGGACAGCGAGACCCATCTGATATTCCTCAGCGGTTCCTGCGACAGCTTATCCAACGCCGAACCGATGCAGACCGTCAAATCATCGCGCGTAGTCGGGGTCTTGGCTTGTGAGAGAACTTTTTTGGTGTCAAAATCGTAAATCACGGCGTCTGTATAAGTCCCGCCGGTATCGATGCCGAGTCCGTAATTACCCAGATTCATAACGGCACCTCCTTGCCGCATCATTGTACCACATCGGCAAAGAAGTCGGTTATAAAAATATTTTGGGTTTTCGATAATATTTTTTGATTTTCCGAAGGGGCGATACGGGCACCGGCCCGACGTGTTCGCCCGCGCAAATGGTGGTTGGAAAATTGAAAATGGAAAATCGAAATTGAACCACCCCGGCGCTGCGCGCCACCCCTCCGAGGGAGAGGAATTAAAACGCGCCATCGTGTAGGGAACGGTCTTGACCGTTCCGAATCGGATTGTATCCGATGACCATTTTAAAAATCAACAATTTCCGATAAAAACGTATTTTAAATGCTTCGCCGCGATCTTGCGCAAATCGTAAATCGTTTCAATCGGCGTCGCTTGGAGGTCCCTCATCTTGTGACGCGGGAAAAAGCGGGAGAGGTGCAGCGGGATTTCCGGATTGACCGACGCCAGCCATTCCGCCTCGGCCTCCATCTCTTCGGGGTTGTCGTTCAGGCCGGGAATGACCAATGTCGTGACCTCGACATGACATTGTTTTGCCGATAGTTCGATTGTTTGCTTGACGGTTTCTAGGTCGCCGCGCACCGAATCGTAAAACTTTTGCGTAAATCCTTTCAAGTCGACATTCATCGCGTCTACCAGCGGCAGCAGCTGCAACAACGGTTCGCGGCAGATCATGCCGTTGGTCACGAGCACGGTTTTCAATCCGTTTTCGCGCAGCAGCGCCGCGCAGTCGCGGACGTATTCGTACCAGATCAGCGGCTCGTTGTAAGTGAACGCAAGGCCGATATTGCCCCGCGGCACCGCCTGCCTTGCCCGCCCGACCAGCGCTTCGGGCGAAAAATAAACCGTATCCGCCTTTTGATCGGCCATCGATATTTCGCAGTTTTGGCAAAACGAGCAACGTAAATTGCAGCCGTAGCTGCCCGCCGATAAAATCATACTGCCCGGAAAAAAACGGTAAAGCGGCTTTTTTTCAATCGGGTCGAGCGCCAGCGAGGTCAGCCGCCCGTAATTGCCGCAGACGATTTTTCCGCCCCGGTTCTCCCTGGCGCGGCAAAAGCCGGTCTTGCCCTCGGGGATGTCGCAATGATGGGGGCAGAGGCCGCAGATCATCGATGTCTCACCACCTCGAAGCGCGACAGCTCCGCTTTTTCTGCGGGTCGGATGCCGGCCTTGCGCTTGGCGATGTCGATTTGGTCATACACCGTGTCAATCCCCTCGAGGTCGGGCAGCAGCAACCCGCGCCGCCCGCCGTTTTGCACGACGACGCCGTATTTTTTCACATCGAGCTGCTCCGGCGACTCGATTTTTTCCGGTTCGCCCAGCACGTCGACGCTGTAAACAAGCTCGGGCAGTTCGTCGGGCTCGACCGGTTCAAAACGGGGGTCGTGAGCCGCCGCCGAAATCCCGTTTTGTAAAATTTCCTCGGCAATATTTTCGGTCGTCGGGGCGATGGTGCCGATGCAGCCGCGCAGTTGTCCGTGTTTTTTCAGCGAGACGAACACGCCCGCCCGCCGGATGAGCATCTCTTCGGGCAGACCTTCCGGCAGTTTCGCGGATTTTTTTCCGGTCACATAGGTCTCGACCGAGAGCCGCGCCAGTTTGACATAGGGGTCTTCCCCCGCTTTGACCGTTTCGAGTTTTTCGCGCTGCTTCGCCTGATGGCGCTCGCCGATCTTCCGATCCGCGTCCTCTCCGAGCGCCTCGAAAGCCGCGACGGCGTAGCCGACCCCGAACGGACCCTCGTATGACAGCAGTTCGTGCGTGACCTTTTTGGCGTCGAGCGCGCCCGCCATGATTTGAAACGAGCGCAGCCCGCATTCGGCGGCGGCGTCGGCAAAATCGGGCGAAAATTCGAGCAACGCCGAAAAATCGCCCTCCGCGAGCGCTTTTATGAGCTGCCGGTCAAACTGCGACCCCTCGGGCGCAAAGCCGTAAGGCCCGTCTTTTTTGAGTTTGTGCGAGAGGTCGCCGCTCGCGATGAACACCACCCGGCGGTCGAGTTCATCGGCTGTTTTTGCGATGCATTGCCCCAGGCGGTAATGGACTGACGGAGGCATACCGGACAATCCGATTCGGACAAGCTGATAGTTTTGATAAAATTTATTGAGAAAATAGAGCGGAACCATCGTTCCGTGGTCAAGGTCGGGGTCTGTCTGCCCGAACGTCCCGGCCGCAACGCCGGCCTTTTTGGTCTGCGCGCAGAGTTCGGCGGCAAATTCTTTGTCGCAATCGACCGAAACGCGCACATTTTCCGCTCGAAAGCGGCCGAAATCCCCCCGCGCAAAACCGCCCGGTGAGATGTGAAAATAATCCGCGTACATCGCCGAGTGCGGACTTGTCACCACCACGGTCCGGGGTTGTAAAACGGAGACGCGCCGCATCGCATCCTCATAAGCCGCCGTGGTTTGCGCAATTTTCTTTTCCTCACCCCTGCCGACCTCCGGTACTATGACCGGCGGATGGGGTACGGCAAACGCCGCGATCACCGACATATGCTCAACTCCTCTCATCGTTTTAACATATTATACCACGGATGAAAAGAATTTGAAACAGGTCGGGAACAAACATATTACCGCAAATCAAAACATAGATTTACCTTTGAGTGAAACCGGTTTATCGGCGCGGTAAATCCTTCAAAACTCAAATTTTAAAAAATATCGTAAAAATTTTCAATCGGCTAAAATACAACCTTTTTCGCGATTGGCATGTGTTACCATCATTTTCGATGGGATGAAACCCTGAAATTTCACACCCAAATCATCCGGATCGGTCAACCCGGACAATGCAAGCGACATTTCGCCGCACATGAATCTGTCAAACTCTAATAATCGAAAGGGGATTATGCAAAATGAAGAAAATCTCAAAATTGTCAGCCGTCATTCTTGCGCTCATCATGATCGTGGGGATGTTCTCGCTGGCAGCATCCGCTGACTCGGGACCGGAAGCGGACTTGCTTTATGCGCACTACCATCTCTATTACAACGGAAACGGCAGCACGAGCGGTTTTCAATCGGACGGAGCGTCGTATTCGGAATGGCAAAAAGCCACCGTCAAAAATCAGGGCTCCCTATTAAAAACCGGCTATACCTTCAAAAACTGGAACACGGCTGCCGACGGTTCCGGAGACACCTATAAACCCGGCGATAAGATTGACTTTATCACGGGAAAACATTGGGGACGCCACGGCTGGGAATATGATTACGGAAACAAAACCCTGTACGCGCAATGGACGATCAACCAATACACGATGACCTTTCAATCCGAGGGCGGCAGCGATGTTTCACCGGTGACCCAGGACTACAACACCACCGTTGCCAAACCCGCCGACCCGACCAAGACGGGGCACACGTTTGCCGGCTGGTACGCCTGCCCCGGCGGAACCGGCAGCGCCGTCGCGTTTCCGTACACCCTGACGGACAATGTGACCGTTTACGCACAATGGACGATCAACCCATACACCATGACTTTCAACTCCGAGGGCGGCAGCGCGGTTGCGCCGGTGACCCAAAACTACAACACCACCGTTGCCAAACCCGCCGACCCGACCAAAGAGGGTTATACCTTTGCCGGTTGGTATTCGAACGCGGGCGGCACGGGCAGCGCGGTTGGATTCCCCTATACTCTGACGGACAATGTGACCGTCTATGCGAAATGGAATATCAACTTTTACACGATGGTATTCGATTCCGAGGGCGGCTCCAGCGTCGATCCGGTCACACAGGCGTATGATACCAAAATTGCCGCGCCCCAACCCCCGACGCGTTTCGGGTTTACGTTCGACGGTTGGTATACGGGTTCTTTGGGCATCGGCGCCAAGATCGTTTTTCCGTATACCATCAAGAAGAGCATCACCGTCCACGCGAAATGGAACGCAAACACATATACGCTGAAGTTTGACTCGGAGGGCGGCAGCGCGGTTGCCTCGCAGTCACGGCCTTACGGCGAATATGTCAACGCCCCCGCGAATCCGACCAAAGACGGCTACACGTTTGACGGTTGGTATCTGGGTGACAACGGCACCGGCAGCAAAGCCGTTTTCCCGTATAACGTCGTCGGCAACGCCACCGTTTATGCCAAGTGGGTTAAAATTGCCGTCGTCACGGAGGTCTCGGTGCCCACCACATCCATCACGCCCGCGGTCTCTTCGACGCCTGCGATCATCAGTTCGACGCCGACCCCGACCAGCGTGCCTGCGATGGGTGAACAGGGCATCGACGCCACCTCAATCACGATCATCATCCTGTCCGCATTGATGATCTCGGGGCTTGCGGTTATCGGATTGAAAAAGCTCAGCAGCGAAAGATAGCGAATTCCTTAAACGCGCAAACCGGTTCAAAAACCGCCGAAAGTCCCGAGGGCTTTCGGCGGTTTCCGCATTGGTCGCATATGGCGGATGGTTTTTCCTGAAAAAACCATGGGATATCTCAAAATGTAACCGATATGTAACCGAGATATGTTAAAATACCGTCACATGGGAGAATTGTTTTCTGCCCCATGTCACACACACCATGAGAATTTGAAAACTGGAAGGAGATTTTATAAAATGAAGAAATGGAAAAAGATATCGGCGCTTGTGCTTGCGCTGACCCTATGCTTCACATTGCTGACTTCGACGGTATCAGCCACGGTTCACAATTACATTTATTACAACGGCAACGGAAACACCGGCGGCAGCGCGCCCGGCCGCACAAGATTTTCTTTGACCACTGTAGATTGGGAACTCGACTTGTGGGCACAGGTCAGCGGGCCCGGCTCGCTGGCCAAAACCGGACACACCTTCTCCGGCTGGAACTCAAATTCCGCCGGAACGGGAACCGATTATGCGGTAGGTCAATGGGTAAAAGCGCCCGGGCATTGGTGGGGAATTATCTATGTATTTGATGATTTGGATCTGTACGCCAAGTGGACGCCGATCGACTACACGGTGA
>CAZPLU010000034.1:7818-26811 GCA_964587625.1 uncultured Eubacteriales bacterium
CCTTCGACGCCGAGGGCGGCAGCGCGGTCTCTCCGGTCACACAGGCCTACAATACGCAGATTACAGACGCCCCCGCCACGACGAAGGTCCATTACGATTTCGGCGGCTGGTGGACGGGCGATGACGGCACCGGAACCCAGGTCACTTTCCCGTACACCGTCACGGGCAATGTCACCCTCTACGCCAAGTGGACGCCGGTCGACTACACGGTGACCTTCGACGCCGAGGGCGGCAGCGCGGTCTCTCCGGTCACACAGGCCTACAATACACAGATTACAGACGCCCCCGCCACGACGAAGGCCCATTACGACTTCGACGGCTGGTGGACGGGTGATGACGGCACCGGAACCCAAGTCACTTTCCCGTACACCGTCACGGGCAATGTCACCCTCCACGCCAAGTGGACGCCGGTCGACTACACCGTGACCTTCGACGCCGGTGCCGGCAGCGCGGTTCCTCCGATCACACGGGCCTACAATACGCAGATTGCAGACGCCCCGGTCGCGACAAGAACCCATTACACCTTCGGCGGTTGGTGGACAGGTGAAAACGGCACGGGAGACCTCGTCTCCTTCCCGTACACCGTCACGGGCAATGTCACCCTCTACGCCAAGTGGAACATCAACAGCTATACGATGATTTTTGACTCCCGGAGCGGCAGCAGCGTCTCGCCTGTCACCCGGAACTATAACACCTCGGTGGCCAAACCCGGGGATCCGACCCGCTACGGCTTCACCTTCTCGGGCTGGTATACCGGCATCAACGGAACAGGCAGCGCGGTCAGCTTCCCGCACATCCTGACCGGAAATATCACCGTCTATGCGAGATGGACCGCAGGCACCTACACAATCTCCTTCAACTCGGAAGGCGGCACCTCCGTGGCGTCCGTCTCCGGCAATTTCGGTGAATATGTCAACGCTCCCGCAGCGCCGACCAAAGCCGGTCACACCTTCGCGGGCTGGTATTCCAACTCCGGCGGAACCGGCAGCGCCATCGGCTTCCCCTATAACCTCGTCGGCAATGTCACCGTTTATGCGAAATGGACCGCGATCCCGGTCGTCTCCGAACCCGAGCCCGTTTCGACAGCGAGCCAGCCGCCGGTTACCATTTCCGACAACCAGGCCCCGACGGATGTCCCGAGCATGGGCGGCAATGATAACGCATCGGTGATCACCATCGCGATCTTTGCGCTTCTCTCGCTCGCCGGCATCACGCTGGTCACCGCGAAAAAACGCAATTCCACAACCACAAAATAATTGACAACATAAATCGTTACAATCCCCCGCCGGAGACGGTTCCGGCGGGGGATTGTTTTTAATGTTTCCTTAATGAATGCCTGCTGAACAATTCAAACGCAACAGCTATAATGGTTCAATGGCGTTTTCGAATTGTTCAGGTGCAAAGTTTTTGAGTGAATCGCTTAAAAACCTTGCACTTTTGTTTGACTGTTATTGCCTTTTATACCTAAATAACCACCGGTAAAATATCGATTATGACCACTTCCGGCGGGTTGAACACACGCGGAATCTCGTTTTTACATAACCCTCGGCTCACGATCAGATCGGTGCTTTCCAATTCGTATAACCCGCCCGCGAACGGCGGGAAAAACCCTTGATTCGGCGCGTAAAAACCGTTTGCGATAAACGGAATGCGCATCTGCCCGCCATGGGCATGCCCCGAAACCACCAAATCGAAACCGCTGTCGGCATACGCCGAGACCAACTCGGGTCGATGGGACACCAACACGCTGAACGTGCCGCGCTCGATCGCCGCGCGGCAGGCCTCGAACTGCCTGTACCAGCCGCCGCCGACGCGGTTTTGCGAATAGGAGGAACCCGCAAAGGCCTCGGGATCGTCCACGCCCAAGATCATCAATTTTTGCCCGCGGATTGCAACGATCTGTCCGGTGCCCTCCAAAACGGTGATTCCGCAATTGCGCACCCACTGTTTGATCTGTGCCGCATCGCCTCTCCAGTGTTCATGATTCCCGGTCACATAATAACACGGATAAAACGCCGAAAGCGCCGTCAATAATCGTTTGGCATTGTCGTCGAGCGTATATTCATCAAAAATATCACCTGCGAACAGCACAAGATCGCAATTTCGCTTTTTGATTGCTTTAATCAGATTCTTTTGGCTGCCTCCGTACAATGACCCGTGTAAATCGGTGATCAGCGCGATGCGTACCGCCGATTTTAGTTTGTTCGTATATACCGTATACACCCGGATCGCAAGCCCCTGCCATAGGACCGCAGCAAAAAACACCGCGCACGCAGCCGTGGCAGCGGTCGCAACGGTGATTTTCTTTTTCACGACATCGGACATATAAGCCCCCGTTTATCTGATTGAAAAACCTGGCGCTCTATCTCATCAAAACCGCGACTGCCTGTACCAGCGGACGTGTGAGCGCGGTGTCGCAACCGAACAAATCGACGTTTTCAAGCGCCTTTTTCGAATCGCCCCCGCTGTATAACAGCGCCGCCGCAACAGCCATCGCGTTGGAATATGCGCCGTTTTGAATAAAGTTTTTTGCAATTTCATCGGACTCGGGATCACTGACCGCGCCCTCGTCCCGGGTCACGCCGTGATGACCGGACACCCGAATTAAGTCCTTCGCGCATTCGGCGGCGTCGATTTTGCAATTGAGGTTGCGCTGCATCCAGGAGACCGCCCGAAACCACACCGACGGGATCGGCACGCACGAAAACGACCGCACCGTAAACACCTCGGGATCGGAAATCGTCGAGGCGTGGGCGATCATCGCGGCCATCCACATCGCGGCATACACTCCGCCCTTGTGGTGACTGACCAGCGCATATTTCATCGCGTTCTCGGCGGCGATTTCGGGCTGCGGCGCATAAGCAACGCCAAACGCCGCCCCGGACGCCAGCGCGTCGGAATCGGCGCGGAACGGATTGGCAAAACTCGCGGTTTCATAGGCGGTTTTACCCTTTCGCGCGTTTAAAACCGCAATCTTTTGCGCATTAGTCAGCCGCTCGGGGTTTTCCGCCAAAAACGCCAAAACCGCCTCAGGCCGGGAAAACCCGTGGATTTTGATATATCGCTGCGCAAGGTCATAAGCCGGAATACCGCTCAAGGCCTTGTCGGTTCGCCCGAGCGCATTTTTTTGCCCGTCGGTCAATCCGTATTGAAACGGCGATTGTAAAATCGGGCACCATTTTATAATATCTTCCGGTGTGACGGGGTCAATGGTGCGTCCTCCGCTTTTGATTGAAAGCGTTTGACTCTCGGCATACAGCGAAAGCGCCGCCGCTGTTTTTTCCGATCCCTCGCACATCTCGGCAACGGCATTACAGCGTTGTGAAAAATCCGAGGCGGGCGTCTTGGCTTCTATCGCGGCTAAAAAGGGTTCAGCTCTGAGCCCTTGGTTTTCGCGGACTGTCTTAACATCAAACATTCGGGTGCCTCCTTGCGGGTTACATGGTGCATTCAGTTTACACCAAAACCCCGAAAAGTGTCAAGCGCACGCCCGGCATAACACCGCATGTCCGGCAGTACTTGAAAACATCACAAAAACATGATACAATCGGGAAAATTATGCTTGAAGGGAACCTGTGGAATGCGGCTCGGAAAAAACAACGGCATCATCATCAAAAAACATACATTCAAAATCATTCTCGCCGTCGCGTTCGTCGCGCTGCTTGCAATCTTTGCGGCTTTTTGGTTCACGAATCGCTCGCTGGATCCTCGGGACTATTACTACACCGATTATACCGGCGGTTTAATCAATATGAAGGCCGAAACGGGCATTCGAACCTATACCGAACTCATCGACGAACCCGACGGCATCGCGGCAATGTTCGGCTTCTCCCCGTTTCCGCCCTATGTCCCCGAGGGATTTTCATTGGCGAAAGCGGAATTGATCGACCAGGACGAGGGCGACGGCAGAGATTTTAAAGCCGTGATCCGTCTGCGTTATGCCGATGACGATAACCCCGAAAAATTCTTTTTGATCATCATGTCCGAGGGTCTGGGGCTTTGCACCCAGAGCGATTACTTGGCGCACAACAAAGTCGGCACCGACCCCGCCAGTTATAACAATCACTTTTCCACTTTCGCAGACCGCGACCTCTGTATTTATAAGTTCATGGGCGCCAAGGCCTATTTTTCAAAATTTGAATTTAAAGAGCGGGAATGGATTGCCCATTTCGAGAATCTGACCAAGCGCGATATCCGACTGATTATCACCTCAATCTTTACACAGAGCGGAGATGTTGACTGATGGACGACAAAACTTCCCGGCAAAAAAAAGACCAAAGAACGCTTTATATCATCTTGATCTGGGTGGGTGTGATCGTGGTGTCCCTCGCCGCGATTATGCTGACAACGAATAATGAGGACAAAAGCATCAAACAGATCGACTTACAGTGGAATCAAATTCAATTCGGCGAGCTTGTCGAGGCCAATTTTATCTGGGAGGATATCGCCGACATTCAAACCGGGGAGGATTTGACAAAAATCATCGGCGTCAACCCGTCTGTTGAAGCCCCGCTGTTTGATCATTTCAGCATCGGCGGTGTCCGTAAATATATCCCGATGGATGATTCCGGCGCGATGTTATCCGATCAAATCAACGTCGGCGTCCAATTCCGCGACAACGCGGATGAAACGCGCACCGTGCTGTCCATTGTTTCAAACACCTCCAACTTGAATTTGAGGTTTCCGGAATCGGAATACAACCGGGATCTGCGTAACCCCGACGAGGTCTGGACGATCGTCGACGAATACCGGTGCAAGCTGTTTAAAATTTACGCCGGCGGCATGGTTTCCGACTTCAGTTATGCGATTTTTGAAAAAGAGGGGCGTTTTTGGCACATCGAATTCGCCAAGATGACCGATAAGGAGGTCGCCCAAATTATTTATTATGCCTTGCGATAATTTTATTCATTTATGAAAGGGTGGTTGTTATGAGTTCACGGGTGAAAAAATGGGTGATCTTTTTTATCTTTATCATCGTGGGTACCCTTGCCGCGGTGGTCGTCAAATATCTTGATCTTCAAAAAACCGAGATACCGGATGGCGCTGCGCTGGGGAATCTCGACGTTGCGATGGCTCAGATCGAGCCGGAAATCATCCGTTCCCTGTGGAACGATCAAACCGCCGAATCCACCACAATTTATATCTTTCGCCCGGACGGCGGCATGAGCATCGGTTCCTTGGATCTCGCGGTTTCCGGGGGTTTTTATATCCCGGAGCCGGGCAATGTCTATTTCATCAAGGACGACAAAATTTATTGCTGCTCCGTGGTCGGCAAGAACTGGAAAGTCACCGACCGAAAGAGCTGGCAGGCATTTGCGATTTTTGAACTGCGTGACGGGATTCCGTATATAGACGATAACTACGCGGTGAACTTCTATGATCACCCCATCATTGCGCATGAGGATATCATTACCTGGAATGACCTCATCGCGCAGGTGAACGAAAAAATCGCGGCATACGAAAACAGCCGTTAGCTTTCAGTTTTTCATCGGAATGCCGGCATGATTTTATCTGAAAATTCCCAAACATCCCCCGAATAGTTGACATTCCGGTTAATTGGTTATATAATATTTTAGCCGTCAAGATGGTCGCGTTGCCGAGGTATGCACGGTATAAAAACAAACGCGGCATTTGGACACACACGGCATGAACGACGCGCCGAAATATTCCGGGGTGTAGCGAAGTTTGGTATCGCGCTTGAATGGGGTTCAAGAGGCCGCTGGTTCGAGTCCAGTCACTCCGACCATTGAAAAACCGCATTGTTATGCGGTTTTTCTTTATTTTTCGGGCCTGTATTTTCGCTTGTTTTATTCGTTTTCAGCTCCGTCCGCACATTCGCCTTCTCGCTTTGCGGAATCGCGAACGTCCCGAACACGAGCCGCTCCGCCTGCTTGACCGCGTGATCGAGGGTGTCGGCGTTCTTCGCCGTGTATGCTGCCGCCGCCGGAAGGTTTTTCACAATGTCCGGCCTCATCCCGTCCGCGGTCGCCGCCGCTCCGCGCCCCGGCAGCGCCGTCTTTGCCGGTTTGTCCGCCACGCGCGTTTGAGGTATCGGCTCCGGCGCGAGATCCTCCGGCAGCAGATAGTCGCCCGCCGCCTCCCCGGGCATTTGATATTCGGTTTCCGCCGCCTGTGTCCGCGTCTCCTGTGTCTGCGCCGCCGGAGGCAGTTCATATTCCGCCGCCCCCGTCTCGCCCGGTATCACATATTCGCCGTTTGCCCCGAGTCCTGTCGAAAGATCCCCGTTGACATTTTGCGCGGGATTGGGTATAATAGTATCGGAACCCGGGTTTTGCGTGGTCGCCGGAGTGAACTGAACTCCCTCAACTTCCGCGCCAGAACCCGCGTTCTCTTTTAATTCCATCTGATTAATCCGATGCGTATAATATTTATTCAACCCCTTCGACACTTCAACGTCAAAATATACATCGTATTTTTTGCTTCCGATTTTTGTTTTCGTTTTAAAATAATCAAATCTCACGACGCGGTCGTTTGTGCTTTCCGGTTTTCTTGATGCCAAATATTCCGCGTTTTCAATGATGGACGATATTTGAGATATGACTATCATTTCTTTTTGGGTATAATTATTTCGACCACTTATAATTTCTTTAGAAACGCCCTTGTATGCGGTCACGTTATACGGTTTCCCCTCCTCTGTTATCGATTTAACCGCAACAGTAACATTTTCTCCATATTTTTGTGTAAATATATTTTTTAATACGTCTATAAGAACCGTCCGTTCATTGACTCCCCGCTGTTTCGCCTGCGCTTTCGCGTTTTCGATCTGTTTTGCGATCGCTAACGTCTCCAAAGCCGGAATTACGACGGTTTGAGCCGCCTCCGCGTTCACCGTCTGCGGGACCGGCCCCTCGGTGTACGCCTCGTATTTGTAATTTGCCGGATCGCGCGCTTTGGTTTGGTCGTTTTCCAGTATCAGATCAACCGTCTGTTCCGCCACCGAATCAAATATCTCGGCAAATCTCATCACCTTGTTGACCTGCTCCGGCGTAAAGTCCCTCGGGATGCTCTCGTCTTCCCGCGTCTGCGCGTACTCCGCCGCGGTGCCGAGCTCCTCCTCGGTCATGTTCAGCTGCGCGGCCTGCGCCTGCGCCTGTTCAAGCGCCTGCGATGTAATCGTTAAATGCGGAAAATGTTTATTCACTAATATAGTCAATAATTTGTTTAAGATTCGTTATCGTCCATTTATCGTTTTTTCTGTTTGGGTACTCGCCGGCATAATCAATCAAAAACGACGTAAATCCCTGTTCCCTCGCACCGTCAGCAACAAAAATATCATCGTCCACAAATAAACTCTCCGGGGCGGTTACACCTTGCGCGTTTAATGCCGCGTTAAAAAATTATAGGGTTTGGTTTGCTTGCGCCTACTAAAGAACTTGCGGTAAAAGAAGTAAAATACTTTGCTATATCGAGTTGTTTCAATGTAAGCTCCAAAGATGGCGATGTGTTGCTGATTTCCCCCATTCTATATCCTCTCGATCTGAAATACTCTAAAACCTCGACGGTTTCGGGATATAACAACTTGTCATTATTGCACCACAATTCATTAAACAACAATAGCGCCCGATTCTTTAAATCCTCAATTACGCCTTCGCCGACAAGCATATGATAATAATAACGCTTTGAAAACTCCCGTTCATCATCAACATTTCTATACCACGGTTTTCTCCCCTCTGATGCCAACTGAAAAAGTTCCACCATTTTCTCATAAGAAAAAGTAAACGTTTTACCGCTCCAGGATTCGATCAGATCGCTCCGTTGTTTTTCTTTTTCGGGATTATTATAGGTTAAAGTATTGTCACGGTCAAAAAATATCGCTTTATATTTCACAATATATCCTCCTGTATGAATGTAATTTATTGAAACCTGCACAAAGACCAGTTTACGCCTTTTCGGCGGGTTTCACCATTTGGCAGGATACTATGAAAAGGGTGTTTCATAGTCGCTCGCGTCGAATTTGCATGCCTCTTTATATCGCCGGAGGACCTTTGTCTTTACGCCCTATATTTTTATTATAACAAAAACCCGCCGGAAAGCAATTGCGCTTTTTCGACAGGTCCCGTCATTTGGTGCGAGAAACGGGACTTGAACCCGTATGTCATAGACACACGCCCCTCAAACGTGCGCGTCTACCAGTTCCGCCACTCTCGCATATATTTTGAGGTTTTGAGTCAAGACCCAAACCGCAAAGTGTATTCTATCATCATACGGGGATTTTGTCAACCGGTTTTTTGTGAAAGTGTTCGGATGGGATTTTCGCGAAACTGTTCGGATGGGGATGTTTTTCGCAATAGAAGCGCATAGATAAACAATACCCAAAGGGGGCGAAATGGTATTATGATTTTTTTATGAAAGGATGTTACTCATGCTCTCATCGCTTTTCAATTATTTCTTTTGCCCCGTGGAATGCGGCTAAGTCCTGTATCGCTAGTTCGATTTGTTTGTGATGATCAAAAGCGGAGTCGAAAATATTTCTTTCTTTGATGATGAATTTTTTTGTTTTCCATTCCATTTTGCAATCCAAATAACCGATGAATCTATTTCCTGCGAGAATTGAAAGCGGCCATTTCATCCCCTTTTTCTTGAAATATTCAAACGTAAAAGAGTAATCAAAAAATGTTTTCAGCCACGTTTGATCCCGTACAAGCGTATCCATCGGAGAAATAAAGCGAATTCCTTCGCTGTTTTGTACCGTGCCGCCGTTCGATTCATCGAGGAAACGTCGTTTTGACGCGTGCATATAGCATACTTTTTTACCGATTTTAAACGGAAGCGGCGAAATGGTTTTTTCAAGCTCCAGCCGGGAAAAAACAGGGCTCACTTCGGCAGTCGGAATTCCCGTGATATGCGATATATGAATGGGATAGGTAACGCCCAGAGAGGAGATCAGTTTTTCGACGATATAAGCTCTGGCTTTATCTTCGCTGATTTCTTGATTCGGCCAATTTGTTATGCCGATATTTTCTTTTAAAATATAAACCGGCTCTCTGAAAGTGCCCGGGTTTCGCCCGCAGGTTATAAGGTCCCTCTTGCGCACCAATCTGTAAAAAGCGCGGAATATGGGCAGTTCGTAATTTCGGTCGTGTTCTCTCCGGTATTGATGCCATTCATAAGATAAATTGAAGTGCGCCCAAATTTCTTTGGCTGTCATCCCTTGTAATCCGGTTAAACCCGCCTTTAATTCACTTTCCGCAGCTTGATCTTTTGGATGATCCGCGGCCCCAAGCCAACTTTCATCGGAGCTTCCCCATCTTACAATCCCTTTGGTGGCGGCATGGTATATCGCATATTCATCATAGGGTACAAAAAACATATTCCGTTTAAATGCGAATGTCTCTATCATTTTAAATTCTTGATATGCCGCAATATCCAGTTCATTTGCGGCAAAACCCTTTTTCCTGTTCCAAAGCATCATGTATTGATTCAGATGGATGGTCGGATTCGGGTCATATTGCAAACCGCATATGTCCGAGACGATATCTTCGACACTTTCAGAGCTTCGCTCACTCAAGTGTTGGCTGTTAATGATGATGTTGCGAATGATTCCCTCTTGACCGCCGATGATATTACTCATTTAAAAACATCCTATCACTTATGATTTGGATTGTGTCAGCCGTTTTGAATACTCTCCGGAGCCGGAAATCACTGCCGGGGAAGAACCTTTGGAACGGAAAACGTTTTCTTTTTACGCTCCTCACCGCTTTTAATGCCTTTTTGCATTTAATCATTGCCGTTTTGGCAATCATTTTTGAATTTTATTGCAATTCCGATCGGACCTCAGGTGTGCCTCGCCACGGTCTGCTTGGCATGGCTGGTGACCGCCGCTTCGCCCTCTATGATTTTATATCCGGGTTTGACGGCGTCTCCGCTTCCCTCGACAACGGCGACCAAACTTTTGATTTTGCTTCCCCCGGCTTGATCGTTGAATAACCGATATGCAGCGGCAAGCTTGAGCAAGTGGGTCACCCATAACCCCCTTGCGGCGCTTTTTTGCAACGTGAGCAGGAGGTTGCTCATGATCACGATCGAATCATACGAGCTGGTCGCCGTGAGCGGTTCATTGAAGCAAAAGAAGCAGTTTCCCGTTTTGATTTGGTCCAGTGCCGTTGAGAGTTGTTTCAATTCTTCGCCCAACCTGCCCGAACCGATGGCGCCGAGTTCCTCTTTCGCGAAAACGGCGACAATGCTGTCGGCGGCGCTGATTTGCGCGCTTTCCGCCGGAATCGGAAAACCGAGCTGATATAAAAATTGCGCCAATAAAACGCTCCGGATATAAACCGTTTTTCCGCCCTCGTTGGTTCCGGTGATCATGCCGATTTCGCGGTTTAAGGAGACGTCATTGGGAACGATTTCGTCTGTATTGAGTTTTTCCAAGAGTTCGGGACTGTATAGATTGGCCGCCGTGAAAATTCCGTTTTCCCCCGGCTCCGGCAGGCACCACTTTATCCCTTTCAAACCCCACCGCCTTGCAAGATCCGCAGCCGACAGATAAAATGACAGCCCTTCGACAAAATTCCCGAAGCGGGTCACCACGGTCTTGATATATCTGCGCGACTCGTCTTTCAGACGTTCGGTGAGGTCTCTGACGATCAAACTCAATACTTGGGGCATGTAATACGCATAATTATTTTCGTCTTTATTCACGGTGATGTTATAATTCATAACGGAGCTATAAGGGCTTAACATCGTCGGGTTCTTAAAAATCCCGTATTGATATCTGTGAATCTCGTGTTCAACGCGTTTTGAATCGGAGCGTTTCTTAAAGTCCTCCTTTTCGGAAGACATCGACATGAACTGGCATTCCTCTGCCTCAAGGGTTTCGTTTAAATTGACGCCGAGCGTATAACCGATCGTATGGTCGATATTCGGCATTTTTTGATCCAACAACGGCTTGAAGACGTCGACTTTCAACTCATTGAAGATGTCTTCGATCATCTCCCCGATCTTTTCGAGCCATACGGGCAGTCCTGTTTGCCTGCCGATCGCAGTTTTTAAATCCTCAATTACGGTGAGCAGATCGGTGATCATATTCGCGCCGGCTAAATTGTCGATCATATCCTCGTTTGTGCCGAAATCGTGATAGACATATTCTTTCATAACCGCATACTTTTCTAAAAAAGTGTTCAGCGTGTCATAGAGCTTTTTATTGCGCAATAATTCGGACACAATCTCCTGACGTCTTTTAATCACTCCGGTATCTGCTGTGCAGATTTCAATCAGACGGGGAGCCGAAATATGAATTCTGTGGCTTTTCGGAAAGATCACCGGGCAAAGCCGATCGAGATCCAGGTTTTCGCCGCCGCAAATGGCGGCGCGTTTTTCAGGGCAGTCGCCCCAAAGCAAGTCCCTCATTTTTTGCCTCCCGTTATTTTTAAAATCTGCTCGACAAACCGCGTACGGCCCTCGTCCTGCCGGTCACAGATGCCCTTTTTTTCGGCAAGCTCAATCGCGTAACTCAAGTGGATCGGGGGCTGCTTCAGCGCTTTATAGGTTCTTTTCGCGGTATCGCCGTCCTCGACGGTCTGCATGACAATGCTGCCGCAGCGCTCGCCCGCGATCGCGAATAATTCAAACAGGTGCGTGACGATGATGCCGAACCCGCCCCTCGCGGTGATTTTATCGATCATATCCGCGCAGACCTCCGCGCCTTCGTCCGGATTCGTGGAGGTCATCGGTTCGTTCAAAAAAACCAAAGCGCCCGGTTTCATTGCGCTTTCAATCATTGAAAACCGCTCGGCCTCCAACGCCATCCGCGAGAGGTTGCCCTCGCTGTCCTCTCCGCCGGAAAACAGGGTATATATCGCGGGAACGGGTGATGAGACGAAGTTTTTGGCGGGTACGTTCAACCCGAGCTGAAACAAAACCTGCGCCTGTGCGATGCTGATCAGCAGCTCTGTTTTACCCGAATGGTTGGCTCCGGTCAAAATATAGTATTGATCGGAGATATCGATGTCGTTTGACACGACCGGTTCGTCGGAATTTAATGCCAACCAGAGTGAATACAGGCCTGCGGCGGCGAAAGTTTTGGATTTATCTGTGATTGCCGGCGTGCAGGTTTCGTAACCGCGCTCGGCGAGTTCTTTTTCAAATTTGATACCCGCAAGCGCGATATTGAGCATATCCGCCAATGCGCAAAAACGTCGGACCGATTCGACGGAACTGACACGATCCATGATTTTTTCAAACGACGCGATCTCTTTTTTAAACCGGCTGACAAAGTCGCCGAGCAAAAACCGGTTCAATTTCGAACGTTGTTCGGCGGATTTGGGTTTTCGCATAAAAGAAATGCCGCTCTGTTCGGTGAGCCCTTTTTCCGTAAAAATGCAATCGCCCGGAAGCGGCCGTTCGGACAGTTCACCGATGATGATTTTGTCCGGATCGAACCATTTCATCTTTTTGAAATGAACACCCACGAACAGAGATCGCGTACGCATCCAGCGCGTGTCCAGTTTTTGCACTTCGCCGATGATGTCACGGGCGTCGCTTGCCGAGAGGTCTTTGGCGATATTCGCTTTCAACTCTTCAAATCGTTCGCAAAGAACGGAGCAATGGGTAAAGGCGTTTAAAAATTCCCGCACCAAATCTGCATATACACACAAAATATTGTAATAACCGATTTTTTTTCGGAGTTTTTCCTGAATGTGACCGCAGTCATAGAGTTGTTTTTTCAAACGATTCAATTTGGGAAGCTGCAGACAAAGATGGTTATAAAACAAGGGGTTTTTACGCAAATCCGAAAGAATTTTTTGGCGCGCGATAATTTCCGCCGGATCGCAGGTGAAAAAATCGGTGAAGGACGTCAGTGAAAAATCCGCCGGAATTGCGTGTATGATCGCCAAAGCCAGCGGTTTGAGCCGCAAATGATCCTGTTCGTTTTCGTTTGCGGACCACACCGCGGGATTTTGTTTTACAAACAATTCCATAATGATACGCCTCCGCCCGTTCGATATCATAATTTTAACGCGAATATTACCAAATTGCAAGATATGAAATAATCGTTTTGTGATTGTATCACGGTAATAAACGATGAATCGGATAAAATACAATCATGAAAGGTTTTTGCTTTTCCGGTTGAAATCCCCGGCAAAATTCGTTATAATCCCATTGTAAGAAGGGGGTGTTATGATGTACTGCACAAGAAAGGTCAAGGACGATTTGATCTATATCGGCGGCGACGACCGGCGGCTCGCGATGTTCGAGGGCGTCTATTCGGTCGCGCGCGGCGTCTCGTATAACTCGTATCTGCTGCTGGACGAAAAGATCGTCGTCTTCGACACCGTGGACAAAGCCGTGGGCAAGGTGTTCTTTGAAAACCTCGAGCACGAGCTCGCCGGCAGGACCCCCGACTATGTGATCGTCCAGCACATGGAGCCCGACCACTCGGCGACGCTTGCCGATCTAATCCGCCGCTATCCCGGCGTCACCGTCGTGACCACCGCCAAATCCGCCGTGATGATGAGACAGTTCTTCGAGCTCGGCGAAGTTAAAATTCAAGCGGTCGGCGAGGGCGATACGCTCTGCACCGGAAAACATACGCTCGTTTTTCTCATGGCGCCGATGGTGCACTGGCCCGAGGTCATGGTCACCTATGACAAAACCGATCAAATCCTGTTTTCCGCCGACGCGTTCGGCACCTTCGGCGCGCTGAACGGGGCGCTGTTCGCCGACGAGGTCGATTTTGAACGCGATTACCTCGGCGAGGCGAGGCGGTATTATTGCAACATCGTCGGCAAATACGGCCCCCAGACCCGGGCGCTGCTCAACAAGGCGCAAGAGTTCCCGATCGGGATGATCTGCCCGCTGCACGGCTTTGTCTGGCGTAAAAACCTCGGTTTTTATCTCGAAAAATACGGGCGGTGGAGCGCCTATATCCCCGAGGAAAACGGCGTGATGATCGCCTATGCCTCGGTCTACGGCAACACCGAAAACGCCGCGCAGATCATCTCCTGCCGCCTGCGGGACAGAGGGATCAAAACCGTGATGTTCGACGTCTCGGTCACGCCCGCGTCGGAGATCGTGGCGTCGGCTTTCCGCTACAGCCACCTGCTGTTCGCCTCGACCACCTACAACATGGGCGTATTTATCACGATGGACGAGCTGCTGCGCGACCTCGCGGCGCACAACCTTCAAAACCGCGTCGTCGCCTTGGTCGAAAACGGCTCGTGGGCGCCGGTCTCGGGAAAACTGATGCGCGAAATTCTAGTAGATTGTAAAAACCTGACCTATATCGAAAACACGGTCACAATCAAGTCCTCGCTCAAAGAAGCGCAAACGGCGGAATTGGACGCACTGGTAAACGAAATCCGAGATTCCGTCCGCGCGATTCCCGAGTCCGTCACCGCAATGAAATAATTCGCCCGTAATCCGGAATCCGCGCGCCGCGTCCGGTTTATCCATACACAAATTTCTGCCAACAAGCGAAAGGGGAAAAGAACAATGAAAAAGTATGTCTGTAATGTCTGCGGCTGGGAGTACGACGAGGAAAAAGGCGATTCCGACATCGGCGTCGCGCCCGGCACCAAATTCGAGGATCTGCCCGATGATTTCATGTGTCCTGTCTGCGGCGCGGGCAAGGACGAATTCAGTCCCGCATAATTTACTCTCGAGCGCCATTGAATTAAAACGGATTTAAACTGCAGAAGGGCCTGTCATCTCACGATGGCAGGCCCTGAGCGTGAAGATAAAGATCTTTACGCTTCATGCGCTTTACCGTTCGGATCAACGAAAAAATGTGTTAACGGTTTACACATCCTTGCAAACCTGCGAACACACATGGTATAAGTGAGGCGTTCTTATAAAATAATATCGAAAAGGGGGAGTTTTTATGCCAAGCGCCAAATTCGGCGTAACCGCTATCAGCGAAAACAGCACAAAAACCATCGTCAACGCAAGGGGTTTCACCATAATCATCGACGAACCGGAAAACTTAGGCGGCACAAATCACGGCGCAAATCCCGTGGAATACCTTCTGGCCGCGCTTGCCGGTTGCTTGAATGTCGTTGGACATCTTGTCGCCGGTGAGATGGGATTTCAACTGAACGGGTTGGAATTTGATTTACAAGGGAGCTTGGATCCCGCAAAATTCATGGGACAATCGCCAGACGGTCGGGCGGGATTTCAAGATATTCGAGTGACGATGAAACCAAACACGGATGCGAGCCAAGAGACATTGGACAAATGGCTTGAGACGGTCGAAATCAGATGCCCTGTCAGCGACAATATCGAAAACCCGACCCCGTTGCATCTCATATTGGGTTAAAGGGGATTTTATCATACTGCGTCTCTGTCGTTGCGGAGCGACCTGCCGTCATCAGACGGCAGGTCTTTTTTGTTCATATACGCGCCGGTCGGGTATCCGCCGGGACAATCCGCTGCATCAAAGCGGATTACGACACAGCCGAACACGACCGCCCATAACATCAAACAGCCGATAAAAGCCAAAAGACCCGACACCGGTTTGGTATCAGGTCTTGTCTTGTCGAATTCGCAGTGCTTTATTGCGCGCCCGTGACCGTCTCATACGGCCATGCACCGATGCCGCCGAAGTCGAAAACATTGCTATATCCCATGGCGATCAGTTTGTTCGCGGCCTGCGCGCTGCGGTTGCCCGAGCGGCAGTAAACCAAAATCTCGGCGTCAAAATCCGGAAGCAGTTCCGGTTTTTGATCGATGATGGTCTCGTTGGGCACCAAAATCGCGCCCGGGATATGCTCCGCATCGTATTCCGTTTGGGTTCGGACGTCGAGCACAATGACTTCTTCCCCGCTCTCCATTCGGATTTTCGCCCGCTGCGGCGTGATCTTTTGATAGGTTATAACCGTGCTTTGTATGCCTGTGCTGTCTTCGGCTGAGTTTGCGAATGCCGTTATGCTCTGCGCGCCGCCTGCGTTTGCATCATTTTCGGCTGCGGGTTTTGCCGGTGCGGCAATCGCGAATGCAACCAGTACCCCAAAAAGGATGCCGATGACGGTTGAAATGATCGGATTCGCGGTAAGCGGACAGCTGCCCGTCGAACAGCCGATCAGTTTATACAGTACGAAATAGCCGAAAAGCCCTCCCGCGAATACACCGATTAAATATCTCATCATGTGATGTTCCCTCCCGAGTAAATACATATATACCGATTATATTTTACGGATTTATATAAGCCATTCCGTGACCTTGTCACGGTGGAGGGGTAGCGGTCATCCGCGGCTGCGAGGGGCCTTGCTTTTTTCGACTGCCGTGCCGCGATTCACATGATAACGCAGAACCGGATTTTTTCATATGATGGGGCGGTAAATGAACGCATGAGAGGAGAATGCCGTATTGAAACAAATTTATTATGACCGGTCGGCGGTCGTGCGGTACGCCGAAAAATGGGCGTTCAAGCGCAATCCCCGCTTCCCGAATTTCGACGGGATGGGCGGGGACTGCACGAATTTTGCGTCACAGTGCGTCTGGGCGGGCTGCGGGGTGATGAATTACACGCCGGTTTTGGGCTGGTATTGCAACGGGCTGAATGACCGCACGCCCTCGTGGAGCGGCGTGGAGTTTTTACATCGGTTCTTGGTCGCCAACGAAGCCGCCGGACCGTATGCGCGGGAAGTTGAAAAAGAAGAACTGCTGATCGGCGACCTGATTCAGCTCTGTGGCTCGGACGGCGATTTTTATCACACGCTGGTGATTGTGGGAAAAGATCGGAGCGAGATTTATATCGCCGCGCATACCTTTAACGCCTTCAACCGGCCGCTTTCAAGTTATCATTACTCCGGTCTGCGCGGCCTGCACATCGAGGGTGCGAAAAAGTGAATACAGTCGGGCAAACGCGAGATTATAATAATTACTCCCAATCTCCGTCTGCCGATTCCTTCGGCGGTATTCTTGTTTCTCTCCGCTCCCTGTAATGTTCGCACACGGATTTCATGTCCCGGCTTTTTAATTCGGGACACAGACAATTGCCGCAATCAACCGGGTGGTATCTGTGGCCTAATTTGATGTAATGCCTTCGGAAAAGCGCGCAGGTTTCGCAGGATTTTTTAACCATTCTTATGACCGTCCTCTCTTAAAAATATTTAGGTCTTGTCCGACGAAACCAAAACTAAATTCCGGGCTTAAAACGCTTTCGAACTTTTCACCCTGATAATTATAGAGTTTATATCACTAAATGTCAATAGAGTTATAAACTCTGAAATATACTTGTTTAGGGTGATAAGGTGACGTATATTGATCGGATTCGCGCGTTGCGTGAGGACGGGGACTTGACGCAGACCACGGTGGCGGGCCTTTTAAACGTCGGCCAAAAAACGTATTCGGATTACGAATTGGGTAAGACCAGGATCCCGCTCGACAGTATGCTATTATTGGCGAGATATTATAATGTCAGTATGGATTATATTTGCGCAATTACCGATAAAAGAACTCCTTATCCCCGAAAGTAACATAAAATATATTATAAACTTTAATAAAGCAATGATCCGTTCGCGAACGGCTTTATTCAATTGACATTTATTATACAATTTTCAACCGAATATAAAAGGCATGTAAAAGCCCAAGCGCTGAAGCGCCCGGGCTGAGAAACGTTATCTTTAAACGATGTTCGGGGTGAAATAGATCACGCAGGACTTTGTCTCGATGGTTCCGAGCACATCATTTTCCACCACGAAGGTCTCCTCGTGATCTTCGGGGATCGGGCCGGTCTGCGGCACCGCGAAAACGTATTCCACCGAGTTTGTGCCGTCGGACAACTTGACGTGATAATACGCGTTCGTCCCCGGCTCGCAGTCAATTTCGTTTTCGTTGGTCACGATGATCTCCAAAATGCTATCGCTGCTGTCCGTATTAAACGGAGTTCCGTTCAATACATTGATATCGATTTGCGCCATTGTGATTTCTCCATTCTTTCAAGCGTTTGAAAGCCGGGCTTTTTACAGAGCCGGGCTTTCATCCCTATTATATTCGGGGATAAAATTCCTGTGATTTCAAAGCGGCGTTCATCCGCACCAAAGCAACCCGCAAATCATATATTAGGAGCGGTGATGCTTATGGGAATCACGGATTTAACCTGCCGTGAATCGATCAGTTTATTGAACGGAAATCCCTGCCGCGAAAACGAAAACGATCAATTATATTTCGGCGGACCGTTTCAAACCTTTCTCTTTTTCGACCTGCCCCCGCCCGCCTTTTTCAGCGGTTTAAAAAAAGCCGAACTGATCCTGTTTAAAATCCCCGCGGAAACGGCCGGCGCGCCCTGCGCGTCCTGCCATTACGCGCGGCCGCTTCTGGATTTCTTTAATGTTTTTTACAACTGTTATACGCCGCCGCGGACCGACGACAATTTGTGCGCGGTATACCGGGACCGACCTCGCGACGGATACGCGGAAATCGACGTCACCGGAATTGTGAACGCTTGGCTCAACAGCCGGCCGGAAAACAAGGGGCTGCTCATTGAGAGCGATCCGGACGCGCGGGGTATTGTCTTTGCGTCCATGCGGTATAACATCAGGGGAATGCGGCCGTTTTTGCGCCTGACTTATGAGAGGATCACGAGGCCGCTCAGCGCCGCGCCCGCCTCGGTCGAAATCAGATAACGGGACTTCCACGTCTTTTCAATACGAATGGCTTTTGAGACGGCAGATAAAATCTGCCGTCTATACCCCTGCGCTCTGCGCGGGGGCGGAATCCGCGCGTTATTTCATTCAGATCGAGTGAAACGGATGGCTTCCGGCACATGGACGGCAGTCGTTTTTTATGTTATGCTAATATCTGCTTGTAAAGCCGATAAAATATCGACTTTGCAAATCCGCCGCAACGCGGCGGACGGCGGCGGATGCCGCCGAAATAAGCGGTGCAATATTGATTTCGTGAAAACAGCGAAGCGTTTTCACCCCGCCAAAGGCGGGGTTTACAATCGATTTTACCGATTGTTAAATTTGAAATTAGATAAGGTACAATAAGTTTCGCAAATAGAAAAGGACAAGGTTTAAAGTCTCTGAT
>CAZPLU010000035.1:0-25497 GCA_964587625.1 uncultured Eubacteriales bacterium
GCGCCGAAACAATCGCGGAATTATTGCAACACGAGATATTATTTGACCGCCGACCACGTTCTTTACGGTTGGGGTGCCAATTACGCTTACCTGCTCGGACTTTCTTTGCCGGAACAATATACATCGGATCAACCGGTTAAATTAACGGACGGCGTGATGGATGTGGAGGGCTGCGGAGCGACGACATTTATTTTAAAAAGCGACAAGACCCTATGGGTGATCGGGAATTATCCGAACCCCGAGACGGGCGGGAATTATTGCGAGCGGTTTATGCAAATCGCAGAAAACGTAGCCGAAATCCAAAACTGCAACCACAATATGTTTTGCTGTTATGTATTGAAAGACACCGGCGACCTATACATCATCGGGTCAATGAACGGGAGCAACCTGTGTGAAAATCCGGAAATGCGCTTGGTGGATTCGGGTGTGACGCGGTTAAATTATTATTTTTATGAAAGTGAAGGCGACGGTCTCGTCTATGAAATCATAAACACGACAATGGTCACCAATTACTATTTCGCATATTATAAACAAAATAACATTTGGTACTTATCCGAAGATGGAACGGGGAACCGCAATACGGAAATGAAACACGAAAATGTCCGGAAAGCGGCTCCTTACCCCAGTTATTTTATAGACGGTGAAAATAATTTTTGCGTCGAAGGTTATTATTCTACGGGCGGCGAAGAAGATCAGTTGAAAGTTGAAATAAAACCGACGAACGGGAAAAAGATCATCGCACGGGATGTAGCCGAATGTTTTGACGGGGCGGGCAGGGCGTATGGATATTTGACCAAAGACGGGGACCTTTATTATACCGGAACCGGTTTGAAAGATATCGATACAGGCAAAATCGTCGGATATGGAACCGTAAAAGCGGCCGGAAACGTAAAACATGTTTATCAATTCAAAATCAACGAATACCAAACGACATTGTATTTCTTGAAAGAGGACGATTCGCTTTGGGCGATCGGCGACAATTCTTGGGTTGCGGGCGACGGGTCTGCTCCGACTTCCATTTACAAAGAAAACCGCTCGGTTTTTGAGGAGCGTGGAACGGAAGTAGCCGACGAGTTAAAAGAAGCGGTAAAAATTCTTGATGATGTGAAAGAATTCACTTCAAACTATTATGTGAAAATGGCAATAACAAAAGATGGGAAACGGTATGTCTGGGGTAAAAATGTGGTCGCGGCCGTTGCGACAGCATTCGGTTATGCCGCAAATGAGACGGACCCGGAAGCATATATCACTTCAAAACGGGGAACCGCGGTGGACTGCAATCAATGGTTGGATGAAAAGCAGACCTACCGGAGAAAAGATATATATCTGGTGCCGACATTGTGGGAGGACGTGTTCGGACAGCCGTTCCCGGGGGATTGAAAAAACGGAATGTAAAATTTGTTTTTAACCGATTGAAACTTACAATACATATGACGGGTTGTGATATGGTTTGCGGATGAAAAAAATACGGTTCGACGAGGTGATTTTGGTTCTCATCTATATGGTCGTGGGTTTCAGCGGGCTGTTTTTCGGCGTCTATACGGCGCACCGGGCGCAGCTCTCCGCTACGGCCACTTCCTTCTACGGCGCGGATGCGCGGGCGCTGATGGTGTCCTATCAGGAGACATCGGCCGAAATCGAAACGGATCTTTTCGTCGAGTTCGCCCGCGCCTGCGGGGACGTCACAATTTTTAACGGCTCGATTAAAAGCCAGGGCAACATCTGGCACGGCATCTATTCCTCGAAACCCGATTTTACCATGCCGATAACAAGCGGCAGGGGTTTTACCGCCGCCGATTTTATGAATCGCTCGACTTTCGCCGTGGTCATCGGCTCCAATCAGGGACAGGTTGATTTAAAAAAACAAAACGGGTTCGGTTTTGAAAAAAAAGACGGGCAGTTCTATTTTCAAGGGTATCAGGTGATCGGCGAATTGATCGTCAGCACGAAAAACATTGCGAGCGCGGGGGTGATCCGCATCATGGGCGAGGGTTATGTCTGCCAGACCGGAATTTTCGTGCTGGACGCCGGGGACGCCGCGCACACGGACAGACGCTTCGGCGAGCTGGCGGATTATTTGAAAGCCCACGGGCTGAGCGTGGAGGAATGCGAGTTGCCGAAGACCTCGGAGAGTATTTCGAAATTTTTCGGGGTCAAGACGCTGAACCTGTTGATGATCGGATTTTGCGTTATCGCGGTGGTGATCTCGACCGTGCCGATCACCGCGATATGGGCGCAGCGGCGGTTCCGCGAAATCGCCGTGCGCCGCCTGATCGGCGCGAATGTGTTCGACATCTTTTTCCGAATCGGCTTGCGCTTGTTTTTAATGTATAACCTCGGCTTTTTCGCCGCTTACGGCGTCGGAAAGGCCTTTGAAACGGCTTCGTCCCGGATTCGACTGCCCGGGTTGCTGTCGGAGTCCATGCTGATCGCCTATTTTTCCGCGCTCGCGGTCAGCATCCTGACCGCGCTGGTTCCGATGATCCGCTGCATCGCCATTGAGCCGGGCGACGCGCTGCGAAAAGATTAAGGGGGGATCGCGATGAAGATTTTATTTTCCGAGGCGGCGGCGAGCATTTTCAAAAGCGCGATTTTAAGCGTTTTTATCATCCTGATCATCTCGGGCAGCGTGTTTTTGATCGGCGGGACCGCCGGATATTATATCAGCACGCAAAACACGCTCGACACTTTTGAGAGCGTTTACAGCGATGATTCCACCCGGATGATTGTCGCCACAATGCCGCAGCGCGATATCTTTATGAGCCGGGAGGGGCTGGAAAAATATTTTCAGACGCTGACGCAATTAAAAGAAAAATATCCGGAATATGAACAGCTCCGCTACGACCGTTCTTCGGTGACGATCCAACATTTTGACGGGCCGGATCAGCTGCTGTTTTTATACGACGAGGGAACGCCGATGAAAAACCGCAATTATCCTTTGAATAATTTAACCGATCTCAGCAATGTGAATTCTCTGACGGTCTCGCCGGAATTTTTGAATATTTTTCATCTCGATATGGCAGAGGGTGTTAATTTCGACGGCTATTCGGAACAGGAGCTGACCTATTCCGAAAACGGCGTCTATCCGGTGATCCTCGGGTATGATTTCATAAAATATTACCACATCGGCGACACGTTTTCCATGATTATCGATCCCGACATTCCCGTCATCAACACCTATAATGTCGTCGGCTTCCTGCGGGAGGGCTGTGCGATTCTCGACACATACGAAAAAAGCTTAAAAGCCGATGAGGAGACGGAAGACACGCTCATCTATTTGGATAACTACATGGTGCTTCCGTCGCTGGACTATATGCCGGCCATGGATTTATATCCGGAAAAAAGCAGGATCGGCGATTATTATTATTTCATGTATCAGCGATATATGTACATGCTGGTCGTTTCAAGCGATCGTCCGGGCGAGGTTGTCTGGAACGTCAACGATTTCTTTTGGGCGAACGGCTATACGAAAATCGAGGGCTGGAATATCATGAATATCCCGCGCTCCCTGAAAATCGAGATCGACGATTATTTTGATTTGTTGCTGTATTGCAGCATCTTTATCGCGGCGACCGCGGTCGTCTGCATCAGCGCCAACATCAGCAACAAAATCAACCGAAATTTGAAAAAATACGCGATCCATCTGTTATGCGGGGCGAATCTGTCAACGGTAAGGGCGTTTGCGGCGGCGGAGATTTTTCTGTTATTGTTGATTTCCAATGTCATCGCGGGGGTCTTGCTGTTTTGGATCGGGCCGAAAGTGTTTTCGTTCTCGCTCGCCAATATTTACCATACGACCGTAACCGTCTCGTGGTTCAGCGCGGCGGCCATGCTGGCGCTTGATTTGACGGTCTTTTTGTGTTCGTTGGCCTATCCGATTTGGAAAATCAACCGCGCCGAATACGACACGTTTTTACGGGGGAACGAGTGAGCGAGGATGGCGGGTATCCGAGCGCGCTGGTGTTCGCATCCGATGTTTTATGTGACGATCCGGTCAAGAAACGGTGTCAAACAAAAATGGAGACAAGCAATTCCGATTTTATTATGGAATATTATGTTATGGGAACGCTTGACATAGGAGATGAAACGGTGTAAAATAAAACCAACAGATAGAATCTATGGACGTAAAAACATATTATCAAAGGAAAGGAAAACAAACTATAAAACGATTGTTTGATAGAAATGGAAATGAAAGGAGGGAATTGCGATGAGAGCGTGGAACAAAATTCTTTTCGGAATATTGAAAACATCTCGCAAAATACGTTCGTTTTTCGCCGGAAACGGTTTAGGCCGAATCGGAACCGCTATGTTGTCAAAAGTTGAAGTATTCATTGGCAACACAGAGAAGATCGGACGGCATGTTGCCTGTCGGCCGTTTTGGAATAACAAGCCGGAGCGGGAAGTGCTGATATTGGACAGTTGACCCGGGGACGCGGTGGGTGTCTTTCGCAAAAAACCCGCTTTGACAACAGGGTCATTCGGCGCCCCGGGACAAATCCACCTGCCGGAACATGTGCGGTACGAACGAATTGTATCGCATGGGGGCTTTAGAGGAGGTCAAACAAATGAAAAAGTTTATCGCGTTATTCATGGTTGCCACGCTGGCCGTTTGCTGCTTTGGCGTGAACACATTCGCTTTGATGACAGGGGAGATATTTTTCGATCGATTTGGCAATGAATATCTTATGCACGGCGAAACGATTACCAGAGCATACCCTGACGAAGATCCGATGACATTTTCTCCGATTTGGGCAAGAGCAGCGGTCAGTTACGTTGACACAATTGAAGCTCAGGATTACGCTTCAAATGATGGATATGCGAATATCATTGTGACGGCCATCGGTCCGAATCATCCTTATGAATTCAGAATGAATATCAATTCGGGTGGTTCGGGATATGGACAGGCGTAGTTAACACTTTGTGTTTCCCGCCCCGAGAGGGGCGGGAAACACAATCTCCGGTTTTAAAAACTGTTATTTGTGAATCAATGGAGGCAAAGTATAATGAAAAAAATCGGATTGTCAATGCTCATTCTTTTATTGACAGCCACAATCGCCTTTTCCGGGTGCTCAGCAAAGGGAAAAACGGTTAATATGGTACCGGAACAAGCGTTTGAGCGAGTTGTATGGAGCGCATATGGATATATGTTCCTTGCGGTGAACGGTGATATCTACACATACGGCAAAACGGATGATGATTACGATATGTATTTTTTGGGCATTAAAGATGTAAAAAGAAATGATGTTCCGACGAAAATTTTTTCCGGCGCGGTTAAGATCTGCGAAAATTTATCGATGCCCGCAGCGATTACAAGAAACGGCGACCTCTATGTCTGGGGACATAACGGCAAGAATCGGGAACTCGGGTTTGATACCGATGTCGAAATTGTCTGGGAACCGACCAAGCTGATGGAGGACGTCGCAGACGTCGGATATGGCTATGCTCTGAAGACGAACGGAGAGCTCTGGGTTTGGGGTATATATGGAAATCTGAATCCAAGCACCGGGAAATACACTGCCTCTTTGCCGCAGAAAAAGATGGATAATGTGGTCAAATATGTGCAATGCGCAGGCATTGGTTATGCGATAAAAACGGATGGAACATTATGGGCCAGGGGTTATTATGAAAAATCCTCGCGTGGGAACGGGAAGACCTGCATTGACGATTCCGCATACGACAAACCGGTAAAGATATTGGATAACGTCGCCGATATTTCAATGGGGGAATACCACGTTTTAGCACTGAAGACGGACGGAACATTATGGGCCTGGGGCGGCAATGAATACGGACAAGTCGGAAACGGCGAGAACGGTGATTTATCGGAAATGACCGTGGACTGCGTCGTGACCGAGCCCGTAAAGATCATGGAGCATGTTGCGTCAATCCAAACATGCGAATGGGAATCGTTAGCAATCACTGAGAATGGAGATTTGTACGGTTGGGGTAAAAATTACGGATGTTTTGCGGATGTGAACATAGAATCCGTTAACGCGCCAAAATTTTTGCTCAGTAACGTAAATACGGTTTACAACAAAACCTTATCAAGAATTTTTGCCCTGACCAACGACGGCAAGCTCTGGTCCTGGGGTAAATACGGCTACGGTGCTTTGGGGACGGAATGCAGTTATGAGTTCGAACGACTCGGCGAGGCATTCGGTGCGGAACAACCGCCTGCAGAGCAATATTGCTACGAACCGACACTGGTTATTGACGGAGTCGAATCCATCTTAGGCGGATACGATTTGATGTTCGCCAAAATGGCCGATGGCACATACCGATATTGGGGTATGGATACCTATAAAACCGTTAAAACCTACGGCGAGGCGAACTACGTCGAATTCCTCGAATCGGGTGTTTATGGCTCCTCATGTTGGTATGAGGGGATGACCAGAACGCCGGATTTCCCGCCGGACGCGGCGATCCCGGGCGCGGTCATGCACCGGCTTGAGGTGATCAAATATCCGACCGAATGCGCGTTTCCGCCGTACATAGGGGATGACTGATGTTTAAAGTGATTTTCGAACAGGCCGCCAGAGACCTGACCAAACAAAAACTGCTCTCGGTTTTGATCGCCGTGATGTTCTCGGTCGGGTTGTTCCTGACCATCGGTATCGCCGGGTATTATTCGCAAAACGAGACGAAACTCTCTGATTTTTACAAGGCATACGGGGAAAAGGACTACAAGTTTCAATGCAGCGTCATGTCGACCGCGTTGGGGAACAGGGATACCGCGCGAATCCGGGCCTGCGCCGATTATTATCATCAGATCAAGACCTCCGCCGAATTTGAGTCCTATACTTTTCATGACGGCAGTTTGGCGATCTTTGATTACAAAGGGCCGGACAGCTGTCTGGTCGGGTACGAGGACTATCAGCCGCAGCGCGATTTGGTGCTGGTGGAGTCCGACAGCGTCTATTCATTCGCGAAGGCCTATATGATCGATCCCGCGGTGTTTGAGCGGTTTGCTTTGAAGATTGCCATCGGGAACGATTTTTCGGGTTGCGGCGGCATTTACGACGGCTCGCCGATCCCTGTTGTGATGGGTTGGCATTACAACGATTCTTATCAACTCGGGGATGTTTTCCAAGCGCGCCTGCCTTGGGCATATAACACGGTTGTGCCCTATGAAGTGGTGGGTTTTTTGCCGCCGGACGCGGCGATTTTACCGATTAAAAACGCCGGCGGGGATCTGCTGCGGTTGTCTGACACCATGTTTTTTCCGGCTTATGACACCACCGGGCAGGCGATTCCCGATCCCGAGACCGACACAAAAAATCATTATGCCTATGACATCTATCTGAACCATCTATGCGATTTTATTTTGATTTCAAAAAACACGACGGTGGATTTAAGCGGTTACGGGAATCAGGAACTGATCGGCGAGGCCGCCGCGCAGCGGGCGATGATTTTGACCAGCAGTTTTATGGCCGACGCAAACCGGTATTTTCGCATGCTGCAATGGGCGTCGGTTTTGATTGTGAGCGGCAGCTGTGTCTGTCTGGCGTTGAACCTGACCAATAAACTCTTTGCAAATTTCAAAACCTACGCCATTCACCAAATTTCCGGCGGGACAATCGGCGGGCAGGCGGGGGCGATGATACTCGAAGTGTTGATTTTGACGGCCTTTTCCAATCTGATGGCATACATACTGGCGCTGACGTTGGGGAAATATGTATTTTCTTATCAGGTTTCCGGCATTTTCGGCGTGCAGGTGACGCGGATTGATCTGGCGTCGGTGTCCGCGGCGGCGGCGGTTTCCGTTTTGGTCTGTGCGGCTTCGCTGGCGGTGCCGTTGATTAAGCTCTACCGCGTGGAATTTGACACGCTGTTAAGGGGGCGGGAATGATGAAAAAGGGGCTGGCTGCGCTGCGCGCAACTATCGGGAAAATCCGACCGCAGGAGTTTTTGCTGGTTGTCATTTTTATGCTGATCGGCGTCGGCAGCATCTTTTTCGGCGATTACGCGGTCCGGAGTTATGAGTTTGAAAAGGCGTCGCGGGGCTATTATTCGCGAAACGCCTTCGGAATGAGCGCGAGAAGTTCGACAAAGGCCGACATCGACGTCACGGAGCTGTTGAAACATTATATCAGCCAACATGATGACATCGTCATTTACCGCTATAACAAGGCCAGTTTTCAATCGGTGGGAGTGCTTTTTTCGGGGTACTCCTATCTGCCGCCGATGGTTGAGGGGAGATTTTTTGAAGCGTCGGATTTTTTATGCAATCAAGCGGTCTGTGTGATCGGCAGGGATTTTTCGCCGAACTCCAACGAGGCGATCGTGAAAGAAAACGGGAAGAGGTATCTGTTCTCCGGCGCGATGAAATATGAGATCATCGGAACGATGGGGTATGAGGTCGAGAGTCCCGCCAATCGGTCGTCAATTGTCAATCTCGACGCACGGGCGATAGTATTGCCCTATTATTACAGCGATTCGTTCGTCGTGGACGCGGCGGATCAAAAAGCCGCGCAGTTGTGCCGTCAAGAATTGAAGCAATTGCTCGAAGACACGGATGCGGTCGTCACGATCTCTGAAATCCCCAAATCGGAAATGTCGATCTCGGAGTTTTTCAACTTGAATTTTTTGAATATCATCATGCTGGTTTTCGGCGCCTTTACGATTGTCCTTGCCACGGTGCCGCTGACGTTGATGTGGTCGCAAAAAAGGCGAAAATCCGTGGCGGTGCAGCGGATGCTCGGATTTTCGAGCGCGTTTACGCTTTGGCGGATGCTCGGGCGGCTGATGGTTTTATATCACCTTGGGTTTTTGCTGAGTTACGGTGTTTATGCGCTCATCGCGAAAATCGGTTATCTGAATTTGAAATCGTTTTTTTCGGCGGAGATGGCGGTGGCGTATTCAGGCGCGTTGGTGTTCAATCTTTTGATCGCAATTGTGCCGTTTGTGCAGACCATGCGGGTCGAGCCGGGCGACGCGCTGCGGCGGGAGTGAAGAACTTGGAATGAAAAATTCAAGATGAAGAAATCGCATTTTTAATCCGAATTTCCATTTACAATTTTTTAGAGCGGGAGGGAATCGATACGGCGCAATACCAGGCGGTGCGTTATATGTATGATAAAAAATCAATCGCTGCGTATGTGTTTTATGTGACGATCCGGTCAAGAAACGGTGTCGAACAAAAAATGGTGACAAGCAATTGCGGATTTTATTGTGGAATATTATGTTATGGGAACGCTTGACATAGGAGATGAAACGGTGTAAAATAAAACCAACAGATAGAATCTATGGACGTAAAAACATATTATCAAAGGAAAGGAAAACAAACTATAAAACGATTGTTTGATAGAAATGGAAATGAAAGGAGGGAATTGCGATGAGAGCGTGGAACAAAATTCTTTTCGGAATATTGAAAACATCTCGCAAAATACGTTCGTTTTTCGCCGGAAACGGTTTAGGCCGAATCGGAACCGCTATGTTGTCAAAAGTTGAAGTATTCATTGGCAACACAGAGAAGATCGGACGGCATGTTGCCTGTCGGCCGTTTTGGAATAACAAGCCGGAGCGGGAAGTGCTGATATTGGACAGTTGACCCGGGGACGCGGCGGGTGTCTTTCGCAAAAAACCCGCTTTGACAACAGGGTCATTTGGCGCTCCGGGACAAATCCACCTGCCGGAACATGTGCGGGGAAAGCAGATTGCGCCGCGCGGGAAAAAAGGAGAGAATCAAATGAAAAAAATCTTAGCGAATGTGTTAGTGGCTGTGGTTCTGATTTCGGGGTTTTCAATGACCGTTTCAGCAGCTTCGGGTTCGTATGTGGATTACTATATAAGTTCGGCGGCAAATGATAGTTATGGAATATATTTATCGGTCGATGGAATAAACATACCTTGTGGAAGTTTCACAACAGAGTGGACCGACTATTTATATTGCTATTATGTCGGTGGTATCGCTGACAGTAGTGGATATTTTCACCAGGCAGAGATCTTTTCAGGCGGGCGCCCAATTCAGAATTGGGTTGATTGGAGTTATCAGGATGTCGCGTGGGTTCTTGAAGGAGAAGACCGCGGGATTCAAAATTGGGGAAATTATGTTCTCGGATATTAGGCAAGGCGATTCCGGGGCTGCTTTTGGCAGCCCCGGGCGTCGGTTTACCTGAACGAGATTGTATGAACGAAAAGGGAGGAGTCAGAATAAACATGGGAGAAAAGTTTATAAAAGTGTTACAAAGAGCCGGCGCGTTGTGTATGGCCGTTACCGGCATTTTGTGTTATGCGGGTTGTGGCGGCGCGGATGGTCCTGCGCTGACTTCGGAGCCGGTTGCGGCCTCGCCGGTTTTAACAATCAAGGATTTTAAAATCGCTCAGTCCAATATGAATGCCTTTTTGTTTTTGGACGGCGGAAATCTTTACGGATGGGGTTCGAACGTCAATTATACACTTGGAAAGGATTTTCCCGAACTGACTTTGGCAAAAACGCCCGTCCTCGTGGCCGAAGACGTGGCGGATTTGGCCTGCTGCGGCGAAATATTGGCCGTCTTGAAAAAAGACATGACCCTTTGGATCAACGGCAGGTATCCGAGGGACGGCGCAGAAAGCGTTTACACAAAGGATTTTGTGCAACTTGAGGAAGGCGTGGTCGCGGTGTCGAATTTTCATCCCAGCGAATCAATTTGTTTTTTCCTGAAACAAAACGGGGAGCTGTTTTGCTTCGGCACCACGCCCGGCCAGCCCGTCGAGACCGATTATACGCCGCGGCTGATCGATACCGGTGTCAGCGAAATGATCGGTGCGGAGCAAAATCTTGTGCGCGGGACACATCTGCCGACGGAGCCGTGTTTTAAATACCTCAAAAACAACACGCTGCGCGCCGTGTTAAAAAGCTCGTCCGCCGCGGCGCAAAGCGGGGAGATGAAAATTACAAATATCTTTAATAACGTTAAAAAGGCCGGAAACAGCGCCATGCTGTATATCAACCAAAACGGAAACCTCTATTTTAAGGGGAAGTATATGCAGGGCGATACCGAAAAAACGGCCGATGAGGAGCTGCTTGTCGCCAAGAACGTGCAGGATTATATGGTTCAAACCGCGACGGGCGACTTGATCTATTTGACGCAGAACGGACACCTGTATTATGCGAAAGGGCATCTTGACGGATATGACAGGTGGGTCAGGCCGTTGGACGCGCGGCGCATAGACACGGCGGTAAAAGAGATCTTTACATTGTATCCATATACATTGTATTATATCAAAAACAACATGACCCTTTGGGGAATGTTTCAAAACAACAATCTGCTCGGCACGGGCGCCATTTCGGCCTCTCAGTCGGGCAATTCATATTTTAAGCCGCTAAACCTTGATGTGGTGGATTATTATGATGAACCGGCCAAAATTTTAAGCAATGTCGAGGCGTTCAGCGTATCGGGCTGGGGAAAAGTTGCCCGCAATACGAGCGGCGAAACATTTGTCTGGGGTGAATCCGTGAAAATGTCTCGGCCAGTCGCCGTCGGATATTTACCCAATCCGGATGCCGCCAGAGACCAGCATAAAGCGCAAAGCATTCTTTTTGATGATTTAGAGGAGGCGATGGCATATAGAGCCTCGTTGGATTATGCAAAGATGGATTTTGAAGATTCTTTCATTGCGCCCACGCCGTGGGATGAGGTCTTTGAAAACCAATGAATCCGGATGCCGGGACGCGTTGAGGGAGGGATTGCGATGAGACGAAAAAAGATTAAAGCGGAGGAGGTTCTCTTAATCTGCATTTATATGCTCATCAGCGTTTGCGGGTTCTTTTTCGGGATATACGCGCAACAGCGGGCGGAGCTCGCTTCCGTCTCGACCCTTTTTTATTCTGAAAACGCAAAAGCCCTTGCGATCGCTTTAAATATGCCGGCTGCGGAAATCCCCGTCAATCTTTTTATCGACTACGCCGATGAAAAGGGCGATCTTTCGGTTTACAACGGGACGTTAACCAACACGGTCCTTGTGAACGGTTTTTATTCCACGATCAAAAACGTTCAGATTCCGGTTACGCAAGGCGTGGGATTTCGCTATGAAAACTTTAACAGCGGCGAAAAAACCGCCGTCGCCGTTATTAAAAAGAAAATTTTTCAGAGCGTCCCGGACAAAACGTTTTTATTTCAAGGCACGGTAAAAAAGGGGGATGACTACTACTTCGAAGATTATAAGATAATCGGGTGGTATAGCGTGGATTCCGCCAATCTGCCGTCCTCAAAGCTCGTGGTCAGCATGGATTCACAATTCAAGTATCGGTCGAGTTTTTTTATCATAGAATCCACTTCGGTTTCAAGGACCCGGGAGTGTTTTGAGGAGCTGTGCGATTTGCTGAACGAAAGCGGATACAGCTATGAAGCGATTGATTTGCCGCCCAACTCGTTGGATATACCCCGCTTTTTCGGCGTGAGCATACTGGATATGGCGGTGATCCTTTTTACCGTTTTAACCGTGGTGGTGGCGACGATTCCGTCAACGACGATTTGGGTTGAAAAAAGATTTAACGAAATCGCAATCAAGCGGTTGTTCGGCGTGTCTGTGACCGCGATTTTATTGTCGGTTTATTTTAGGTTTTTTGTGATGTATAACGCCGGTTTTTTGATTGTTTTTGCCGGCGGAAAAATTTTGGAGCTTCTGGATGTCGGTTTGACGATGCCGAAGCTGTTTTCCAATGAAATTTTGTATGCCTATTTGGCGGCGTTTGCGGTCAATACCGTCACAGCACTCATTCCGATGCACAAATGCGTCAAAATCGAGCCCGGCGACGCGCTCAGAAAAGTTTAACCGTAAAAGGAGCGATCAAATGCGTATGATCCTTGCGCAGGTGTGGCAGAGCATTCAAAAGAATATTTCCATCAGCTTTTGGACGGTGCTGTTATACAGCGCGAGCATCTTTATTATCGCCGGGGTCGGCGGATATATAGACAGCTCCAATCAATTGATGGAAAATTTTAAAGACGCGTACAGCGAAACCACCGGCAGGGTGTATTTTTCTGTGCGAAGGGAGATGGTCGGCAGCGTCATAAAGGATCGGGAGAGTTATACGGCTTATTTGAACTTTTTGAGCGGCTTTCAAGCCGCTCATCCGAAAGCGGCTTTGATGAACGCAAACGTCGGTGATATGGTTTTTGTGAAGGATTACAACGGGCCGTATCAATATGGTTATGACTATTGGAATATGCCCGATATCACCGTGGTTTTGAAAGGGGAAAAATATTACCGTATGAACGGCGCGTTCGCCGATTCCGAGTTCATGCAATACTTTGATCTGCAGGTTTCGGAGGGCAAAAATTTTTCCGACTGCGACGCCAACGATTTTGTCTATGGGGACGACAAGGTTTATCCGGTGGTTTTGGGCAGTCATTTTCGCGGCGTTTATCAAATCGACGATATCATACAAAGCAAACGCAGCGGTTTACTCGACACGTCCGCAACAAACAAAAATTTTGTTTATCGGGTGATCGGGTTTTTGCGGGAGGGCGCCGCGCTGCTTCCGTATCAAGAATATTACAGCGATACAGAGACGACCGCCGAAAGTCGGCTTGTGTATCTGGATGATTTTTTTATTTTTCCACAGTTGGATATGACGGCTTTTTACGGCACACAGCTTGACGGCGTTTCACAGGCGGAAAAAGACGCGCGGTTTCTTTTGCATTTTACTGTTGTGAGCAACCATCTATTTGTTTTTGAAAAAGACAGCGAACCGGATCAAATTATTTCTGATTTTATGAGTTATGCCTCTGAAAACGGGCTGCATAACGCTTTTTCAGTCAGAACGGGTTTTATGAAAATACCCCATCAGATGTACGAGGAGATGGATGCCTATTTCAAGATGTTGATTTATTGCGGCATTTTTATTGCGATCAGCTCGGTGATTTGTATTTCAACGAATTTGATCAATAAGACCAATAAAAATATGAAAAAACATTCAATCCATTTGCTCTGCGGCGCGAAGCTGTCAACGCTGAGACACTTTGTGCTGTTTGAACTGCTTGTTTTAGCGGTGATATCCAACGCAGCCGCCTTGATACCTTTATATTTTTTAAGCGGCAAAATTTTTACGTTTTCGCTGGGAAACATTTATAGCGCCCGTGTATCATTTTCCGGATTTACCGTCTTAATTGTTGTTGTGATCAATCTCGCAATCATAGGGCTGTCATTGATATTCCCGATTATCAAAATCAATGTCACTGAACCGGACAGGTTTTTAAGAGGGAAGGATTGAGCAATCGCGTGTTTTCGAGCCGGGGACGCGCTGCGTATGTGTTTTATGTGACGATCCGGTCACGAAACGGTGTCGAACAAAAAATGGTGACAAGCAATTGCGGATTTTATTGTGGAATATTATGTTATGGGAACGCTTGACATAGGAGATGAAACGGTGTAAAATAAAACCAACAGATAGAATCTATGGACGTAAAAACATATTATCATATGAGGAGATATTATGATGAAAAAAAATAAAACATTTATACTTATTTTCCTTGTTATGCTTTTTTGCTTAACGGGCTGTTCGAAAGCGGCGGAGACAATAAAAGTTGAAATCGAATCATCGTTCCCAAAATTCGTTTTTAGCGATACTGGTGGAATTTATCTTGACGAAAACGGAGATTTATATACTTGGGGCTATGATCAAAGAAATTCCGATCCGGAAAAGGTCTATTTAACTTCTATCGGGCAGGGCGCCAAGATCGAATATAACAATGTGCCGACAAAAATTTATTCCGATGTCGCGGATATCGATTTTATGGGGTATGCGCTGACACAAAACGGTGAAGCGCTTGAATGGGGTACGCGTTTGAAGGACGACACATTTGTGCCGCAGGTGAAGAGAGACAATATCGCGAAAGAATATGTCATGCTTTTTTTGACGCCGGACGGGGAATTGTATTCGAAGCCGGAGAGAGAGACGATACAACTGACAACCCCGTATCATGAAACCTATACGCCGGTTATGACGGATGTGGTTGATTTTTGGTACGGCTTCGGCGATTACGCTTTAAAGAGAGACGGCAGTATTTGGTATTTTTTTATCAACAGTCACACCGGCGAAATCATGAAAAAACCGGTAAAAATCATCGAAGACGTCGCAAGGATGAGCTGCGGAATTACAAACAATACGCACCAGGTCTTTTTGAAAACGGACGGAACCCTGTGGAGTATGGGCAACAATGAATACGGACAATGCGGAAACGGCGAATACGGCGATTTCGACAACAAGACCCAGGACTGTGTGGTTACAACGCCCTATAAAATGGCGGAAAACGTGATTGATATTTATACGACGTCAACATCAACCCACTATTTGACCAAAGATAACAAACTTTATGCCTGCGGATTAAATACGAATGATCTCATGCTGACCGGCGGAGACGGGCTTATGGATGCGGATAATGCCCCTTCATTCATTGCAACGCCGGTGTTGGTTATGGAAGACGTGAAGCAGTTTTACCAGTGCGACGCGGCAATGTTTGTATTGAAAACAGACAACACTTTATGGACATGGGGATACGCCGGGCAAGGCGTTTTGGGCAACGGCGAATTTTTAGACGCCGACGCTTTTGACTTAGTTACCCTCTTAAAACCATTATGGACAGGAAAAGGGATTTTTTCACAGCCCGTGCAGATTATGGAGGACGTCGAACAATTGCTTGCACCGACATCGGGACTGCATTTTGTGCAGAAAAAAGACGGTTCCATTTGGTATTGGGGAAACGGCTCTATTTTTGTTGATGAGAGTGACGAATGGGACACGAAAATGTCATTCTCGGTCACGTCAGAAGGCGAGGAGCGTTCAATATCCGGAACTTATTACCGAAAGTTTTATATCATCCCGACGCCGATTGAGTTCAATGTGGATACGTTTTTCCAAAACGCCTTGGACGCAATCGCTTCACGGGGAACCGACACCTCGCAATACCAGGCGTCGAAAAATTTCCAGTGAAATATCTTTAATCAGGGAAGTATTGATCGGGTTATCTGTTAAGCGAAAAAACAGATTGAAAGGACACCGGATGAAAATCATTCTTGAACAAGCGCTTCACAGTTTGACAAGGCGGAAACTCCTCTCGGCGCTGATCATCATCATGATGACGGTCGGCTTGTTTTTGATCATCGGCTCGATGGGGTACGCCGAACACAATGAAGAGCGCGTGGACGATTTTTATTCGGCATATCCCGAGGATGAATACCGGTTTTTTGTCAACATGAATGAAGACGGGGCAAAGCGTTATGAAGACGGGGAAATCGCCCTTGCAGAAATCCAAAAACAATTTCAGGCGTTGAATAATGCCGGCACGTTTGACTTTATGCATTTCACGACGCGCGATCAGTGGCTGGAGATTTATGATCCTAAAGTCGGCGACAATTGCCTGACCGGTTATCAGCAGTACAACCCGTACAGGGATTTTCGGTATATCAAAGAGGAAGGCAAATATACGTCTTCTGTAAACGCATATTCGGTTGACGGACGCGTGTTTGACCGTTTTCGTCTCAGGGTCGCCGCCGGCCGCGATTTTTCGGACTTTGACCACAAAGATTTTTATGCCGAAACAATTCCGATCGTGTGCGGTTGGGAGTGGAGCAGGGCATATAAAATCGGCGATACGGTCCAAGGCATCATTTTGTTAAACGGTACCGACACGCGGACTTTTCAAATCGTCGGATTTTTGGAACCCGGAATTTCCATTTTACCGCCCGATGCCACCAATGCAGACGCGATTGTTTCGCTGGATACCTATGTTTTGGCGCCGTATTTGGACTGCACCTACGCGAAGGACGAAGATGCCGACTATTTTAATATTTCCTGTTTGTTCGAGGGGATCGTTTTTACAAAAACGATTCCCAATCCGGCGGTCGCTTTTGCCAAACAAACGGGGATGGGGAATGTCGGAAACGGCAAACGGGTGATGATGATCGGCGACAGTTTTAAGAAAAGCGCGGAAAATTATTTTGACTTGATGCTGGTCGCCTCAATCTTAATTCTTGCAAGCAGCACGCTTTGTCTGTCTTTGAATTTGGCGAACAAGCTGATGGCCTCGTTCAAGACCTACGCCATCCATCTGATTTCGGGGGGCACGATTGCAAAAATCAAACTGTTCATGCTGTTTGAGGTGCTTGTGATCATGGTGATCTCCGATATCGCGGCATTCATATGCGCAATGTTTTTCGGCGGCGGGGTGTTTACATACAACGAAATGGGCATCTTCGGCGTGCAGGTATCCCGAATCAGCCCGTTCGCCGCCGCCTGCGCCGTCGGAGTGAGCGTCGCGGTCTCGCTGGTCGCGCTCGCGTTCCCGCTGATTAAGCTCTCGGTCGTGGAATATGACACGCTGCTGCGCGGAAAGGAATAGAGATGATTAAAAAGTCAGCATGGAATCCCGGCGGAAAAGAAAAAGCCGTGAAAAAGCCGAAGAAGAAGCGCGCGAAGCTCCGGTTCAAAATCGAGGAGCTCGCGCTGGTGGTGATTTTTGCGGCGATCGGGGTCGGTACAATTTTTTTCGGGAGTTACGCGGTCGAAAAATACGAAATTAATAAAGCGGCCCGGGGAATTTTTAGCCCCAATGTGCTGGTTTTGGGCGTACGGGGGATCGACGGCAATTTTGATGACACAAATGTGGTTGACCTTACAAAAGAAGTGATGGACTTTATCAATACCGAAGGAGACGTCGCGGTATATCAGTGGTTGCTCTCTGGCAAGCAGCTGCCGTCTTTTGCGATCGCTTTCAAAGGGGATGTGCCGACTAATGCCCGAATCGTATACGGGCGATATTTTGTGGAAAGTGATTTTTTGGGCGACAATGCCGCCTGTGTTTTGGGTCAGGGGGTGTATTTTGGCAACATTTCCACAAGAGATGGGATGAATTATTATTCCGCATCGTCAAAGACCTATGAGGCGGTCGGGGCGATCGGATATCCGATCATCAGCAGCGCCAACAATATTAAATTGTATGGTTTAAATGCATATGGGGCGCAATTAAACGAACTCTTGCCGTTTTTCGTCGATTTCACCGACGAGAGCAGAACCGATGCATTGAAAGAGAAATTTACGGCGCTTTTAACCGCGCATCATGTTAAGGTTGTGGAGATGGAAGTCCCGAGTTCCGACTTCACGGTGTCGGGGTTTTTTAACATGGAATTGCTCAACCTGATCATGCTAATTTTCGCCTGCTTCTGCGTGGTGCTGTCGACCGTGCCGCTGACGCTGTTTTGGGCCGAACGGCGCAAGAAACGGGTGGCGGTGCAGCGAATGCTCGGGTTTTCGAGCGCGTTTACGCTTTGGCGGATGTTCGGGCGGCTGATGATTTTATTTCATTTGGGGTTTTTGCTGAGTTACGGCGTTTATGCGGTCATCGCCGAAATCGGCTATTTGAATCTGAAATCGTTCTTTTCGGCGGAGATGGCGGTGGCGTATCTGGGCGCGTTGGTTTTTAACATTTTAATCGCGATCGTGCCGTTCGCGCAGACCATGCGGGTCGAGCCGGGCGACGCGCTGAGGAGGGAGTGAATACAAGTGTCGAAGTTTATCGAATCATGTCAAAAAGAAAATCGGGGAATATAGGATCATTACCTTGACAACAAATAACAAATGGTGTAATATACCAATATAGATATCAGAGAACGAGCGAATGAGGAAAATATAAAAAGCGAACGGAATTTGCAATTTTAAGTTACAATCCGGGGATTTGCCATACACATTCATTCATAACATATAACCGAAAACTAAATTGTGGACAACACAGCGAATTCGCTTTGAGTAAAATTAAAAAGACAGGATCCTGAAAACACGATGGGCGCATGGAAACGACTCCTTTTTTGGATGCGTTTGATCTTCGCCGGAGACGGTTTAGGCCGAACCGGTTCCGCTGATTTATTCAATAATGAATCGGAGAAGATCAAACGGCATGTCACCTGTCGGCCGGATCGGCCCAACAAGCCGGTGCGGGAAGTGTTGCTCTTGGACAGTTGACCCGGGGCGCGGAATCCGGACAGCCGGAATCGTTCCGACGACAGGAGAAAATTTCCGCGGGACAACTTCAAATCCGATTGTCAGGTTTCGGCCTGTTCAATCGTTTATAACGTGGGGGGGTAGCGTTTTCGCTTCCCGGAAAGGATGCAATATGAAAAAGTCAATCAAATTGATCGCTGCTGTGCTGATGGCTGCGGTTTTGGTCTTCACGCTGTGCATTGGGTTGTCGGCTGAAAACGGAAGTTTCAGCAGCGGACCCGTCTCCGGAGGTTGTTCGTATTCGGCGCAAGGCGGATCGTTTTTGTGGAACGCCGGTATGTCTTGCTCAAGGGATCATACATTTTATGATCTTTATTGGGCAGGTGTGTATATCGGCAGTGCCGACAGCGACGCTTCATCATCCATCGGGGACTCCGGCAGCATCTCTTCGACACCTCCCGATTCCGCCGACTGGGCATATTCGTCGGCAGCGTACGGCGATGCGAAGTTTGGTTCCTTTGATATCAATTAAAGGAGATATTCAGCATGAAAAAAAAGATGATTGCAAAAACAATATCTGTTTTCGTCATGCTGATTCTGCTCTGCGCCGGCTGTGTGCCGGCGCAGAGCAGAACAGCGGCGGAGGTGAAATTTCCGTTGGCGGTGCGCGACTGCGCGCCGAAACAATCGCGGAATTATTGCAACACGAGATATTATTTGACCGCCGACCACGTTCTTTACGGTTGGGGTGCCAATTACGCTTACCTGCTCGGACTTTCTTTGCCGGAACAATATACATCGGATCAACCGGTTAAATTAACGGACGGCGTGATGGATGTGGAGGGCTGCGGAGCGACGACATTTATTTTAAAAAGCGACAAGACCCTATGGGTGATCGGGAATTATCCGAACCCCGAGACGGGCGGGAATTATTGCGAGCGGTTTATGCAAATCGCAGAAAACGTAGCCGAAATCCAAAACTGCAACCACAATATGTTTTGCTGTTATGTATTGAAAGACACCGGCGACCTATACATCATCGGGTCAATGAACGGGAGCAACCTGTGTGAAAATCCGGAAATGCGCTTGGTGGATTCGGGTGTGACGCGGTTAAATTATTATTTTTATGAAAGTGAAGGCGACGGTCTCGTCTATGAAATCATAAACACGACAATGGTCACCAATTACTATTTCGCATATTATAAACAAAATAACATTTGGTACTTATCCGAAGATGGAACGGGGAACCGCAATACGGAAATGAAACACGAAAATGTCCGGAAAGCGGCTCCTTACCCCAGTTATTTTATAGACGGTGAAAATAATTTTTGCGTCGAAGGTTATTATTCTACGGGCGGCGAAGAAGATCAGTTGAAAGTTGAAATAAAACCGACGAACGGGAAAAAGATCATCGCACGGGATGTAGCCGAATGTTTTGACGGGGCGGGCAGGGCGTATGGATATTTGACCAAAGACGGGGACCTTTATTATACCGGAACCGGTTTGAAAGATATCGATACAGGCAAAATCGTCGGATATGGAACCGTAAAAGCGGCCGGAAACGTAAAACATGTTTATCAATTCAAAATCAACGAATACCAAACGACATTGTATTTCTTGAAAGAGGACGATTCGCTTTGGGCGATCGGCGACAATTCTTGGGTTGCGGGCGACGGGTCTGCTCCGACTTCCATTTACAAAGAAAACCGCTCGGTTTATTCGGAAACAGATGTAACCGTGACCGATGTGTTGAAAGAACCCGTCAAGATCCTTGACAACGTGGCGGAATTTACTTCAAATTATTATGTTAAAATAGCGGTCACCAAAGATGGGAAACGTTATGTCTGGGGACAACATGTCGTCGCGGCCGTTGCGACCGCATTCGGTTATGCCGCAAATGAGACGGATCCGGAAGCATATATCACTTCAAAACGGGGAACCGCGGTGGACTGCAATCAATGGTTGGATGAAAGGCAGACCTATATGCGTAAGGACATTTATTTAGTGCCGACATTATGGGAGGATGTGTTCGGGCAGCCGTTCCCGGGGGATTGAAACATCGGAAGAAACGAAACTCCATGCTTCGGATATATAACGCCTGCGCCACAAGATTATGCCGACTGGAGCTACAGTTCGTCTTATTGGGGGAATATAGATTCCGGACAATTTTCTTGGTAAGCGTTTTCGAAATAAAATGCGGGGGTAACATCATGAAAAAAATTGCATTTAAAAAAGGTTTCGCCATTTTCGTCATGCTGCTCCTGCTCTGCGCCGGCTGTGTGCCGGCGCAGAGCGGGACAGCGGCGGCGGAGGTGAAATTTCCGTTGGCGGTGCGCGACTGCGCGCCGAGGCAAATGCAAAATTATTTCGGCACTCATTATTACCTGACCGCCGATCATACGCTTTACGGCTGGGGCAGGAATTTCGGCTACGCGCTGGGTCTGCCGTTGCCGGAACAATATGTCTCGAATCAACCGGTCAAACTGGCGGAAGACGTGATGAACGTGCAGGGCTGCGGACATGCCTCGTTTATCGTAAAATCCGACAAAACGCTCTGGGTGATCGGAAATTACCCGAATTACGAAACGGGCGGGGATTATTGCGAACAGTTTATCAAAATCGCAGACGGTGTGGCGGAAATAAGGAGCTGCGGCTCAAATACGTTTTGCTGCTTCATTTTAAAAGATAACGGAGACATGTACGTCATCGGCACGACGCGGGGAACCAAGGGAACCATGAAATGCAGTAATCCCGAGATGCGCCTGATCGATTCGGGCGTGACGCATTTAAACGGACCTTTTACCCAGGCGCAGGGAGAGGGCAGGATTATTGAAATCATCTCTCTGGATATTTTTCACGATTTTTTTTCGTATTATAAACAAGACACGATTTGGTATTTGAGCGAAGACGAAAATGGGAATTTTACCTCCGAAAAGAAGCATGAAAATGTTAAGTCATCCACACAATTTGCGTATGGATATATTGACGGAAATAATCGTTTTTGTCTCGAAGGTTATTATGTGACCGAGGACGGGACCGAATTGAAACCGACCAACGGGGTAAAAGTGGTGGCGAAAAACTTAGCGCAGTTATTTGGAGGTGAAGGACTTATTTTCGGTTATCTCACTTTGGACGGTGATTTATATTATACCGGAAATAATTTTATCGATGTCGATACCGGAAACGCGGTCGAGGTTGGGACGGTCAAAGTAGCGAAAAACGTAAAATACATCGATCAGAGCGTTCAGGACTCCGTCATGTATTTTTTAAAAGAGGATGACTCGCTTTGGGCGATAGGAAGCAATAAATACGTGATAGGGGACGGTTCGGTTCCGACATCAGTTTATCAGGACAACCGCTCCGTGTATTTGGAAATGAATTTGACAGTGATCGATGAATGGAAAGAACCGGTAAAAATATTGGATCATGTGTCGGAATTCACTTCATGCGCTGATTCTAAGATTGCAATTACCAAAGATGGGAAACGGTATATTTGGGGAACGAGTATTATTGATGCGATTCCGAACGCGGGCGGCTATTCGCCGGACGGAGACACAGGGAATGCATATATCACCTCAAAACGGGCGTCTTCTTTGGAAGAATCCAACCGAATGCAGGTGGAACTGGCCGCTTACCGGCGCGCGGATGTTTATTTAGTGCCGACATTGTGGGAGGACGTGTTCGGGCAGCCGTTTCTGGGGGATTGAAACATCGGAAGAAACGAAACTCCATGCTTCGGATATATAACGCTTGCACCACAAAATTATGCCGACTGGAGCTACAGTTCGTCTTATTGGGGGAATATGGATTCGGGGCAATTTTCCTGGTAAAGCGCTTAAGAAATAAAATGCGGGGGTAACATCATGAAAAAAATTGCATTTAAAAAAGGTTTCGCCATTTTCGTCATGCTGTCCCTGCTCTGCGCCGGCTGTGTGCCGGCGCAGAGCAGGACAGTGTCGGCGGAGGTGAAATTTCCGTTGGCGGTGCGCGACTGCGCGCCGAAACAGATGATGAATTATTACAACGTAAGATATTATTTGGGAGAAGATCATGTTTTGTACGGGTGGGGTGTTATTCGTTGGGATTATCTTTACCGGAGCAGTATGTCTCGGATCAACCGATTAAACTGGCAGACGACGTGATGGATGTGCAGGGCTGCGGGTATGCGACTTTCATTTTGAAAAGCGACAAGTCCCTGTGGGTGATCGGGAATTATCCGGATCCCGTGACGGGCGGGAATTACCGAGACCAATTCGCGAAAATCGCGGATAATGTTGTTGAAATCAGAAATTGCAGTCATAATACTTATTGTTGTTATGTTTTAAAGGATACCGGTGATTTGTATGTCATCGGATCAAAAAATGAGATCAAGTACAATGAAAAGCCGGAGATGATTATTGCCGATTCAGGGGTAACGCATCTGAATGGGTATTTTTATAAAAACGAGGGAAATGGTATGGATACATTATTTATCGAATATTTTTCATATCATAAACAAGACGAAACGTGGTATTTGAATATAAACGAAAACGGAGTGTTTTCAACTGTAAAAAAACATGTAAATGTTAATTATGCTGATCAATTCGCCTTTTTTTATATTGATCATAAAAATAAACTTTATATGGCTGAAAATTACCGGACGGATGAAAAAACTTCGGTTGTTGTAAAAGATGGTGAAAAAATCATTGATAAAAACGTGAAACAGTGTTACGGCGGGGAGGGAATCACCTGCGGGTATTTAACCAACAACGGGGACCTGTATATGATCGGATATAATTATAAAGATGTTTTCGGCACCGGTGAAAGGGTAGATCATGGCGTTATAAAAGTTGCGGAAGATGTGAAAAATATTTATCGTACGGATATAGGGGTTCACCAACCGACATTATATTTCTTGAAAGAGGACGATTCTCTTTGGGCGATCGGAGATAATACAATGGTGATAGGGGACGGTTCGGTTCCGAATTTGATTTATCAAGACAACCGCTCCGTGTATTCGGAGATGGGTTTAACTGTTACGGATACAATTAAAACACCGGTGAAAATTCTTGATGATGTGAAAGAATTTACTTCAAACTATTATGTGAAAATGGCAATCACAAAAGATGGGAAACGGTATGTCTGGGGTAAAAATGTGGTCGCGGCCGTTGCGACAGCATTCGGTTATGCCGCAAATGAGACGGACCCGGAAGCATATATCACTTCAAAACGGGGAACCGCGGTGGACTGCAATCAATGGTTGGATGAAAGGCAGACCTACCGGAGAAAAGATATATATCTGGTGCCGACATTATGGGAGGACGTGTTCGGACAGCCGTTCCCGGGGGATTGAATTCAAAATTCGGGATTTAAAAGATGAGCACTTGTAATTTCAAAAAATCAAGGAAAGCAGGGGGGGAATATGGTCACAATCAAAAAGTCGATTTCCGTTTGCTTGGCAATTATCATGCTGATTTTGCTCTGCGCCGGCTGTGTGCCGGCGCAGAGCGGGACAGCGGCGGCGGAGGTGACTTTTCCGTTGGCGGTGCGCGATTGTGCGCCGAAACAATCGCGGAATTATTGCAACACGAGATATTATTTGACCGCCGACCACGTTCTTTACGGTTGGGGTGCCAATTACGCTTACCTGCTCGGACTTTCTTTGCCGGAACAATATACATCGGATCAACCGGTTAAATTAACGGACGGCGTGATGGATGTGGAGGGCTGCGGAGCGACGACATTTATTTTAAAAAGCGACAAGACCCTATGGGTGATCGGGAATTATCCGAACCCCGAGACGGGCGGGAATTATTGCGAGCGGTTTATGCAAATCGCAGAAAACGTAGCCGAAATCCAAAACTGCAACCACAATATGTTTTGCTGTTATGTATTGAAAGACACCGGCGACCTATACATCATCGGGTCAATGAACGGGAGCAACCTGTGTGAAAATCCGGAAATGCGCTTGGTGGATTCGGGTGTGACGCGGTTAAATTATTATTTTTATGAAAGTGAAGGCGACGGTCTCGTCTATGAAATCATAAACACGACAATGGTCACCAATTACTATTTCGCATATTATAAACAAAATAACATTTGGTACTTATCCGAAGATGGAACGGGGAACCGCAATACGGAAATGAAACACGAAAATGTCCGGAAAGCGGCTCCTTACCCCAGTTATTTTATAGACGGTGAAAATAATTTTTGCGTCGAAGGTTATTATTCTACGGGCGGCGAAGAAGATCAGTTGAAAGTTGAAATAAAACCGACGAACGGGAAAAAGATCATCGCACGGGATGTAGCCGAATGTTTTGACGGGGCGGGCAGGGCGTATGGATATTTGACCAAAGACGGGGACCTTTATTATACCGGAACCGGTTTGAAAGATATCGATACAGGCAAAATCGTCGGATATGGAACCGTAAAAGCGGCCGGAAACGTAAAACATGTTTATCAATTCAAAATCAACGAATACCAAACGACATTGTATTTCTTGAAAGAGGACGATTCGCTTTGGGCGATCGGCGACAATTCTTGGGTTGCGGGCGACGGGTCTGCTCCGACTTCCATTTACAAAGAAAACCGCTCGGTTT
>CAZPLU010000036.1:0-22842 GCA_964587625.1 uncultured Eubacteriales bacterium
ATCCTTTTTAACCTTACTGCCATTGATTTTTTCAAGCTAAAAGCAACTTCTACCTACTCTGGAATTTACTTTGGGAATTTACGAAAACTCGGGGTTTACAGACATTGGCGAAAACGGTATAATTCAATAACAGGACGGTATAAAAATTTTCAACTCCGTTCGAAAGGGTGGAACGATCGATGAAACTGCGCGCGCCGAAAGGGTTTACATTTTTCATCGCCTTTGTGTTGGCGGGGCTTGGGATCGTCTCGAAGTATATCCATATCGACTTTGTGTCCGAATACCGTTTTTGGTTTGTCGTCGCCGGGTATGGCGTATTGTTTTTGGGCAATATTTTCAAGGGAATGTAGTCGGAATCGGCATCAGCCCGCAATACCGTCGGCGGCGAGTCGCCCCCGGCATTGTTACCCGATCCCGAAAAAGAAACGGCGCAACCTCCCGGATTGCCGCCGCTCTTTTTTATGATTTTGTTTTTTGCAAATCCGTCTGCGGTATGGCTCATTGATATTTTGCTGACCGAAAAGCGTTTCAGCTCGCGTAATTGCGCTTGATTTTGTTGGACGTGGTCTTTGGGAACGGCTCGTTTCGGATGACGACCTTTGCGATCGTCTTATAAGGCGGCAGGCCGGAACAGACGCTTTGGATTTCGCCTAAGACGTCTAAATTTGAACGGTCGCCGATGCCCTCTTCACAATAAATTTCGGCAATCAGCGAGAACTGTTCGCCGTGCTTGTCGGCGTCGGAGCGCACAATGACGTCGGTGACATAGGGCAGGCGCGCGACATAGGCCTCGATCTCCTCGGGGTAGATGTTTTTGCCGTTTGAGAGCACGATGATGTTCTTTTTGCGGCCGGTGATCATCAGCTGCCCCTTTTTGTTGATTCGCCCGTAATCGCCGGTGTAAAACCAGCCGTCAACCAATACTTTGGCGGTCTGTTCGAGATTTTTATAATACCCCATCATCACGACGTCACCGCGCACGCAGATTTCTCCGGTGCCGTCTTCGGTGGTGTGATCGATTTTGATATCGAGACAGGGCAGTTTAAATCCGACGGTGGCGGGGTCGTTATGAAATTCGTTGTTGACGGAAACCAACGGTGAACACTCTGTGATGCCGTATCCGTTGATCAGGTTGACGCCGATGTTGTTGAAAAAGTCGCCGACTTCGGGTCGGATCGGCGCGCCGCCGCAGACGATTTTGATCAGCCGCCCGCCGAATTGCTCATGGATGTTTTTAAACAGTTTGCGCCGGATATCCACGCCGAGTTTGAGCAGCGCGTTCGAGAGCTTGAGCGCCTTGTCAAAGTCCTTGCGCTTGCCGTTTTTATCGATGCTCTCATTGATCTTTTTATAAAAAAACTCCGCGAACGCCGGGACGAGATAGACATAGGAAGGCCGATACTGCATCAGATTTTTTTGAACATTCCGTATTTTATCGTTGATGCAGATGGTCGACCGATGGTGCAGCGAGACCAAAATGCCGCTGACCGCCTCGTAGGTGTGGTGATAGGGCAGCACAGAGAGGCAGGTGTCATAGACCGTCGAAACCTGCAAGCCGTAATAAATGCTTGAGACCAAATTGTGCTCGGACAGCATGACGCCTTTCGCCATGCCGGTTGTGCCGGAGGTGTAGACCAGCATCCTCAGCTTCATCGGATCGTTTTGCAACATGTCATATTCGTGTTTATCCAGCGCTCTGCCGCTCTCGAGCAGGGCGTCGAAATCGTGCAGGCGCAAAGAGCCCGCGGCGGCGTCGCTCTTGTCAAAACAGACGACGTTTTCGATGTCGGGCAGGCGGTGCGCGTTCTCTTTTAAAATCGGCAGATAACCCGCGTCGCAAAAGACGGCGCGGCTCTCGCTGTGGATGAGGATGTTGAGGATATCCTCTGCGGGCAGCTCCTTGTCGATGGGCACAAACACACAGGCGCTCTTAACCACGGTCAGATAAGTGACTGCCCAGCGGTAGCCGTTGACGCCGATACAGGCGATGTGGTCGGTGCGGTGGCCGAGCCGGGTGATGGCGGCGCCGAGCGCCTCGGTGTCGGCCAAAAATTCGGAATAGGTCTTTTCATAATCGCGCTCGCCCTCTTTGTAGCGGAATGCGATGGTCTTGCCGGCCGCCGCCGCCGACTTGTCGAGCATCTCGCGCAGGGTTGAAAATTTTTCAACTTTATAAAAAGCGGTTTTTCCGTTTCTCTTTGTCAAATTCGATTTTGTCATGCAAAACAACTCCTTGTCAACAATGCTTGATTTATTTGTATCGCAAGCGGCGCATAAATTCCACCTACTGACACAAAACCCTCGTCTACTGTTCCGCACGAGGCGGTAGAGCCGTTCGAAAGCGACTCTACCATAGGTAGAAAATCGCTTAAAACAGCCAAATTTCGCTGTTGCATTTTAAAGATCGGTGTGTTAAAATGAACACATGGAAAACTTGAAACAGTTGATCACTCAAAATATCGCCTCGCTGCGGCGCGCAGCCGGAATGACCCAAATCGCACTCGCGGAAAAGCTGCACTATTCGGACAAGGCGATATCCAAATGGGAACGCGGTGAATCGCTTCCCGATATAGCCGTATTAAAAAAGATCGCAGACCTGTTCGGGGTGACGGTCGATTATCTGTTGTGCGAGCACACCGCGGAGCCGCTGCCCGAACCGGCGGCGCTGCCGGACGAGGTGGCCGCCGCGCGCCGAAAAAATCATGTCACCATCGCCCTTTTGGCGACCGCTTCGGTCTGGCTGATTGCGACGATTTTATTCATCGTGTTTTATTTTGTCGGCGAAAAGACATTACATTGGACGATTTTCATCTACGCGGTACCCGTTTCGTGCGTCGTGGCGCTGGTGTTTAATTCAATCTGGGGACGCCACAAAAAGTGGAACTACCTGATCGTCTCGCTTTTGATGTGGGGCATTCTTTTTTCTCTGTACATATTGTTTTTAGAGGAAAACATCGCCCTGATTTTCACGATCGGCATCCCGGGGCAGGTCATCATCTTATTATCGACGCAATTACAGCAGACCAAGCGCATGTTGCAAAATTATTTCCCGCCGAAAGAAAAGAAGTGAACATATCGCAAGAAATGCCGGCGGCGGACGATTTCTCGTCCGCCGCCGGAGTTATTTCAGAGATTATCCGTGTTTTCAGCGCCTCGGCCCGATAATGCTGGTATCAATCGGTTTGAAGCCGAGGGCGAAGGCGGGGGAATCCGGTTTCAGGGTGAAATCGTAATGCTCGGGATCGACAAACAGCGGATCGGCGACGACGCTGTCCTCCTCGTTTTCAAAGGACTTGATCTCGTCGAATTTGCGGAAGCCGGGCAACTCCATCATCGTGGGTTCGGCGGACTTGCTGTCGAAATAGAGATTCTTGCGCAGACAGATCGTGCGTTCCGTGATGTGGTTTTGTTCGGCGTCGGGTTCGTAGCAGAAGGAATACATCGGCTTTCCCGCCGAATAGAATAGATTGCCCTCGGCGATCAGCGAGAGGTGCCGTTCGAAGCGCGAAATTTTGAGCAGATGCCGTCCCGCGAACGCGAAAATATTGTTGCGGACGGTGTTGCCCGCGCCGTAGTGCTGGTGGCAGCAGTTGTCGGAGAGGTTATAGCAGATGTTGTTCTCCATCAGCACGCCCGCGCTGCCCTCGTCGGTATACAGCCCCCAGCCGCCGTATTCGCGGTCGTTGACGTCGTGGATGAGGTTGTTGCGCACGATCGTGCCCGGCTGCGCGCCGAGTAGGTATACGCCGCCCATATCGGACAGCACGCCGTGGCCGAGGTCGTGGATGTGGTTATAGGCGATCAGGTTGTCACGCGTGACACTCGGGGTGTAGCCCCAGACCCAGCCGCCCGAGACGCCGCTGTAAAAAAGGTCGCCGATCTCGTTGTGGACGATCGTGTTGCCGTAACTGTTCATGAACAAGATGCCGCAGGCCGCCATATGACGGCGTCCGCAGTGCAAAATGCGGTTGTCGGAGATGAGGTTGGCGCGGTTGGCGCGCGCGGGGTCGGAATAGGCCGTGCCGCCGTTTAATTTGATGCCGCCCGCGCCGCCGTCGGTAAACTCGTTATTCAAAATGCGCAGGTTGCTGCAGCCGTCTTCGGCACAGACGCCGTGGAGGCCGTAGCTGACGAAGCGGCAATTCTCGATGGTGATGTTTTCGGCATACGTCAGGTTGATGACGCCTTTTGCGCCCGCGACCGCCTGCCCGTCGGAAGCCGTAGGCATCGCGGGCTGTCCCTCTAGCACTTTGGTCGTTCCGACATGGTCGCCCCGGGTATGAGAAAAGGTCAAATCACGCAGCGTGATTCCCGTGACCGGAGTAAAACCTTTCGCGCTGCGGTTGTCTTTTTCGATGCCGTGCAATTCGAGCAAGGAAGCGGCTTCGGGCGCATATGCGACAAGGGTCTCGGGGGTTTGTTTTTTGTCGTGCGGGACATAATACAACATGCCTGACGGGCGGTCGAGATACCATTGATTGGGTTTTGAGAACGCCTCGGCGACGTTTTCGAGGTAATAATCGAAATTTTTGTGAATTTCAAAACGGCTCGGGTATTTCAATGTGAGTTTTCCGGTTTCTTTGTCGTAGGATTCGATCGGGCTGTGTTCGTCAATCCAATAATGGCAAAAAGAGACCATGCAGTCGGTGAGGTTTTTAAAGTCCCCGATGTCGCCACTTTCGGCGATAAACCATTTGGAACCGCGGTGCAGGACCTCGCTCTCGACTTCGACCGAACGCTTGTGCAAATAGCCGGTCTCGGGATAACGGGTCAGTTCGGCGCGTTTGCCGCCGACCCAGAGGTCGGTGAAATCCCACTTGCCTGTTTTGACGTCGTCGAGATAGGCGGAGAAACAATCCGTGCCGTTAAATTGATCCTGTTGAAACGCCGTGATGCGGCGGCCGCCGCTGAGGACGGCCGGCTTGTCGTCATAGGGTTCGACCACCAGATTGCCGACGGGGTTTTTGATCGAAAGCGGCTCGGACAAAAAATATTCGCCGCCCATGAGTTTGAGCGTGATCGGCTGGAGCTGACCCGCGCCGCGCAGCTCCTCGACGATGAGCAGCGCTTTTTTCAAATCACCGATCGGGCGGTCGAAGCGGAGCCCGTTGCCGGTGCCGCCGACAGACGCATAGATGGTGGAAATTTCGTTGCAATTCATAGAAGTTATTCCTTTCTTGACAAAGAAATCAATATACTTTATATTATAACAGAGGTGTATTTTACGGTCAAGGACAACGGCGGCTGCAACCGGGCGCGTTTACGCTCCATACGAAAACAGCCGCATGAACGACGACATCACGGAAGGAGCAGGATTTACAGATGAATGGGCTTGTCTATAATGTGCCGGTCGTGCGCGATCTGCGCGAGATGATGACGCGGAGCGCAAGGGAATATGCCGACAACATCGCTTTTCTTTTTAAACGGGGAGAACGGGTGATTGAAATCACCTATGATCGGGCGATGCGGGAGATGATCTGTCTTGCCGCCTATTTGAATTCTCTGGGTCTTGAAGGTCAAAAAATCGCCGTAATCGGCAAGAACAGCTATGAGTGGGCGCTGACCTATCTTGCCGTCTGCTGCGGCGTCGGCGTGATCGTCCCCATCGACAAGGAACTCAAGAGCCGGGAAGTCCAAAACATCCTCGATATCTCCAAAGTGGCCGCGGTGGTATACGCCCCCGAGGTCAAAAAGACGCTCGACGAGTGTACCGGTGATTTCAGACGCCTCTCCACCGTCGATTTCCCCGAATTCAAGCGGATCGGGCAGACCCTGATTGACGCCGGAGATCGCTCGTACGAACAGCACCGGATCGATCCGTATGCGTTGGGGATATTGCTGTTCACATCCGGCACGACGGGCGTCGCAAAAGGCGTTATGCTGTCTCAAAACAACATCATGTCCAACGTCATCAGCGTGAGAAAGGTGATCTCTCTCTCGCCGGAAGATCGCTCGCTCTCGGTGCTCCCCCTGCACCACACTTACGAGTGTATGGCCGGGTTTTTGACGATGCTCTACGGGGGCGCAAGCATCGCTTACAACGAGAGTTTACGCACGATTCCTGCGGACTTGCAGCAGTACTGCCCGACGGTCTTTATCGGCGTGCCGCTGCTGTTTGAAAATATGATGGCGGGAATCGTCAAAAAATATAAGGCGATCAAGGGCGGAAGCGCAATTTTAGCCGCTTCCAAAACCATTGCGAGAGCGCTCGGCGTCGAGGGCAAGCGCAAGGTCTTCGCCTCGGTGCATAAATTTTTCGGCGGAAAACTCAGGCGGCTGATCTGCGGCGCGGCCATGCTCAGCCCCGAGACCTTCAAAACCTTCGAGTTGATGGGCTTTGAAGTACACATCGGATACGGCCTGACCGAGACCTCGCCCGTGTGCATTATGCACGGTGATTTCTACCGCAGCCCCGACGACATCGGCATGATTTTACCCGGCATTTCGGCCAAAATCATCGATCCCGACAAAAACGGCGTAGGCGAGCTGGCGGTCAAGGGCGACAATATCATGCTCGGCTATTATGAAAACCCCGCCGAGACCGAAAAAGTGCTGCGTGACGGCTGGTTTTATACCGGCGATTTGGTGCAGCAAAAGGAAAACGGGGCTTATAAAATCGTGGGCAGATGCAAAAACATGATCGTCGTGGAAAATGGAAAAAAGGTCTTCCCCGAGGAATTGGAATATTATCTCGAAGAAGACAAGTTCGTCAAAGAAGCACTGGTCACCAGCCAAACCGCTGACGACGGCAGAGTCACGATCTGCGCTCGGCTGTTTCCCGATTACGATGCAGTCAACGAAGCGTTGATCGAGCGCCAGATCTATCCCGACGACCCCGGTTATGCCGAGGCAGTGAATGAGATGATGCGTGATGCCGTGCTGCGTGCAAACCATAAACTGCCGCATTATAAGATGGTCAAGCTGATGGCGGTGCGCACCGAAGAATTTGATAAGACCACCACGAGAAAGATCCGGCGGAACGCGCCCGAAAACCACGCGGACGAATTGTTCACGGTCGGCTGAACCCGCTGTTAATCAAAGGCAAATTGGGATAAAACGCTTGACAGCCGCCGTTCGTTATGCTATGATAGCAAAGCGTTTTACGCAGACGGCGGCGTAGCTCAGCTGGCTAGAGCATCCGGTTCATACCCGGACGGTCATGGGTTCAAGTCCAATCGCCGCTACCAAAAAACGCAAGGGGAACCCTACCGCAGGGCTCCTCTTTTCAAGAAGAGATTTCCTCAAGAGCGAGCGAAGCCGAGCGGTTTTATGGCGCGTATAACGTTATTAAAAACGCGAGAGCGAGCGAAGCTCGCTTTGTGGCCCGTTGGTCAAACGGTTAAGACACGGCCCTTTCACGGCTGAGATAGGAGTTCGATTCTCCTACGGGTCACCAACAAAAACACTCACTGTTTTGTGGGTGTTTTTTGTTTGGAAAAACACGCTTCAGGGCGTGTTTTTTCAATGATGCGCGCTGCGCACAAAGCGACCGAGGCGTCAACCGGTTATAATTCGGTTCTGCTCGACGATTTTTTGATATGTCCTCTTTCCGATAATCCCGTCGTCTTTTAAGGAATAGGTCCTTTGAAAACTTTTCACGGCGCGTTCCGTCCCCTCGCCGTAAATACCGTCGATCGCACCCGTATAGAAGCCCAGATTTTCCAGCATCATCTGGGTGTTGTAGACGTCGCTGCCGGTCATATCCTTGCCCATTTTCCGAAAAGGCAGGTTCTGTTTGATTCGGACATCGGTACCGATCGCAACAAGGTTTTTCACTTGGCTTGCGTCTTTGTCTTCCATACGAATGCAGCCGTGGGAGACATTCCGCTTTCCGACCAGCCAGGGCTCCTTCGTGCCGTGGATGCCGTATACGCCCCAGGGTACATCCAGCCCGATCCAACTGCCTCCGAATCCTTTTCCCCAGTCGGAGATCTCATTGACATGCCATGTGCCGACCGGGGAGGGCGTATTCGCGGCGCCCCCCGAAACGGGATAGGTCTTGAAAACCTTCCCGTCCGCATAAACTGTCATGATCAAAGCGTCAAGGTCAATATCGAGCGCGTACCCGCGCTCGGGGATGGACCATCCCGAGGTCTCGGCATCAACCGCGCCGTTGCCGGTCATGGACAGCAAAAAAAGAGCCGCCGTGACAACCAGGCATAGGGCGATATATTTTCTTATTTTATCATTCATACCAAACAGTCCAAAGAAGTCATTTGCTTGTCTCATTATTTTCGATTTCAATCGAAATATGCAAAAAAACCGAATACATGCGCTAGAAGGGGATATTAGCTTTGGAGCTGAAAGATAAGAAAATAGAGATATTAACCGTTACAAATACGAAAGACCCGGACGTCTTTCCGACGCAGGTATTAGCCCCTATCGCCCCGCCGTTATGGGCGTACTTCCGGCAGCTTCCGGGAAAGAGGTTTATGCGGCTATGTCCTTACAGGCGACCGAGGAAGTCCAATTCGTAATAAACTGGTGCGACAACATCACGACCGCCCACATTATACGCTACAAGGGAATTGATTATGACATCACCCGCGTTGACACGTTCGAGGGGTACAAGTAAGATTTAACGCTGTATTGCAAGAAAAAGGCATAGGGGGCTATTTATTTTTTGCTAATTCAAGGTACAACTCATTAAGATGGTGTGTAATTCGTTCTAATCTGACCGTATCGTTATAGTTATTATGTGCTTCTCGCGAAAGCAACGATATTTCTTTATGCGTCTTGTTGCTACCGTCGTATTTGGGAATGAATATTCGCGGTCTTATGGGAAACGACCTTGAATCCGAGGATTTCAGCACATACTCAAAAGCAACAGGCGTATTCATAATTCCACAAATGAAATGTGCTTCATCAAAGGTAATGAAATTTCCATCAACATCTTCACAAATAGAAACGGCATGATTTTGAAACTGCGGTCTTTTAGCCCCGCCCCATTCTGTATCAATAGTTGAAATCACAGCTGCGCCCCATTTTGTGTTATCACGGAAAGCGACATAATAATCCGCAAAACTATAAGCCCCTACTCTCGCTAAAGCGTAAAATTCGCCTTTTTTACCTATTATGCGTTCGCTATATGAGGTTTGCGCCAAAATCAAGTCTTTATTTTGCTGATAAAACGCGGACAGTTTCGGTGCGCGTTCTGTTAATTCGTTAATTGATATAGGAAGCCTGGTATCGCGTTTGTCATAAGGGAAAGGCACGATATAGCCAGAATATTCAATATGAAAAGGGGTAATGTCAACGCCCTTAATAAGCGGATATAAAAATTCTGTTTCAAGCAACTTAACTGTTTGCGGAACACGATATTTTGACTTTTTAACTTGAATGTTCCTTAAACTTGTACAAGCTGCAGTTGACCGCAACCTCGATAATTCGAAAATAGTCATTTCTTGCGGATAAAATTCTATGCCTTCACGACCAAGATAATAGCTATCCCCTGCAATAGAAAGAAAGTCGTGTAATTGTTGCCTTGATGCAACATAAGCAAAGAAATTTTTAGTTTCGTGACAAGTTGCTACAATTGATTTTTGAACATTAAAGTATTCGTCTATTAAAAGTGTTTCGTAGCCGTTGTAATTCTTTTTGCTTTTCAATATATACCAATCGACATCAACGCCATTACGATAATCTACCTTTTGAGCAGAAATATAAAATGTTAAGAATTTCTGCGTAACGGGTTTGAATGGGTGTCCCGAAAGCGTCCAATTCGTAAATTTTCTAAAATAAAGGCGTGTATCGTCAGAAAGGTACAAGTTTCTAAAGCCCTCATAAGACTGTTGAAAAATGAGCGGTTCCGGCATAAGAAAGCCCAACACACCGTCTTTTGAAAGATAGTTTTCAGCGACGACATTTGAAATAAGAGCGCAAATATTTAAGTTTATACCGCCCGTAACACTATCCCCCGAAAACAATTTGCGGGAAATGCAAAGAGAAACAATTTTATCACGATAACCGGAAGGTAAACTTTTCCAATCAACCCAAGGAGGATTACCGACGATAATATCAAATTTGCCTATGTTCGCCGTGGTTAAATAGTTTGTAATTATTCGCGCCCAAATACCGTCCCAGTTTTTGCGCTCTAAATCGACCAATGTATCAGCAAGTTTATGAATTTGTTCTTTTATCGGGTCTGTTAAATCTGACATATTAACAAGTTCTTCCAAACTATTATAGACGCTGTGTTCGTCAAGGTTACGCACATACAATTCAATAGCTGTCATTGTTTTTGAAAATGCTAATGCGTCGCTAACCATACTTGCGGGGACTAAAATATCAATAGGCGCAGCAAGTGTGTTTATCGTATATTCAAGACAATCGACATTATCATATTTGCGCTTTTTAGGGACATACGACGAGTCGCCTAAATAAACAGGTATTTCTATTTCGTCTTGCTCTGTCAATAAATGTGCTATGTTAATGAAATAATTCACCCTTGCCGTGAGAACGGCGACAGGGTTTAAGTCAATGCCTTTTACACGCGAAAGAACCGCTAATAGTTGTTCGTCACTGCTTTTTCCCTGTGTTTCTTCAAGAACTTTATCAATCATAACCGTAATAAATGTTCCAGAACCACAGCAAGGGTCTATCCCTTTCCAGTTTTCAATGGGAGTTAAATTTAACGCTTCATCAACAACTTGTTGCGCTAACCAGCGTTTAGTATAGTATTCACCAAGAGAATGACGTACCGCAGCGGGTATCATTCCTTGATATAATTCTTTGAAAAAGTCCGTTGATTTTGCACCTGTATTTAATACGGGTTTATCTGAGTACAAACTAAGAACACTAAAAACGCCCGAAATGTCAGTAGCTATATCGCTTGTCCATTGTTCCTTTGTTGAATACCAAGAGAAAAAATCGCCCTCTAACAAGTTAGTAATTCCATAGTCGCGAAAAACAGCCCCGTCCTCTAATGTTACAAGGTGATGCCGGAGTGCTTCACTATCTATATCAATGAGAGTTTCAAAGTCAATTAGCGTTTCTTTATACCGAACTATGCTTGCTATACGATAAGCAATTATTTTAACAATTATCATATAAGCAGTTTGCAAAGCAAATAAGGAAATATATTCGTCATTGCTACCTTGTGCAAAATGCACGCCTAATAACCTCTCTAATGACGATTTACGGTCTATTATTGCTTGTTGTTTGGAAATGTCGTCGTGGGAAAGATTAAACAACTCTTTCCACTCTTTGAATAACATTTCTGTTTTTGGCGTCATGTTCGTAAATAGATTATTATAGAGCGTTTTTACAAGAGTAAAAGCTATACCATCATTTTTGGGCGGTTTGCAAAACTGATTGACTAAGTTTTCAGAACTAAGAGCAATAAGGCGCAGTTTGATTATTGCTTGAACAAGCCTATCCAAATTATCAAATGAGAGTTTGCTAAAACTTTCGGTAGTTATTCCGGTTTCATTACGCGATACGAAACAACCTTTTGTTCCGTCGGTAACAAAGCCGATTAACTCACTTTCGAGGGGCATACCTAAAAGATAATCCGATATTTGAGAAACGGCTTTATCTTGCTGAATTTTGTTTGATAGCGTTGACGGTTGTTTGAATTCAACAATAAGTGCGCCAATAGCGCTATCTGCTCTGCCTTTTGTAACGTGGCGTTGTGTGGCAACCGCTGCTTCTTTTACGGGGTTATATTCAAATCCAAGCGGAACAAAGACATCACGAAAGAAAGCAAATAATTCACAGTCGAAATAATTTTCGATAGTCGCTTCATTCGGCGCTATTTTTGATTTTGTTACAATACGCTTGCTCAATTCGGATAAAAGCGTTTTATATTCCGCTGAATGAATGATAGCGGTATATTGTTTCTGCTTCAACGACTGCAAGCACGAATTTATATTGACGGGCATTGCACTAACCCCCAAAGTAGTTTTATTCACGGAAAATGTTTCGAAAACCTGCCAAAATTCCACCATCTCAGAATATATGTTTTGTGTCACAGAGATAAGCGTAAAATAATACATTTGTTATTATAACATAACATTAACGCAAACAAAACGCAACCCATCTGCTATATTTTTTTAATTTCTATAAGTATTTACAAGTATCATTTAGTGAATTTAAGCGACAAAACAACAGCATAACACGGCAAAAGCATTGTAAAATCAAAGGTTTTTGCCATATTTTATATAGTCCTTCTCGGAAGATATCAATATACGGTGTGTTATATATAACCCGAATAAACATACCGCGGCCTTATTAAAAACGGTTGACACCCCTGCCGATCTGATGTAATATGATATCGGGTTTCGTCGAATGTTCGGATCAGCCGAACTATTTTTGAAAGGGGTCGTTCCGAATTAAATCGGCTTTCCGGCTTTTCATTGGCATAAAAACCCGTTTTCCCAAATATGATTTGACGACAAAATAAAACACGCCGATTGGAGAAACTTATGCAAAAGGCAGTTGAAGCAACCGAAAAAAAAGCCCGCCGCTCCTGGTATTTTTATGATTTCGGCAATTCCGCCTACGCGTCCGTCGTCTTGCTGGCGGTCTATTCCGCTTTCTTTAAAAATGTCGTCGTGGGCGGCGCCGAGGGTACCCGTCTGTGGGGCATTTCGGTCGGTGTCGCGGCCATTCTCGTGGCGGTCATTTCCCCGATTTTAGGCACCATTGCGGATTTCACCAAATCGAAAAAGAGGTTTTTGCTGATATTCACCGTCCTTTCCGTCGTGTTCACGGCCATGTTGTTTTTCGTCGGCGAGGGCGATGTGTTCACGGGTATGCTCTTTTTCATTTTAGCCGAGATCGGTTATCGCGGGGCGCAGGTGTTTTACGATTCGCTGCTCACCGATGTCTCGACGCCCGAGTCGATCGGGTCGGTGTCGGGCAAGGGCTGGGCAATCGGGATGGTCGGCGGCATTGTCGCGCTGCTCGTCGTGTTGCTGCCGATCCAATTGATCGGAAACGAAGTGATCCCCTACGCGTTCCTGATCACCGCCGCCATCTATCTCGCGTCTTCGATTCCGACCTTCCTCTGGGTCAAGGAGAAACACGAGTCGGAACCGATACCGGCGGACAAAAACGTGATTTCCCTGGCGTTCCACAAGTTGGCGCAGACCTTCCGCGACGTCAAGCAATACCGGGAATTTGTCAAATACATGGTCGCCTTTTTGATCTACAACGACGGCATCATGATGCTGATGGATTTCGCCGCGATCATCGGCGCGACCCTTTTTGGCATGGGACAAATCGATCTCATCATCTTCGTCATTTTGATCCAGTTCTCCGGCACGTTCGGCGCGTTGATTTTCGGCCGGATTTCGGATAAAAGGAGCAGCAAAGAGGCGATCATCATCCCTCTCTTGATATTGATCGCCGCGGTCACGGCACTGTTCTTTGTCAAGAGCACGGTTTTGTTTTTCGTCATCGGCTTTATCGCGGGCTTTTCGCTTTCGGGCGTCCAGGCGGTCAGCCGCACGATGGTGAGCCAGCTCTCCCCGCCGACGAAATCCGCCGAGTTTTACGGTTTCCTCTCGGTCGCCGGCCGGACCTCGACTTTTGTCGGACCGCTGGTCTTCGGCACAATTTCATTCCGCGCCCACAATTGGTATATCAATCACGGAATCGAAAACGCACTCGCCGAACAATACGGGTTGCTCTGGGCAATCGGCTCGATCATCCTCTTCCTCGTGGTCGGAATGCTCTTTTTGCTGCTGGTCAAACGCGTCTCGGCCAAAGACCCGATCAAGTTTTGAGCGGGTCGCGCAAGGTTATAAAAAAGACAGGGGGTTGCACTCGCAACCCCCTTTTGTCATACTTCAAACGGATCCAACCCCAGCGCCCTGCAGATTTTGATCACCGTGTCGAACGACATGCCGGTAATGCCGTTCGACAACCCGGTCATGATCGAGCTGTACGGCACATCGACCGTCAGCGCGAACTGCCGGATGCTTTTGTACCGGTCCAAGATCGCGTTGCGCAGCCGCTGTTCGCGCTCCGTCTCACTCGGCCGGCTTTTCAAGCGCGATCACCTCGACGCCGGCTTCCCCGATCTTCAAAAGCTCGTCCTCGACGCCCTCCCAGTCGGTGATCAGCGTATCGAACCTCTCGGTCGGACAGACCTGGATAAAGGCGTTGCGCCCCACCTTCCGCCCCGGCATCAGCAAAATCCGCCTGCGGCTGTTGGCGACGACGGCGCGCTGGAAGGTCGCGGTCTCGTCGGTGTCGTTGGAAAGCCCGAACTGCGCCGTGACCCCCGCCCCGGTGATGAAGCAGACGTCGAAATGCAGCTTTTTGACGAACTCCGCCGCCATGCTGTCGACCATCGAGGCGCTGCGGCGCATCTTGCCGCCCGCCAGCCAGACCTCGACGTTCTCCCACGTCCGCAGGCGGTTGGCGAGGTCGACCGAGTTGATCACCAGCGTGTATTTGACTTCGCGCGGCAAATGGCGCAGCATCAAAAACCCCAGCGACCCGCTGGTCAGATACACCACGTCGTTTTCACGCACCTCCTGCGCCGCCCGTTTTGCGATGGCATCGGCGGTCTCCCAAACCGGCATCGCGTCGTAATTGCGGTCGCATGGCGGGATCATACGCGTTTGTAACGGCGTGATCGCGCCGCCCCGGGTGCGCTTGCAAAGCCCGTTTTCGTCGAGCATCCGCAGGTCGCGCCGCGCCGACTCGCCCGAGACGCCGTACCTTTCCACGATCTCATTGATCGTGATTTTTCCGTTTTTACGGATCTGTTCGGCGATCTCCCTTTGCCGTTCTTCCATGAATACCATAACATTCAACCCCTTATCGTATATTCGTCGGCGCCGACATCTTGAATATAGCACGCAAACGGCTATCTGTCAACGCTTTCGGTAATCGGATTTCCGTTTATTTATGACCGATTTGGTTGTATTCCTGATCGGTCACGATAAAATACTTTTGTCTTTCTTGACAATCACGTTTCTTCGCTTATAATAAACATCGGCGATTCCGATTTTAAAATACAATGCCGGAAAGAATTTTTATGTTTTCAAAACTGACACAGCCCTGTAACTTCACCGCAAAGCGCGAGGGCAGCTGGGACCGCACCGGCGGCAACCTTGACCTGCGCAGCATCGCCCCCGGCGAGACGCTGGTTTTGGCCGACCTCGAGGGCCCCGGTAAGATCGTGCACTGGTGGTGCACCGTCGCGGGCGAAGCCGTCGAGATGTTCAACCGCATGCTCGTGCTGCGCTTTTATTGGGACGACAAAGAGACGCCAAGCGTCGAGGCCCCGCTCGGCGACTTTTTCGGCTCGGGTCACGGTATTCAGGCCGACTGCGTCTCGCTGCCGATCACCTCGGTGCACGGCGGCACGGGTCGCAACTGCTGGTTCGAGATGCCCTTTCAAAAGCGCGCCAAACTGACGATCACCAACGAAGCCGACAGGGAGATCCGCTCGTTTTACTGGAACGTCGATTGGCAAAAATACGATGAATTGCCCGCCGATACCCTGTACTTCCACGCCCGCTATCGGCAGGAATACCCGACCACTTTCGGCAAGGACTACACCATTCTCGAGACAACCGGCAAGGGTCATTATGTCGGCGTGACGCTGAACATCGAAAAGGCGCTCAAGCCCGGCTGGTTCGGCGAGGGCGACGAAAAAATCTACATCGACGGCGAGCAGCACCCGTCCATTTGGGGCACCGGCACCGAGGACTATTTTTTGACCGCATGGAGCCCGCACGTCTATCACACGGCGTTTGCCGGCTTCAGCATCTCGCAGGGCATCAACCACCCGGGCGACAAGACCACGGCCTACCGCTTCCATGTCCTCGACCCGATCCCGTTTACCAAGTGCATCCGCGTCTGCATCGAGCACGCCTGGACGGTCGAAAACAAAGAATTCGCCGATTATTATTCGAGCGTCGCCTATTGGTATCAGGATAAACCTCAACATAACGCCGAGCCGTTCCCCGGACCGGCCGAGCGCCGCGCCAGATGGCCTGAAAACGTCACCTACGACGACTTTTGGAAAAACGGGGACGTCAACAGGGGGTTTTAGCTGCCCCTCTCAGGTGGCATCAGTATGACAACTTTTTTATATAAACAAATTCACATTGGACTCTTCGGCATCCCCGAGGTAGGCGCCCACGCCGCCGAGCTCGACGCCCTCGATGAGTTCCTCCGGTTTGATGCCCATCACGTCCATGCTCATCGTGCAGGCCACGATCTTGACGCCGGCCTTCATGGCCTTGCGGATCAACTCTTCCGGCGAATCGACGTTTTTGTCGCCCATGATCTTTTTCATCATCGCCGTGCCCATGCCGCCCATGTTCATGCGCGAGAGCTTGAGCTTTTTGCTGCCGCGCGGCAGCATCACGCCGAACATCGACTCCATAAACGATTTTTTGACTTTTTGACGCTTGGGTTTACGCAGCGCGGTCAGGCCCCAGAACGTGAAGAACATCGTCACCGGCCGACCCATGGCGGCCGCGCCGTTCGCGATGATAAAACTCGCAAGCACCTTGTCGAGATCGCCCGAAAACACGATGATCGTCTTGCCCTCGGCGCTGTCCCTGACCGCCGTCGCCGTGTTTTCGCCGCCCTTTTTGACGAGCGCCACATAGTCGTCCCCGCGCCGGTCGTTGGCAACCAGCGTGTTTCCGGTGCGCCTTGTCCACGCCGCGATATCGCGCGCGAAACCCGGGTCGGACGCCGAGACCTCGACGACGTCGCCGTCGCGCAGCTCCTTCATCGTCTCAAACACCTTCATAATCGGGCCGGGGCATTGCATACCGCTGCAATCGAGCCGCATCGACGCTTTCGGGACGTCCTTGGTATCCATATGTCCGCTGTCGGAAACGCCGGCCTGCGCGATCGGCGTGATTTCGGGGTTATAGTGCGTGGACTGATAAAACCGCACGCCGCCGGGATAGAGTTTGACATTTTGAAATCCGTTTTCCATCAGCACCCGCGCCGCGTTATATGCCCGGACGCCGATGGCGCAGAAAACGCTGATCTCTTTGGATTTGTCCAGTTCGTTGAGGCGGTCGCGCAGCTGCCCGAGCGGTATATGCTTGGCGTCGGGCAGTGAAAACGCCATCAACTCCGCGTCTTCGCGGACGTCAAGCGCGACTGCCGTTTTTTTTTCGAGGACATCCCACGGGGAATAGGCCACTTTGCCCGCAAGCACGTTCCCGGCGACATAGCCCGCCATGTTCACGGGATCTTTTGCCGAGGAATACGGCGGCGCGTAAGCGAATTCGAGTTCCTGTAAATCATAAACGGAAGCGCCCAGCCGAATTGCGGCCGAGAGCGTGTCGATGCGCTTGTCGACGCCGTCTTTGCCCACGACCTGCGCCCCGAAAATCTTTTTGCCGTCCATCGAAAACAACATTTTTAAAGTCAGCAAAACCGCGCCCGGATAATACCCGGCGTGCGAGTTTTGTGAGATGATGACATACTCGTAATCCTTGCCCTTGACCATACCGCGTTTGATCAGGGTCTTTTCATTTGCGCCGGTCGACGCGGCGGTCATATCAAACACCTTTGCGACCGAGGTGCCCTGTGTGCCCTCATAGGTCTCGCTCGCGCCGTTGATATTGTTTGCGGCAATCCGTCCCTGCTTGTTCGCGGGGCCTGCCAGCGGAATCATTGTCGGCTCTTTGAAGGTAAAATCCTCGACCTCGATCACATCGCCCACGGCGTAGATATCGGGGTCGGAGGTTTTGAGCGTTTTATCGACGACAATGCCGCCGCGCGCGTTCACGGCCAACCCCGCCGCCTTGGCGAGTTCCCCGTTGGGACGCACGCCGACGGATAAGATCACAAGTTCGGCGCTCACGGTTTTTCCGCTCTTGAGCGTGACGGTCACATCGTGTTCGTTGTCTGTAAATGAGCTGACGCCGTCGCCCAAAAAGAGTTTTACGTTGTTTTGCAACAGATGCTCATGCACCGGCTGCGCCATCTCAAAATCGAGCGGCGACATCACCTGATCGAGCGCCTCGATCAAACTGACCTCGGCGCCCGCGTGGCGCAGGTTCTCGGCCATTTCGAGTCCGATGAAACCGCCGCCGACGACCGCCGCGGTTTTGACGCCCTGATCTTTTACCAAAGCGCGGATGCGGTCGGTGTCCGGCACGGTCCAAAGGGTCTGGATACGCGAGGAGTCGATGCCGGGAATCGGCGGGCGCAGGGGCGAGGAGCCGGTCGAGATGACCAGTGTATCATACGGTTCGGCATAAATTTCGCCGGTGTCGGCGCGCTTGACCGCGACTTCCTTTTTCTCGCGGTCGATGGCGACGACCTCATTTTTCACGCGCACATCGATGTTGTATTTTTTCTTCATGGCCTCCGGGGTTTGCAAAAGCAGCGCGGCGCGGTTTTTGATCACGCCGCCGACATAATAGGGCAGCCCGCAGTTGGCGTAGGAGATATACTCCCCGCGTTCCAAGATCACGATGTTTACGCTCTCGTCCAGCCGCCGCAGACGCGCCGCGCAGGTTGCGCCGCCCGCGACGCCGCCGATGATAACGACTTTTTTCATATATTGAATACCGGCCTTTCGTGAATTTCGATATACTGACCCAAAAAATCAAGTGCCGAACAAAACGCTCTGTCCTCTATGATACACGATCTCACCAAAACCCGCACCGGTCGACCCGGTTTTCATAAAACCGCTTCTCCCACGGCATCTGTCATGGCCGATTTTCATCATAACGCCTCCGCGGATTTCAAACTGTAACTATATCACATTATATTGATTTTTATCAAAAAATCAATGACAAAAGCGCCGCAGAAATCCATCTGCGGCGCCTTTTCCGTAATATGGGTAGTACTATACACCATTTCCGATATAATGTCATTACCCTTTATAAAAAAGTCGAGCGTGCGAAACAAGCGCGGCGCTTTCCGCGGTCGGAATGGAACGCAGTCGTTCGCACGCCTGATTTCGTCATGCGGTGAAATCACCGCACCCTCATAATATGCTCATCGCCCGCCCGCTGTTCCCGAATTTAAGACGACGCCGCTTTATTCGGAATTTTAACATATCGATATCATTCCCCCCGTGCTCATTGTTACCGCGCCATGGTCACCTTAAAATTTCTTGAACCTTGCGCCGATCTGTGCTACACTTTTATCATCCTAACCAGCAGTCAGTCGGGGGTGTATTTATGGCAAAGACCGTTACGGTCATCGGCAGTTATAATCTCGATCTGTCCTTGCAATGCAAATCGCTGCCCCGTGAAGGCGAGACCGTCATTGCGCGGGGGTTCGGCGAGAGCAGCGGCGGCAAGGGCTCCAATCAGGCCGTGGCGGCTTCCAAAATGGGCGTGAAAACCCGTTTTATCGGCCGGGTCGGCGACGATCATAACGGGCGGGACGCGCTTGCGATGTACGGCCGTTTGGGCATCGACAAGAGCCGCACGGTCATTGATAAATTCGCCCGTACCGGTCTCAGTGTGATTATGGTGGACGAAAACGGACGCAACCAAATCACCGTCGTGCCGGGCGCGAATTATAATCTCTCGAAAGAGGATATCGACGCCGCTCTGGATATTCTCCGCGACTCCGCAATCGTCGGATTCCAGCTTGAAAACAAACCGGAAGTCGTCGCTTACGGTTTAAAAAAAGTGGCGGAAATGGGCATAAAAACGCTGCTCGATCCCGCTCCCGCGTTCGCTCTCCCGCAGGATCTCTATCCATCCGTCTATTATATCAAACCCAATGAGCACGAGGCAAAAACCCTGACGGGAATCCCGGTGAACGATTTCGAATCGGCCTGTCAAGCGGGAAAATGGTTTTTGGATAAAGGCGTACAGGTCGCCGTCATCACGCTCGGCAGTGCCGGTTGTGCGCTCGTGACCAAGGACGGAAGCATGTTTTTGAATGCCCCCAAAGTCACCGCAGTCGATACGACGGGCGCGGGCGACTGCTTCAGCGGTGTGCTGATGGCAGGAATCACTCAGGGTAAAACCATTGAAAACGCCATTATTTTCGCAAGCCACGCCGCAGCGCTTTCGGTGACCGAATGCGGCGTCGTCGATTCCATCCCAACCCTCGCCGAGACCGAGGCGTTCATGAAAACCCGGGGTGTTTATATATGATATAACGCTATGTAATGATAATTTGTCGAAAAAAAAGCCGAAACGGTTATATCCCGATTCGGCCGCCGTTGTTCACAGTTTTAAACCCCTTTTGTATCGCTTTCCGGCTGTTCGGCATCGCCCTCTTCGCCCTCCGCCGGGGCCTCGTCTATGCGTCCCTTGCGATCCGTTATCGTGACGACGACAGTGTCTAAGGGAATCAATATCTCGATGTCGGGGTTTTTCGCAAAATCAAGTTCGCCGACGGTTATGTTTTCGCCGACCGTAAGATTTTCCACATTGACTTCCGTGACATCGGTGAGGTGTTTGGGTAAAGCCCTGTAGGCGATTTCATCGAGTGTCTGAAGCACAATGCCTTCAATTCTCTCTTTGCCGGTTAACACAACCCGCGAAATGCTCTTGACGATTTCGCCCGCTTTCAGCGCGATAAAGCCCAGGTGTTTGATTTTAAATGTATGGGGCTCACGGCTTATGTCTTTTACCATAGCCATGTGCTTTTCACCGTCGACCTCCAATTCGAATTTGGTGCCGACCGCACCGGTTTTCAAAAACTGGTCGACTTCCCGTTGCGGCATTTGAACCAATATCGGCTCCTCGAGATGTTTTGCATACAGCACCGCCGGAATGATACCGTCTCTCCTGAGCTGTTTTCCCTTCGCGTGTGCTTCGCGTTTCTCTGCTTTTAATACAAACATGACTTCTCCTTTTCGGCTTGGGTATTGATCGAACCATTTCCGATTCCATAATGCTTCTATTTTAGTTTACCATGATTTTAACCTGATGTCAAGCCATACGACGGCCGTTTAAAGCCGATGCTGAAGTATTGACAACACGATTCCGATTAAAACACGCCGTTGTCCCTTATCATGTTGAAAGGATGTTGCCATAAATGACGCTGAACTCAATTTCGCCGCCGATACATCTTTCAAAACAGTGATCCGCGTAAAAATCCGACTATTTTCCCCGCAGCGGACTGTCCTTTTCAAATAAACCCGCATTAAAACTAAATTCCCGTTATCGTTTTGGTTTTTCCCTCGGTTTATAAGTAATTTTCTTTCTGCCGGCGTATATCTGTCAATGCGTTCCACACAGCACTTTGCGGAGGGTTTTTACTAATCATATACTTTTTTAAAAATACTCGTCGTCCTCGACCCCTCTCTCCATGCTTCCGCCGACCAACCCGCTTGCACTGCTGCCATTAAAACCGCAGTTCTCTCCTATTTATTTTTAATGTCACTGTTATAACTTGAATCAATTTCTTCTCTCCTATGATTTCGAAACGATATGATAATGTTAATCTAGTTGAATAACTTTTTGTTGTATATCATAAACCTTTGCGACAACAAAAAAGAGCCCACCAAAACAAAAAGCGCCTTCCGACGCTTTTTATAACAGTTCAATAAATGTATCTCATCATTCTGCCCGCAGGCATACCCCGGTTCGGGGGATTAGCGGAGTGAATCTATTCGCTCCGCACGCAAAGGGGCGACAATCCCTGCGAGGGGGACAATCCTTGCGAGGGGGAAAATCCCCGCGAGGGGGACAATCCCTGCGAGGGGGACAATCCCTGCGAGGGGGACAATCCCTGCGAGGGGAACAATCCCTGCGAGGGGAACAATCCCTGCGAGGGGGACAATCCCTGCGAGGGGGACAATCCCTGCGAGGGGGACATCCCGAATCCCCACTTTGAAAAAAGCACTGTCAAATAAAAAACACCCGCAGATTCTGCGAGTGCTTTTGGTGGGCTCTCAGGGATTCGAACCCGGGACCAACCGGTTATGAGCCGGCAGCTCTGACCAACTGAGCTAAGAGCCCGATTCGCCGCCTACAGTATACTACTTTTTCAAGTACAAATCCATACGGCGGCCTTAAACGACAAAAACAGCTTTTAAAGCTGTTTCCATCGTTCTGTGCCGGCATCACCTATTTTCCCGGGCCGTTACCAGCCAAGTATTTTGGGCGACCGTGAGCTTAACTGCCGTGTTCGGAATGGGAACGGGTGGAACCTCAAAGCAATCGACACCGGCAAGATATATGGTAAACGCACCTTGTTAAGGGGCGGGTTACCCGGTTGGAGATTGGGAATTGGGATTTCGTAGTACGCGGGGGGAATTCAGAGTTTCGTGTTCAGAGTTTAGAGTTTAGAGTTCAGAGTTCGGGGTTTCGTGTTCAGAGTTCAGAATCAATAGAAACAGATTTGAGAACCGTTTTTTCCGCCCTCTGTCTTCTAACCTCTGACTTCTGGCGTCTCGCGGCGCGAAACGCTGGTGACCCGTATGAGAATCGAACTCATGTTACCGGCGTGAGAGGCCAGTGTCTTAACCGCTTGACCAACGGGCCGGATTAGGTGTATTCACTTCTCTTTTAGGTCAAGCGGTTACCGCTCTGATCCAACGGGCCGTGGTAGTGGTTGGAAATTAGAAATTAGAAATTGGTAGAACGGTTTTGGGTTGCAACTCAGTTTTTCAAGAATCGTCTCTGCTAATTTCCAATTCCCAACAACCAATTCCCATCTTGGTACACCACCAGGGACTCGAACCCTGGGCCCGCTGATTAAGAGTCAGCTGCTCTACCATCTGAGCTAGTGGTGCGCAGCGGGTGAGAACCCGCGGTCATGCCACGAACCAAGCTTCTTCTTTGGGATAACCTGTACCCCGCGGTCGATGCTCGAACGTGTTCCGCATTTTCTCAGTGCTTTTGTTTTTAAGGTCCGTTCAGGGTCATTTCGGGCCCTGAGAACTGAATAATGAAGGCAGTGCCTTCAGCCATGCCACGAACCCGG
>CAZPLU010000037.1:0-22728 GCA_964587625.1 uncultured Eubacteriales bacterium
TTCCTGTCCCTCTCTATTTGCTTGAACTTTTTCACGGAAACAGGAAAAGAACCTCAAGCATTCGACCGTTTGCAATCCCGCCTCGTATATGTTATAATACTTATACTTTTGGGCGGGGTTTCCGGTTTTTTCCCGGCGCTCTCCTCTCAAGATGTATTGGGAGCCGACATGAAAAAAATTAAAATCGCACCCTCCATCCTCTCCGCCGATTTTTCCGCGCTGGCGGCCGACTGCGCGTCAGTCATGCAAAACGGGGCGGATTTACTCCATGTGGATGTGATGGACGGTCACTTTGTACCCAACATCAGCTTTGCGTTTCCGATTATCGCCTCGCTGCGTCCGCACAGCGACGCTTTTTTCGATGTCCACATCATGATCAGTCGGCCGCAAAACTATATCAAAAGATTCGCAGAGGCCGGCGCCGACGGGATCACGTTTCATCTTGAAGCCGAAGGCGATCCGTTCAAAACCGCAGAAATGATACGCGAAGCCAAAAAACTTGTCGGGGTTTCGATCAAACCCAAGACGCCTGCCGAGGCGATTTTTCCCCTGATTTCGATTGTCGATCTCGTGTTGGTCATGACCGTGGAACCCGGTTTCGGCGGACAGCACTTTATGGCCGATATGTTGCCGAAAATTTCGGCCGTCCGCGCCGAGGCCGACCGCATCGGAAAAAGCGATTTGATTTTAGAGGTAGACGGCGGCATCGACGAAAAAACAGCTCCGCTCGTCATCCGGGCCGGAGCCGATCAGCTTGTCGCGGGATCTTATATTTTTAACGCGAAAGACCGCAAAACGGCGATCGCATCGCTGCGTGCAATCGGGTGATCGTATTTATCTCTGGGGTCTCAGCAGCTTGCCGAACACATCACCGTCGGCAATCAACAAAAAATCCGAAAAACAGACGCTCTCGTCGAGATCCTCCCGCAATACGGCAAATTCGGAGATGATCTCCGACTTTTGCTCATCCAGCGCCAAAAAAAATCGGTTGCCGCTTTCAAACAGTTTCGCCGCGCCGGTCACGGCGCCCAATTCCTCGCCGCACCGCTCCGCGAGTTCATACAGATCCGAAAGCCGTCTGAACTCATAAACCACGCGCTTGGGCTGCGATGTCCTGATCAAAATACGGCAGCCGTTTTTGCGCCGATACGCATTGACAAAATATTTGTCCGCACCGGGGAAATCGAATCTCCGCTTGCAGCCGCGGATTAAATCGGCGACCAGACGGCGGGTCGGCTCATTGGAATAGTCCAAAGACGGAAAATCCAGCCCATATGCGGCGAGTTCCTCGGCGCTGATCGAAATGATAAAATTGTTTTCGGTTGTCGCGGTGATCTTCATGTTTTATGTTCTCTTCCTTTCAAAGGATATACTTCGATTCTAAACCGATCCAGTCCGATTTTCAAGAGGTGGTTTTTGGCATATGCCCGACATCAGAGACCGCGGTATCGTTTTAAGACAGCGTAAAAATTCGATTTTAACCGCTCCCATAAAGGAATATCACGCAAGCGCACACCTGTCCGTTCCGATTTCATTCAACGCCGAGGTGCTTTTTGCCATCGGCTCAAGGATCAAACAAAACGATCTTATGGCGGTTGACGAGGAAACCGGCATCCGCGTTTTTTCGCCCTGCGACGCGACATTGGACAGCATCGTTCCCGCCGAACACCCCGTACTCGGCAAATGTGACCTGTTAAACCTCACCGTTCAATCCCCGCGGGCAAACGCAAATACCCAACTCAAACTCGGCGACGCGGAACTCTCCTACCAATCCGTCTCCGGCATACTCGACACCCTCGACGCACGACCCCTCGCGCACAAGCTCAAAGAATTTTCGACCGGCAGGATCACCATCCTCGCGGCTGACGCCATTCAGGATCAGCCGTTTGTCTGCAATGAGGCGGGCGTGCTTTACCATCACTATCCGCTTGTGGAGGAGGGACTCAAACTCGCCGCACAGCTTTGCAACATCAAAAAAACCCAGGTCTTTACTTATTATCGGCGGGATCGTTCCGAGCCGGAGTTCAAATTCGACAGCCGGTTTACCGTCGTCTGCGGGAAATATCCCGCAAGATATCCCTTTCTTGAAAAAAATAAAAAGAAGATCGGTTTTATCAGCGCCCAGGCATGTGTCGATTTGGCCAAGTTGTTTCATACGGGGGAACAGCAGTTGACGACGGTTGTCACAATCGCCGGACAGCACATCACAGAGCCGTGCAATGTCCGCGCGCCCCTCGGAACACCGATCGGAGAACTGATCGATTTTTGCAAACCGGACAGCAGTCCGGCGGCGGTTGTCATCGGCGGACCGATGACAGGTAAATGCACCGAGGATTTGACAACCCCGCTTTATCCGGGTATGAGCGCAATTTTATTGACGGAGCCGATTTCCATCCGTGAAATGACCAACTGCTGGGGGTGCGGTGAGTGCGTCCGCTGCTGCCCGCAAGCGCTGATGCCACTCTACATCGCCCGGTTTTCGCGGCATTCAAAACTGTCCGACTGCAAGGATTTCGGCGCCCTGCGCTGCATCGAATGCGGTTGCTGCAGTTTTGTCTGCACCGGCGGTTTGGATCCGCTATCCTTCATTAAAGACGCAAAGGAACAACTCCAATCCGGCAGGATAAGCCGGAAGCAGGAATTGCCGCAGCGGCGTCACCCGATCACCTCAGATCCGTCCGCGCCTCAATTGGAAAAAGGAGGGGGCAGAGAATGAAATTCATCAAGACCTCCCCCCCTTTTATCAGTTCCGGGAAACACCAGAATGCCTCGATGAAGCGAATGATCGTCTGCCTCGGTTTGATCCTGCTGTACGCGACATTCTTCTTCGGTCTCAGAGTCCTTGTCAATGCCGCCGTCTGCATATTCGCATGTGAATTGTCCGAATTCATCATATCGCGGATGGTTCGGCTGCCCGACACCGCAAAAGACCTCTCGGCGGTCGTGACCGCGCTGATCATCGTGCTGCTGCTTCCGGCAACCGCCCCGCTTTGGCTGATTCTCACCGCCGGCGTTTTCGCGATTTTTGTCGCCAAAGCTGTCTTCGGAGGCCTGGGACACAATCTCTTCAATCCGGCCGCCTGCGCGATTGCCTTTGTCACGGTTTGTTGGCCGAAAACCGTTTTTCAATATCCGACATCCCCCCAGATTCTCCCCGTGTTTTCCTCCGATCTTTCAACCGTGACCTTCGGTTCTTCGGTGCTCGCGTATGTCAACGCGGGCGGCGTTGCGCCGTACCGTCTGTCCGATATCTTTTTGGGCGCGACGCCTGCGGCGGTCGGAACGGGTTGCGGTCTGCTAATCCTGTTTTGTTATGCATATCTTGTATTTAAACGCGTGATCAGGTGGAAAACCACCGCGGCCTTTTTGCTCACGTTTGCGATTTTAGCCGCACTGCTGCCGCGCGCCGGTCTGTGGTATATCTCGCTGTATTCCGAGTTGTTTTCGGGTTATCTGCTGTTTGCGGCGGTTTTTATGCTGACCGACCCCTCCACCTCGCCGAAGTCCGATATCGGCGCCATCGCATACGGCGTCATTTGCGCGATCGCGGTTATACTGATGAGGCGATACGGCGTCTACGAGGAGAGCTTATGCTTTGCGTTGATTATCTGCAATGCGGTTGCGCCGACCTTCGACAGATGGATCGCCGGACTTTCCCTAAGACGGTGAGCGTTGAAAATTTTCAAATCGCCGCTGTGAAAGGATGAACCGAATATGCCCGACAAAAAGATCCCCGCCCCGAAAAAATTCAAAAGGAAACTGCCGGCTTATCGTCGGCGGCTGCGCGGCGCTTTTGACAGGCAGCTCGACCGGGTTGTGGTTCAAAGCGCCAAAAACACGATGCGCGGATTTGCCCGAACCGTTAATATCAGACCGGAAGAGGATTATTATTATGACGAGCGCATGCATGAAACCAGCGCGAAAAACGTGTTTCGAAACGGTCTCTTGCTCAACAACCCCGTGCTGTTCAACGCCTTGGGCGTCACGATTTTGATCGGCGCCTGCGACACACTCGCCAAAGCGCTGTTGGTTTCGGGCGTGACATTGGCGCTGCTGCTCGCCGCGGAACTGCTGACGTCTCTGTTTTACAAGGATCTCGAAGCCCATTATCGCATGACCGCGTATGTCCTGACCGCCGCCATACTTCTTGCGTTGATCGGCCCGCCGATTTTCAACCGTTTCCCCGCCCTGGTCTCCTCGCTCGGCATCTATCTGCCGCTCATTTGCATCACCGGTCTCATCACCGTCCGCTGCGAGACATTTGCCTCTGTCAACACCGCCGGAATGGCAATTATGGATGCCGTCGGATGCTCCTGCGGTTTTGCGGGCGTTGCGATCCTCATGGGAGTCCTGCGCGAATTCATCGCCTCGAACTCTTTCGCGGGGGTCGTGATTGGGGGAGGGCATTCATTTCCCGCCGCTTCAATGACTTTTTTCGCGTTTTTATTGCTCGGTTTGCTCTCGGCGGTCGCCCAGCGCCTCAGACGGTTATGGCTGAGACGCCGTCAATCGGAATCGGACGATGCCGTCAAAAATCCGCTCTGAATCCGATTGAAACGGGATTTCGGCAATCACGAAAGGATGGGTTGATTATGAGTGATTTTGCGCGTTTTATGACCATGGCAATCGCCGTGATCTTCGCCGAGAATTTGTTTTTTTCCCGCGCACTCGGCGCCGAAGTCGTGATTCGCATCATGGCGCACCCAAAGGATTTTATAAAATTCGGATTGATTCTCACCTCCGTGACGGTCTTGTCCTCGGTGATGGGCTGGATGATCGACAGCGCGATCACAGCGCTCCGGTTTACGGTATATGCCTCGTATTATGTCGGAAAATCGCTGGCCTATGTCGTCGCGCTGATCATGGTATATTTGCTGGTCAATGCCCTGCTCCGCCGTTTCACGCCCGTTTTTCACCGCAGTATCTCAAGAGTTCTCTCTATCGCGGTGTTTAACACCGCCGCGCTCGGTGCGCCTCTGCTTTTGACCCGTCTTCGCCCCGCTTTACTGACGGGACTGGCCGGCAGCAACTTTTTGGGCGCGGTGATTTTCGGCATTGCGGTCGGCATCGGATTCATGTTCGCGCTCTTATTGATGATGGAGGGGAACCGCCAGATTGAAGCGGTGGACCTGCCCGATGCGTTTGACGGGCTGCCTGTGCGTTTCATCTACATCGGTCTGCTCGCGCTCGCCTTCGCGGGCGTCGCCGGTCGTCAGACCTTGCTCTAATACAAAATCATATAGGGGGTAACGCAATGAAGGTCAAACGTTCGAAGTATATGTACAAAAAAAAGCGTCCGTGGAAGACCGTCGCGGTGTTGGTCATTTGTATTGCGGCGCTGTTCGGACTCGGCTGGCTGCTGTCTTCCGCACTGCCCGGGCTGTCACCCCCGGTTGTGTCGTCCGTTTTATCCGAGGTTTCTGCGCCCATGACTTCTTCGGCGATTTCGTCTGAAACGGAGTCGGTGCCGTCTGAACCGATTTCGCAGGTCACGACGCCCTCCGAGACCTCTGAGCCGATTTCAGGCGTCAAAGCCGTATCGCCGCAGGGCAACGCGCTCTATGACGACGGTGCGCTGACTTTGTTTTGCGTCGACGCGAAAGCCGCCGGTGCCGATACGGTCATCATTGACGTCAAAACCGCCGATTCCTATGTGATTTATACCGACGTCGGCTACAGCAAGACCGTCGGCGCATCCGCACCCGAGTATGCCGCGATCGCGACCTCCGGCGGCGTCGATCCGCTCTATGCAGCCCGAAAGGATCTCCACGGCGCCGTCGGCGTCATCAAAGCCGCCGGTCTGAAAGCCGTGGCGCGCATCAACTGCTTTATGGACTATAACGCCGGGCGCATCCTAAAAGGCGCAAGGACAGTGACAGCCGGCGGTTCGACTTGGATCGACGATTCTGCCGCCAACGGCGGCCACAGCTGGCTCAACCCCTATTCCGAAGCCGCCATTCACTATAATTTGACCATTGCCTCCGACTGCGCCGCGGCCGGGTTTGACGCTGTGATCGCCGACTTTGTGCAATTCCCGGTCGGCTTCTCGCTCGGACTGATTGATTACGGCCCCGAGGCAAGTTCCGTGACCCGCGCACAGATTTTAACCCGATTTATGCAGTCGATGATTGACAACACGGACATTCCGGTCTTTTTGACCGTACGCAACCTGACCGCCGAGGGCTCATGGGAATTCGGAGGAAACCCTTTCAATTATCAAATCACAGGGCTTGCGGGTTATGTCGCCATACTCAACGCCCCGGAGACGCCGCGCAAAAACGCCGCTGCTCTAATGACCGCCGAGACCGCCGGGGTTGCCGCAGCCGCTCTCCCGGCGGACAAAAACATCATTTTCGCCGTCGTCGCGTCTCAAAATGACACATCCGCCCTGACCGGCTTTGAACAATATGCACAACTTATCAAATAGGGGGGAATGAGCATGAGAGCCATCGTACTTGCCGCCGGAAAAGGCACCCGTCTTTTGCGCGAAGGAGACGACTTTCCCAAAGCCATGAAGCCGCTGCGCGGCAAACCGATTTTGGGCTATGTCTTAACCGCCCTCGAATTCCTCGACAAAAAGGACATCTTCGTCGTGGTCGGCTATAAGCGGGAAAAAGTATCGGAGGTCTTCAGCGGCTACAATTTCGTCGTTCAGGACGAACAGCTCGGAACGGGTCATGCCGTCAAGGTGTGCGAGCAATCGTTTGGGGATTATGACGGCCCGGTATTGATTATGCTCGGCGATATGCCGATGTTCAAGCCGCAGACCCTGCTGGATATGTTTGCGTTGCAAAAGGTGACCGGCGGATGTGTAATTTTGACCGCAATCAGCGAGCGCAAGCTCCCCTACGGGCGCATTATACGCGACGAAAACGGGAAATTTATCGGAGTGGTCGAGGAAAAGGACTGTACCCCCGAACAAAAACAGATCAGAGAACTCAACCCGAGCATCTATGTATTCGACGCCAAGCAACTTTTTTCCGCACTCGGCGAACTGCGTACCGATAACGCCCAAAATGAATATTACTTAACCGACGTTCCGGCCATTTTACAAAAGCGCGGTGTTCCGGTCACGACCCATACGATCCGAGACGACATTCAAATCATCGGCGTCAACACCGAGCAAGACCTCGAGCTCTGCGCTCAATATCTATGATCGGCGATCATAGAGCGGTCACCGCCTGTTTTACCGGACACCGCCCGGACAAGCTGTCAAAAGGAAACCTTCCGTTGATTGGCGAAGCGCTGAACCGGGAACTGGCCGCCTGCATCCGGGGCGGACGTCATCGATTCATCTGCGGCATGAGCCGGGGGTTTGACCTGATGTGCGCGCGTGCCGTGATCAAAGCCAAGTGGGAATATCCCAACGTTTTTTTGGAACTCGCCCTGCCCCACGCCGACCAGGCCGACCGATGGAGCGAAGCCGACAAAAACGCATATCAGCATATCGTCGAACGGGCCGATCTTGTCACCTGTCTTTCGCCGAATTACGTCCGGGGCTGCATGCACGCCCGAAACCGCTATATGATCGACAACGCGTCGCTTTTGATCGCCTATTTCGACGGCACGCCGGGCGGCACCGCAAGCACCGTCGGGCTGGCTGAAAAGCGGAATATGGAAATTCATAATCTTTTCGACAAGGTCGGAGCGAATCTTTCAATGAGGTAATCGATACTGAATAATACCGAAATTTTTTATTTTTTCGTCCACTGCCCTCTGCCCTCTGATCTCTGCTTTTTCGAAAGGATAAAACGACATGCAAATCAAGGTTAAAATCAAACGGCTCACACCCACCGCAATATTGCCCGTCTACGCCACCGACGGCTCGAGCGCGGCGGATTTGTTTGCTGATATCGCCGAGCCCTATACACTTGAGCCCGGTAAGCGGTTTTTATTCCCCACCGGAATTTCCGCACAAATTATGGGCAGCGGTTACGGTCTGTTTGTGTTCGCGCGCAGCGGACACGGCAATAAGCACGGCGTCACGCTCAGCAACAGCGTCGGCGTGATCGACAGCGATTATCGGGGCGAGATTCGTGTCGGATTATCAAATCTCGGTGAAACGCCGTATACGGTCCTGCCGGGAGAACGGCTCGCCCAGATGGCTTTGATGCCGGTGGAGCGCGCCGAGTTTATCCAAGCCGAAGAACTGGACGGCTCCGAACGGGGCGCGGGCGGTTTCGGTTCGACGGGGAAGTAAAAGTTATGAAAAAAGCGGTTTCGATATTCTGCGTACTTGCGTTTTTTTGTCTGATTGTCGCCGCGATGTACACGGTCGTGCGCGGCGTCGGGCTGAACACCGGATTTTATGACATGGAATACAACAAACTCAACACCGCCGCCGACCTCGGCATGTCGCACGGCGATCTGAAAAAAGCGACCGAGACGCTGATTGATTATATGAGGGGCAGCCGAGACAACATGGATGTCACCGCCGTGATCAACGGCACCGAGCGCGAGGTGTTCAACGAGCAGGAAAAGACGCACATGGCCGACGTGGCCGCGCTGTTCGGCGGCTGGGATGCTTACAAAACCGGCTGTCTGATCGTCTGCCCGCCGATCTTTGCGGCGGCGATTTTTATCGTGCGCGAAAACCGGCTCCGCTTCTTCGCAAGGCGTTATGTCGAGGGCGCGGCGGTCTTTTTTGCAATTTTGACCGCGGCGGGCATTTGGGCGCTGGTCGATTTCAACGCGCTGTGGATGCAATTTCATCTGCTTTTTTTCCGCAACGACCTCTGGATGCTCGACCCCAATACCAGCGTGATGATCAATATGTTCCCCGAACAATTCTTCAACGATATGGTCTTGCGTATCATTTTGATCACGGCAGCCGCCGTGTTGATCCCGCTGGCCGCTGCAATTGCGTGTTTGTTGAAAAAGAAAGACAAAGGTATATCAAGTGCGGAGGTTAAATAAAATGATTGTCTTCGATTGCCCTCAATGTGGAAACGAAATGATCTCAAGTACTGCAAATTCAAGTTTCGGAAAAGATTTGAGCTGCAGTTCTTGTAACTGTCATTTTAAAGTTGATTCTAGTATTAGCCCTGATAAGATTAAAGTGTGGAATTTAATCCTCGAATTTTTGCTTCAAAATCCTAAATGCATTCATGATGGACATGAATTTTGTTATCATTTCTTTTATGATGAAAAACCTAATTTTAATGATAATGAACCTTGTTATATAAATATAGCCCATCAATTAAAAAATTACCCTAAAAATGTTATTGAAAAAATCAATAGAGTTTTACTCAATCTATCAATTCAATATCCGAATATCGGAGATAAAATTGATTGGCTACATAAACTCGAACATCGTCTTTTATTCTGTGATACTGATAATCAAGATCAAGAAGCGTTGACAATGATCAGCTATTTAAAAGGATTAGATTATTTTATTGGTGATCCCCTTTCCGGTACAGGAAATATTTCTGTTAGAGGTTGGGAAAAAATCGGAGAATTATCTAAATCTTTGTTAAAAAATCAAGGATTCATTGCAATTGGTTACACAAGTACAGAATCGATTTTAAAATCCATAAAAGAAACCATTGAGAATGGCTGTAATACCAACTATATTGCAATGGTAATAAGTGAAAAACAACACAATAATCAAATCGTTCCGGAGATATTTTACGAAATACGGCAAAGTAAATTTGTTGTTGTAGATGTTACATATCCCAATTATGGCGCTTATTATGAAGCAGGTTATGCGGAAGCATTAGGTAAGCCGGTTATTATTTGTTGCAGAAAAAAAGAATTCGATGAACCAAATAGTAGACCTCATTTTGATATAGCACAAAAATCATCAATTATTTGGAAAGATGAAGCTGATCTGAGAGAACGCTTAAAAAGACGAATCGAATCAACTGTAAAATAAGTCTTGAATCCTACCACCACTTCGTGGTCCCCCTCCCTTTAACAAGGGAGGCAAACATCCCCATCATCCTTTTTTCATATACAACCTGCGGTTGCATCTTTTCCTAAACTGCCGAACAAGCGTCGCTTTTCTTTTTCTTCGGCTTCCGTTATACTGACAGGCAGAAAACGACGGGGGGCTAATTATGATCAATAAAGTGCATTTCGGAAAGAGAATCGCATCGCTCCGAAAAAAATCGGGCTTATCGCAAGCCGAATTGGCCGACAAGCTCGGCGTCACCTCGCAGGCGGTGTCGAAATGGGAATGCGGCTCCGCGCTGCCGGACATCGATCTGCTGCTCGAACTCTCGAATCTATATCATGTGACAATCAACGAACTGCTTGAGGACGTAAATTTAATTGCGAAATTGGCGAACCGGCCTTTCGAGACGGATGAAATCACCTGTTTCGTGCCGAAAGCCGAACGCGATTATAATGCGGAATGGGCGAAAAACATCGTCTCGGAAAAATGGGTCTCCCGCAACTGGAATGATCAAAAAAACCGCAATAACGAAATTTACAACGACGTCGCAAAACGCATCGTCGACCACGGCGGTTTGATTCTTGAAACGGGCGCGGGCCCGGGCGGCGGTTTTATGCCGTCCATCCTAAAAACAACCCCGACGCGGCGATCATCATCAACGACCTCTCGCCGACCGTGGTGCGCGAATGGAAGCGTTTTTTGGACCGCGAATTGGACTCCCCGAATCTCTATTACGCGGCATTCGATTTCTGCGACATCCCGTTTTGCGACAACTGCATCGACGTGGTCTCGGACGGCGGCGGGATCGGGAACGCGGAGGGCAGCAAGGGAAAGGCGCTGAAAGAGGCCTACCGCGTTTTGAAACCGGGCGGAATGCTGGTGACTTCGACCGGATTTGTGACAAAAGAAACGCTGGCGGCGCTGCCGGAAAAGGTTCAAAATGTACTGATTCAAAAACGCCCCGACGTTTTCGAGGATTTGTATGAGAAGACCGTGCTCGCCGGTTTTAAGAAGATCGACAGCATTATTTGCGGGGGCTGGGATACGGACGACGATCAAAGCACGATCGCAGATTTGGCAAGGAGTTTGGGCGTCAATTTGAAATTCACCAGCTATATCCGGTATTGCGTAAAATAGATTATTTATTTCGATTCATATGGGTTCGACATTGCCAAAGAGCCGTGTCGAACCTTTTATTTCGTCTTTCTTCCCCGATTTGAAAATGATATTCAATAAACCTCTTGACAAAGTTGGTCGGTTGTTATAGACTATATTTGGTCGGCGATTGTAGACCGTGAAAGGCGGTATCCTGAAAGGCGGTATCCATGGAAGAATTAAAATTGTGCGAGAGCGATTATCGGTTTATGAGCGTGATATGGAAAAACGAGCCATTGACATCCCGTAAATTGGTGGAACTCTGCGCCGAAAAACTGGGTTGGAAAAAGTCCACCACTTATACGACGTTGAAAAAACTCTGTGAAAAGGGCTTCGCTCAAAACGCTGATACGGTCGTCTCCTCTTTAATCCCGCGGAATAAAGTGCAGTCCTATGAGACCACACGATTTGTGGAACGCACTTTTGAGGGTTCTCTGCCGCAATTTCTCGCGGCCTTTCTCGGCGGCAAGACCTTGTCGGAAAAGGAGGCCGCAGAGTTAAAACACCTGATTGACGCCCACAAGGAGGGATAGCATGGAAGCGGTATTCATCAAAATTTTGAATATGAGCATCACGGCAAGCTATGTGATTGCCGCGGTGATCGTTGTTCGGCTTCTGCTGTTGAAAGCGCCGAAAAAATACTCATATCTCTTATGGAGCGCAGCGGCTTTCCGCCTCTGTTGCCCGTTATCTTTCCAATCCGTTTTCAGTTTGTTCAACATGAAGCCCTTTGATATGACGGCAGCCCGGCGTTACGGAAGTGACGCGCTGCAGTATATCCCCGATACGATCGGCACCATGACACAGCCGAATATCACCGTCGGAATTCCTGTTGCAAATACAATAATTACGGATTCTCTACCTGCGGCGACTGCAACCGCCGGTGTCAATCCGATACAAATCGCGCTATCGATCGGTACGATTCTCTGGGGCATGGGTATGGTTGTTTTGCTTGTTTTCGGCGTCATAAGCTATATCAAACTACGCCGTAATTTGAGCAATGCCGTTTTAATCAAAGAAAACATCCATTGTTCCGACCAAGTCCGCTCCCCTTTTGTGCTGGGTTTGATCCGTCCGAAAATTTATCTGCCGTTTGGATTGGATGAGGACAGACAGCGCTATGTGCTGACTCATGAAAAGCATCATATCAAACGTTTTGACCATGTGATAAAACCTCTGGCATTTTTACTGCTCACTGTCTATTGGTTCAATCCGCTCTGTTGGATTGCATTTTTCCTGATGAGCAAAGATATGGAGATGAGCTGCGATGAAAAAGTCCTCTCTTGTGAAGAGCGGATCCAAAAGGCCTACGGCACTTTGCTGTTGTCTTTTGCCTCAAACCGACGTTTCCCCGCGCCGAGCCCTCTTGCCTTTGGCGAAAGCGGTGTGAAGATGCGTATTAAAAACATTCTGAACTGGAAAAAACCGACGCCTTTGGGTACACTTGCCGGAACGGTCTTATGTGTTGCCGCTTTGGCGGCTTGTGCGGCGAATCCTGCATTAACTTCCTCGGCGAATCTTGTTCCGTTAAGTCAATTGCAAAATAATTACGATTTGGAACAAGCCAAAAACGACGGCTGCGTCGTCTTTGAAAACGGCGACATCACCTCGGGACAACCGACATGGGATGTCTTTGTCAAGGAGACCGGTGAGAGAAAATCCGCTTCCGTCCGATTGGTCTTTTATTACACGTTGGGCAATTCCTCGCGTTATGCGCCGGAACTGTATGAGGAGATCAAAGACGATTATCCGAGTCTTTATATCAAAGATTTAGCGTTCGACGGAGAACGCTATACGATTGAAGGGTACGAGGATAATCAGCTCATTTCAAAGCGATATCAATATCTTATGAAGTATGAAGGACAACCGAAAAGCGCAACCGCAACCTTCTCGGATTATTTGTATTATGTTTTGACAAATGATGACACGGTCACCTGGGAGGATATTGAACGCGGGATTTTAAGCTCTCAATTCGGCGCATGGATCGACCATTATCGCGTCTATACCGATTTGACGTTCAAATAAAAAATCGGACGCAATGACAAACCAAGAGCCGCGGTCGCCCGCGGCTCTTAACTGTTATGTCAATTTATCAGTCGATGATGATCTGTTCGGTTTCGCGGTCGAAGCAATGCACGCGGTTGGTGTCGATGGCGATCTTAATTGTGGAGCCGTCCTTGGTGGTCGTGGTCGGCTTGACGCGTGCGGTCATGCTCTGACCTTCGCAGGACAAATACAGGTAGGTCTCGGAACCCATCGGCTCGATGACTTCGACAAAGGTCTCGAAAATCGCATCCGGATGCTCTTCAAGGAAATCGTGTTCGTCGTGCAAATCCTCGGAACGGACGCCCATGATGATGCTCGTGTTGAAATATTCTCTGAAATATTCTCTCTTGTATTTCTCAACCGGGAGCTTGAAGATAAATTTTTTCTGTTCGCCGTATTCAAAACCGACGCAGTTGCCCAGATCGAGCACTTTACCCTCGAGGAAGTTCATCATCGGAGAACCGATGAAACCGGCGACAAAGAGGTTGGCCGGATGGTTATAAAGCGTATCGGGGTCGGCGATCTGTTGGATATAGCCGTCTTTCATGACGACGATGCGGTCGGCCATGGTCATGGCCTCGGTCTGGTCATGCGTGACGTAGATAAAAGTTGTGCCGAGCTTGTTGTGCAGTTTGGAAATCTCGGTTCTCATCTGGTTTCTGAGTTTGGCATCGAGGTTGGACAACGGCTCGTCGAGCAGGAACACCTTCGGTTCGCGCACGATCGCGCGGCCGAGCGCGACACGCTGGCGCTGACCGCCGGACAACGCCGCCGGTTTGCGGTCGAGGAACTTTTGAATATCGAGAATGCGGGCGGCCTCTTTGACGCGGCGCTCAATATCCTTTTTGGGAATCTTGTGCAGACGCAGGCCGAACGCCATGTTCTCATAGACGCTCATGTGGGGATACAGCGCGTAGTCCTGAAACACCATTGCGATGTCTCTGTCCTTGGGCGCGACATTGTTGATCAGACGGTCGTCAATATAGCACTCACCGCTCGAAATCTCCTCCAGACCGGCGACCATGCGAAGGGTCGTGGATTTGCCGCAGCCGGACGGACCGACCAGAATGATAAATTCCTTATCCTTTATCTCGAGATTGAAATCAGTAACAGCGAGTTTATCGTTGTTCGGATATTTTTTGCAGACATTCCGCAGTGACAATGTTGCCATTTCCGTTCCTCCTAAAATAACATACGCCGAAGCAACGCCGAAGCGTATGTTCATGCGCGATATACGTTCCTATTTTAGCACAATCGCACAAAAAAATGAATAGCCCGCGCCCTCTGTAAAACGCCAAAGTTGTCATGATGTGTTTGTATAAAATGTACACATTACCGTCATTTATCACATGTTATACCGCTTCATTTTGTAGATTATGTATATTATTCGAAGGACCTTCGACGTTTTAAGCCATTTTTTCACTCAAATTTCACAAAGGCATCCGCTTTTGTGAGTTCTTCCGCTCCGTAACCCCCTGTTTGCCCCGTTTGGCATGCGTACGGATGTATTGACAGCAAATCCCGTTTGATATAAAATAGAGCAAAGAGACCAATGAGGAGGTTTATTTATGGTATACCCCAAAATCGGCATTCGCCCCGTCATCGACGGACGCTGGGGCGGCGTGCGCGAGTCGCTTGAAAAGCAGACGATGGGCATGGCGGCGGCCGCGGTCAAGCTCATCTCGGAGAATTTGAAATATCCCGACGGAACGCCGGTGCAGTGCGTGATCTCCGATACGACGATCGGCGGCGGAGCGGAAGCCGCCGGATGCGCCGAAAAGTTTTATAACGAGCGTGTCTGCGGCACCCTTTCGGTCACCCCCTGCTGGTGCTACGGCAGCGAGACCATGGACATGGATCCGACCACCGTCAAAGCGGTTTGGGGCTTTAACGGCACCGAACGGCCCGGCGCGGTTTATCTGGCCGCGGTCATGTCTGCGCACGCGCAAAAAGGGTTGCCCGCCTTTTCAATCTACGGCCGTGATGTGCAGGACATCGGCAACTCCGGCATCACCCCCGATGTCGAGACCAAGATTTTGCAATTCGCCCGCTGCGCCATTGCCGTAGGTCTGATGAAAAACAAGTCGTATGTCAACTTCGGCGGCATTTCAATGGGTATCGCGGGCTCTCAATGCGACGCGAATTTCTTCCAAAAATACCTCGGCATCCGCGCTGAATGGTGTGATCTGACCGAGGTCTTGCGCCGTATAAAACTCGAAATTTACGATCACGCGGAATATGAGCGCGCCCTGGCATGGATCAAAAAAAATTGCAAAGAGGGTTTTGACTGTAACGCCGGCAAGAACCTGCCCGAGATCATCACCAAATCCAAGGTTGTCGACCCCGACAAGGACTGGGAGTTTATTGCGAAATTCAGTTTGGTCGTGCGCGATGTGATGCTGGGCAATCCGGTGCTCGATCAGATGGGTTGGCATGAAGAAGCGCTCGGCAAAAACGCGATCGCGGGCGGTTTTCAAGGTCAGCGCAACTGGACCGACTGGCTGCCCAACGGCGACTTCACAGAGGCGATCATGAACTCCACCTTCGACTGGAACGGCGCGCGCAGGCCGATGACGTTCGCCACCGAAAACGACACGATGAACGGCGCTGCCATGCTGCTGGGACACCTGGTCACCAATATGGCGCCGCTGTTCTCCGATGTGCGCACTTTCTGGAGTCCCGAGGCGGTCAAACGCGTGACCGGAAAAGCCCCCAAGGGCGTTGCCAAAGACGGTTTTATCCACCTGATCAATTCGGGCGCCACCGCGCTCGACGGCACCGGCTGCTCCGAAAACGAGAAGGGCGAGGGCTGCATGAAGGCATGGTGGGATATGACCGACAAGGACATCGACGGCTGCCTGAAAGCCACCGACTGGCGGCGCGCCAATTATGAATATTTCCGCGGCGGCGGATTCTCGTCGCACTTCCGCACACAGGCCGAGATGCCGCTGACCATGCTCCGCACCAATATGATCGACGGAATCGGCCCGGTACTCCAAATCGCCGAGGGTTATTCCGCAGTGCTGCCCGATGACATCCATGAGAAGCTCGATAAACGCACCGATCCGACTTGGCCGACAACCTGGTTCGTGCCGAAACTGACCGGCAAAGGCGCGTTCAAAGATGTCTACAGCGTCATGGCCAACTGGGGCGCCAACCACGGCGCAATCGTCTACGGCCATGTCGGCTCGGAACTGATCACGCTGGCCTCGATGCTGCGTATTCCGGTCGCACTGCACAATGTCGAGGACGAGCGTATTTTCCGTCCGCACGCTTGGTCGGCATTCGGCACCGAGGGGCTTGAATCGGCCGATTACCGCGCCTGCGCCAAATACGGCCCGATATACAAATAGATCAATGGAACTGACAGCGGCGCGGGCTCTCGCCCGCGCCGCTCCAATCAGAGGTTTACATGAAAAGAATCGGAAGACCCATCCATGAACTCGCGCCCGTAACAGGCAATCCCCGCAACAGCGAGGGCGCGTTTTTACGCCTCTCGGACGGGCGGTTGATGTTTGCCTACAGCCGGTTCAAGGGAGAGAGCTGGAGCGATTTCGCGGGCTGCGACATCGCCGCGATTTATTGCGACGGTTATGCGTGGAGTAAGCCGAAAGTTTTGTTTACCGCACAATCGCTCGGAACGAAAAACATCATGAGCGTATCGCTTTTGCGAATGAAAAACGGGGATATCGGACTGTTTTTCATTGTGAGAGACAATGCCGACGGGCTTTCCGACATCCGGCTGAACCTGCTTCGCAGCCGAGACGAGGGCAAGACATGGGACAAGCCGATCTGCTGCATCCCCGAATCCGGTTATCATGTGACCAACAACGACCGGGTGGTGCGGCTGGAATGCGGCCGCTTGTTTGTGCCTTGTTCCCTGCACAACAATTTTATCGAATCCAAAAAGTTCAGCTCTCGCGGAACGGTGCGCTTCACCTGCTCCGACGACGACGGAAAGACCTGGCGCAATCTCGGCAGTTTATACGCTCCCGACAGCCGCTTCGACCAAAACGGTTATCAGGAGCCGGGCGTGATTGAACGGTCTGACGGCCGCCTGTATTGCTGGATCAGAACGGGCTTGGGACGGCAGCATGAAATGCTTTCCTCGGACGGCGGCGAGACCTGGACTTCGCCGAAACCCTCGATCTTTACCGCTCCGCTCTCCCCGCTGTCGATGAAACGATTGCCCGACGGTCGGTTGTTCGCGGTCTACAATCCGATTCCGAATTACAACACCCGAACCCTGACCAAAGCCGGTTGGGGGCGCACTCCTCTGGTCGGGGCGCTGGTGAATCAAGAGATCACAGAGATCGAACAGACATTTTTAATCGAAAATGACCCCGAGGCGGGGTATTGCTACTGCGCGATCCATCCCGAGGCCGACCGTATGTTTTTGGCTTACTGCTGCGGCGGCGCAAAAGACGAGAGCTGCTTGCAACGGCTGCGAATCGCCGAAATAAGGTATGATGAGTTAATTTGAAAAAGGCATTATCGATTTTTTTCGCGGTTGTCATCGTCTGCATATTGCCGATGACCGGCTGCGGAAATTACAAAAATAAAATATCGATCGGCTTGGACGCATTTCCGTCCACGCTCGATCCCCAGCTTGAGGCGCACAAACCCGGCGCCTCGGTGTTCAGTTTTCTTTTTTCGGGGCTGCTGCAATACGGCAAGGACGGTATGCTTCACCCCGATGTCGCCGAGCAGTTCTTTTTTTCCGAGGATGGACTGAAGCTCACTTTTATTTTACGTGCCGATCGGTTTTGGCAGGACGGTTCGCGGGTCACCTCCTATGATTTCGCATTCGCCTTAAAACGCGTGCTCTCGCCCGAGACCGAATCCGCATATGCAAAGACCCTGTTCTCCATCTCGGGCGCTGAGGCGTTTTTCAACAAGACAGCCGCCGAGGTGGCGGGGATCTCCTGTCCAGATAAAAGCACGTTGATTTTGACGCTGGATTATATCGACGAGGTCTTTTTATACGCGTTTGCCGCACCCCATCTCTCTCCTTGCAACGAGACCTTTTTTTATCAAAAAGACGGCTCGTACGGGATGACTGCCGCACAGACCTTGTTGAACGGCTCTTATACCGTCAATAGCCGCGGCGACACGCAACTCATCCTTCGTAAAAACAAGGACAAAAAAACCGAAAAGACGCTGCCTGCCGAAATTGTATTTTTTAAAAGCGCTTCCGTCTCGGCTTCGGAGCTGGCCTCGCGCTTGAAATCCGGCAAAGCGGCGATGGCGTTATCCGCACAGCAATTGACCGTCGACAACCGCGTCGAGAAGCAAAATATCGAAAATTCGACATGGGCGGTCAGTTTTGGTGCAGGTGTCAATAAGGCAAGCCGCGATGAACGTCTGTTTCTTGCGCTTGCATACGGCGGGCTCGGTGAGCTTCAACAAGAAAATCGTGTGACCCATCTCCTGCCTGCCGCCTACGCGAATTACTACCTCTCGAAGCCCCTGCCCGCCCGCGCGTCCGACAACGCCGCGGCGAAGGATTTTATAAAATCGCTTTTAACCGATTATAAGCTCACCGCCCTGCCTAAAATCACGCTGTTGATACCGGACGAGGACGAGGCGCGCGCGCTGTCCGATCTGCTCGTCGCGGTCTGGCAAAAAAATATCAACGCGTTCATCACACGCGAATATTACAGCCGTTCAAAAATTTTTTCAATGATGAAAAACGGCGATTATGACGCCGCGCTGTTTCCCGTCGAATACACCCAGTCGACGCCTGCCGCATTCTATCGGGAGTTGAGCAGTCAAATCGGCGCCTCCGACTTGATCGACGCACAACTCGATGCCATCGAGGCCTATTCCGGGCAGGACTTCGCCAAAACCGCCGAGCAGATTCTGTTTGACAGCAGGCGCATATTTCCCGTCGACAAAAAATGCGTCTATGTCTATTCCGCTTCCGGCCTTTCACGCATTTATTATAACCCAAGGGCCGGTATTATCGATTTGGAATAACCGGGACAAAAGGATGGTCTTCATTATGGAAAAACACGTCGTCAGCAACATCCAATTTACCGTCACGGAAGATGAGTTTTTCAAAGCGGTTGCGTTGGAACGCGATCCGGGCGGCGAGGACTCTGTCCGCGCCTTGCAACTGCTCTCGCAGGGGCTTGAGATCGCATGTCCGAAATATGTATACTGCGTCAGTGCCGTGGAAGAAAAAGGCGACGGATTTGTCGTCGTCGAGGGACGTCGGTTCGAGTCAAAAATCATGCGCAGGAATCTTGAAAAACCATTAAAAATTATTCCGTATGTGGCCACCTGCGGGATTGAAATCGAGGAATGGTCACGCCGGTTCACCGATTTAATCGAGCAATATTGGGTCGATAAATTGAAAGAGCTGATCCTGTTTAAAAGTTATACGGATTTGCAAAAGACCGTCAAAGCGGCCTATTTCCCGGCGCAGGACATGTCGTACATGAGCCCCGGTTCGCTGGCGGATTGGCCGCTTTCCGCACAGATCCCGCTATTTGATTTGATCGGAAATGTCGTCGATGATATCGGCGTAAAACTGACGGACTCGCTTTTGATGCTGCCTTCAAAATCGGTTTCGGGCTTTTATTTTTCTGGCGTGTCAAATTCTCTCGAGGCGCATTACGAAAATTGCAAATTTTGCCCGATGCCCAACTGCCCCGGCAGAAGAGCGGAATTTTCGGTCAAAACGGAATAACCCGACAATGCCGACCGTCCGGTCTCCAAATAATTGATATGTAAAAACAATTTTGTTTTGGATAATCGCACATCTTGATAAAAGCAGCAGCGTTATATATAATGATACAGCGCTTACAAAAGGCGACCGGAAAATCCGATCGGAAGGTTTTGAAATCCCCTGCATATGCACGGGTGTATACGGTTATCCGTTTCGTGAAACCTGCGTTGTTGCGTTGCGGACGGCAGACGATTTTCATCCAAACAAGCGAAGATATAACGCAGGTTTATGGTTTGCTACAGCGAGGGCGACTACGCGCGGTTTGAAGCCATAATGAGGGACTGTAACAATGCTTTGTGAAAACTTATCCCTTTTTTGTCCCATGTGCTGTGTTATAATATTCCCATAAGCGAAATTGATAGAAAGAAGGTATCCTTATGAAATTAGCGGAAGCATTGATTGAGCGGGCGGATTTGAAAGCCCGTATCGACCAGATTGTCAGCCGTATGAGAGAAAACGCGCTGATACAGGAGGGCGACACACCCGCCGAGGATGTTGCTGAACTCGGCAATATGTATGAATCCATGATGGACGAATTGGAAGGGTTGATTACTCGTATCAACAAGACCAACGCGGAAACCATGCTGGATGATGTCACCCTTGCAGATGCCATCGCCAAGCGTGATTGCCTGAAAGCGAAGATTTCAACGTACCGCGCCGTGAAGGACTCTTCACTGACAAGACGCGACAGATATTCAAGCTCGGAGATTAAGTGTGTGCGGACGACCGATGTCGCCAAGCTCCAGCGCATGATAGACGATTATTCCAAGCAGTATCGTGAACTGGACACGAAGGTTCAAGAGCGCAATTGGACGGCACAATTGCTGTAATAATTCAGCGGTAGGAACACTGAACCGAGAGGTTCAGTGCAAAAGCGCGGCACGGCTCCCGGTTGACGGAGTGTAAATTGTCAACCAACCGATCTTTTTTACGAAAAAATGATTGGTTCTCAGGGCAGGAGGACTGTTACTTTTAATGTGACTGCCGATACTGTCATGACTTACAAGTAAAAACTTAAAGTCAATACCGGTGCCGGATTTGTTTTCCGAGGGTGGGAACGGGGTTAATTATTATAGCGAGTGTGCGATGTTCCGGTTTTGTTCCATCCCCTGTGGTATAATAAATACTGCAGGGGATGGTTTTGCATTATTTACAAAGTGTGACTAAAATTTTGTCACCTGCCGGTATCAATATGTAACGGTTATGGCCGCTATTAAAAACAAGAGGTGACGCGAATGGCATGGCGCGACCAAGAAGAATATCAAAAAGACGTTGATTTTGTCCGGGAAAGAAATACATATTTGAATAACATAGGTCGTCGGCAAAGCAGCGGTTTTGAAGATGCCCGCAAGGTGAATCAGGCATAAAAGAAAGCTATTTATCAGATGAGGATCTCTTTTATTCAAAGAAATCTCAACAGACGGGTATGTTTTGCAAATGGCTGCGGATACATACGGGTTATCAATGCGGATAATTATTGCTGTGCTGAGTGGTTTGAATTTTTTAAAAATGAATAATGCCGAATAAAATATGATGGGAGGACGCACAAAATGAACATCTATGAATTTATCCGTTCTCGCGATGTGGCTGCACATTGCCAAACAATCAACAAAACATGGAACACCCATGAAATGGCGGTCATTATAAGCCGCAGCAACCGGACAATGGAGGAAAGGCATAAGGCGTGGCAGGAACTGATCGACAGTTATCCCGATATGCCTGCGCCGCCGAATATTCACAGAATAGAATTCGACAGCATCCATAAAAAACTCGCTGGAATAATGGAATACGACCGCCTTGTTCTGGAACGGGTTATGATGGCAGAGCAAAATGCCGTATACACCTACAGCATAAAGTACAGCGAGTCCGACGATCATGATGATCATGTGTTTTATTCTTGCGAAAAAGCATTGGCGGCGGCAAAAAAACACGAAACTGCATACGGGATCGTTGTAACGAAATCATATATCGATTGCGACGATGGGCAGATTGAGGTCAAATTCGACTGTAACGGAAATGTATATACCGTTTTAGATTACAGCGGCGAGGAACTGAGTGTAAAAAGGTATCCTGGCTTTGTTTACAGCGAATCAAGCGATTACATCTTTGAAATGTTTTATGTTGATATTCCCATACCGTTCAAGCGTGGGGACATTCTGACATACCCTCCGTGTAATTACCGCTTTTTACCCCATCGTATATTTTTGCTCGACAGCCTTTCCTGCGACAATCCGAAATATCATGAAAGAGCGATTCGCGGCGAATGCGGCGATGGTTCGGATTTGATGGCATGGGGGTATTTTGTTAGTGATAATGGCGTCCTGTACGGAGATCATGCCCCTGACTACGACTGCTTTGAATACTACAACGGCAAGTTGGAAGATAATCGAAGATTGCTCCATTATGTGAATTTGTTCATAAAAGACAAAATCGACCTACCCGTGCTGCTGAATGTGCAATGCAGAATCATCGCCGAACACCAGTTAAAAAACGATTACTTCATCAACGCACATGGCGCTTTTATTTCCGAGGAACTGCTTGCTGAAAATCGGCTGACATCGGATGAAAAAGACCAGATTTGAAAAACAGACGGCTTGACTTCTGTTTTTTATTTCAGTTTTGTTTCTGTTTTTAATTTCACAATTATTTTCTGTTTTTTACTCCGTTGGGTCATATCATTTGACAACACAGATTGAATTAATAACAAATTTCACATTTTCCTTGACAAAAGCAGCACCATTATATATAATGGTATAGCGCCTCCAAAAGGCGTCCGGAACATCCGATCGAAAATTTTTGGAAAATATTTTATTAGACATGACGCGGAGTAGAGCAGCTGGCAGCTCATCGGGCTCATAACCCGAAGGTCGTAGGTTCAAATCCTGCCTCCGCAACCACC
>CAZPLU010000038.1:0-22367 GCA_964587625.1 uncultured Eubacteriales bacterium
AAAACCGTTGGCACCCCCGCTGATGAAAATTTCGACACCTTTGTCAACCAACAAATTTATGATCCAAAACAGGTTTTCCTTGATCGGTGCGACTTCGTTTTCCGCTAAGATCCGATGTCCAGTAAAACAGCATGCGTATGTTTTTGTCTGCCTGAAATTGATATCCATAGTTATCCCTCCTGAAATTATAGTATACCTTATTTTAAAATGGATATCAATGGGTTGTTTTATTCACAAAAAGATAATTGTAGTATATATCCGAGGTGAGGAGATGTCTGAAATCGCACATATTGTCGGAGAGCGGCTGCGTGTTTATAGAATCAGGAAAAAATTGAGTCAGGAGGCGCTGGGAGAACTGGCCGGACTGCACGGGAAATATATCGGTCAATTGGAACGCGGCGAAAAGAACGCCACTTTGGAGAGCATCGGAAAGGTCTGCCGCGCGCTCGATTTACCGCTTGAGACGCTTTTTGAAAACATTATAACCGGAGAAAACGGAAACGGGTTTGCGAAGAATTGTTATGAGTTGATCGCGGCGCAGCCCGAAAAGGAACAGAAGGACTTGCTTGATTTGATAAAATGGGTGATTGCATACAAAAACATTTGAATCAATGATATCAAGAAAAGCACCCGCCCGCAGCCAATGCTGCGGGCGGGTGTAAATATGAGATGGTTTTATAATATAACTTCTCTGCCGGTTTCGGCGGATTGGTAGACGGCCTCGAGGATTTTGATCATGTTCACGCCCTGCTGCGGGACGAAATCGGGTTTGACGCCGTTTTGAATGACATCGACAAAGTGGCGCAGGTTGCCCTCGTGCTGCGGGACGCCTTTTTCGTCGTTTGTCAGCGGGTCGATGTTGACGGTCCGGCCGTATTCCTCCGAAAAAATGCGCAAGCCGCTGTCGCTTGAGAGCTCGCAGCCCGCTTTGGTGCCGCGCAGCTCGACGAAATTGCGCTCCTTTTCGACATTGGACGCCCACGAAAACTCGATCTGCATGCACGCGCCGTTGTCGAATCTGATAAAGCCCATCGCGAGGTCCTCGACGTCGAAGACGCCGTTTTTGTCTTGTTCGCCGAACATTGAATGCACCGAATCGGAGACGTCGCCGAGGTCGGAGAATTTGCTGTAAGTACAGCCGGAAACCGCGGCCGGCACGGGATTGCCCATCAGCCAGATCGCAAGGTCGATCATATGGACGCCGAGGTCGATCAGCGGGCCGCCGCCGGACTGTGCCTTGGTCGTGAACCAGCCGCCCTTTCCCGGAATGCCCCGGCGGCGCTGCCAGCCGCAGCGGGCGGCGTAAATCTCGCCCATTTTGCCGTCGGCGATGTATTTTTTGGCGAATACCGCGGTCTGCCGGTAGCGGTTGTTGCGCATGACCATCAGCGTCTTGCCGCTCTGCTCTGCGGCGGTTTGCATCTTCAAAACCTCTTCGACCGAGACCGCGTCGGGCTTTTCGGAAAAGACGTGGAAGCCGCGCTCGAGCGCATGGACGGCCATGACCGAGTGCAGGTAATTCGGAACGCACAGATCGACCGCGTCGGGCTTTTCGGCGGCGAGCATCTCTTTATAATCGGTGTAGGTCTTCGGGACGCCGTATTCCTTTGCGATCATCTCTGCCTTTTCGGGTTTGATGTCGCAAACCGCGGTGATTTCGACTAGGTCTTTCATCGCCTTATAGGCGGGCATATGCGCCCAGCGGCAGATGCCGCCGCAGCCGATTACGGCGATTTTAATTTTTTCGGATTCCATAAAAACACGTCCTTTAAAGATTGAAACGGGAAAACGGGATCGCGGAAAATATGAATCACTCCGCCGCGCAACGGCTTTTCCCTTCAAATTTTTACGCGCCTGTTTTCTCCTGCGCACCATCGGTATGCGGGAACATCTTACCATCGGCGGCTTGTTTTGTCAACCGAACCGGTTGATTGGCGGAACCGAAATCGGGGAACAATGATTTTGCGGCCCGCTGAATTTAAGCGGTAAAATTATTCAAAATTGTTTGCGCTTTTTAGGGAAATGTGGTATTATAAATTCGTATGTGCGGCACAGACGGTTTTTGCCCCGATTGCAAGCCGTTTGCGCCTTGAAAAAAATACACGGGAAGGTAACAGAATGGACAAATTCGTTATCAACGGCGGCAGGCGACTGTCGGGCGAAGTCGAGATCAGCGGGAACAAAAACGCCACGGTCGCGATTTTGGCGGCGGTATCGCTGTGCGATGAGCCGTGCCGTATCGAGAACCTCTCGCAAATCGGAGACGTCGACGTCTTTATGCAGATTTATGAGCGACTCGGGGCAAAAGTCACCCATATTGACCAAAAAACCATCGAGGTTGATTGTTCCAACATTAAAAATATCGAGATTCCATATAAACTTACCAAATTGATGCGGGCTTCCTATTATTTTATCGGAACGCTGCTGGGGCGGTTCGGCAGAGCCAAGGTCTGTATGCCGGGCGGCTGCGATTTCGGCTCCCGTCCCATCGACCAGCACATCAAGGGCTTTGAGGCGCTCGGCGCCGCGGTCAGCGTGGAACACGGCTTTATCGAGACCATCGCCAAGAGCGGACGGCTCGTGGGCAACTCCGTCTATTTCGACAATATCACCGTCGGCGGCACGATCAATATCATGCTGGCCGCAACCAAAGCCGACGGACTGACCGTGATCGAAAACGCGGCAAAAGAGCCCCATGTCGTCGACGTCGCCAACTTTTTAAACTCTGCGGGCGCGGATATTCGCGGCGCGGGCACCGATGTCATCAAAATCCGCGGCGTGCCGTATCTGCACAGCACAACGTACGGGGTCATCCCCGATCAGATCGAAGCCGGTACTTTTATGGCGATCGCGGTTGCGACCGGCGGCGACATCCTGATCAAAAATATTATCCCCAAGCACCTTGAATCCATTTCGGCAAAATTGACCGAGATGGGCGCCGAGATCATCGACGAGGACGACTGGATACGCATCCGCTGTGAGAACCGTCTTCAACGCGTCAATATCAAGACCCAGCCGCACCCCGGCTTTCCCACCGACATGCAGCCGCAGGCGGGCGTCTTGTGCGCCGTGGCGAACGGCACCAGCGTCATCAGCGAGGGCGTGACGGACAACCGGTTCCGCTACACGGAGGAATTGGTCAGAATGGGCGCAATGGTCAAAGTCGACGGCAAGACCGCCGTCTTTGAGGGCGTCGACAACTTGACAGGCGCGACGGTTCGGGCGACCGATTTGCGCGCGGGCGCTGCCATGGTGATTGCCGGGCTTGTCGCAAAAGGCACTACCGAAATCGAGGATATCAATTATATCGAGCGCGGATATGAATTTTTAGAAAAAAAGCTCACGGCGCTCGGGGCGGACATCCGGCGTGTCACAATTTCCAAAAACGGTGAGGAAATCCCCTCCCGACAAATGCGCACGGCTGAAAAAACGCTGAAAAAGGCGAACTGATGGACAGCGTCTCCACCTTGTTTTCCGGCAGCAGCGGAAACAGTATGCACATCGGCGGCGAAGACGGTATTTTGATCGACGCCGGTAAAAATTTTAAGACCATCTGCGAGGGTTTAAAGTCGCTCGATTTCTCCGTCCGGGGGATTCGAGCGGTTTTTATTACCCATTCGCATTCCGATCATGTCGGCGCGCTGCGGGTGTTGTGCAAAAATCTGCCCGGCGTCCCGATTTTCGCGACCGCGCGAACCATTGACAACCTGATTTTTGAGGGGGTTGTCGGCTCCGAGGCGATGCTCTGTCCCATCGACGAGCAGGGCGTGGGCATCGGCCGGTTTTATGTGACGCCGTTTGAGACGCCGCACGACTGCCCGGGCAGCTGCGGCTATGTCGTCGAGACCGAGAGCGGCAGCCGCGTCGGCGTCTGCACCGACCTGGGGCACCGCACCGACATCGTGACCGAGGCGCTCTCGGGCTGTAAAACGGTTGTGATCGAGTCCAACCACGATGAGCATATTCTGCGCGCCGGGAATTATCCCTACTGGTTGAAAATGCGCATCTTGAGCACGGAGGGGCATCTGTCAAATCGCGACTGCGCCTCACTCTCGGCGGTTTTGTTACATAGCGGAACGAAAAATTTCGTGCTTGCGCACCTGTCGCGCGAAAACAATCTGCCCGATGTGGCGTTTGATACCGTGAGCCGAAAATTGAGTGAATGCGGCGCCGAGCCGGACGGGGAATTCGGGCTGCACGTCGCGCCGGTTCTTGCGGCTGCAAAGCACTTTTTGGTTTAGACCATGAAGATTAAAATCATTTGCGTGGGCGGGTTGAAAGAAAAGTTCCTACGCGACGCAGCGCGACGCGGAATCAGGGGTATGACTGCAGGATGAAAATTAAAATCATTTGCGTGGGCGGGTTGAAAGAAAAGTTCCTGCGCGACGCGCAAAGAGAATATCAAAAGCGGCTGTCGGCGTCGTGCGGGCTGGAGATCGTCGAAATAGCGGCGAAAAACAACTTGCCCGCAGAGCGTCAGTTGGCCGAAGAGGGTAAAAAGATATTTGAAAAGGCAAAAAACGGATATGTTGTTGCGCTGTGTATCGAGGGCAAAGAGCTGACTTCGGAGGAATTTGCGCATCAAATTTCCGAACTCGCGGCGGGCGGCGTGAACGCGGTGAATTTTATCGTCGGCAGTTCATGCGGGTTATCCGATGAAGTGAAAACGGCGGCCGACTTGAAACTTTCGTTTTCCAAAATGACCTTTCCGCACCAGTTGTTTCGGATTATGTTACTGGAACAGCTCTATCGGGCGTTTGATATTTTGGGCGCAAGGAAATATGACAAGTGATGCGAGAGGGCTGCGAGAAGGCAGAAGTGAGAGGACAGATGGCAGAAGGGGACGGGGGACGAGAGGGCTGCGAGAGGGCAGAGGTTAGAGGGCAGAGGGCAGAGGGCAGAGGGCAAAATAAACGGGTTTCATACTTATTTTATAAAATAAAATGTTTTCAACTCAGGTTCCCCGCATACCGATTTTCATTTTTCGATTTGCCGCGGGATTGAAACGGCGGAATCAAACCGGTTCTTTTTTTCGCGCGGAAAACTGCGACAGCAGCACCGCGGCAAACACCAAAGCCGCGCCGATCAGTTCGCGCTCCGAGAGCTGTTCATTCAAAATCAGCCAGCCGAAAACGGCGGCAAAGACCGCCTCTAAACCGAAGATGAGCGAGGCGACGGCGGGCGGGGTGGTCTTTTGACCGAGGATTTGAAAGGTGTAGGCGACGCCGCAGGATAAAATACCGGTGTATAACAGCGGGACGCGGGCGGCATAAATCGCCGCGGTTTCGGGCTTTTCAAAAATGAACATGACGGTTGCGGACAGCGCCGAAGCCACAAAAAACTGGATGCAGGACAATTTGACGCCGTCGACGAGCGGGCTGAAACGGTCGACCGCCATGATTTGAAATGAAAAAATCAAGGCGCAAATCAGCATCGGGACATCGCCTTTTCCGAGCGTAAAACGCTCGTCCATACTCAAAAAATAGAGCCCGATCATTGCGAACACGGCGCCGAGCCATAAAAATATGCCGGACTTTTTCTTGAAAAACAAACCGATGACGGGGACGATCACGACATAAAGCGCGGTTAAAAATCCGGCTTTTCCCGCGGTCGTGTGGATCAGTCCGATCTGCTGCAGGCCCGTCGCCGCGAAAATCAACAAGCCGCAGATCAGGCCGCCCCACAACAGGTTGCGCCGTTCGGCGGATTTTTTTTCGTCGTCTCGGACGGAGAACGCGGTCTTGGGTTCGCGGCGTATCGCAATGACCGGGAGCAAAACCAGCCCGCCGATGAAAAACCGCACCGCGTTGAAGGTGAACGGGCTGACATGGTCCATCCCAACGCTCTGTGCCACAAAAGTCGAACCCCAAATCACGGAGGCGATCAATAAAAACGCCGACCCCTTGAGTTTTTGGTTGTGCTGCGTCATGTATGTTTAAATCCTTCGATTATTTTTAACCGCGTTGCACCCGAAAAGCACGCAGCGTGAATCATAACACAAACCGCGGTTTTTCGCAATCCTCACAAAAAAAACATGTCTTCATGATATATTATATGAATCAAAACTGAAACAGCCGATGAGTCCTCTGTCAAGTTTGTTGCGGCGAGAAATTCGGACGAAAAGTATGCGGCCAACGGATTGCACAAACGGCCGCATGAGTATATAATTTCAATGGGTTCAAGGGACTCGAAACACGGAAAGGAACGTATGAATGATTAAGCTGTTCCGATATTTAAAGAAATATACTTGGATGATCGTCGTGACGGTCGTGTTGATTTTCGCGCAGTGCATGGCCGATCTGACGCTGCCCGACCTGATGAGCGACATCATCAACAACGGCGTTTTGAAAGAGAATGTGCCGTATATCTGGGAGATCGGGTGGCAAATGCTGCTCGTGGCGCTCGGCAGCATGACGGCGGCGATCACGGCGGCTTTTTTGGCTTCGCGCATCGGCACGGGCTATGCGCGCGATCTGCGCAGCGAGGTTTTTCAAAAGGTCGAGGGCTTTTCCATTGCCGAGTTCGACAGCTTTTCGACCGCCTCGCTGATCACCCGCTCGACCAACGACATCCAGCAACTCGGTATGTTTGTGGTCATGATGCTGCGCATCATGGTGTCCGCCCCGATCACAATGATCGGCGGCATCCTCAAGGGCTCGGCAAAAAGCAGCCGGCTGACCTGGATTTTGGCGGTTTCGATTCCGGTGATTTTAATCCTCGTCGCAATTGTGATTCGTCTGACGACGAAATATTTCAAGCAGCTGCAGGAGCGCCTGGATCGGATGAATCTGGTGCTTCGCGAAGGGCTGACAGGCGTTCGGGTGATACGGGCGTTCGGGCGCGATGACCGGCAGGCCGACAGGTTTGAAGACGCCAATCGGAAATTGACCGACATCTCGCTGAAAGCGCAGCGCGTCATGGGTATCATGATGCCGACGATGATGCTGGTCATGAACATGACGCAGCTGGGTATCGTGTGGTTCGCGGGCCCGCTGATCGACGCGGGGGAGATGGATCTCGGCGGTTTGATGGCGTTTATTCAATATGCGATTCAGATTTTGTTCTCGTTCCTGTTATTCGGTTTTATCTTTATGATGCTCCCCAGAGCCGCCGCTTCCGCGGCGCGTATTCGGGAGGTGTTAGACAGCAAGAGCGCAATCGGCGACCCCGAACATCCGGTCAGCCCGGAAAAGTCGGGCGCTGTCGTTTTTGAGAATGTGACCTTCGCCTATCCCGGCGCGGAACAGCCGACGCTTGAAAACATCAGCTTCAACGCAAAACGCGGCGAGACCGTGGCGATCATCGGCGGCACCGGGTCGGGAAAATCCACCATTGCCGGACTGTTGATGCGCTTTTTTGATGTGAGCGGCGGCAGGGTCTTGGTCGACGGCACCGATGTGCGCGAGATGACCCAAACCGATTTACACGACCGTATCGGATATGTCCCCCAGACCGCGAAGCTGATCACCGGCACGATCTCGGACAACATCAAATTCGGAAACCCCGAGGTGACCGACGAACAGACGGCGGCAGCCGCGAAAACCGCGCAGGCCGAAGAGTTTATCACGGGCCGCGAGGACGGGATGAACGCCGAGATCACCCAGAGCGGCACCAATCTCTCGGGCGGTCAAAAGCAGCGTATTTCCATCGCCAGAGCCATCGCCAAAAAACCCGGAATCTTTATTTTTGACGACAGTTTTTCGGCGCTCGACTTCAAGACCGACGCGATGCTTCGGGCGGCGCTGAAAAAGGACACGGGCGGCGCGACGGTCATCGTCATCGCACAGCGCATCAATACGATCATGAACGCCGACCGAATTCTCGTGCTGAACGAGGGGAAGGTCGCCGGAATCGGCACCCATGAGGAGTTGCTCAAGAGTTGCGATATCTACCGGGAAATCGCATCCTCCCAGTTGGCGAATGAGGTGTGAGCGTGAAGAAATTTTTCACGCTACTTACAGAAAGGGATGAACTTTAACTATGGCGGCGCGCGAAAAAAATTATGGCAATGAATTCAAGCAGCAGCGCATGCGCGGTCCCGGGATGGGGCCGCCGGGCATGATGGCGGGCGGCAAGGCGAAGGATTTTAAAGGCACGACAAAGAAGCTGGTCAAATATCTCAAGCCGCACGGACTTACGTTGATTGTCGTATTGTTTCTGACCGTCGCCTCTACGATATTTACATTGAATACGCCAAAGATATTGGGCAACGCGACGAATGCACTGATGACCGGTTATATGTCCAAGACCGCGGTCAAGATGATGACCGAGAACGAGGGCAATCCGCAATTTGCCGCCGCGCTGGCGGCTTCGGGTATCACGCCGCTCTCGCAGTGCGTCGACAACGCCCAAAAGGCCGCGTCGTTTGAAAAGATTGTCGGACTGCTGCAGCAGATGCCCCCGAGCGGGGAATCCGCGTTGGGGAATATGGCGCTTGCGGCGGAATATTACGATGAAATCATCGAAAACATCTCCCGAACCGGCGGCGCGGTGGACTTTTCCGAAATCGGTCAAATTGCAATGACGCTGATCGCGCTGTACCTGGCGGCTGCCGCCTGCAGTTTTATTCAGGTTTTTATAATGGCCGGCGTGACCCAGAAGGTCGTCTTTCAAATGCGCAGCGACGTCAACGCCAAATTATCCAAGCTGCCGTTAAAATACTTTGACTCCCAATCGCACGGCGATATCCTCTCACGCGTGACCAACGACGTCGACACGGTCAGCCATTCGCTGCAGCAATCGCTGACCCAGATCATCTCGTCGGTCGTGATGGTCATCGGCATCTTGTACATGATGCTGACCATCAGCGGCACGATGACGCTGATTACCATCCTGTCATTGCCGGTCTCGCTCGGCATCACGATCTTCTTCACCAAGCGCTCCCAGAAGTATTTCCGCGGCCAGCAGAAATCACTCGGTCAGGTCAACGGCCACGTCGAGGAGATGTACGGCTGCCACAATGTGGTCAAGGCCTACAACTACGAAAAAACCGCGATTGAGGAGTTTGAGCGCAACAACCGGGAGCTTTACCAAAACGGCTGGAAAGCGCAGTTTGTATCCGGCAGCATGATGCCGATGGTCGGTTTTATCGGCAACATCGTCTATGTCGCGGTCTGTGTGGCGGGCGGCATCATCGCCTCCGAGGGCATGATCATGATCGGCAGCATTCAGGCGTTTATCCAATATTCGCGCCAGTTCAACCAGCCGATCGCGCAGGCCGCCCAGATTGTCAACATCATGCAGTCGACCATGGCGGCCGCAGAGCGGGTCTTCGAGACGCTCGAACAACCCGAACAGAGCCCCGACACGGCGGGCGCGCCGAAACTGACTCAGCCCAAAGGCGCGGTCAAGTTCGACTCGATTCAATTCGGTTATGAACCCGACAAGACCCTGATCCGCGGGATTTCGCTTGACATCAAGCCCGGTCAGACCATCGCGGTCGTCGGACCGACCGGCGCGGGCAAGACGACATTGGTCAATCTGCTGATGCGGTTTTATGAACTCGAAGGCGGAAAAATCACGATTGACGGCGTGGACATCGCCGATATGAACCGCGAGGATCTGCGCGGCCTGTTCGGCATGGTGCTGCAGGACACCTGGCTGTTCAACGGCACGATTGAGGAAAACATCGCCTACGGTGCCGAGAAGCCCGACCATATAGGGATTGTGACGGCTGCCAAAGCGGCGCATGCCGACCACTTCGTCCGCACGCTGCCCGAGGGTTATAACACGGTCATCCGCGAGGACGCGGGCAATATCTCGCAGGGGCAGCGGCAGCTATTGACGATTGCGCGCGCGGTGCTGAAAGACCCGGCGATTTTGATTTTGGACGAGGCGACCTCCTCGGTCGACACCCGCACCGAGGTTTTGATTCAAGAGGCCATGCACCGGCTGATGAAGAACCGCACCAGCTTTGTGATCGCGCACCGGCTCTCGACGATCCGCAACGCCGACAGCATCCTCGTGATGAACCACGGCGACATCATCGAAACCGGCTCGCATGAGGAACTGATGAGACAAAACGGCTTTTACGCCGATCTGTACCGCAGCCAGTTCCTCGGCAGACCCGAGGAGAACAATATCGCTTAATCAATTATAAAAAGAGACCGGGGCGAACGCCTCGGTCTCTTTCACTTTATGCGCTTGTAAAGTTATTTGTAAATGATGATTTGATAACTTTGATTTTCCGTACCATCCGTAACGGAGTCATAAACTGAGCAGAGCATGACATAACCACCACCCGGCAGATCTTGAATGGCGCTGTAATTATATTGATATTGCTTTCCGCACAGATATTTAAAAATCAATTCCGCTCCGGATTGCGTCACACGGTATAATTCGATATGTCGATTTGCTTCGGGAGGGGTGCGTGTAATATATAAATCGCCGTCAAAAACTTCATAATTGATTTCGGCGTTATAAAAATCTTCGTCGGGGTTAAACGTGTAATCCGTCGTAATTGAACCGTCGGAGAGATTGACGCGGTTGACCTCGACGCCGTAATTCGTCGTAATCCGATATTCATCGGAGCGGGTGATTTTGTTGAAATATTGAATCGTGTGGTTCCCGATCCATGTAAACCCAAAAAATAAATAATCATATTCCTGATTGGCGTTGAGTTTATTTCATCCCAATATCCGGTGACGGGGTCGATGACGCCTAAATAGGTGTTTTTATTGTCATCGCCATATTTTTTAAATGAAATTTTTTTGCCGTCCGGGGAGAAAACGACATCAGAGGCCCGGAAGTAATCCTCAAAACGTTTTTTACCGGTTTCGGTATCGGTAACGTAATATTTTCCGTACCCCGAAATTGTTCCGGGATTTTTAGCCCTGTATGCATAACAGCTTAAGTCGGGGGACATCACCATGGTCTCGACGATTTCCCCGGGGGCGTCAACCGAGCCGGTTTTCACAAGTGTGTCGCCGGAAAAGATATAATACCGGCCTGAAAAACACAGGGCGAATTTTCCGTCCGCCGCTTTCGTAAGCCGCATTTTATTATTCATAAGTCCATGATATTCAACATCCGGGGAATAATAATCGTCGACATCATGAATGAATCCTTCTTTTCCGAAGTGATCCGCATAGAGCTTTGTTGTGGTTTTTTCAGAGATGTTATACCTGTATATTTCATGGGAGAAACCCAGCGTAATATCGGCGGGATTCCCAAGGCGGTAAGAAATTATCAAATTTTCGTCGTCTAAAACTAAAATTTGCATTCTTGAATTGTCATCGGTAAAGCCGTTTAATTCGTCAACGGAAAATTTTGATATTTCCGGTTGGAGTGAAGAAGGTGCGGATTCGATCGAAGCGGTTGAAAATTCGGACATGTCGTTTTGCGGCGAAACGGCGGGCGTACACGCGGTGATGAAAAACATAAAAATTGTCAGGATTAATAAAAAATGCAGTTGTGTCGATTTCAAATGAATCACCTCATAATTATTTTAAACGGGTTTTACACCATCCGTTAACTGAATTATTACACAAGTTATAAAAGCGTTCAACCATATGTTGCCAAAAAAACAATTTTTGTTTGATTTATCCGATTTTATACGTCAAAAAAGGACTTTATGTCGAAAGCCCTTTTTGTATCTTGCATATGAGGCGGGTCGCAACCGTGAATATTTGAGCCGATTTGAATTTTACCACCCGCAGATATGGCCGCGGCGCATCGCGCCCAGAATGCGTTCGCGGGCGTCGGGGAAGCGGGTCTTTTCGAGCTCGCCCAAAAACGCCTTGGTCCGATTTCGCTGCCCCTCGCAGTCGTGCGGGCATTTGTTTTTCAGCACCGGAATGCCGAGCCGAGCGACCGCCGCCTCGACTTCCGATTCGCGCATCCAAGACAGCGGGCGGATGACCGTGATGTTTTTCCGTGACAGCCAGGTCACGGGTCTGTAGCAGCCGATGCGGCCCTCCATCAACAAATTCATCAAAAAGGTCTCGGCGGCGTCGTCGGCGTGGTGGCCGAGCGCGACTTTGTTGCAGCCGAGCTCTTTTGCGAGGTCGTGCAACGCGCCGCGCCGCATTTTGGCGCAGAGCGAGCAGGGGTTCTCCTCTTTGCGGATATCGAAGACGATCTGCCCGATGTCGGTGCGTCGGACATAAAACGGCACGCCGATGGATTCGCAGTGTTTTTGAATTTCCGAACAGTCGGCGTCGGCGCCGTCGAAGCGCAGGTCGATCATCACGGCGGCGAGGCCGTACGGAACCGGGTAAAACCGGCGCAGCTCATGCAGGGCGGCCAGCGTCAGCATGCTGTCCTTGCCGCCCGAAACGCCGACCGCGATTTTATCGCCGTTTGCGATCATATCATATTCCTGCACCGCTTTGCGCACCAAACTCAAGACCTTTTGCACGCGTTCACCTCCCGCTTTGTCACTATAACATTTTTGCAGGCGTGTGACAAGGATGGGCGAAACGTGTGAAATGACGGTTTCATGTAATTTCATGCGGCTTAAATGGCTTATCATTTCCCGTGTTCGCATATTCTGCATGGGGATACCGGTAAATGCGGGTGTTACGTCATATCGTTTCACGCTTTGGTTTTTACATTTCACACTCTGAAATTCGGCGGTGACACAGGGAGTTGTTTGGAATTTTAAGGGTTGCGCGGCCGGCGTTTTTGAGAGGGCAACCGGCACGCAGCAGCGTCGAGATCGCGCAGTGCCGCGTCGGTGCGGTGCGCTATTATGAGATCTATCTGCGGCTCGGGCGCGACGGCGACGCCGAGGCGCTGCTGTTTGAACAGATGCGCCCGTTTATGAGCCCGCGACCGGTCGCGGGCGGCGTTCGCCTGCCCGATATCACCTATTTTTCGCCGGATCATTATATCAAAGAAGTGCTGTTGAATACCGCGCTGCGCTGCGCCTGCTACATCGGCGGGATGGTCGGCGTGATCGAGCCGTCGGGCGACGGTTCGGTTGCGACGAAATTTAAGCGGTTTTGCGAGACGGTTTTGATCGACGCTGAAACGGGTTTCGGGGCGATTCCCGATTGCAATATGATCATCTCGTTTTCGGGGCTTGCGGGACTCGGCGCGCCGCCCGCGGAAGCGGTGGAGCGCGCTGTGATTTTTACCAACGCACCGGATTTTTTTACCGCGGGACTGACCGTCGACCGGGTTTTGCCTGCGATTCCGCCCGCCGTCGTCGTGCCGCCGGAAGTCGATCCGACCGAGTTTATCGCCGCCTGCCATACATTGTCGGGGATGTACGGGCTCGCCGCGCTGCCGCCCCAAAAATTGTTTTCACGCGGGAAGGTGATTTCGTTTGCCGATATCGAGCGGTTCGGAATATAAAAGAGAACGGGCGTGAAGCCCGTTCTCCCAAGTGGGGCGACATAAGTCCCACCCGCTTTGCAATCCCCGCCGCAAGATGTCTCACAACGGCGGCAATGCCCGCTTTCGCGTTCGTTGCCGACCAAAAGGCGGTTGCCAGTTCGTTTAGTTTTACCTAAGAGTTTTTAGCGATGTTAATCATCTTCTGGACCATTCTGCCGCCGACCGATCCGGCCTGGACAGTGGTCAGTGTGTCGATATTAGAGAGGTCGACACCCAGTTCTTTTGACGATTCCATCTTGAAACGGTTCAAGGTGTCACGGGCATTTTTGGTGTTGCCGCTTTTATTACTCACGATCATTTACTCCCTTCGTAAACGTGTGCCCGAAAAATGAAACAGCCAATTCGGGCTCGCTCTTATTTTTGCACATACGGGGTTCTTTACTCTGGTAATTAGCGGTCGGGCGAACACACAGACGATTCCACATTTTGATCGGTTTTTGCCAAACCTCTGTTCGGCTCGCGGACTTCGCATAAGATTTTGACCGCCGCCGCCGCAAGCATCGGATATGCGTTGCCGACGCTGCCGCGAAACGGAAACTCAAACGGCTCGTAAAAATGCCCGTCAAGGCATTGAACCGGGCGCAAAAGACAAATTTGCAGACGTCCTTTTTGTAAACTCGAAAACGTCAGATCGCAGTCCGCGCCGAGACCGCAATGCAAATCGCCCGCAATTCCCTCGCCGCAGGCCACGGTTATTTTTGCCTTGCAGTCATCCGAACCGGGGACTTGCGCGTTGATACCGGCATCGGGGGACGCCGCGGGGTTGAAAAGAATCAGCAGGTCGGCATTGGCGGCAGCCGGTAAAAACTCCGCCCGTTCCCGCAGAGAGCGATCCATCGCATGGGCGTATTTTTGGACTTTTTCGAGATTTTGAGGACAATTTACAACAAATTTCAAATGTTCACCGATCCTTTATTGGTTGACTTATCATCATGCGGGTGCTATACTTTACGCAAGCTTTCGGGTACACTACGCACGCGGGTTTTAACCGAAAACGCAAACCCACGGTGTTATCATAACCGCAAAACTGTTTTGAAAAACACAGCGGCACACGGAAAGGAAAGATTGCCTTTATGCTGAATCATTTTAAAGAATCATTGCCCAAATTTGAACTCGCGGTCGGAAAGCTGTTCGACGCGCAATGCCTCGACGACAACAGCGAGTGCTTCGGCGTGGTGCCGAGCTTTGTCAAGGGCTTCAACGAGCCGGGCGAGGGCTGCGGCTGCGCCGTCACCTTTGTCACCGCTTATTACAATCCGCACTCAAAATGGTATAAAAACGCCGAATTGCTGCACAGAGCCAAAATCGGAATGGCCTATTCGCTCGCGCACACCAACGACGACGGCACCATCGATCTGATGGAGACCAATTTCCACGATTCCACCAGCAACGCCTTCACGGTGCAGGTGCTTGCGCCCGCGTATTTACTTCTTCAAAAATTTACCGATCACACCGACGCCGAGGAGGAAGTCGGCGGGATGATGCTCGAATTTTTAAAACGCAGCGCGACGGCCATGGTCAACTGCGGCTTCCATACGCCGAATCACCGTTGGGTCGTCAGTTCGGCGCTGGCGTACTGCTATCATATTTTAAACGACGAGAAATGTCTTATTCATCTCAAAAAGTTTCTCGCCGAGGGCATCGACTGCGACGAAAACGGCGAATACACCGAGCGCAGCGCGGGGATTTACAACATCGCTTGCAACGAGTCGCTGATGATCATCGGCAAAGAATTGGATATGCCCGTGATGTTTGACCATGTCACGCGCAATTTGAAAATGGTGCTCAAATACATCGAGCCCGACGACACGATCAACACGATGAACTCGACGCGGCAGGACTTCGGCACCGAGCCGCCGTTTGAAAAATACCTCGAAAATTATTTGAACATGGCGCTTGCCACGGGCAATGCCGAGTTCGCCTGGGTCGCCGACTATATCTTAAAGAAAAACGGCACTGCCTGCCGGATGATCCCGTTTTTGATGGATCCGTCGCTTGAGCAAAAAATGCTGGCGCAAAAGACGGTAAAACCGCCTTTCGAATATGAAAAATTGTTTGTCGAGAGCGGTGTTTTGCGCAAGCGCGAGGGCGACGCGACGCTGACGCTGGTCAAAGAGCGCCCGCTGTTTTGCAAGCTCCAATTCAAAAACAAACGCATGTATCTGCGGTTCGCCGGTTCTTTTTTCGGGCCGCATGCGCAGTTTGTGCCGCAGACCTTGACCTCGATTGACGGCGGATATCGCCTGACCTACCACAAGACCTGGGGCTACAAGCGCCCGCTGGAGGTTGCGCAGAGCACGTCGAACTGGCGCGAGATGGATCATTCCAAGCGTGAAAACGTCTGTATGCAGGACTTTGACGTCAGTTTCGACATCCGGATGTACGATAAAAAGGTCGAAATCGAACTTGCCGCGGGCGGCTGCGACAACATTCCGGTCAAATTGGAATTGATGTTTGACGCGGGCGGTATTTTGGCCAGCGACAGCGTCGATTTGTTCACCCGCGAGGGCGATTATGTATTCCTCAACCACGGGCATGCCTCATACACCTTCGACAACCATGTCAAGTTCATCGTCGACGGCGGCTTCCGCACCCACCGTTACGCCAAGACCATGCGCGGCTCGATCCCGGGCGACCCCAAGGCGTTTACGATCGCAATGACCGGATTGACCCCGCAGAACCGCGCCGTGACGGTTCGATACGGCACGGACCAGACGATTTAACCGTTAAAAACGCAAAGCGAACCGGCGGGCCTTTCGGCCCGCCGGTGTTTTATATGCGATATCAATTTGATTCGATGTAATTACTTATCACCATTTGAATGCTCTCCTTTTGCCCGGAATTCAATTTCCGCCACGCCTCGACCAGCGCGGCTTCGCCGGGATTGAGGTCGAACCGCTCCGTGCGCTCGACGGGGCGGTCGTATTCGGTGCGCCCGATCAAAAAGTCCACGGAGGTATTGAAATAATCCGCCAGTTTTACCAGCGTCTCAATGTCCGGCTCGACATCGTGATTTTCATATTTGTTGACCGACTGCTGGCTGACGTTCACCGCGTCGGCCAATTTTTTTTGACTGACCCCCGCTCTCGCGCGCAGGCGCTTCAGGTTTTTTACCATGCGATCACCTCACTGTGTAAGGATAACAACATTTCGGTGTCGGGTAAAAAACTTTATATTTGTTGTTGACAACAACCAAATGTTGTTATATACTATTCCCAAGGTTTGTCGTTCAAGGGGTTTTCGAACGATCGAGGGCTATGTGATTGCTATTTTCCTCTCCGTCGGGAAATTAAAACTTTCCTGTCCTTCTCTCTTTGCTTGAACTTTTCACGGAAACAGGAAAAGAACCATTTAAATTTATATATTGACATTCGGCAAAGATAGTAATATAATAAAGAAAATATGGGATATGGGGGTTTAAATATGAAAAAACTCGTTATTTCAACTATACTAATATTTTTAACATTTTATGTCCTTGGTTGTTCCTCTGGTTTGTATAGCGGTTCGCCTAAAAGAGGTACTGTCTCAGATGGTGTCTATACCAACGATTATTTTAAACTATCTTTCACCATCCCCGAGGAATGGACAGCATATACAGATGAAGAGATTTATGAAAGAACCGGCGCTTCAAGAGCGACCAACGAAGATCTCGCAACCTCAAAAATGGGGTTCGGCGACGTCAATTTTTATAAGACAATTGAGCAAGAAGATCAAATTAAAATATCATATCGCATTTCATTAGAAAAAGGTCTTACCGATGATCAGATCCAAAACCGACTTTCGGTACAAAATTCTGATGTTACATTCGGCGAGGTTGAATCCGTTAAAATCGGAGATGTTGATTATGTAATGATGTCCGGTCCCTCTTCCGACGGAACGGTGAACTATTATTACGTCTGGAGCAAAGAAGTATGTGGTTATCTGCGTCCGGTCATTTATATGCAGCTTACCGATAATAAATCGGTATACGATCTTTTGAAAAATTTTTCACAGATAACGGATTAGATTATTGAACATAGTTTATTTTTTATGCACTAAAAGAAGTTTAATATATCTTGAATTAAATAATCAATATGAGTATCGTCCGAAAGGCTATAGATGCTTATTTTGAAATCCTTTTTTAATTTGTCTTCCCGCTTGTCAAAATGCAAGCTACAATGATCCCGGCAAATCGTCAATCACTGCGATCCCGGAGAGCGTTAACAGCGTTTTATCTTCCGCACCGGCGCAATCCGAAGTAATGCCCGTCCTTGATAATGATATCGTCGAGATCTCCGAAAACAACAACGGCATTCGTTTTACCATGACATACGACCAATTTATTGAAAGATATAATGATTTAGATACGGAAAATACGCTTCCCGTTCCTTTAAAACAGAGCGATTTTGTCGAACAATTTAAAGGTTATTCACAAGCATTTGGGATTGATGTGACTGTAGGGTTGCAATATGGTCTGATAGCCAATATCGGGCTTTATAATCCGGTGGAGGGAATTTCTGTAACAATCGAAAATAACTCAGGTAAACTTTGCAATATAGGATGGTTGATTACAGGGGGACGCATGTACACTTTGAGTTTAAGCGATAAAAACGCGGGTTGGACAAGGGTGCATAATATGGCGTGTTTTATGTTTATGCTCGCCAACGACAATTTAAGTTGGGAAGACGCGCATAATATATACTTGTCCGCTTTAAATAACGGAAACGATACGGGCAATACATATTATTTTGACGATCACTTATTGTATGGAAATGGATACGATCAGGCGAACGATGTATATACAATAAATATTACGCCTATGACCCAAGAGGCGTATGATAATTATTTTTAAAGAGTTTACTTCCTCCAAACTCTTTTCAAATATCGCCCAATATAGGATTTTTCGCACTTCATGACCTGTTTGGGAAACCGACCTCGCGGGACAGAGGGCGGGCTTTGGTTTCCATGGAAGTAACTGCTTTTCCTGGTTTCAATCCGAATTTAAAAGATATTTGGCACAGGCAAAGTTAAAAAATTTTTCAAATAAACTTAAAAGAAATTTTTCAAATAAGTTTAAAGAAATTTTTCAAATAAGTTTAAAGAAATTTTTTGAATAAGCGCAAAAGATATTTTTCAAATAAGCTTAAAAGGCATTTTTCAAACGAGCATAAAAAATATTTTCAAATAAGCTTAAAAGGTATTTCTCAAACGAGTATAAAAAATATTTTCAAAACCTCTTGAAAATATGATATCAATATGATATCATAATAATACCAAACAGGAGGTGTTTTTATGGAAGAAAAAATTTTGAAAACAAAACCCGGGATGCCCGTTTTAATCCTCTCCATTTTCCTCTATTTACTCTCCGTCGCCCTATTTGTGGTGGGCGCGATTATGGTGGAAGAGAAAAACCCGTGGGGCACTCCCGCGCTGGCGGTGGGTATTTTGTGGATGGTCATCGGGTTCATCCCCTTTATGGGGCTCAAGATCATCCGCCCCCAGGAAGCCCTGGTCCTCACGCTTTTCGGAAAATACACCGGCACCCTCAAGCGCGACGGGTTTTTCTATGTGCATCCTTTTTCGGGCAGCGTGAACCCCGCGGCACAGACCCGACTGGGTCAAAGCCGCGATGTGGATTCGGGCGTCAAACGGAGATTAAAACCCGAGCAGGAGAGTTTCGCCGCGCTTCAGGAAGCGGCAAACAACAAGAAAATATCCCTCAAAGCCATGACCCTCTCCAACGCCATGCAAAAAGTGAACGACGCGCTGGGCAATCCCGTGGAGATCAGCGTGGCGGTCATTTGGCGGGTGGTGGACACCGCCAAAGCCGTATTCAACGTGGATAATTACAAGGAGTATCTCTCTTTGCAATGCGATTCGGCGGTCCGCAACATCGTCCGCATCTATCCTTATGACGTGGCGCCGAACATCGACACGACCGGCGACGGTCAGGCGGACGAGGGCAGCTTGCGGGGTTCGAGCGAAGTGGTCGCCGAGCGGATTCGCAAAGAGATCCAAGATAAGGTCACTTTGGCGGGCATAGAAATTTTGGAAGCCCGGATCACCTATCTGGCCTATGCCACCGAGATCGCCTCCGTGATGCTCCAGCGCCAGCAGGCAAGCGCCATCATCGACGCCCGCACCATGATCGTGGACGGGGCGGTGAGCATGGTGGAGATGGCGCTGAACAAGCTGAAAGAAAACGACATCGTCGAGCTGGATCAAGAGCGCAAGGCCGCCATGGTCAGCAACCTGTTGGTGATCCTCTGCGGAAACCGGGAGGCACAGCCCGTGGTGAACAGCGGCAGCTTGTATTGATCCACCCATGGCAAGCGAGAAAAAACAGATCCCCCTGAGGGTTTCCCCGCAGCTGTTTGAAAAAATCGCCGCCTGGGCCGAGGACGACTTCCGCTCCCTCAACGGGCAGATCGAATATCTGCTGACCGCTTGCGTCCGCCAGCGGGAAAAGAACGGACGCCCCGTACCCGAGCGCTTTAAGGGAAACCGCACAGGGCAGGACGAACAGGAATAAGACCGCGCAACAAAACAGAGCCGAAGCGGCTGCAAACGCAGACACAACGGCTCTGTTTTCATTTTTAGGCGGGGAGTTATCAAAAACGTTACTTCCTCAAAACCCTCTTCAAATACTGCCCCGTATAGGATTTTTCGCACTTCATCACCTGCTCGGGGGTGCCGACGGCGACGATCTCGCCGCCCTTGTCGCCGCCCTCGGGGCCGAGGTCGATGAGGTGGTCGGCGACCTTGATCACGTCGAGGTTATGCTCGATCACGATGATCGTATTGCCGCCCGTGACCAGCTTTTGCAGCACCTCGACCAGCTTGTGGACGTCGGCGGTGTGCAGGCCGGTGGTCGGCTCGTCGAGCAGATAGACCGTCTTTCCGGTCGAGCGGCGCGAAAGCTCCGCCGAGAGCTTGACACGCTGCGCCTCGCCGCCGGAGAGCGTGGTCGCCGGCTGGCCGAGCTTAATGTAGCCCAAACCGACCTCTTGCAAGACCAGCAGTTTTTTATGGATTTTCGGGATGCTTTGAAAGAACTCGACGCCCTCGTCGACGGTCATTTCGAGCACCTCATAGATACTTTTGCCCTTGAATTTGACCTCGAGGGTCTCTTTGTTATACCGCCTGCCGCCGCAGACCTCGCAGGGGACGTAGACGTCGGGCAGAAAGTGCATCTCGATTTTGATGATGCCGTCGCCCTGGCATGCCTCGCAGCGCCCGCCGCGCACGTTAAACGAAAACCGCCCGGGCCCGAATCCGTGCGCCCGCGCGTCCTGCGTCTGGGTGAACAAATCGCGGATGTCGGTGAACAGGCCGGTGTAGGTCGCGGGGTTGGAGCGCGGGGTGCGCCCGATCGGCGACTGGTCGATGTCGATGACCTTGTCCAATTGCTCAACGCCCTCGATGCGCTCGAATTTTCCCGGGCGCCGGTTGCTGCCGTTTAATTCGCGCGAGAGATAGGCAAACAGAATATCGTTGATCAGCGACGACTTGCCGCTGCCCGAGACGCCCGTCACGCAGGTGATCACGCCGAGCGGGATGGAGGCGTCGATGTTTTTGAGGTTGTTTTCCGCCGCGCCGAAGACCTTTAAAAAGCCGGTCGGCTTGCGGCGGCGGTAGGGGACTTCAATCGCCTTGCGCCCGAACAGGTAATCGGCGGTCAGCGAATTTTTACAATCCTTCAGCCCCTCCGGCGGGCCGACGTACAGCACCTCGCCGCCGTGGATGCCTGCCAGCGGACCGATGTCCACGACTGTGTCGGCCTCGCGCATCGTCTCCTCGTCGTGCTCGACGACGATCAGCGTGTTGCCGAGGTCGCGCAGGCCCTTTAAGGTGGCGAGCAACTTGGCGTTGTCGCGCTGGTGCAGGCCGATGCTCGGTTCGTCGAGGATGTACAGCACGCCGGTCAGCCCCGAGCCGATCTGCGTGGCCAGCCGGATGCGCTGCCCCTCGCCGCCCGAGAGCGTCGAGGCCGAGCGCGCCAGCGTCAGGTATTCCAGCCCGACGTCGCGCAGAAAGCCGAGGCGGGTCTCGATCTCGCGGATGATGCGCTCGGCGATCAGCAGTTCCGTTTTGGAAAATTTTAAGGCGTCGAAATACGCGATCATATCGGTGATCGAAAATTTGCACAAATCGCTGATGTTTTTGTCGCCCACGGTCACGGCCAAAATTTCGGGCTTGAGGCGGTCGCCGCGGCACTCGGGGCAATCCTCGCTGCTCATCATCGACTCGATTTCCTTTTTGGAATAGTCGGAGGTCGTCTCGGAATAGCGGCGGTTGAGGTTATTGACGATGCCCTCGAAATCGTGCATATAACTCGTGTGCGAGCCCGCGCCGTTATAGCGTAATTGGATCTTTTCGCCCTTGGTGCCGTACATCAGCACGTCCTTCGCTTTGTCCGGCAATTTGTGATAGGGCGCGTCGAGCGAAAAGCCGTAATGCGACGCGAGCCCCTCGAAATACATCTGGCAGATGCCGCCCGAGTCGTAGTTCCAGCCGCCCGCGCGGATCGCGCCCTCCTTGATCGAGAGCAGCGGCGCGGGGACGACCTTGGCGGGATCGATCTTCATCAAAATGCCGAGGCCCGAGCACTTGGAACACGCGCCGTAGGGGTTGTTGAACGAGAACGCGCGCGGCGTCAGTTCCTCGAGGCCGATGTCGTGTTCGGGGCAGGCGTAATTTTGGGAAAACGACATTTCTTCGTCCTCGCCGTACAGCACCGTGACCAGCCCCTTCGAAAGCGACGCGGCGGTCTCGACCGAGCCGGAAAGGCGGTCTTCGGCCTCCTCGCTGATGATCAAACGGTCGACGATGATTTCAATGGTGTGCTTTTTGTTTTTGTCGAGGAAGATCTCCTCGGACAGGTCGTAGATCGAGCCGTCGACGCGGGCGCGCACAAAGCCGCTGCGCGAGGCGCCGGACAGCTCCTTGATGTGCTCGCCCTTTTTGGCGCGGATGATCGGGGCTAAAATTTGAATTTTTGTGCCGGCGGGCAGCTCCATGATGCGGCTGACGATCTGGTCGACGCT
>CAZPLU010000039.1:0-21570 GCA_964587625.1 uncultured Eubacteriales bacterium
ATTGCTTAAAAATTGGATTGATGAAAGCGCGCGTTATGAATTTGATTATCGTGAAAATCCGGGCTACTCTCTTGAAGAAGCTGTGAATCCGTTTAATATTTACGGCTTAAAAGACCCTTCGATGAGCGGAGTCGGCGAACTCGTTTTTTTGTGGTCTATCAAAGAACGGAAACAGGAATAAATCTCATATGACGGAATTTTGCTGGTCTAATTATGAATAATACATAAACAGATCGCATTTGATCAGTTCTGACCTCTCATACGATACTATGTAATATATTTCAGAATATCCGATAAATCGTCTGTATCAACAGCATATGTCGCCCTCTGTTGAACTCTCGGAGAACTGTTGATCGCAATCGACTTTCCGCAGTATTGAAATATCGGAATATCGGTTGAACCGTCTCCTACGGCGAGGCATTCCTCGGGTTCTATTTCGTTTATTTTACAACAATCCTTTAAACAATCGATTTTTTGTTCGGCTCCGATATAATTGAAAATCTTTCCGGTGAATACGCCCCCCGCTACTTCGTAATCGCTGCCATAATAAGCGTCAAATCCCCAAATCTCACTGACGACCTTTGCCACTTGTCGGGGCCCGACGGTGATCACGATACATTTGATTTGACACTTATGCAGCGTATCAACAACATACCCGATGTTTTTCAAGGGCTTTGCGAGCTTTGAAAACGATTGGGCGATTTTGCTTTCTTCAAGCCCCGAAAGCAATTCCGCCCGAAGGTAATCCGCCGTTTTATAATCAATAAGGCCTTTTTCCTCATGCTCTTGAATGAGCGCGTGTTCTTTTTCTTTGCCGTTTAAAATACAAGGCAACATCACAGAATGGATTTCTCTGATCAATGTGTCATCCAAGTCAAAACAAATCAATTTTAAACCGCCCATTGATTCACCCATCTTTATTAAAAAATCATTCGTTTCAATAATACATATACAAATCGCACTTGATCATCCCGTTGTAGAGCTTGCGGCGCTTTTGGGCCTTGCGGCCAAAAATGCGCTCGAATTCCTCCTCGGGGCTGATGATATAATATCCGACATTTTGTTGTGGGATGAAGCGTTCGCCCATCTCACGATAGATTTTTTTCGCGCTTTCAATATCCGCGAGCCGCTCACCATAGGGCGGGTTCGCCAATACCACGGCCTTTTTAGCAACGTCGGGCAGTTTGAAAGCGGAAATCGGGCGCAGGGCGGCTTTGACGTACTTCCCCACCCCGGCTTTTTCGGCGTTATGAAGCGTCAGCTCGACGGCTTCCGGGATAATATCGTAACCCAAGCACTCGAATTCTTCGCTTTGGCGGATTTCGGAGCGGGCTTTATCCCTGATTTCCTGAAACGTTTTTTGCGAAATTAGATTCCACCGCTCGCAGGCGAAATGCCGGTCGAGGCCCGGGGCGATGTTCAGCGCCTTTCGCGCCGCCTCGATCAGCAATGTGCCCGAGCCGCAGCAGGGATCGATGATGCGGTGATAGGCCTTGACCCGCGCGCAATCGGCGATGGCGGCGGCCAGCGTCTCCTTGATCGGGGCGATGCCGCCCTCCTGACGATACCCGCGCTTGTGCAGCCCCGCGCCGGAGGTGTCGAGATAAATCGAAGCCGTGTCGTTCATAATGGAAAACATGATCTGATAGATCGCGCCGGTCTCCTCGAACCACGCGACTTGATAACGCTGTTTTAAGCACTCCACCGCCGCTTTTTTCACGATCGACTGGCAGTCGGGGATGCTGGTGAGCTTGGAGTTCAGCGACCAGCCCTTGACCGGAAACGCGCCGTCTTTGGGGATGAAGTCGGCCAGCGGCAGCGCCTTGACGCCGCAAAACAATTCGTCGAACGTGGACGCTTTGAACGTGCCGAGCAAAATTTGAACCCGCTCGACGCAGGATAATAAAATATTGGCCCTTGCGACGTCGGAAATGCCGCCGCAAAAACCGACCCGGCCGTTTTCACAGGTCGGGGTGATACCCAGTTTGAATTTGATCTCATTGGCCGCGATGCCCTCGATGCCGAACAGGCAAGGCATGGATATTCGGATATTTTTTAAAGACATATATTCCTTTCAGCGGAGTGACGGTATAATCGCTATAATATGGCTTCGGCGTGCCGGTTGACGTGACATCCGATGTTGACAGCGACCGGAAGCCCGGCGATGTGCGTGGGCGCGTATTCGACATTGACCGCCATCGCCGTGATTCTCCCGCCGAAGCCCTGCGGACCGATGCCCAGCGCGTTGATTCCGGAGAGGATCATGTTCTCCAGCAGCGCGTAGTCGGGATCGGGATTGCGCAGGTCGATGCTGCGGCAAAGCGCTTTTTTCGCCAAAATCGCCGCCTGTTCAAAATCGCCGCCGAGCCCGACGCCGACCACGAGCGGCGCGCAGGCGTTCGGCGCGGCTTCTTCGGCCACTTGAATGACAAAATCGGCGATGTCCCACTCATCGGCAGCCGGAGAAAACATCTTAATTTTACTCATATTTTCACTGCCGAATCCTTTCGGCGCGACCGTGAGTTTGATATTGTCCCCCTCGACGAGCCGAACGTGCAAAATCGCGGGGGTGTTGTCGCCGGTGTTTTTGCGGCGAAGCGGGTCGGAGACCATGGAAGCGCGCAACAAGCCGTCTTTGCAAGCCCGGGCAATCCCGTCGTTGACGGCCTGTTCAAACGGCCCCTCGATGTGCGTATCCTGTCCGATTTCCGCAAACACAACCGCCGCGCCGGTGTCCTGACAGATCGGGAGGTTGTTTTTCCTCGCCAGCGCGATGTTTTGGTTCATCGTATTCAAAATGGCCGCAGCCCGCCCCTGCTCCGCTTTTTCACAGGCGAACAGTTTGCCGGTTATGTCGGCCGTGAGCTGGGTGTTGGCTTGGATATACAATCGCCTGATTGTTTCGGCGATATCCCGTGCGGGGATTGTTTTCATGCGTTACCTTTTCCTCGGGGCATATCCGCCGCTCCCGCGCCGGGACTCGGTGGATTTGCGCAGATCCGAAATTTTTTCCTCGCTGTTCTGTTTGAACTTCGAGAGCATCTCCTCGAACGGATCGAGATCGGCTTTTTTATCCTGCGATTTCGGCGGGATCCGCACAACTGCGGCGGCAGGCGGCGTCTCGATTTTTTTGATCGAAAGCCCCAGCTTATTGCCCTCGCCGATCGAGATCAATTTGACCTTGACCTCCTGTCCGATCGTCAGAAAATCAGACACCTTCTCGACATAAGAATTCGCAATCTCGGAGATATGTACCATTCCGACAGTACCGGGCATGAGTTCGATAAAAGCGCCGAATTTTGTGATTCCGGTCACCTTGCCCGTGTAGATTGCACCGACTTCCAGTTCCATTGATTCAACTTTCCTTTCGCTGTCCCTTTCGCTCATTTTTTAAGCCGTTTCGCAGAGGTACGGCGTTTACGAGATGTCGATATAAACCCGCTCGTCCGGATAGACAAGTCCGAGCTTATCCCTTGCCGTCTGTTCTATTTGCTGTTGTTCATCGGCGGAGAGCAGATCGTCGAGTTTAAGATTTTCCATTTCCTGCTGTTTGAGCTGTTCGGCCAAAAGCGTCAGTTTCTGCTGGGCCTCGTTGATTTGCAACCGCAAGCTGATGACAGAGACGACCACATAGACCGCGGCAAGCAAAAAAAGCCCGCGCCATAAAAATTTGTTTTTTCTCTTCTTTTTTCTGTTTCCGCTCAACCGATTCACCCCGCTTCGGACATGATAACCCGGATAAATTATACAACATTCTTCGATTCAAATTCAAGAGGTTTTCTTCTTTTTTTACGCGGTTTTATTGTTTTGCCGGGTTTTTGGGCCCGATCGGCCTCCTTTTTGAGCCGTCGCTGCGCTTTATCTTGATTAATTCGTGATTTTTTCATATTTCTCCGCTGTCGGCGCGCTCGGATTTTCATTTTCGCCATTGCGGCGCGAGACCGTGCCCCGTTCTTGATTTTTCCCGAAATGCGCCGAAAAAACCCGACGATGGCTTCCGCCGAGCGCGTGATCAGGGCGCCGACGGTCCAATAATAAAACAGTGCGCCGATCACGGCGCCGAACAAAACATAACCGCGTACAATCCCGTCGTTTTGCCAAAGCGCGAACATAAACACCGCGAGCCCGCTGAAAAACCAAAAAACAAAGTCCTGAACGGCGACCGCGGCGGCGCTGAATCGGATTGCGATGCGCAAAATTTTAAAAACTCCGTAAAATACGGAAAGAACCCCGCCGAGCAGGCAGGCAAACAAAAACACGCGCAGCGCATACGCCGCTTCGGAATCGATGATCGGGTTCATTTGAACAGCCGTCCCAAAAAGCCCCCGCTGTGCTGCTCGCCCGCCTCGTTGATGTAGGCGATTCCGCCGATGTTGCCCTCGACCACGAGCTCGCCGCTCTCGACCATCAAACGCACGATATGCAGCTCGCTCCCCTCGATGATGATATCACCCTGCTCCGTCTTCGCCTCTATTTTGCCGTCGTCGAAGTTGTCCACATCGAGTACCCCCGTGATGCTCAGCAGGCGGCGGTCGTCCATCACGATGCGGTGCGGTTTTGGCTGCCGGACCGGTTCTTCAAATTTCATCGGCATTTTGATCTTCCTTTCACCTTTGGGATTTATAAAAGGTATGCCGATGGGATGTAAAAAATGTTTAGGGGTTATTGAAAAAATTTTTTATAACAAGCAATAAATCCACGGCGTCGCGCTCCCGTATACCGGCGAGCTCTTGATATAAAAAACACCGCGGCGGCGCGGAAATTTCCGCGCCGCCGCCTACTGTTTTTAAATCGGATATTAACAAAAACAAATCATATTTTTATTCGCTTGCGGCCGGGGATTGTACCTGCGTTACGGTCGATGAAATCGGCGATGAACTTCCCGCCGGAGATGTATTTTGCGACGTCAGCGTCTCTGAGCTTGAAATAAAGGACTGCGAACGGCTCTGCGCCATCAGCGCCTCCGAAGCCGCATAATATGATGCTTTTTCCTCGGGTGTGTTCCACGGCAACGATGGCACTTGGGAAGATACGGATCTTTTTGGCACACTCGGATATTCTTAAAATCCGCTCCGCCGCTTGAACCGGCAAAACGGTTTTTGTATTGCACACACGACCGCGAATCTTAGCAAACCGCATATGCCCGCCCGTCTTGCGGGATATAAGTCCGTTTAGCGCAATATCATCAGAATTCGTTTTGGTATTCGCGGCGCAATAAAACCTCGGTGATTCGGCTTAACGCCTTTATTTTTCCCCGAGGATTTTGAACATCTCCCGCGCCTGTTCCTTGCGGGCGTTCTCGATCACGCACAGCACTTCTGCGACCGTGGCGTGCTCGCCGATTTCGATGCTGATTTTATCCCCGATTTTGACGTCGTAGGACGCCTTCGCGGGTCTTCCGTTCACGCTGATCCTGCCGCCGTCGCAGGCCTGATTCGCTATCGTGCGCCGTTTGATCAGCCGGCTGACTTTCAGGTATTTATCCAATCTCATACGAGGTCTCCTCCTTATAACCGCGTTTGGTGTCATGTGTATGCCACAGGCCGCCCCGCCGAATGCGGAACGGCCTGACGGTGTCTTATACTGATTTTTAACGATCTTTCAACATGCGGCAAAACGAGTTTGCCCGTTTGAAAATGGGTAATACGCTGTTTTTCCGACATCGGCATCGCATGGCCGCACCGATGCCATGCTTGCATTGACGAGGGGATAACGGCAAATTCTGCTGTTTAAATCGTGTTGAATTATTTCACGCCGTCCTTGAGCGCTTTTCCCGCTTTGAATGCCGGCGTCTTGGCGGCAGGGATCGAAATCTTCTCTTTTGTGCGGGGATTGATGCCGGTTCTGGCTTTTCTGGTTCTGATTTCGAATGTACCGAAACCCGCCAGCGCAACTTTGTCTCCGGATTTTAAAGCGCCCGTCACTGCCTCGACAAAGGCCTCAAGCGCCTTGTCGGAATCCTTTTTCGTGAATCCCGTTTTTTCGGCGATGGAATTGATCAGTTCCTGCTTTGTCATTGATATTTCCTCCCAATTGAATTTTATTTATTCACGGCGTCAGCGCCGTAGTTTTTGCGGCGTGGCCGGAATAGTCCTCATACGCTTGTCTTATTGCGAAATAAATCCGTTGAGATAATCGCTGAATACCTCTTCGGCGTCGAGTTTTCCGGCGGCCGCGATGCGAACCGCTTCCCAGATCAGCGTGTTGATCTTGCTCCGCGGGTCCGCGCACGGTTGCAACGGCTCTAAGATCCCGCCCTTGACCGCCGCCTTCGCGATTTTTTGCCCGCGCATCAGCGCGGGCAATGAACGCGCAACCGCATTCATCACATCCGCGGTGTCAGCTTGTCCTTTTTCCGATTTTTTAATCTCAGCCCAGTTGTCGAGGACTTTTTCGGCGGTATCGGCTTTTACGGTGCCGAAAACATGGGGGTGGCGGACAATCAGTTTTTTGCAAATTCCGTCGCATACCGCGTCGAAATCGAATTCGCCGACCTCGACCGCCATCTGCGCATGAAATACGACCTGCAGCAGCACATCACCGAGTTCTTCGCACAATGCGGCGGCGTCATTTTGCACAATCGCATCCGCCGCCTCATAGGCCTCTTCGATCAAGTTCTTCTTGATCGCGGCGTGCGACTGTTCCCTGTCCCAAGGACATCCCTCGGGGCTGCGCAAAATCCGCATGATCTCAAGCAGGTCGCCGATGGTGTAGTTGGGTTTTTCTTCAAAGTTAACCAAATCATCCCTCCGCGACAGATTGCGTCTATATTCTAACCGATGAGATGATGCTTTTCAAGTACTTTTACGATATTTTTTCCCTTTGGGAGCGATAATATGTCTTGTTTGCGGATTGTGCGAAGCAAAAACAGCGTTATTACGTACACTATCGCCGCCGCAATGATCGCCGCCGCAACCGATATCATCGCCGAAAATTCAAAAACGCCGAAACAGAGCCGGTAACCGCCGAATGCCGCCGCACCGCACAGAGCGGCGCAAGCCAGCGGTTTAAAAAACGTCTGGGTGAAACTGAGGTTTATTTTGCTGATGCCGCACACGAACCAGAGTTCGCACAAGAAGATAAACGCATAACACATAAAAGTGCCGACCGGTGCGCCGTTGATGTTGATCTGCGGAATTCCAATGAGAACAAGATTTGTCAGCAGTTTGATCCCGATCCCGCCGAATACGATCTTCACTTGCAAATCCGGTCTTCCCAGACCCTGTAAAATGCTGCCGAGCGGCGTACAGAGCGCGGCAAAAATCAGCGTCACCGATAAAATCTGCAAGAGCGGTGTCGCCGCCGCAACCCCGGCAACCCCCATGGAGCGTTGATAAAACATCGACAAAATGGGTTTTGAGAGCGCCACGAGCCCCAACGCGGCGGGATAGGCGATCAAAGCCGTCACGCGGATCGCCCGCTCGATGTTTTCATGCAGTTTTTCCTTGTCGCCGAGCGTCCAGTAGTGCGTCACCGCAGGCAGTGCGCTGATGCCGAAATTGGTTGTGATCATCGGGACCAAATTATAAAACACCAACCCGTAGCCGTATAATCCCCACAGGTAATTCGGCAGCTTGTCAAGCGTTCCGGCGCCGATGTCGGGCTCGTTGATCAAGCCGGCATACATCTCCTGAAAATATTCGGGAAATTTTTCGATCAATCCGGTCATGCGCGAATTGATGGTGATGTTGTCGATCAGCCCCGAGAGGTTGAGCGCGATGGCGCCAACGCCGATCGGAATCGCGATCTTGAGCAATGCGCGCAGCATCCGCCTGTTGCTGTCGGCATTCGGGGAATCGGCAAGCTGCCGCGCGGTCACCCCGTCGCCCTTGGATTTATAATGCAAAATCAAATAGATCAACCCGACGAATGCGCCGATCGTGACGCCGGCGATCCCACCCGCGGCCGCATAAGGCAAACAGCCCTCCTTGGCTTGCTGCGCTGTCACGCAGATTTTCCCGTAGACCGGAAGCCCCGCCTCGAACGCCGCCAGTCCGTTCTTGATGGCGGCATTGGCCAGTACAAGTCCGAATCCGAGTTTACAGACGGTCTCGATAATTTGCGAGTTCGCGGTCGGACGCATATCCCGCAAGCCCTCATAGTATCCCCGAAAAGCCGACATCAGGCAGACCAGCAACAATGTCGGTGAGAGCGTGCGGATGGCATAGACCGCATCGGGCGAAAACAACTCCACCGTCGTCGGCGTCCAGCCGGTGACCTCGGCGATGTTGGACGAAAGCGCGGTCAGCGCATCGGAGAGACCCGACATCATATCGGTGAAAAAGAACATGACCACCATGCCGGCAAAGCCGGTGCACAGGAAAAACGCGAGTGAAATTTTCAGAATTCGCCGGATGTTTTTGTAATTGCCGGTCGAATATTGCGCCGAAATCATTCGGGCGACAGCGGCGGGAAGCCCTGCGGTCGCGAGCACATAAATGGGCAGATAGACATTATAAGCGGTTGAAAAATAGGCCGTTCCCTGCGGCGTCAGGATATTATAAAGCGGGATTTTGTAAATCGCGCCGATGATTTTGACAATCACTGTGGCGATGACCAGCGTAAAAGCCCCGCTTAAAAAACTCTGCCTCGTGTCCTTGCGTATGTTGATGGCCATTCCCTCCCCATTAAACCGAGATTCATCTGATTCCGTACCTTTTGACACCCTATTATACACGCGGAAGTTGATACATAATACCACTTCCCGACTTTGCTGTCAAAGATTTTCTTGGCTTTGAGACGGCGGGGATCAGACCCCGTATTACGGTGATTCCCCAAAACAATTTCCGGAGCCGCAACCCGAAGTGTTGTCATTTTCGGCGGAAGTGAAAAATTCCTGTCTGTATTGAAGCAGGGCAAACGCCCTGCTTCAATATCATCCGTGACCGGCTTACCGCAGTTCCAGCTCGGTTTTGCGGATGACCTCGACGCGCGAGAGGAGTTTTTCGCGGCGCAGGCGCTGTTCTTCCACGACCGCGGGCGGCGCTCTGTCGACGAACGCGCTGTTTGAAAGTTTCGCTTCGATCTGCTCGAGCTCTTTCCGGGCGGCTTCGAGTTCTTTTTTCAAGCGCGCCTTTTCGGCTTCGACGTCGACCAGCTCCGCGGTCGGGATCGTCATCTTGGCGTCGTCGGTGACGATCGAGATGCCGTCGGTCGTGCCCTCCACCACGTCGGCGCAACTTGCAAGCCGGACGAAAAACCGCTTGCAGTCGAGGTATTTCGCAATGTGTGCGCTGTCGATATGCACGACCGCCTTGCGGGACGGCGCGACGTTCATCTCCGCCCGGCGGTTGCGGATCGCCTTGACCGCCGCCATGACCGTCTCGACCATGTCGGCTTCTTCACCGAAATCGAGCGACGCGTCATAATTCGGATAGAGCGCGCGCATGATCGTGTCGCCGTCGTGCGGAAGCGCCTGCCAGATCTCCTCGGTGATGAACGGCAAAAACGGGTGCAGGAGTTTGAGGGTGTTGCCCATGACATAACAAAGCACCCGCGCGGCGTTTTCCGCCGGGTCGCCGCCCTCGTACAGGCGGTCTTTGGAGAGTTCGATGAACCAGTCGCAAAATTCGTCCCAGATGAAATCGTAGAGCTTTCCGAGCGCCATGCCGATCTCGAAACGGTCAAGCAGGTCGCCGACCTCGCGGGCGGTTCGGGTGTAACGCGTCAAAATCCATTTGTCCTCGGGCGCGAGGGTTTTGGGCAGCGAATCCGGCGCGATGTCGGTTTTCAGGTTCATCAGGATGAAGCGGGCGGCGTTCCAGAGCTTGTTGCAGAAGTTGCGGCTGGCTTCTATTTTTTCGTCGGAAAAGCGCATGTCGTTGCCGGGCGAATTGCCCGTTGCCAAAGCGAACCGGAGCGCGTCGGCGCCGTATTTTTCGATGACCTCGAGCGGGTCGATGCCGTTTCCGAGCGACTTGGACATCTTGCGCCCCTGCGCGTCGCGCACCAGGCCGTGGATCAAGACCGTGTCGAACGGCTTTTCGCCCGTATATTCGAGCCCCGAGAAGATCATGCGCGAGACCCAAAACGTGATGATGTCGTAGCCGGTCACGAGCGTGTTCGTCGGGTAAAAATAATTCAAATCCGCTGTGTTTTCCGGCCAGCCGAGGGTCGAGAACGGCCAGAGCGCCGAGGAAAACCAGGTGTCGAGCGTGTCCGGGTCCTGGCGCATCAATTCGCCGCATTTGGGACAGACGGGATTTTCGTCCTTGGTGACGACCGTCTCACCGCAGGCGTCGCAATAAAACGCCGGGATGCGGTGTCCCCACCACAATTGGCGGGAGATGCACCAGTCGCGGATATTCTCCATCCAATGAAAATAGGTCTTGTCAAAACGCTCGGGCACGAATTTGATCTCGCCGCTTTTCACGGCTTCGATCGCGGGTTTTGCCAGCGGTTCCATTTTGACGAACCATTGCAGCGAAGCGCGCGGCTCGACGGTGGTGGTGCAGCGATAACATGTTCCAACATTATGGTCGTGCTCCTCGGTGCGAACCAAAAACCCCTGCTCTTCCAAGTCCCTCACGATGGCCTTTCGGGCCTCGTAGCGGTCCATGCCGGCGTAGTTCGGATAGTCGGCGGTGATTTTGGCGTCGGGCGTCATCACGTTGACGAGCGGCAGGCCGTGGCGGCGGCCGACCTCGAAGTCGTTGGGGTCGTGCGCGGGCGTGATTTTGACCGCGCCGGTGCCGAATTCCGGGTCGACATATTCGTCGGCGACAATGGGAATTTCGCGACCCACGAGCGGCAAAATCACGGTTTTTCCGATCAGCTTTTGATAGCGTTTGTCTTTGGGGTTCACGGCGACCGCGGTATCGCCCAGCATGGTCTCGGGGCGGGTGGTCGCCAGCTCGATAAAACCGCTGCCGTCCGAGAGCGGATAACGCAGATGCCAGAAACGGCCTTTTTGATCCTCATATTCGACCTCGGCGTCGGAGATCGAGGTCAGGCAGTGCGGACACCAGTTGATGATGCGCTCGCCGCGGTAGATCAGGCCCTTTCCATACAGGCGGATAAAGACCTCTTTGACGGCCTCGGAGCAGCCCTCGTCCATCGTGAATCGGGTTCTTGACCAGTCGCAGGAGGAGCCCATTTTTTTGAGCTGCTCGATGATGCGGCCGCCGTATTGCTCTTTCCACGCCCAGGCGCGTTCCAAAAATTTTTCACGCCCGACGCCCTCCTTGGTCAGCCCCTCTTTTTTCATCGCCTCGACGATCCTGGCCTCGGTGGCGATCGAGGCGTGGTCGGTGCCCGGCAGCCAGAGCGCGCAAAAACCGCTCATGCGCTTATAACGGATTAAGATGTCTTGCAAGGTGTTGTCGAGCGCGTGACCCATATGCAGCTGCCCGGTGATGTTGGGCGGCGGGATCACGATGGTATAGGGCTGTTTACCGGGATCGGGTTTCGCGTGGAAATACCCGTTTTTCTCCCACAATTGATATAGCTTGTCTTCAAATTGGAGCGGATCGTAATTTTTTTCAAGTTCTCTAGCCATAATATCCTCCTGTAATATTGTTTCCGAAATCAAAATAGATATAAAAAATCCGGCGCTCTCGCACCGGTTTCGACATCGATCTGTCCGCGCCGGTGCAGGCAAAACAAGCGATTGCACCCGCGAAATACGCAGCTACAACCGCACCGCTACCCCGACGGAAAGATGCGCCTTTGCATTGAATTGTAAAAAGGACAATGATATACTCCCTTTCAAGACCGAATATGCGGTCATCATACCATGAAAAGCGCAAAATGTCAACAAAAAGGGGCGGCCTTGAACTCAAAGCCGCCCTTTTAAAAAAACGGTGTTACGCGGCGTAAAAAATAGCGATGACGCTTCTCTGCGGCACGCCGTCGACGACGGTTTGCAATGCGGCGACGCCGATCTTGGCAAAGTCGAATTCGGCCTTGGAGGCGAACTGCGTGCTGGCGAGCATGACCGCTTCGAGCGCTTCGAGCGTGTTGCCGGTCGACGGGATCTCATTGACCCAGACGCTGTAGTTCAAGCCGGTCAGGCGGCCCTCCGCGCTTTCGACCGAATTGACGATGGCGGTGACTCTGGAGCCGTCGGGCAATGTACGGAAATCGGTGCCGGCGATGAATTCGTCGGTTGCGTCGAGCAGCGCTTTTGCGTAGGCCTCGGCGGCTTTGGTCAGGCGGTCGCTGGTCACGAGCACGTCTTTGCCGAGTTCGGCGCGTTTCGCGTTAAAATCGGCCAGCACGGCGGCGGCAACATCGGAATACTCGACCTCGGGCACATCGGGTTCGGAGGGTTCGGACGGGGTCGAGACCTCGGACGGCTCCGAAACGGTTGAAACCTCGGAGACGACCGATGGTTCGGAGACAACTTCCGAAACGGTCGAATCGATCGGCGGCGTGACGGAAACCGTCTCGGACGGAACGGATGAGACCTCCTCACTCGGTGTGGAGGTCGTTGTGCAAGCGCTCATGCCAAGCACAAAAACAATTGCAAGCAGGACGGCAAAAACTTTTTTCATACTTTATCCCTCTTTCAAAATACGGTTATTTTTGAAAACACGAAGAAAACGGCTCCTCGTGCCGTATCCATGTTACCAAAATATGCCTTGATTGTCAAGCCCGGCGCCGCAAAAAGTTATACGAAAATTAAGGCAAAATCGATTCCTTCCCTGAGCATTATCACAATCCGCTTTTGTTGAAACCGCGAAATCCTACAAATATCTGAAAAGATATTGACATTATACCGGGAAATATGTATATTAGAATTTGCACGGTCCGCGGATGCTTTGTGAAGAAAAGCGAGGCAACGCCGGGCTGATTTTTTAAGCGATTTGGGGGATGATAGATGTCAAAGGAACTTATCCGCCTGTCGGATGTCACGATGATATTCGACGGCGAAGAGGTTTTAAAGGCCATCAACTTGTCCATTAACAGCAAGGAGTTTATCACCCTGTTAGGCCCGAGCGGTTGCGGAAAAACCACCACGCTGAGAATTATCGGTGGGTTTTTGTTGCCGCATTCGGGCTCGGTTTATTTTGACGGAAAAGAGATCACGAACCTGCCGCCTTACAAGCGTCCGTTGAACACCGTATTTCAAAAATACGCCTTGTTCCCCCATCTTGACGTCTTTGAAAATGTCGCTTTCGGTCTCCGGCTTCAAAAACTGCCCGAAAAGGAGATCCGCGAACGGGTTTTCGCGATGCTGGAGCTCGTGAATCTGCACGGGTTTGAACGCCGCAACAGCAGTTTGCTCTCCGGCGGCCAGCAGCAGCGCGTCGCCATCGCCCGCGCGCTGGTCTGCCGCCCCCGCGTGCTGCTGCTCGACGAGCCGCTCGGCGCGCTCGACCTGCGGCTGCGCAAAGACATGCAATCGGAATTGAAGCGCATCCAGCAGCAGCTCGACATCACGTTCATCTATGTCACCCACGACCAGGAAGAGGCCTTGACGATGAGCGACCGCGTCGTGGTCATGGACGGCGGCAGGATCCTTCAGATCGGATCGCCCGAGGATATTTACAACGAACCCGCCAACGCTTTTGTCGCCGATTTTATCGGTGAATCCAATATTATCGACGGTGTTATGCTCGAAGACCATCTGGTCGAATTCTGCGGCAGAAAGTTCGACTGCCCGGATTCCGGATTCGGTCAAAATACCCCTGTCGACGTCGTCATCCGCCCCGAGGATATCGACATCATCCCCTTCGAAAAAGGACACATCAAGGGTATCGTGTCCTCCGTCACCTTCAAGGGCGTCCATTACGAATTCATCGTCGACGTCAGCGGATATAAGTGGATGATCCAGTCCACGGATTTTCACGAAATGGGCACCGAAGTCGCCTTCGTCATCGAACCCGACGCGATCCACATCATGCGTAAGAGCGAATATTCCGGCAAGTTCGGCGACTATTCGACTTTCAGCGCGCAATATGACGAGGAGAGCGAAGCGCACACGGAGGAAAAGCCGTATGAAGAGGGCTAAACTGCTCGCGGCGCCCTATATCGTCTGGATGGCGCTGTTCACAATCATCCCCCTTGCCGTGGTGATTTATTTCGCCTTCACCGAAAACGCGACCGGACAATTTACGTTTGCAAACATCGCGAGCTTGAAACAATATCTGCCCACGATCGCCGATTCGCTTTGGATCGCCATCGTCTCGGCGGCATGCTGTCTGGTCATCGGCTATCCGGTGGCCTATGCAATCGCACACTCCGGTCCGGCAAAACAGCGTATTTTAATGCTGCTTTTATTGCTGCCGATGTGCACGAGCTTTTTATTGCGCATCCTCGCGCTCGTCTCTCTGCTCGAGGACACCGGCATCATCAACCAGCTGCTCGGGTTGATCGGACTCGGTCCGATCTCGATGCTGCGCACGCCGACCGCGGTGATCTTCGGCATGGTGTACAACTTCCTCCCCTATATGATTTTTCCGCTCTACAGTGTTTTGACCAAGCTCAATCCGGCGCTTGTCGAGGCGGCGCAGGATCTCGGATGCAACGGTTTTCAGGTTTTGACAAAGATCTTGCTCCCGCTTTCGGTACCCGGGATCATCTCGGGCGTGACCATGGTTTTTGTCCCCGCGGTCAGCACCTTCTATATTTCAAAAAAACTCGGCGGAACCGGCACCGCCATGATCGGCGACGTCATCGAAAGCCAGTTCAAGGCCTCCTCCAATTTCAATGTGGGGGCGGCGATGTCTTTGGGTCTGATGGTCATCGTGTTCATCTGCATGGGCGTCATGAACAAATTTTCGGATAACGATGAGGTGACATTGGTATGAAACGGTTCAACAAAATTTTCACCGCCATTGTATTTATCATTTTGTATGCGCCGATTTTATTGCTGGTGGTCGCGTCGTTTAATTCCGGAAAAGATATGGCGGTCTTTAAGAGCTTCACATTTCACAACTACTTGGAATTGTTCAGGGACGACACCTTGCTGCGCCTGCTTGCCAATTCGGTCATCATCGCCGTTTTGTCTTCCCTGCTCGCCACCGTCATCGGAACAGCCGCTTCCATCGGCATAGAAAAGATGGGCAAGCGTGCCAGAACTGCCGTCATGACCGCGACCAATATCCCGATGACCAATCCCGAGATCGTGACCGGTATTTCGCTGGCGCTGCTGTTCGCCTTTGCGGGGCGACTGATGGCCAACAACAACATTCTCGGTTTCGGGACCCTGCTGATCGCGCACATCACCTTCAATCTGCCCTATGTCATCCTCTCGGTGACTCCGAAACTCCGGCAATTGAACCCCAATCTCAACGAGGCGGCGCTCGATCTCGGCTGCACCCCGGCGCAGGCGTTTTTTAAGGTCATTCTGCCCGAGATCATGCCCGGCATCATCACCGGCGGCATGATGGCGTTTACGATGAGCTTGGACGATTTCGTGATCTCGTATTTCGTCTACGGGCCTTCGTTCACGACGCTGCCGATTGAGATTTACAGCTATACCAAAAAACCGCTTCCACCGAAGATCTATGCGCTGTTCACCATCATTTTCCTCGCAATTGTGCTGGTAATGGCGGGAATGACTATCCTGCAGAGTTATGACGACAAACGGAAACAACGGCTTGACACCCCCGGTGTTCCGATTTTAAAATAACAATATTGGAGGTTTGAGAAATGAAAAAGTTTTTTGCGCTCGCGTTGTCCCTGTTCGTGTTGGGAGCCCTGATGCTGCCCGTTTTCGCGACTGAAGACGCCGTCCCGCTGACCGGCGAGGTCATCAATGTCTATAATTGGGGGCTGTATATCTCGGACGGCTCAGACGGCTATATCGATGTCAACGCCGAGTTCACCCGCCGCACCGGCATCAAGGTCAACTATTCGACTTATGATTCCAATGAGGCGCTCTATTCCAAGCTCAAGACCGGCGGCGCAAGTTACGACGTCATCATTCCGTCCGATTACATGGTCGGAAAACTGATCGAAGAGGGGCTCTTGCAAAAACTCGATTTCGGTAATATCCCGAATTACGCCAACATCGACGGCGAATTCAAGAACCGCCCGTTCGACCCCGCCAACGAATACAGCGTGCCGTACTCCTGGGGCTGCGTGGGGCTGATCTACAACACCAAGCACGTCACCGAAACGGTCACGAGCTGGGATCTGCTGTGGAACAGCGAATACAGCGGTAAAATTTTGATGTTCGACAACAGCCGCGACGCGTTCGCCATCGCCCAGCTGCTGCTCGGCATCGACGTCAACACGACTTCCGATCAGGAGCTTGAGGCGGCCTCCGCAAAACTCTCGGAGCAAAAGGAATTGGTTCAAAGTTATGTGATGGATCAGGTGTTTTCGCAGATGGAGACCGAGGAGGCCTGGATCGCGCCCTATTATGCCGGCGATTTCCTGACCATGCAGGCCGAAAACGAGAACCTCGCATTCTGTTTCCCCGAAGAGGGTTTCAATTTGTTCATCGATACGATCTGTATCCCCGCAGGCGCGCAAAACAAGACGGCGGCCGAACAATATATCAACTTTTTGTGTGACCCCGAAATTTCGGGACAGAATATGGAATACCTCGGCTATTCGACGCCGATCACAGCCGCCAAGGCCTTTATGGATCCGGAAGTGGCCGACAGCCCGATCGCCTATCCCCCGGAAGAAATTCTCGCCCGCGGCGTCACTTTCGAGACGCTTCCGACCGACGCCACCCAATATATGAACGATCTGTTCAACACGGTCAAGACCTCGAGCGCCGGGTGGAGCTGGTACGTCCTGATCGGACTTCTCATCATCGTAACCGGACTTGTCGTATTCCTCGTAATCAGAAAGAAAAAGCGCACCGATTATTGACCGCTTTAAAAGCGCACGCGCGGATTCGTTCCGCGTGTGCGCTTTTTATTGATCCGGCGAGGTCGTTCAAATCGGCAATCCAACGCTCCAACTTGACAAAAAAGCGAAATATTCCTATAATGATTGTAGTGATTTCCGGTCTTGCCGCTCATCACATCTTTTTATCGAAAGGTCTCAACAATGAATTTTTGGCAGGGAAAGATTTGTCCCGTCTGTAAAAATGAGTTCGAAGAAAAAGACGATATCGTCTATTGTCCCGAGTGCGGGACGGCGCACCACCGCGCCTGCTGGAACGAATCCGGCGCCTGTTTCTTTGCGCCCGAACACGCGAACGGCAATTTTGACACCGCCAACGAACTCGCCGTTCCCGCCCGTCATCCGGAATCGCACGCCGCGCCGGATCACAACGGCGAAGGCAAGCAGATCGCCTGCGAAAAATGCGGTTATTTCAACAATCCCCTGTTCCGGGTCTGCATCAACTGCGGGCATGAGCTCTTTGCGCCGAATCCCGAACCCAAAACCGCCCCGAGCTATCCGCCGCCCCCCGGCGTTCGCGGGCAAGAATCGGTTTACGATGACGACGGCAAGCTGTCCGACGACATCAGCCGAGCGGATATGGCGCGGTTTTACGGCAACAACAAGGAGGAGGTCGTCGACCGCTTCAAACAGATCAGCCGTGGTAAACTCGCTTTTTCGGGCGCCGCTTTTACCGGCTCGTTTTTTTGGCTTTTATATCACAAGGTCATCGGCGCCGGGCTTGCGGTCGCGCTGGCTGTACTCTCGCCGATCTTGGCTTTATACGGTATCATTTGTGTGAATTGCGCCGACGCCATTACGGCGGCCGCAAATAACATTGCCGATTCCGAGACCTATGCCGCCGAACTATACCGCATTATCAATGACTATCTTGCCGCCAACATGTCAACAGTGAACATCTGCATCATGCTGGCGGCCGTCCTGTTTTTGCTTTCGATGGTGTTTTGCGGATTTTTCGGCATGAAACTCTATTATAACAAAGCGGTAAAGGCCATTCGCGTCATTCGTCAGCGCTCCTACGACCGCTATCAGCGCGAATATCTTTTCGCAACCAAAGGCGGCGTCAGTGTTCTCGCGGTTTTTCTGCCGCTTCCGCTGCTGTATTTGAGTTCTTCTCTCGTGGCGTATATCTGCCTGATTTTTTTCAGTTGAAGGAGCGTTGTTGATGAAAGTAACCAAAGCCGTCATCCCCGCCGCCGGGCTCGGAACCCGCGTTTTACCGGCGACCAAGGCGGTCCCGAAAGAGATGCTGACCATCGTCGACAAGCCCTCGATCCAATATATTGTCGAGGAAGCGGTCGCGTCGGGCATCACCGACATTCTGATCATCACCAACCGCGGCAAAACGGCGATGGAGGATCATTTCGACCGTGCCCCTGAACTCGAGGAACGGTTGCTGGCAGGCCATAAAACCGCTTTATACGACTCGGTGCTGGAGACGGCGCGGATGGCGAACATCTTTTTTCTGCGCCAAAAGGAAACCAAGGGACTCGGCCACGCGATCGGCTGCGCGCGCAGTTTTGTCGGTGACGAACCGTTCGCGGTGCTCTACGGCGACGACGTCATCGCGGGCGGAAAAGGCCCCGCCATCGGAGAATTGTGCGCGGTGTATGAGGAATACGGCAAGGGCGTCGCCGGCATCAAAGAAGTCGACCGCGAATTGATCAAGAAGTATTGCTCACTGGCGGTCGCCCCGCTGAAAGACCGCACCTATGCGATTTCCGATATGGTCGAAAAACCGGCCGACGACCAGATCATATCCCTTTTCGCGATCTTGGGCAGGTGTGTGCTCACACCGGAGATCTTCGATATCCTCGACCGGACCCCTCCGGGCGCGGGCGGCGAAATTCAACTCACCGACGCCATGCGGGTTCTCGCCACGAAGCGCGGTATGATCGGTTACGAATTCACGGGCAAGCGGTATGACATCGGAAACAAAATCGGATACTTGGAGGCGATTATCGAACTCGGCGCCGCGCACCCCGAACTCGGCGCGGATTTTACGAATTATTTAAAATCGTTTGTACAAACCCTCTCGTAGCTTTTTCAAGCGTTTCCCATATAATTTCATTGCTTTTCAATGCTTGGAGTATTATAATTTTAATTTCGGCAGTCGGCGAACGACCCGGTCGGACGGCCGCCCCGCAAGGGGAGGAAAGTCCGGGCTTCACAGGGCAGGATAACGGCTAACGGCCGCCAGGGGTGACCCTCGGACAAGTGCAACAGAGATATACCGCCAGCGGATCGGCAACGGTGCGTGTGGTAAGGGTGGAAAGGCGAGGTAAGAGCTCACCGGAGTGACGGGAGACCGCCGCTCCCTGTAAACTCTATCCGAAGCAACATCGACAGGGTGACGCGCCGGCCCGGCGCATTCCCGACTGATGGCTCGAGGCAGACAGCGATGTCTGTCCCAGATAGATGGTCGTCACGGTGAAAACCGTACAGAACCCGGCTTACAGACCGGATCGTTTGCCGACTGCCGAAACGACTTTTGTACCGGGCGCTCCTTACACAGCGTCCATAATAAAACCATTTTTATTTAAGGCAAATCAAAGCGGTTTTGCCCAATGCGAACCCAATCATCGCTTATTTTCATGATATATGCTCCCGTAGCTCAGCTGGATAGAGCGGCCGCCTCCTAAGCGGCAGGTCATGCGTTCAAATCGCACCGGGAGTGCCAAGGGAAAACCGCATTGTTACGCGGTTTTTCTTTGTTTTCGAACACATGGATTTTTGTTTGCTTTTATCCGTTTTGGCTTGAATTTTACCGTGCATTCTTGGTTTTATTGACAAAGCCGTTGCAAAAATGTTATATTCGTCAGGGAAAAACAAGTTGGGAGGACATCGTTTTGAAAAGAATTCAATGCGTTCTGACGGCGTTGTCGATCATGATTTTCCTGCTTCCATTGTCGCTTTCCGCCGCTCCCGCCGATACCGTCATCGAAAACTTATCGGCGTTTCATAAAAATTTCAGCGTATCAACCGGCGATATCATCGGCGCGCTCCGCAGCGCTTTCACCGCGAAGCCGCAGTTGGTTTTTTATTATAACGGGATGTCTTATACCGTCTTCAGCGGCCGTACCGACTGTGAAGTTGCCTATATCAACACCGACACCGCAATCGACAGCGTCCGGGTCGTGGATTCAACAGACGGTTTGTACAACTGCCTGCGCGCGGCGATGTTGAACGCTGAAACCGAGGTCAACGTCGTGCTTTCGGGCGGGAAAAACCTCGATTTGGATTTATCCGAAATGATCGATCGGATTCAGGACCGCGACTATATCGCCTTTATGGGTTACGACGGGATGTCTCTGCAAAAATTTTCAAATAACCACTCCGACGCCGCCGCTTACAAGATCACATTTTCCTACGGATATGACAGCGCGACACTCATTCGGATGAAACAGGAAGCCAAAGCCGAAGTCGCCTGGCTCGCTTCCGCCGTCTTCACGCCGGATATGAGCGAATACGATCTCGTAAAATCCATTCACGACTACCTGATCGACAACACCGTATACGATGATGGCGGCGGGCAATTGGTCTTTTATGCCTACGGGCCGCTGATCAAGGGGACAGGTGTCTGCGAGGGATATGCACAGGCGGCGCGGTTGCTTTTTGACGCGGTGGGGATCGAGTCCCTGTTCGTCAGCGGAACGGTCGATGACAATATTCCGCATACGTGGAACATCGTCAAAATCGGCGGCAACTGGTATCAGCTCGACGTCACCTGGGACGACCCCATTACCCCGGACGGCAAAAACAACAAGACCTATGACTATTTTAACATCACCGACGCCGAGATGGCGCTCGACCATGTCTGGAGCGGCGATTATCCGAAATGCACCGCCGCCGACCGCGGCATCAATGCCACCAAAACCGCCGTCCGAACGCCGTCGGCGGAGTCCGAGCCGAGCGTCGGATCATCCTCCATTTCGAAGAGCGCGCAACACGGTACTCCGACCGTCCCCTCAAAATCGTTCGAATCGGCTTCGGCCGTTTCGTTGCGGGAATCGTCTGCGGCTTCACTGCCGCCGCAGAGCGCGACATCTTCGGATGCGTCAAATGAGAGCGCGGTCGAATCCCCGTCACCGCCGGTTTTGCCGATTTTTCCGCCGACGGCTTCAAGATCCGCTGCCGAACAGCCGGGTTTTCAGCCCTCGGAATTGATAGCAGCCCTGTCGGAAAACATCGGATTATCCGTTCCGATTGTGACAACGTTGTTGTTTTCCCTGCTGGCGGCTCTGACATTGTTCATTGTGTATTCGATGTTCAGGAGAAAATAAAACATCATTCGGAGGGGAGAGTTACCATGAAATCTTATCGAAAAGAACTGCATTTCCGCACTGCGGCGCGCCGCGCTTTTCTCAACATCACGCCGCAGGTGGAGGCCGCGCTTGCCCAGAGCGGCATTTGCGAGGGCTTGTGCCTTGTCAACGCGATGCACATCACCGCGAGCGTCTTTATCAACGACGACGAGGGCGGTCTGCACCGTGATTTCGAAAAGTGGCTCGAAAAGCTCGCGCCCGAAAAACCCCACGGCCAATACGACCACAACGGCTATGAGGACAACGCCGACGCGCACTTGAAACGCACCGTGATGGGCCGCGAGGTCGTGGTGGCCGTCACGGACGGCAAACTGGATTTCGGAACCTGGGAACAGATATTTTACGGCGAGTTCGACGGCATGCGCGACAAGCGGGTGCTGGTGAAGATCATCGGGGAATGACTTGTTTTGACACAACAAAAACGGCACACCTTTTG
>CAZPLU010000040.1:0-19408 GCA_964587625.1 uncultured Eubacteriales bacterium
TATGACCCATAACCGCGTGGACGAACTGAATCAATATCCATTGTAGTGGTAAAAATAGCTAAATGCAAATGGATTCCAGTACTATCGCCCGTTTTTCCCATAATTCCAATCTGATCTCCGGGATTTACTGTTTCGCCTTTTTCAATACCCTTTTTCTTCAGATGACTATATGAGGAATAAAATATGATTTTTTCTCCGTTAATAATTTCCGTATGTTTAATGATAACTATATTACCATTTTTGCCCATATCGCCACTAAAAACGATTTCACCTCCCTATATGGCACATATATTTGAATTTTTACCTCCAGATTCCCCAATATCAATACCCATGTGATAACCATCTTTAGGATCATACCACTTTCCATATCCTTGAGTGACAGCGGAAACATCAGCTGTGGGGTATTGGAAGTTGTCTTCTTCCGTTGAAGGAAACAAATCGTTTCTTGTTTTTAAGTCATCATAAGTATAATCATCAATATCGGCGTTGCCCATTGCGATTTCATGCGAACGTTTTCTTTGCGCATTCCGCATGTCTTGAGTAGTCTTTTGATAGCCAATGCTCCCATCTTTTAAGCCATTCATAAATTTTTCATATGCTTCCATAACCTCCGTGGGAATTTGCTTCCCTCTGTTTTCTTGATTCATCATATATTGATATGCCAATTGAATACTGGGATCGGCGCTGTTTACCGCTCCGTTTAAAAACATCATATCTTTCATATAATCATAATCTCTATCCCAGTTTAAATCATCTTCGTTCTTCCCCGGTTCATTTCTGATGAAATTATGATCCGTTTGAAAATCCGTCTTTGTTGCCGAATTATTGCTTGTATGTTGTTTGGGTGACCCATAATGATTCGCTGCATCTTGAAAATATTTTACAGATCCGACCACGTCGTTTCCCGAAGTAGCATTATTAGGATAACTGATGTTTCCCCAATTGTCAACTGTTTCATGTTGCGCAGTTTCGACATTATTCGACATCGTCTCTTCGTTTTCGCGCTCCGCCGCTGCCTTCGCGTCCTGTTTTCCCGCGTCGTACATCGCCCAGAGCTGGTCAATATAAAGCCCCGCCGCGGCATCGTCCTTTGTTTTTCGGGATAAGTCCACGCCGTTCAGACCGGCGTTATACGCGTCGGTCAGGTTCTGTCTGCGCTGCTCTTTGTAATAGTCCGAAACATTGACCAAAAACCCTGCCAGCGCCTTTGATCCCGCCTCACCCAACGCCGAAGCGGTTTGGGCTTGATTGTTTGCACTCCCGCTCGCCGTATTCGCAGCCGGAATGGCGGCGATGTTCAACACATCCTCCTCCGGCACATAGATCTGCTGCATTTCGGGCGGCTCGGGGACTGACGGCTCGGGGACTGACGGCTCGACAATTTCCGGGGTGACGGTCGGCTCGGAGGATGTCAATCCGGGGGGTATTGTACCGGAAGACGTTGCGCCGAGAGACGTTGCGCCTTGATTCATCGGCTCATACGGATCCCATATGTTCGGCAGTTCCGGCGCGGTGTAGTTTTTCACCAAAAGCCTCTTTTCTTCCATTTCCCTCCATAGTTTTCTCAATTGCTCGATGTTCATTTTCATTGGCCTCCTGTAAATTGAAATCAATACGCGACAGTGATGGAGAAGCCGCTTGAAGATCAAGACGGAGAAACCGCATGAAAAATCAAGTTGGAAAAGCCGCTTGAAGATCAAGATGGAGAAACCGCTTGAAAAATCAAGGTGGAGAAGCCGCTAATAACCAAGATGGTAAAACTGCTTGAAAAATCAAACTGGTAAAACCGCTTGAAAACCAAGATGAGAATCAGCGGTCATCGGCTTCGCAATACACGCGCTTCCATCTAAAGCATAACATATTTAAAACTGATATTTCGACCCCACGAGGCATTTTGTTCTTTTGGTTGAAAATCCGCGTTTTAAATGGGTTTTTTGGAAAGAGGGTTGCGAGCTCACCAGCCGTTTTTACCTCTATTCCTTTTCCATCTCCCTTTTTCAGAAGGTGTTTTGTTTTGCCGTTTCATATCCATTCGTGTATATTCGGAATGTGTTTTACCATTTGCAGTCAATATAAAAAAGCAAGGGAGTCAAAAGCCCCTTGCTCCGAAACATGACGTTACGCGCCGGTAAGCGGCCGGTTACCGATAACGATTTTATATCTTTAGCTGTTCTCTCACCGTGCTTGAAGGATCAACCGAGAGGGATTGGCTGTATTCGACGGTCTTGATATTGCAATTTTTACCGATGATGACATTATTGCCGCGCACGATGTCCGCAGTGGTATTTTCAAGCGTGATTTCGTCGCCTTCGATGGTGTCGGCTTCAAAAATATTGTTTTTCCGGATTCCGAACAAGACCAATCCGCAACCGTTTCCCGGTTTGACCGTCAATTTGCCGCAGCCGATGCTGCCCACCGTGCATCCGCCGTTTAAATTGATCTCGATGGTCTCGGCGTTCATCAGTCCCGAAACACCGCAACCACCGTTGATGACGATACATTCCGCCTCTATGTCGGACGCCCGGATGGAGCCGGACACCTTGACAGTACCCGCCTTGATCCCGGAATCGGTTCTGGCGGAACCCGAACACGAAAATAGTTCCGCTTCTACTTTTCCGTTGCAATGGATCGACCCCGAACACTTAACTTCGCCCGAACAGACGATGTCTCCCTCCGCTTTGGCCGAACCCGAACAGTATAAACCCGTACAGGTGATGGAACCGCGGATTTTACCGGATCCGTTCACACGGATACCGCCGTAATTGCCTGCGGCGATGGTGCCGCTGCCGGAGATGTGCATATCGTTATTGCTCATGATAACCATCCTTTCATTGTCAGCTGCGTAATAGGTGATTTTAATGCTTGCGCTGTCTCCGAATTTTTTGAACCCGTGTTTTGATGAACATAATCTATTTTTTCCTCAATTCCCGCGTGATGTCGATCTCGCGGTCGTCGAGCTTGATTTTTACCGCCGTGATCCGGTCGAAATCATAGCCGGTCTCCCCGAATTTGGTTTCGACAATCAACAACCGTTTTTTCTTTTCGCCCTCGTTGAATTTTTGCGCGAGTTCTTTTAACGAGGCGTCGTCTTTCGAACCGATGATCTCCTCCATCCGCGCGCAGATCAACCGTTTGTCAAAAAACGTCTCCTGCCCGGTCGGCGCGGGCTTTTTAATGAACCACTCCTCCGGAATCAGCCCCATGCGCTTCCAGCGGTAAAGCGCGCCGTATGAGACGCCGTATTTGTGGAGCAGTTCCTTTTTCGAAATCAACTCGTTTTCCATTTAATTTATGACCTCCCCTCCCGTCCGTTATTCGAACGCCGTAACAATGTGGCGTAACAATGTTACGAACACAGTATACCGTAACATTGTTACGTTGTCAATGGGTTTGTAAAAATGTTTTTTTCGGTTTGACACGCTGTCGCTTTGCCGATATAATTAACTTGAGGTGAATGTGGATGCCAATCGAATTGAACCGCCGCCGCGAGGTCTTTTGGGACCGATATCTCTGGGCCGGCCATAAAAACGTCGAACTCAAAACGCATCGCCCACAGTATCGCGGGACGGCTTTCACCTGCGACGCGCCCTGGGAGGGCAATGTCTGCGGATATTTCACCGTTTTAAAAGACGGCGATTTATACCGCATGTATTACCGCGCCGCCGATTTACAACTCTCCCGAAAAAAGGGCATCGGCATCAACCGGTATTGTTACGCCGAGAGCCGCGACGGAAAACATTTTACCCGCCCCGAGCTCGGCGTCTGTGAATTTGGCGGCAGCCGGAAAAACAACATCATTCTCGACGAGGGTGAGCTGGACAACGCCTCTTTTTTTCTCGACGAAAACCCGGACTGCAAACCGGACGAAAAATACAAGGCGATGACCGGTGAACGCAACAGGGATTTGGTTTTGCTGACCTCACCGGACGGCATTCATTTCACCAGAAAAAGCCGGCTCGATATCGAGGGCGCGTTCGATTCGCTCAATCTCGCTTTTTACGATCAAGAGCGCGGCGAATACAGGGTTTATTACCGCGACTTGCACGGTTATACCGGCGAAGACAAATGGACCGGCGTCCGCGATATCCACCACTCCCGTTCCAGGGACTTCATCCATTGGAAGCACTTCGGGCAGTTGAAATACGGCAAAAACGCGCCGGATTTTCAGATGTACACCAACAATGTCCGTCCGTATACCCGTGCGCCGCAGATGTATGTCGGCCTCCCGACGCGTTACATCGAACGCGCGGGCGGCTCGGAAAATTTTCAATATCTGCCCGACCGCGAGCGCCGCGAAGCCATTGTTCAACAGTGGGGACGCAGCGGCTACGCGATGACCGATACGATGATCATGACCTCCCGCGACGGCCTGAACTTCCGCCGCCCGTCCGAGGCCTATGTCACGCCGGGGCCCGAGCGCAATCACAATTGGTATTACGGCGACTGTTATTTCGCCGACGGTATATTGCAAACCGCCGGAGAGCGCCCGGGCGAACCCGACGAGCTCTCGATTTACACCGGCGACCACTACCGCGTCGAAGCCGTCGAACTGGTGCGCTATGCCGTCCGGCTCGACGGCTTTTTCTCGCTCTCGGCGGGCTGGTCGGGCGGATGGATACTCACAAAGCCGCTGACGTTTTCGGGCGGCCGTCTGACGGTCAACTTTGCGACCTCGGCGGCGGGGCATGTAAAAATCACGGTCTGCGGCGAAAACGGGAATCCCATATCCGGTTACGAAAGCCCCCGCCTGTTCGGCGACAGCGTCCGCCGCCCGGCGGATTTTGAAAAACCGCTCTCGGCTCTCTCGGGCAAACCCGTCCGCCTGCGCTTCGACCTCTGCGACGCCGACTTGTATTCGATGAAATTCGAATAAAATTTTTAAGTGGTAGCCGCTTTTTGATTAAAAATATTGTTGTTCTTAGTTCAATATATCATTATAAATTCATCATTTTCAATATTTATCTTTATTCATTCATGAAAGGGGATTCAGCATGAAAAAACTCAGATATGAAAAAAAACTTTATCCCGTCCGTTCTGTCACGTTGATTGTCTGCGCAATTTTATTGGTAACCGGGTGCCAGCTCTCACCGGCCGGTTCGGGCAGTGCTGCGGCCACATCAGCCATGTCAAGCGCCGTATCTTCCCCCGCAAGCATGCAGATCCCTTCAACGGTTTTATCCGCGACGAAAAGCGAACCTCTTCTCTCGGACATGACGGCCTCACAGATTGAGCAGCTCGAAAAAATCCGGCTGGTTTTTTTTCAAGCAGGTGACTTCGGCCAAAACATATGCGCATTTGAAAACGGTACAACTCTCGCGTCCGGTCTATACCCGGATTCTCTGGTATCGCAAAAACTTTATAACGGCACTGATCTGTATCTATATAATATCAGGTATCCCTACACGAATTTTCCCTCATCCTCCTCAAATTATATAAAATATTCAAACGATTTCGAAAATTTTAGATCTGAATATGCCTCCGCCTTTTATGAATGGGGCTTCGGCGGCTGGATCGGTTTCAGCGACAATAATTACCCGTTCAAATTCCCTGTTACCCACCAGGCCTATGGCGTCGGCGCACAGCCCGATCGTCCGGAATGGAGAGCAACTCTTGCCTCTCTGCTTAAAAAAACGTCAGTCAATATTGGTCTGTTTGATATTTCCAATACCCCATTGATCATCACCGATGTTTGGCGTTTTGATCTTGACGGTGACGGTGTTGACGAAGAACTTGTGCGCGTCTGCAATCAAAGTAAAATGAACAAAACCGACTTTGAATTAAAACTTGCAAAAACAAAAACGGGGATTTGTAACTCCATGGTTCTTTTCAGTTCAACTTTAAACACGACTGTGATCTCCACAGATAACTTTCCGATTAACAACTTAATCAAAGATGAACCCTATACTTTCGATTACCGTAATATCAATAATTTAGGAACTGATGCAACTGAAACGGGTGTTTGGCAGTATGACGCCGATGGAAATTTAATTTTATGCCCATATTATGAATATGGCGAAAGCTGGGCAGTTATCCCTCAAATTCCGATCGTATGCGATGCAGACAACGACGGAAAGCCGGAATTGATCGTGATAAAACACCCCACCGAATATTGGCAAGTCGCTGTTTTTAAAGCCGGGCTTGAAAACGGCGAGTTGCTCTGGTGTGAAAACACCATGCACCCATAAATATTAAAACTCCATTTCAATATAAAAGCGCCGGTTTTCCGACGCTTTCCTTAAATTATTAAAAATATCAATTTACCGGTTCTTCCAATAATCCCGATTTTGCTTTTTGCCCCGGTTGACCGAACTTTTATATTTGCGGCGATGATACAGGTGCAATAAAAAGTTTTTGGTTTCAATATAAAGCTGCTTGCCGAAGAACAACAAAAACACCGCGACCGACGCCAACACCGACGCGCGCTCCGGCCAAGACCCAAGGACCAGTATCAGCAAAAAATACAGCGCGTTTACATACGCCAGCCATTTGATTTTGATCGGTAAAATGAAGAACAGCATCACTTGAAAATTGGGATAAAACACCGCGAACGCGAAAAACAGCGACAAGTTCAAAAACGTGTTCGCGTTGTATCCGGTGATAAATCCCGCCGCGATTAAAAACAGAACGCAAAAGACATAATACAAATTGAACTTTGCCGCGCCCCATTCGTTTTCAAGCGAATTTCCGATCATCCAATAAAAATAAAGCGTAAAAAAGATCAAGAAAAGACCCGTCAGTCCCGATTGGCTCGGCGGGATAAAAACAAAAGTCAATATCCGCCAGACCTGCCCTTGCAAAATCAGACCGCGGTCGAACATGATAAATTGCGACAGGGTGGTCTCGAATTGCGCACTCATTAAAATATCGACCAAGAACACCAAAAACTGCCCTGCCACGATGTAGAGCATCAGGTTTTTAATTGCGATTTTTCTGAACCGATACGCCAGTTTATCCAAAAATGTCATCTTTTAATTCCTCAATGCCTGCAATACCGCGGGGATGCGACCCCCGCGCCTGATCATTTTTTCGGGGGAATAGGTGCTGATCTCCATGACCGGCGCGCTGCCGAGCAATCCGCCGAACGAAACCTCGTCGCCGACCTTTTTGCCGATCGCCGGAATCACGCGCACCGCCGTCGTCTTGGAATTGACCACCCCGATGCTGGCCTCGTCGGCGATCAAAGCCGAGATCACCGCCGCGCTCGTGTCGCCCGGAACCGCGATCATATCCAATCCCACCGAACACACCGCCGTCATGGCCTCCAGCTTTTCGATGCGCAGGGAGCCGCGCCTGACCGCCGCGATCATGCCCGCGTCCTCGCTGACCGGGATGAACGCGCCCGACAGCCCGCCGACGTGCGAACTGGCCATGACGCCGCCCTTTTTGACCGCGTCGTTGAGCAGCGCAAGCGCGGCGGTCGTGCCGCAGCAGCCGGCGCTCTCCAGGCCTATTATTTCCAAAATCTCGGCCACCGAATCACCCACGGCGGGCGTCGGCGCCAAGGATAAATCGACGATGCCGAATTCGACGCCCAGCCGGCTTGCCGCGAGTTCGGCCACCAATTGTCCCATCCGCGTGATTTTAAACGCCGTCTTTTTGATAATATCCGCCGCCTGCGCCAGATCGCAGCCGCCCGCCTCGCGCAACGCGGCCGCCACGACGCCCGGGCCCGAGACGCCCACGTTGATCGCGCATTCCGGCTCGCCGATCCCGTGAAACGCCCCCGCCATAAACGGGTTGTCCTCGACCGCGTTTGCGAACACAACGAGCTTTGCGCAGCCGATGCAGTCGCGGTCTTTGGTCTTTTCGGCGGTCTTTTTGATAATTTCACCCATCAGCGCCACCGCGTCCATGTTGATGCCCGCCCGTGTCGTCGCCACGTTGACGCTCGAGCAAACCAGTTTGGTCTCGTAGAGCGCCTGCGGAATGGATTGAATCAACGCCAAATCGCCGCCGGAAAAGCCCTTTTGCACCAGCGCCGAAAAACCGCCCAAAAAATCCACGCCCGTGGCCTGCGCCGCTCTGTCCAACGCCAGCGCCAGCTCCAACGGGTCGGCGGTCGCGCACAGCAGCGCGGCGGGCGTGACCGAGATGCGCTTGTTGATGATCGGGATGCCGTATTCGGCGCTGATACCGGCGCAGACCTCGGAAAGCCGCCCGGCTTTTTTCGTGATTTTATCATAGACCGCCGCGCAGGTCTGTCCGCTGTCGCCACGAATACAATCGAGCAGCGAAATGCCCATCGTCACCGTGCGGATGTCGAGGTTTTGATCCTTGATCATCCCCACGGTCTCGAGGATGTCGTGTATGTCGCGTTTGTTCATCGGTTTATTCCGTCCTTTGGCCGTGTTTGAAGCTTGTTTCTTGTTTGAAACTTGTTTCAAATGTGGTGCATCGTGTCGAAGACCTCTTGCGAAATCACATAGACCACGAGACCCATCCGTTCGCCCTCGGCTTTTAAAGCCGCCGCGAAATCCGCCAGCTTGATCGTCGCTTTCGCCATGTCGACCAGCATCAGCATCGCAAAAATATCGTCTAAAATCGTCTGATTGACATCGGTGACGTTGATTCGGTTTTCGGCGCATTTTGCCGAAATTTTCGCCAATATTCCAACCGTGTCTTTTCCCAAAACGGTAATCACTGCTTTCATAAAAACCACCTTTTGCAAATCATTTGAAAATGCTTTCAAACATGCGCTCGAAACAAAAAGTTTTTGCGCTCAGAATTAAAAAGTATTATACCATAATTTCATAAAATTGAAAAGTATAAACGGTGTCAATCATGGAAAACTATAACCACATCCTATTTTAGGAGGGTTTTTTTAATGGTCATTGATAGAATCGCTTTGATAATCATGATAATCGGAGGGCTCAACTGGGGCAGCGTCGGATTGTTCAACACCGACCTTGTCGCGCTCGCTTTCGGCAGCGGAAGCGTCGTCGCCCGCATCATCTATTCGCTCGTCGGCATCGCGGCGCTCTGGTGCATCTCCTTGTTATTCAGGGAGCGCACCGCCGTGACCGAGGACCGGATGGAAGCGCACGCCCGCAGCACCAAGGATTAAAATTGACCGAATAAAATTCGGATGCGATCTTTTCCTTTCATCAAAGGAAGGGAAAAACGGCGGCGTAAATTCTGCGCCGCCGTTGATTTTACCTCGCGTTGAAAACTCGGAATCGGTAGACGAGTTCCGTTTTTGGAAAATGGAAAAATAAAAAAGTACGGCGGGGGCTTGTCCCCGCCGTGCGGATTATCCCCGCCGCGCGGATTGTCCCCGCCACGCGGATTATCCCCGCCGAATTCATCTCACGAATTCATGGTGGTTAAAAATACACAGTGACCACCCCGTCACGGCTTCCACAACGCGGAATACGATAGATACGCCTTTCATTCCCCTTCTTCGGAGGGGCGGCACGGCGCAGCCGTGACGGGGTGGTGCGTTGCGGGCGAACACGTCGGACCGGTGCCCGTATCGCCCCTACGGCGGATTGCGAGGGCGGGCGCCACATAGGGCCGCCCCTACACCGTATATAAAAACAGCGGCGCGAATTTCGCGCCGCCGTTGGGGCATATTGTGCATTTTAACAAATAAATCGTCATATCGGACGAATTTCAAATTACATATTTATATATTTATACAAACCTTAAAAACCGCTTGACATCATGATAGATCTTTGATACGGTAAGTTTACCCGATTTATGACGCATTCAAAAAAACTACGAACCGCGTAACAAGAGGTGTTGATTATGAAAAAAGCGCTGTCCCTCATCGCCGTGTTATGTTTGCTGTTGTCAGGTTGTTTGGGCAAAGAACCGGTATTTTCCGTCCTTTCAACCGAATCGGCGGTGCAGTCCGGCGAATTGATTTCTTCCGTCACTTCAATCGAATCCGATGTTCAGTCCGCCGACTTGTCCGCGCAGCGGGCGGAGATCACCGACGTCATCCAACGCTATTTTACCGCGCTGGAAAACGATGATACGGAAGCGCTTGCGGAATTTACAAATCATCATTATGCTCTTTTCGGTTATGAAAAAAGCGACGACGGCTGGAATTGCCCGATCAAAGCCCTCGGAAACGCAATCGCTTATGATTTAAAAATCGAATACCGCGGCAGCGAGGAAGCCACGGGGTGGAGTCCCGCCAGAGAGAGTTATTATGTGACATATGAAATCGACAAGGAAAACCGCGAATATCAAAATTACCTGAAAAACGATCCGACACTATTCGATATGTATTTCAATCAGGAGACCGACGATATTTACAAACTCCTTGACAACGGCCGTTATGCGACTTGGAACTATATCGGCGTTATAAAAGACGAGACGACGGGCAACTGGATAATCACGGGATTCGGAACCGGCGGATAAACAGGCCGACGTGTTGAGGTGAACTGCGTTCGCCCGAAATTAAAAAAGGCAAAACGCCATCCGTCATTCCCGATTTTTATGCGGGCGAACACGTCGGGCCGGTGCGTATCGCCCCTGCGGGGATTGCGAGGGCGGGCGGCCACATAGGGCCGCCCCTACACCGTATATAAAAACAGCGGCGCGAAATTCGCGCCGCCGCTGTTTTTGCGAAAATGATATAATGAAGTCGAATACGGTCGTTAATAAATACTAATTACTTACGATGTATTTTATTAAATATGACGAACATATAGGTATATTTAACAATTATAATATATTTTTATTGTGCATATATACATATTTATAAATTGTGCTTGACAAATTTGAGATTCATTTGCTATGGTGATAATTACCAACCAATTCATGGTATATATACGAAAGGGATAGGATCAATGTTTTAAATAAAAACACAAAATAAATATGAAAGAAGGAACAAACATAATGAAAGCGAAAATAAAAACTTTTATTTCATCGATTCTCATTCTGGTTTTCGTCTTGGTGTTGGCTCCTATCAACATAACTCTGAACGCGGGTGTCACTTCATTGACAAACGGCGCGACATACTATGTTAAAAATAAAAACAGTCAAATTTACCTCACTGCGGCCAACACCGGCGCTGACGGCGCATACATTACCCAAGAACAGTTTACCGGTGCGAACAATCAACAGTGGAGACTCATATATAACGGTACTCATTGGCTTCTGTCTCCTCAAAACTACTCCTTGGTTACAACGTATATGAATATCTACGGCGGGGGAACCAACAACGGAACACTACTGAGGACTTGGCCCGGAACGGATAACGCCTCACAATGGCAAGTTGTCAGTCAATCTTCAGGGATTTTTTCATTGAGGGCTAAAGAAAATACGAGCAAATGTGCGGAAGTTTATAACGGCAGCCAATCCCCGGGTACAAATATTATTTTATGGTCATTCAACACTACAGATAATCAACTTTGGGAATTCGAATTGGTTTCGTCAGCCGACGACCACGGAAACACCCCTTATGATGCGTCAGTTTTTGACACGATGGTATCATTCACAACACGTACGATCAGCGGTCAAACGCGTACAGCGACTGTTCCGTTAACGGATATGATGTACGGATCGCTTGAAAGTGGTGGGGATATTGACTATTTCAAGTATATCGCGCCGTATGATTCCTTTTATGTGTTTTACACCACCAGTTCTATCGATACATACGGAGAGCTGACTGACGTGGGGGAAAATTTGTTGTACAGCACCTACGACGGCGACGGAAATCCGCTTGTGGCATACAATGACGATGGTGGTACCGGATACAATTTTAAAATCACCTACAAATTAAATAAAGGGCAAACCGTGTATCTCAAGGTACGGGGATATAATTCCTCCGTTACCGGAAATTACTGGTTGGAAGTCCGAAATTACTATGCTGATCTGTATTGGGCATGGCCGTATACGGATACGAACATGAACGTGAACATCTCCAATCCTTATTATTATAAGCAATCTGATTTGATATGGCACTGGGGGACGGACATCGTTGGTATTGAAACAGACGGGATCGCCAACACCCCTCTCTACGCGGCGCAAAGCGGTACTGTTTTAAAGAACGGCTACACCAGTGGCGCAGGATATGTCATACGGGTTATGAGTAATAATATAGACATCAGCAAGACCAGTTCAGGGCAAAACAGTAAAAACTTAATATATATTTATGAACATATGGTAAACCCAGCGATTTCAGGGATTGAATATAGTGAAACCGCTCCTATAACAAAAGGAGCTTTATCAGGATTAACCGGAAACAGCAGCACCACTAGATATCATCTTCATTATCAAATTTTCGTATATAATAAAGACGAGACAAATTATCGAAATCCATATAAAGATGATCCAGCTAACGATAACCAAATCCCTATCTGTCTCGCAAACACCGTCAATATCCGAAAATTCTATGATTACCGCATTAGTTTTTATTCCAAAACCCCAAGTGATTTAGATGTCCAATATAACGTTTGGTAAGAGGAGGACATGAAAATGAAAAGAATCTTTATATTACTGTTAGTCGTAATATTCACACTTCCGCTTCTTGTCGGTTGCGGCAAGGACATTGCTTCTGCCCCAAATCAGAATTCACAAGAAGAACGAACCCAGGGTGGCGACAATTTCAGTTGGTGTAAACATCCTGATGAAATAAGTGGGTGGTATCATACAATATCGACCACTTTTATGAAGTATTTAGGGAGTAAAGCATTTGATTATATCGATACCTATATACAAATGGCGGAAGAGGGAAAAGCCAGTTATGAAAACCTTTCTCTCCCCGGTTTTTTCAAGGATCTCGGTTATACTCCGGACGAAGTATTATCATTGTTGGAATACAGCAACGAATGCAACCGCTCCATGGGAATGGAACCGGAATATTCGGAGGATGCCATAAAACTTATTATGGCGGAGGCATTCGGTGATGAAACAATACGCCTTAATAACAAAGTTCAAGTTGTTTTTAAAGCAAATGGTTATAATGGGTATATTTTTGGCACGGAACAAATCGCGGATATGAAAAAGAGCGGCGGTACAGCCGAAAACTCCATTCCGTCAAATTTACTGTTGCGAATAGGCGTCAAGTCATACAATGAATGGGTTGATAAACTTGAGAGTCCCAGCCAATACACAATTCAAAAATTTTTAACCGACTTTGACATCCCAATGGACTGGTATGATACTTGCATGAATGTAGCCGCTCAAAGCAAGGGTTCAATATACACGCAGGAATTGTATGAAAAAGTCCGAGCGGATGTATATCGATCCAAGATGGGCGACTCTTATACCCCGACGCCGAAGCTTCCCATATACAGCGAGGTTTTAGAATCCGAATCCGAAAAAACTAGCTACCCTTGGAATACGCCGGAAGAAAAATTCGCGTATTACGCGAGTTCCGAGGCGATGATGGCCCAAAACCAACCGCAATCAACTGTCACACAGCAGACGCAATCCCCCGTTACAAGTCAATAAACAATTGATAACTTATCTCTTCATTACAAAACAACGGCGGCGCGAAATTCGCGCCGCCATTTTACCTGTTATTCATTGAATTGTTCCATTTCGATTTTACCGTGTTCTTGCTCGTATTGTTCAATATATAATTTGCAAAGGTGTTCTAATAAATTACTTAAACTTCTTGTATCCTGTTTTGCGATATAACGCATCTTCTTTAAGTATTCGTCCTCTACATGGAAAGTAAAAGGGGTCTTTTTCGTTGCCATAACAATCGCTCCTTTGTTTATGTTTAACGGTAAAATAACCGTTGAATAAATGGTATCAGAAAAAAAGAAAACAATATACGCCAACGGTTAAATAACAGTTATTTAACTATTGCATATATAAGCACTATATTATATAATAGATTTGCGCTATCAAGCGGGGATTTTTTAAAAAGAAAATGAAAGGGTGAATTACATGTTAAATTTTCCATACAACACATTAAAACAGGACAAACGCGCATATGGAATCATGCTGCTCCGGGACCAGCATGCCGGCACGTTCGCCGAAATCGCAAAAGTATATAAAATAACGGCCGAGAGGACCGCGCAAATCTATTATAAAATAAAATTCAAACAAATCCGTTTATATATCGATCATATCTCGGCTACGCTTGGATATGAAGACAATTCGCAAATCAAAAAGGTATATGAGAGCGCCTATGACTGTTATCGGGACTGGTTTTATGCCTGCGCTTATCTGGAAAAGAAGTATAAGGTCCTATTGGACGAATACCGGGGCGGGGAACCGGGTATGCCGATTGGGTTTGTCAGGAACTTGCCGCCGTTTCGGCCCAAGTTGAGTAAAAAAACGGTCGCCCGCGTCGTCGATATGCGGGAGGTCGAAAAAGCGGCTTATATCGCAATCGCAAAGAAGTTACATATGACGCCCGCCAAAGCAAGGCACACCTACGAATGGTTTTACTGCCGCTCATAAAGGCATTGCAAGAAAAAGCGGATCATGAGGATGAAAAATCGGCGATCTGGGAGCATTATTTCAAAGAATACAAAACGCCTAAAAAGCGATACGACGCGCTGACGCAGCCCTCCGTCGCGGATCATTTAAACAACCGATAACCGTTTTTCCATCATCTTAAAACACAGCGGCGGCGCGAATTTCGCGCCGCCGCTCTTTTTAATATTCATCTATGGGTATATGATCTCTGACTTCTGTCCCTCTGACATCTGCCCTCTCGATCAATACATGTCCATGCCCGGGTTGCCCATCGGCGCCGGGGGAGGGGTGGGTTCTTTTTTGTCGGCGACGAGCGATTCGGTCGTCAAAATCATGGCCGCAATCGACACGGCGTTTTGCAACGCGGAGCGCACGACCTTGGTCGGGTCGACGATACCGCAGTCGATCATGTCGCAATAGGTCTCTTTGTAGGCGTCAAAGCCGTATCCGGTCTTTCGGCTGGCTTTGATCTTGTTGACGATGACAGAGCCCTCGAGGCCGGCATTTTCCGCGATCTGGCGGATCGGCTCTTCGAGTACCTTGAGGATGATCCTCACGCCGGTCTTCTCGTCGCCGTCGACCTGCGCGATCAGCTTTTCAACGGCTGTCGAGGCGTTCAGCAGCGCGACGCCGCCGCCCGCGACAATACCCTCTTCCACGGCGGCTTTGGTCGCCGAGAGCGCGTCTTCCATGCGCAGTTTCTTTTCCTTCATCTCGACCTCGGTGGCCGCGCCGACCTTGATGACGGCGACGCCGCCGGAGAGCTTGGCAAGGCGTTCTTGCAATTTTTCACGGTCGAAATCGGAGGTGGTGGTCTCGATTTGGGACTTGATCTGCTCGATGCGGGCTTTGATCTCTTTGGGATCGCCGGTGCCGTCGACGATGATGGTGTTCTCTTTGCCGGCCTTGACCTGACGCGCTCTGCCCAGCATTTGCACCTTGGCGTCTTTGAGATCCATACCGAGTTCTTCGGAGATGACCTGGCCGCCGGTCAGGGTCGCGATGTCGCGCAGCATCTCCTTGCGGCGGTCGCCGAAGCCCGGCGCCTTGATGGCGACGCAGGTAAACGTGCCGCGCAGTTTGTTGACGAGGATGGTGGCAAGGGCCTCGCCCTCAACATCTTCCGCGATGATGACCAATTTTTTACCGGCCTGTACGATTTGCTCGAGCAGCGGCAGGATATCCTGGATGTTGCTGATTTTGCGGTCGGTGATGAGAATATAGGGATCGTCGATCACGGCTTCCATTTTCTCGGTGTCGGTGACCATGTACGGGGAGATATAGCCCCGGTCAAACTGCATGCCGTCCACGACATCGCACAGGGTGTCGGCGGTCTTGGATTCCTCGATGGTGATCACGCCGTTGGCGCTGACTTTGCTCATGGCCTCCGAGATCATGTTGCCGATAAAATCGTCGCCCGAAGAGACGGTCGCGACGCGTGCGATATCCTGGCTGCCGCTGACGGCGCTGGAGTTGTTTTGGATTTCGGTAACCGCGGCGTCAACCGCTTTGGCAAGACCTTTTTTGATAATCATCGGGTTTGCGCCCGCGGCGACGTTTTTCATGCCCTCTCGCACAATGGCCTGTGCCAGCAGGGTCGCGGTGGTGGTGCCGTCACCGGCCGCGTCGTTGGTCTTGGTGGCGACTTCACGGATGAGCTGCGCGCCCATGTTCTCGAAAGCGTCGTCCAATTCAATTTCTTTGGCGATTGTGACCCCGTCGTTGGTGATCAGCGGAGCGCCGAATTTTTTATCCAAAACGACGTTTCTGCCCTTGGGCCCGAGAGTGATTTTGACGGTGTTCGAAAGTTTGTCGACGCCCGCCTGCAAGAATTTTCTGGCGTCTTCGCCGTAAATGATAATTTTTGCCATAGTGATTTCTGTCCTTTCCGATTATTCGACGATTGCAAGGATGTCGGACTGGCGCACGACATTGTATTCCACGCCGTCCATCTTGACTTCGGTGCCGCTGTACTTGCTGGTGATGACACTGTCGCCCACCTTGACGTACATCGTGACATCGTTGCCGTCGACTTTGCCGCCCGGGCCGACCGCGATCACTTCGGCGATCTGAGGTTTTTCTTTTGCGGAGCCGGCCAGAATAATGCCGCTCTTTGTGGTTTCTTCCGCCTCGACGAGCTTCAAAACGACTCTGTCTGCCAACGGTTTGATCTTCATGTTGTTTTCCTCCTGTGAAGAAATTTTATATATATTTAGCACTAACCCTGTGCGAGTGCTAATTCCATTTTATACGTCCCGCTCCTCTTTGTCAAGGGGGTTGACCAATGTTTTCCGTGTTTTTTTTGTGAGGAATTGCGCAAGTTTCGGTGGGTGATATTGACATTACCCCGAAAGCGTATTATAATGTAGCCGTCATTTCAAGTGTCTTTTCCGGGAGGTCAGTTTGTGAAAAAAACATTGATTTTGTTATTGTCTGTTTCGCTCCTGTGCGGGTTGATTTCCGGCTGTTCGCAGAGCGGTTCCAAGACCGGCTTGTCGGCGCCTTCCAACGTCAACACCCTCAGTCCCGACTACGTTCAGATCGCAGCCACGCGCGGCGATATCCAAAAAACCATCACGGGTACCTCCTCCTATCGATCGGTCGATGCGGCAACTGCTTATTTTACCATCTCCGGTACAATCAGCAACTTCAATGTCGTCTGGGGTTCCGAGGTCAAGGCCGGCGATGTGATTGCAATACTCGCCGAGAGCGCGGATTACAATGTTGAACTGGCCAAGGCGAAACAGGCGCTCGAAATCGCCGAGATTCAGCTCAATCAAGCCAAATCGGAAGCCGAGGGCGGGGGTGAAGTGGCGCTCGCGCAATTGAAATGGCAGCAGGCGCAAAATAATTATGAGACCTCGAACGGGAAAGACGAGCAACTCCGACTGGACTCCGAAATGTTGAAAGCCACCTACGAAAATCTCTCTTTGCTCGCCAAAAACAACTACAGCGAACTCTTACACCATTATGGGATTACCAAAACCATTTACGATACCGCGCAGGCAAAATATGACGCCTGTTTCCTCAAAGCGCCGATCGGCGGCGTAATCACTTGGATCAATCGCAACGGTTCCGAGGGCTCACACGTCCGGGCATTCGGGCAAATGGTGACCATCGAGAGCAAAAAGAACCTCGTGCATGTTTTTGCCGGGAGTTCCAGTGACTCACAGTACCTGACAATCGGCGATATCATCACGGTCGTCACCCGTAAAAGCCATATACAGTACCGAGGGCGCATCCTCTTTACCCCTGATAAGCTGCCCGGCGATATCAACTACAATTTCGGAGGCAACGCCAATACCCCGATCTATATGATTGAACTGCTCGATTTCGATTATACCCAAGTCAATGTCACCGATACCGGAGAGGAATTGATACTGATCTTGCAAGATCACCGGGATGTAGTTTTGATCGACACCTATCTGCTCAAAACCGCTGTGACCGACGACGAGCTCTCTTATTATGTCAACGTGCTTTACAATCATGTACCGATCAAAAGACCCGTCACGATCGGCATCAAAAACGGCGATTTCACCGAGGTGACTTACGGCCTCAAAGAGGGAGAGTCCGTGATTTATTTCCCACGCGCACAGTAACCCCATCCGATTTAATAAAAAAGCGCGGGGAATCCCCGCGCTTTTTTTTGAATGCTTGTTTAATAAACCGTCACCATGCCGAACGCGCTGTCGGAGTTGACAAATACGGTCGGCGCACCCGCGACGCCGCTGTCGGTATGCAGATTTTTGGAACCGCCGAACACATTGTCACCGTTCAGTTTGACATTGACATTGCCGGGCAAAAAAATCTTGACGTTGCCAAAAGCCGAATCCACGTTGATGCCGATGTCGCTGTCGATGATGGCGCCGCGCAAATCCAATTCAAGTCCGCCGAACACCGCTGAATAAGTCCCGCCGAAGTATTTTTGCCCGTTAAAAGAATATTTGCGATCGCTGAAGACCGCGGCCTCTTCTCCGTCGCGATCGCGGTCGATCTTTACCCGATACCGGTGGCGACGCACCGATTTCACAAGTACCATCAAACCGATGATCACAATGATAATCGGAAGAATCAGTTTGTTTAACAATTCGCCTTCCACATACCCGGATTTCCATAAAAACAGCATAACGCCCGCCGAAAGCCCGAACAGCGCGCCGCTTCGGATGCCGTCGGTGATCAGCCAGATCAGGCAGGGGATGATGATGAAAAACGCCCACCAGCCGCCCGCCGCCGCCGGGAGCACGCCGACTACGGTCAGCGCATAGGCGATCCCGCATAAAATCAACGCAACGCCCCATAAAATCCTTTTCATTTTACCTCTCATTTCAAATCGCTCCTTGATGTAAATAGATTAATAACGCTTGATTGCGGATACCTCGGCAAATAATTGTCTGTAACTCTCATAACGGCTGCGTGCGATTCCGCCGTCATCGGCGGCGATCCGAACCGCGCAGCCCGGCTCGCTCAGATGCCGGCAGTCGTTGAATTTGCAATGTGCTTTTTTATCCGTAAACTCCGGAAAACAGTCCGCGAGTTCCTCCGGCAGGATGTCCGGCGTCAGCGTCTCGAGGTTGACAGCCGAAAAACCCGGGGTATCGCAGATCAATATGCCCTCGGAAATCTCAAACAGCTCGGCCTCCCGGGTGGTGTGCTTGCCCCGGTTCAGCGCTTTGCTGATCCCGTCGGTCTTGCGTGTCATGCCGGTAAAAGAATTTAACAGCGTGGTTTTTCCGACGCCCGAGTTGCCGCTTAACAGGTTGATGCCCGGCACCAAGAGCTTTTTGAGTTCTCTCGCCTCGTCTTTGCTCCTGCCGCATAAAGACACGCACGGATAGCCCGCGTCCGAATAGAGTTTGACATACTGCTCGGCGGACGCAAGGTCGTCTTTGGTGATCACGACCGCGCAGCCGATGCCCTTTTCAGCGGCAATCACCAACATTTTGTCCAACAATCCGACATTAAAACCGGGTTCTTTGATCGAGGCAACCGCCAGCATCCGATCCACATTTGCCACAAACGG
>CAZPLU010000041.1:0-19396 GCA_964587625.1 uncultured Eubacteriales bacterium
CGCGTCGTAATGCGCCGGGTATTGCTTCGCCTTTGCCGCGACGGTGCTTTCGGTGATCGCCCTGCCGTAGTCGCCCCACATATACATCACCGCTTTGCTCAGCGCGCTCCGGCAAAACCGCGTAAACTTTGTGTTTGTCATATTCCGTTTTCACTCTCCAACTTCAAAACCCTTGCATTCAGTTCGTTAAGTCCGGTTGTCATCTGTTTCAGCACAAAAGTCATATTCCCCATGCTCTGCGCGTTGTCGGGGAAGGTCTCGACTTTTTTGACCTCCGCGTTCTTCTTCGCCCATTCGAGCGCTTTTTTCTGCCATTTGAACTCGATCGCGGACATCTCGCAGCGGGTTGTCGTCTTTCCGATCTGATTGTTGATGTCGCCGCCGAAGCGCCAATTATCGGCCAAACATCGGTAACAAGTGACATTTTGACAGTCCTTGCAATCGGTGTTTTGCACGCGACAGTGATCAAACTTATCCAATATCGCCGTATCAAGCGGGTTCCCGTCGAACACATTCCCGAGCTTATAATCCTCCAAATCCGGCGAGGCATCCTTGCTGAAATAGAAATTATGACAGGGATAGATGTCGCCGTTTCCCGTAAACGAGACATAATTCGTCCCCGCACCGCAGGTGCGCTCCGGGTGGCATTTGCAACCGCCGAGCAGCTTGTCGATCGGAATAAACGACGACACCGTGTTCAAAACGCCCGTCTCGTACTCAAAAATCTGTCTCAGTTGCTCGTCGTAAATCTCAACGTCTTTTTCATCCCATTCCTCGGAATGCACGGGCATAAACCAGATACCCGTCTTGCGGCCAAACTCCTCGACGAAGTACTTGTACGATTTGAAAAGCAGCGGCAGCGTGCGCTTGTTCAGGCAGCCGTGCAGGCAATATTTCATATCGATGTCGTTGAATACCGGAATATTCTTCGCGACTTCTTCAAACGAAGAAGAACCGTCTTTTTTCACCCGGTACAAATCCTGCGCTTCCCTGCACCCGTCGATCGAGACCTGAATTGAAAAATTGATTTTATTGCGCCATCTGCGAATCAGCAACTCGATGTGATCGCTCATAATTGTGCCGTTTGTGATAACACCCGCGGTGAATTGAACCCCGGTCTCTGACCTCTTTTTCACGCCGTAATTGACGATAAAATCACATAACTCCGGTCTCAGCAGCGGTTCCCCGCCGAATAATGTGACATTTACATGCCTGTTATCCTTCTTTTGATTCGCTTGTTCAAACAAAAAGTCAAGGCATTTTGCAGCGACCTCCTCGCTCATATCGGGGCCGAGTTTTCGCTCATAACACTCAAAACAATACCTACAGGCCAAATTGCATTTTTCGGTCACGATAAAACTCGCCGCGTTAAAAACAGAATTCATATCTTCGCCTTTCTCAAGAAAAATATTGTTGGCACGGACATGTATACCCGAGCGCCGTGCAGGCGGAAACTTGGCTTGTGCAAGTTAATGTATTGTTCGAACAAACGGTATTGCAGGTGCATGTCGTCGTGTTGCCGGAACAGACCGTATTACACGAACAATAGGTATCGCAAGAACAATAGCCGTTTGTTTCACAGATGCAACCCCCTGAGTTTGTGTTGCATGAACAATATCCGGAATCCCCCTTACAGATGCATAACCACTCATCCGAACAATTTTCGCTGTAACACGAACAGCTCCAATCAGATCCGCAGCCGCTCACTGTATTGCAAGAACAATCATAATTACATGAACAAGAACTGTTATATTCACAGGAACAACCCCACCATCGAGACGAGCAGACGGAAACGCACGAGCAAGTATAAGTTCTCGAAGCGCAGACCGAGTCGCAACTGCACGAGGCGTTTCTCGAATTGCAAGTGCATGCTTCCGATTGGCAAGCGCATGTGAAGGTCTTCAACGACTCATAGATGCCCGTAAATTGCCCGAAATTATGCTGGTTTATATTCGACGGTCTCAAATTCGTGTGTCCGCCGCAGGTAATGCCGGCGGCCTCCCTTTCGTCGCACAAAGCGTCCACCAAATCGACGAGCCCCGCGAAATTAAAACCGGTGGCGGCGCTGTTCGGATCGGAAGCGGTATGCGCCTTGCTCATCAGCAGCGTTTTCAGATTTTTAAAGTTATAATTTGTGATCAAAGCCATATATACCACTCCTTACGCCTTAAAAACGATCCAGTCAAACGCCATGCCGGCCACTCCGGTGTTGTAAACCGTGAAAGTGCCGTCCGCGTTTTTCACGACATAGATCTCGCCCAGACCTCCCGCCGTTGAAGGAGTCGGTGCCGCCGTTAAAGACGGCGTGATCACTACACGGTAAGCGGTCGCGGCGATACCGCCTAATGTGTGCGTGATCGTGCGCCCGGTCGTCGAGTTGGTCGTGCTCGCACCGGAGACCTGTAAGCCCGTATAAAGCGTGTCGAAGTGCGTTTTTAAGACCGCCTTGATGTTATTCCATGTTGACTTTTTTTGCGCGGCGGCGCTTGTATCATAAATCGGAATACAGTCCGCGTCATCGATAGTTGTAAAATCGGTTTGGTTGGCGTTGTCCGCCATTTTGGCGTTTAATTGTGCTTGAATGGCGCTTGTGACACCCGAAATATAACCGAGCTCGGTCGCCGTGACAGCCGATACCGCAACTTTGCCGCTTGCGTTCGAAGCCAGCGCGCGGGAGACGGTCAGGTTGCTCGTTGTGACGGTGCTTGCGCCGCCCGTAATCACCGCTTGATAAATCGTATCGAAATATTGCTTTAGGATTGATTTGATGTTGCTCCAAAGCGACTTTTTTTGAACGGACGCGCTTATATCATACATCGGAACATAATCTGTATCCGAAATGTCCGTAAAAGCCGTCTGCCCGCTGATCTCTTTTGCATACCCACTCGCCGCCACCCCGCCGAGCTTGTCCGAATCGGCGGCGGCGTTCACCTTGCCGTCTCCATCCGTGTCATAGACGGATGTAAGCATATCACCGATGCCCTCGCCGTCCGCGCCGTTATAGACCGGGAACGTACTCGTCGCGGAATCGGAGTATGTAATCGTGTATGTGTCGATCGTACCCGCCGCGCCCGTTCCTGCCGTTCTTTCAATCGTGGAAACCCCGCGCCCGGTCTCTCCTGTCGCTCCTTGGACGCCCGTGTCTCCCTGTATGCCTTGCAGCCCCTGCGGCCCCGTCGCGCCCTGCGACCCTTTGACATATTTCCAAGCGTAGGCGTTGTAATTGGTCGGCGCAGTCGCGTTGTTGCTCGAGCAAATGCCGATCCAGTCGTTCGGCACGGTCGACATATCGCTGTCCTGCGTCGGCTGTGCAGCCGCCCACCGGATGTGAATATGACAATCGGCGCCGTTAGCCACATCGAACGTGCTCGTCGTGCTGTCGGAATAGGTAATCGTATAAGTGTCGGTCGTACCCGCCGCGCCTGTTCCGGCCGTTCTTTCAATCGTGGAAACCCCGCGCCCGACCGCGCCGACCAATCCCGCCAGTTGTTCCGTTGTGAAGTCGGAATAGGTAAACGCGTCTCCTCTCCATAAAAACCACCGGTACGCGGTGTAATCCGTCGGCGCGGTTTCGCTGCCGTCACTGCATAATCCGACCCAGGCATCGGGCGTGTCTTTTATATCTGCGTTGCTTGTCGGCTCCGTTTCCGCCCATTTGATATGTAAAAACGCGCTTCTGCCGGGAATTCCCTGAATGCCGATTTCTTCAAGCACATATTCATCTTGAACGGTTTCGATGATATCCAAATTCGGAGTCATATACTCATTTCCCTCCCGCTCAGCAGCTCCCTCACAGCCCTGCGGTAAATCCGCGAGCTGTTGGTGAACCCGTCGATATATCCCGTCCCGTCTTTCAACCGGTAATGATACTGATAAGTGATCTCGTCCGAGAGCGCCAGCGTCTCCGCCTGTGTCAGATCGACATAGATCCGATGTTCATCCCCGCTAAGCGTCATGGCTTTCGGCGCCGCCGCAATCGGTCCGGCATAAATACCGATCCGGTTGCTCGGCGTATCTGACATATCCTCATCCTCCGTCGGCTGTTCCGCTGCCCATTTGATATAGACAAAGGTCTTGGGTTCGGCGATTCCGTCATATTGATACCAGTCATAATCGGCATATGCAGACGGCGCCGTTTCCCCGGATCCGGCATGAACCCCGATCCATCTGTTCGGGGAATCAGTCATATCGCTGTCCTGTGTCGGTTTTGAAGCCAACCATTTGATGTGTATATACCCGCCGGTTCCTCCGACCTCGCCTTTGTATAAAAACCATTGATACGCGTCGGCTGCTGTCGGGGCTGTCGGGTTGTCGTCAAGGCAGATGCCGATATAGTCATACGGCGTATTCTTTAAATTAGCATCGGTTGCCGGCAGCGCCGCGGACCACTTGATATGTGCATATGCACCGAGTTCCTCTGTCGCCTCATAATGATACCAAGTGTATGATGTAAATGCCGTCGGCGCTGTTGATGTCGTTGCGTAATGAACCCCAATCCAGCTGTTGGGGGTGTTCGACATGTCGCTGTCCTGCGTCGGTCGGGCAGCCAGCCATTTCGTGTAAATATGCTCGCAAGTTGCACCGCCTGTATATGGGTACCAGGTATAGGCCTCATGCGCTTTCAACGTTTTTAAAAGCGTGATTGCACCGCTTTTGACGGTCAGTTCCATCGTATCTATGTCCCCGGTGCTGCAGAGCGTTTTTAAAACAAATCTCGGCGTAGTCCCTCTGCCGATCTCTCCCAATACTGCCATACTTTTACCCCTCCATACCTTAAAAAAATTCCAAAACGGGAAAAATGTCACGCAAGAAACATTCTTCATGCGCGAGCGTCAGCTCGCGCTGCGTGCGTCAGCTCGCGCTGCGTGCGTCAGCTCGCGCTGCGTGCGTCAGCTCGCGCTGCGTGCCTCAGCCCGCGCTTTCGTCCCAAAACCATAAATCATTGACCGCCGGACTTGACGGCTCGGACGACTGCACCGAGACCCGGACGCCCGCCGCGCTTTTCGCCACCCCCGAGAGATCGCCCGCCCCATGCGTATGGCTTTCGGCCGCCACCCCCGAGAGCTGCGCATAGTTGTGCGTATGGCTCGCCGCCGCCACCCCCGACAGGTCGCCGACCGTGTGATTATGCGATTTTGCGGCAAATACGAGCGCGAAAGCCGTCTGCATGGCGCTTTTTACCGCGCTCCAAAGGGTCTTTTTCTGCGCGCCGCCGTCCTCCGAATCCGAGACCGGGAACGCGTCGTTGTCGTCGAGGGCTGTTTTGGCGTCCCGCCCGTTGATTTCTTTTGCGTATTCGGCGGCGGCTTTGTCTCCGAGCTTATCCGCGTTGACCGCCTTGTCGACTTTTTTGTTTTGCGGCTCAAGCGTCGCGAAGACGCTTTTGAGCATATCCCCCGCGCCCGCCGTGATCACCAACCCGTCCATATATGCCCGCAACGCCGTGAATTTCGCCTGTATGTTGCCGGCGGAGCTTTCGCCCGCCCACAGAGGCGACGCGCCGAGGTTTTCCGCGCCCGTTTGGTGTTCCAGTGCGTCGATCAGCCCGTTGAGCTCGTCGGTCATGTCGGACAAATATTCCGCGATATCCACGCCCGCGTCGTCGAATTTCGCCTTCAGCTGCGCGGCCGTCAGCCGCGGCCGGTCTTGTAGCGGCGTGATGTTCGCCACCGTCATCGCCGGTTTCGTGATTTTCTCAAAACTCATATTTTCCTCCTACACTTTCACGTACCAATACCCGCCCTGAATCCCGTTCTCCGGATAAGCCGACGGGTTGTAACTCGCTACCGTTCCGAGATACGCGTCTTTTACCTGTTCGCTGCTCGTTTGATCCGGCTCTACCGAATAAATGGTCGTATACGCCGTGCCGGCGCGGGGGTTTGAGCCGACCACAACGTTGATCACTTCGAGATTGCCGCCCGATTCGGAATACCCCCCGCCGTTTTCCCAAAGGTTCGCGCTGCCTGTCAGCGTGATCCATCCGGTCGACGTATCAAACGTATAATCGGTTGCGACCGTCGTCTGGTCATCGTCGCCGGTGCCGGATTGAGTTTCCGAAAAATATACCAGCTTGTAAGACAGCACGGTGATCTCCGTCTTGACGCTCCATTTTTGCCAGGTGCGCAGCGTCGCGCTCACCGTCACCCACGCCGAGCCGTTCCACCGCTTCACCAGCTGCTTAACCCATGCACTGCCGTTGTATCGCTTTGCCTGTTGATTTGTCCAGCCGCCGCTTTTCCGTTTAATCGGCATATGCTCACTTCCTTATGATTTATTTGAACATGTTTTAAAGCGTCATTGTATCCCTGTATATATTTTATATCCGCAACATATCCGCATTTTTTACAACGGTGTTCAAACATTTTAATTTCTTCGAACTCGTGACCGATGTATGATTCGCGTTTTTTATTATTTTCGTTTATGTTTTCCATGATCTTGATCGTATTTTCCGGAAATCCTTTTTGTCGCGCTTTTTCGATATCAAACATTTTTGCCACCTTACCGTTACTTTTTGTAATAATTGCCGATTTTCGCGACGCCATCAGGGACTTTGCTGAAGCAAACTCCCCCCTTTCCTCACTTTTTATAATAATTCCCGATCTTCGCGGCCATGGTCAGCGAATAGATTCCGAACGGCTTGGCCTTTTCGTCCGAATACAGCGCGATCTGCAGCCGCTTGAATTTCTTGACCTTCTTTTTGAACACGATGTCGGTCTCCTCGAAGGTGTTGAACGTGAAGTCCTCGAAATCCACGTCCGAAAAGTCGAAATACCCCGTGTTGATCCGCCCGATGGCGGTCTCATGCTCCCTGTCGGTGCGGTAGGCGACTTTGACGACCGAGTGCGGCATCGCCCGGCTGTGGATCACGTTCCCCTTTTTGGTCAGCGTCTTGTATTCGTTGGGCTTGTTGAAGTCGTCATAACAAAACGCCCAGTACGCCCCGATCGGAACCTCCTCCTCCGCGCCGAAGTCGTCGATATACGCCGAGGACTGCAGCTCCCCCGTCGAGGCGGTCATGTCGAAATTCATTTTCAGCAGATAACCGTTGTGCGTCCCGAAATAGACGGCGTTGTCAAAGACCTTGACGGTCTTCGCGGGCAAAAAAGCGCCGTCTTCATACAGGCCGATCCCGTCCCAGATGAACCACTCGTATTGTCCGTTCGACGTCATCCGGCTGTCCGCGAGATACACGGTTCCGTTGACGAGGATCAGCAGATACCCGTTGTATTCGGCGGTGCAGGCGGCCGAAAGGTTTTCGCGGCACAAAAGCCCGTCGATCCATTTTGAACGGTGCCCGACATAGCGCTCGGCGGCGTTGTTGTTCAGTTTGTCGAGGCCCTCCAGCCCCATTTTGCTGAGGAAGACCGGATCGTCGAGGAAGTTGCAAGCGCCGAACGGAGTCAGGCAGCCCGCGCACTCCGCGCCCCCGGTGACCGGATAGACGCGGCTCATCAGATTGCTCTCGCTGTTCGCTCCGGTCTGGATAAACACCTTGTTTTCTTTCAGGGTCAAAAGCGTGTTGAAGATTTGGAGCAGCCCCGTGACCGGGTACTCCTCCGTGCCGATCTTGTAATAGCTCAGGTCCCCGAAATAGGCGGGATCCTCCGCCATCGAGTGGAAATTATAGTTTTGGTAGTTCGGGTTGCCCGACACGAATGCCCGCTCGTCGAACACTTGGGATATTGTGCAGTTGACGATGCGGTTTCGCGCGCCCGCGACGGTTTTGAAGAACTCGATCACCATGTTGTCGGCGCCCTCGGGGATCGCTACGGCGGGCGCGGTTGTGAACACGACCTTTCCGGCGGCGCGGTCGACCGTATAATTCACGGTCTCCCCGCTCTTTTCGGGCATGGCTTCGCCGTTCAGCTCGACAAATACGGTCGCGGTGTCGAGATCGCCGACGTCGAGGATATAGTCCCGGCTCTCTCCGTCGGTTGAGAATTGGTTGCGCCTGCGCGGGGTCAGGAGGTTGACCTGCTGGTACGGCTCCCCGCCGCCCGCGGGCTTGCGGCCGATGCTCGTCGTCGGTACGGTCGCCAGCGCCTCGGCGTCGAGCAGCTCCTCCCCCGTGTACGCCAAATAATTCAGCCCGTCCATGATCCAGAGCTTGTTCGCCATAAAAAACGAGTTGGACCTGCGCCGGTTCATCGAGGAAAACAGCGGGACATACGCCGAATCCGAACCCGATCCCGCCGATTTCTCGGTCAGTTCCATCGGCTCCGGGTAGTTGTCCCACAGGTACAGGTATTTTCCGCAGTGGATCAGCGCCGCGGTCTTGCCGTCCGACGCCGCGCCGGTTCCCCCCGCGTTTTCGTCGGCGAACCTCGCGATATGGATCCCGTAGACCTCCCGGTCTTGCGAGTCCCCCAGCGGACCCGACGCTTTCCCGTCCTCATCCGTCCCCAAATACCGACGGAACCCCGGCCGCGTCTGGATGCACTCCCCGAACGTTGCCGTATATGTCCGGTACATATTCCGCCCCCGCGCCGCCCGCCGCGCCCCCACATTGCTCTGGTCGCTGCTCGCGTCGATCCCCAACAGCCCGTTGTACTGCCGGTGCACGACCGCCGCCCCCCGTTGCTCCGGTAGTTTGTTTTGAAATGGCATGGTTTTTTACCCTCCGTTTTGTCATTCTGAGCCGAGCGCGCCGCATGCAACATGCAAGGATAATCCGCAAGATTTTCCTTACTTCTTTTTCCCTCAAACGACGACCCTCGCCCCCGCCGCGGCCTTGCCCGGTGTCAGCGAATTCATGATCATGTTGAACTGCGACATATGGCTCGCCCAGCTCTCGTCGCCGTCGGCTAAAAGGATATTCGCAGCCGCATAATACGGCAGCGCAATCGCGCAGTCCTCTGTGAGCGCCAGAACGGTTTCGTCCGCCGTTTCCTTTGTCACTTCGGCGGGCATCGCGTGGTAAAAAACCCGCCACTTGCCCTCACCGTACACGCGCAGCTTTCCGCCAACGGTAAATCTCCCGGGGTATGACGTGTCTCCCCCGCATTCGATCTTTTTCAATTGATAAAAATCCGTCGGCATATCAAACAACAGATACCCGTCAGCCATCGGGTCAGCCGCGCCCTCGGACGCCGAATCCGATGTGAACGGATTCGTAAATATCGCCGATTTCACAATCTTCTGCTGCTGTGCGATCACCCGCATGCCCATCGTGATAAACAGCGGCAATTTTGCCGTGATATCCGCGTCGCTGCAGTACGGTATATCCGAAAGATCATTTTCGTCCATCAAGGCCAGCGTCTTGATTTTACATTCACCCACGGTCATATGTTCTTGCCTCCCTTGTTAAAGGTGGAGGGAGGGAATTCACAATGTGAATTCCCCAAGCGAATTGCGCATCATTCGCCTGACGCCTGCAACGGCGGCGGGATTCACTCCCCACCTGCCTTGGAGGCGTTCCCCTCCGTTTACGGACGGCACGCGGCCGCCCCTGCACCATGCGTTTTAGACGAGTTGAATCGGCATCAGCGCGACGTCCGCGCCGGCGTTGCTCGTGATGCTGAATTTGCCCTTGTTTGTCCCGCTCATCTGTCCGTATCGCGAGCTGTCGAGTTCGAACACCACATACTCGCCGTCCGGGACGGTGATCACGAGATCGGCCGCCGCGGCGTTGATGCCGTCGCCCTTCGCCACGGTCAGCGTCTTGTCGGCCGCGTTGCCGTTGAGCGCCACAATCGCCAGCCGTTCGTCCTTGCCGATCGGAACCGTGCAGCCGTCGGTTCCGATCGCGGTGAACGCGGCGGCAACCGCTTTGTTCATCGCCCCGGTCTTGATCAAAGTCATTGCTGTAACAGCCATGGTTTGTTTCCTCCTATTGATGGTTTTTCAATGAATATCGCTTGCGGTATTCTCAATGAATATCAAGCGGTATTCTATGCGTATGATGTAACGGGAATCCTGACCAGTTCCTGCGCCCTGACCACGTCCGCGCCGTACAGATGCACCGCCCGGATGATATCGCCCAAATAGTTGCTCTCGCGGAACCGCTCCACATCGTTAATCTGTTCAAACAACGCGATGGCATTTCTGCTCATCACCAGCATCAAGTCGTTGGTTCCGTCGTTGAAGATATTGTTCGAGACATAGATTTCCATGCCGGTGTAACGGCCCATTCTGCCATGCTCGACCAGCTCTTTGTTGTCGGTCAGCTCGGCGCCCACGGCCTCGCGCAGCCGGGTCCACGTCTTGGGTGTGATAACGGCGACGGTCTTCTCAATCGGAACATCCTTCTCCATCAGCTTTTCCTGCGCGGTCAGCAGCGTGCGGGCGACATTATCCTTTGTCAACGAGGCGACCGTGGACAACGCTTGCCCGGCGCCGACGACCTTTGAGGCGATGTACGTGTCAATCGATTCCGCCATGGCCTCGGCGGTCTCGGCGTTCAGCGCCTCCATATAACCGTCTTGCGCCTGCACCTTCTCGACGTCATCGACAAGGTACATCGCGGTATCCAGCCGTTCGATTTTAATGAGTGTGGAGTTGTCGGAGATGTTTTCGGGCGTTCCGAGAACCGCTTTCGGATCGGTGATCTGGGTGACGCTCGGTCTGCCGACACCGAGGATCTTCACGGTGTCCCCGATTTTCAGCGAGCCCTTGGGTTTTTCGTGGCGGCGGTTGCACAGATCCGCAAACACCATATTCCGTTTGAGCGCGCTTTCGATATGCACACTCCATACAATGGGCTTCCAATTTTCAGCCATAATAGTTTTCCTCCTGATTATTTTCGGATTTTGGTGCAAGAAGTCAGATGACACAAGGCAAAGAGCAGAATACAGGCCTCAGCCGTACCCATCCGTTCTTCATCCGGCTTTCAATCACCAGCTTTTCATCGACCTTGTAATCGCGCCGAGATTGGACGCAATCTCCTCTCTTGACATGCCGTCGATCGTGTCGGAGTCGAAGTATTCCCGCTTCGGCGTGCTGCCCCGGCTCGCGGCCGACATCGGCGGTTTGACCGCCTTTCGCATGACGCAATACTTTTTAAAAAGCTCATACCGCTCAGCCACCGGGATATCCGGATTCAGATTGCAATCGAATTCCGCGAACGCGCCGTCTTTTTTCAGCTTTTCGACTTCCACTCCGAGCTTTCCGAGTGCCGCAAGGTCACGGCGGCTCTGCCGTTCATTCACGAGCCGCAGATAACACTGCCTGTCACGCCGAGTACGCTGCGAGACGGGCTTGTCTTCGAGCCGCTTGATTTCGGCGTCAATCTCCCCGCCTTTGATAATCTCGTCTGCGTCGGCGTCTCCCAGCAACATGGAATCCCGCTTTGCGGTCTGACTGCGAACGGCCGTCTCATTTGGGGTATAGGCGGCCGCTTGAAGCCGGGCGACGGCGGTCTTGAGATCGCCGTCCAGTCCGGCGGATTTCAACAGTTCAGCCACGCGCTTTTCCCGCTGTTCATACGTCTCAATCTTCTTGCGATACCGCTCGGTCGCGCGGTTGATCGCCTCTGAGGTCGATTTCGGCGTCGGTTTTTCCGTATAGCCGATGCGTTCGCTCAGATCGGATTCGCCGTTTGCGTTATCGCCCGATGAATCCGTTCGTTTTCCCCCGTCGGAATCGACGTACACCGATTTCGACGCGTTGTTGACGGCGGCGACACCGTCCCCGCTGCTTTTCGGAGCATTCCCCGCCGAACCCGAACCCGCGGCTCTTCCCGCCTCCCTTGTATGTGTCAACGGTTTCGCCGTTGGCGCGGGTGGGGGAATCACCGCAGCGGTGGCGGGATTCGTGGTCGAATGCACGGATTCACTTCCGACAGCGGAATTTTCAGCCGTTTGCATGGACATTTTCTCCTTTAATTTATTGCCGTTATCGGACCGCGACCCCCGGGACGGTGCCCATTTTCAGCGGCATAAATCTGTAGGGAAGGATCTTGGCCCTTCCGTGATTCGGGCAATTCTATCAGCTTTCGGCGTTCGCCCGGAAAGGACGAGTCCTTTCCCTACTTTTTCCCACGCCCTCGCCGCGCGGATTGTCCCCGCCGCGCGGATTGTTCCCGCCGCGCGGATTGTTTCCCCTGCGCCACGGCTTTTCTCACCCGTGCCGCGATCTCATTTTGAAGATTCGTGCTCAAGTCCGGAAATTCACCCGGATTCGCTGTCTGCCCGCTGCCCATAACCGGAATACCTGCCGGCTCCGGCGCCTGCATACCCGCCCCGGGGATACCCCCCGCGCCGGATGTACCCGCCTTAAGCTTGTCCAGCGCCGCTCCGAACCCCGCGTTCGAATCGCCCTGCCCCGCCTGCTCCTGCGCCGCTTCCCGCTGCTTCAAAATCTTTTTCAACATGTTTTTCGGCGCGACGGCGTTGTCGGGCAGCGCCTCGACGAGTTCTTCAAATGTGATATATTTCGCTCTCAGATAGCTTTCGAGGGTCTGCTCCACGGCGACAATCGAATACGGCGACGACGGGGTGACCTCGATTTTGACATGGACCCTCAAATTTTCGATGACATCCCGCGGGATGCTGTCCGACACCGTCTGCCCGTTTTCATCCTGATACCGCAACTTCATCCCGTTGTCACCCGTATAAGCCGTCCAAAAATCGAGCAAAATCAATGCCATATCCTCGACAAATTGCTCATGCTGCTGCATCTGCAAGGACATAATTTGCGCGCTGGCGTCCTGCACGGCCAAAATCGCCCGTCCGCTCGCTTGTTCGGGATTGATTTTACCCAGCGCCGCCTCCGACGCGCCGCTCATCTCCTGCGTCAGTTTCATCAAGTCGTTGGATAACGCAAGGACATCGGTCGACATCGCGGTCGCCGGCAAATACCCGATATAATTCGTAATCGGATCCTGTCCCCGCACGGCGATTTTCGCGCCGACATTGTCCAAGTCCTCGGGATTATCAATCACATTTTCGTTGTAAACGAGTTTGGGATATGCGCCCTCCATGACCTTGACGGCGCGGCGCGCAAGGGTTTTGTTATATTCAATCTGGTTTGGAATCTGCGCATTCACAACGCCGTTTCCGCGCGCGGAATTTTTGACTTCCTCCCATGAGAGTTTTGCGATCGGAAACTGTTTCAGTCCGGTCTCGGTATCGGGTATTATCACGCAGTTGCTTGCGCTCTTGCGCATCCATATCCGCCCGTCCTCTCCGCGCCGATACTTCAAAATCACAAGGGCTTTCCCCTCCTCGGGGCTCGAGGCGTCGGGTTCCTTGTCGGCGGGATCATTTGCCTGTCCCCGGGTCTCGTCGTCGGCAATAATGCAGTTCGCCTCGGTTTCCGTAGCGCCGTTTTCAAGCGCTTCCCTCCGCAGTTCCGATACCAAGCGTCGAAACGAGATCAAAATATAATCCTGTCTTTGAATATCGCTCTCGTTTTCATCGCTGTAAAACACGTTGACAGAATCAATGATCTCCGGCGCCGCCGAGACCGCGCCGCTCTCCTCGTCCTTTTCGCCCGCGAAGTGGACCAGCCCGTCGCCGACGACGATGGCGTCGCGAATCGCGCGCCAGCGCAGGGAATCGAGCTTCGCGTTTTCCCAGACGCCCGCGCAGTAATCGGAGAGTTGTTCACAGACCCGCTGCGCAGTCGGCATAAAACCGTCAATGGTGTTGTCAGAGGGCAAAAACACGACCCGAACGGTTTTCTTCCCGACACTTGAGAGCTTGTATAAAACGTCGGGCTTGATAAAGTTGATAAAAGGCGGTCCGTCTTTCCCGAAGACCTCGGATCGTTCAAGCCCCTCCCATTGCCGGTCGTTAAAGAACTGCCAGGCGTCGCGTGATCTTTTGATCACGCCCTCGGTCTGTAAAAATTTCAGACCTTTTTCATACAGTTTCCGATCCTCGGTCCAAAACACAGGATCCGTCTTGTCCATATCTCTGATTCTCCTCCGTCAAATTTGATGTCTCTTTCCCGTATACAATATGTATCTCCAACTCCGCGCTGCCCGGGGCGTCCGGCGCCTCCGGAAACTCATCCGAAAACTTTTTGCTCAGCAAAAACCTCGAAAACCCCGCATCGAAATTTCGGTTCAAAGCGTTGACAACCACGCAGCTTTTTTGCGCCTCTCTAGCCTCGGCGCAGGCCTCCGCGAATTCGGGGTATCGTTTTTCCCAGGCGGCGAGAATCGGAACCGTCGCCCCGATCTGCCGCGCAAACCGGTAAAACGTCGGATATTCCGGCGCGAATATCACCGGCTTCTTCCGTTTTAACTCCCCGCTTTGAAAATTTTCCATGTCATAAACGATCTTCTGTCTCGGATAGGAAAAGTGCCTGAGCAGCTTTTCGCAAAATTCCGGTTTGTATTCGACCGTTTCTGTTTTAACCGTCGATTTGTTTTTCTCTTTCGTCGCTTTTTCCGATTTCATATCCCCGTCTAACAAAATATCCCCCTTTTCCGGGGTTCGGGATTCTTTCGAAACCAAACTCACCACCCCGCTTTATATAATAGCATACCTATTACTTATAATTCTACCCCACGCGGTATTTTTTTTTGGAAATTTATTTCGGCCGCTTTTACAACGATGAAACGGATCCCCTTGCTTCCATATATAATAGCATATCTATTCATATTTCACGTCCCCGATCCGCTGTAATGGTTGTCGCGGCCGCCTTCACCGCCCCCGGTGACGCTGCGTAAAACCCGATTCATATGTTCAGCCAACCGTGTGATTCGCATGTTTTTTTCTGTTTGCCGCGTATTGAAACAAAATTTTGCACCTCCCGCTTGTCATTTTCCGGCTTTTTTCTCCCGTTCCTTGCGGCTGTAATACCGGTAATTTGCCGCCGAGATCGGACACAAGCGGTGTCCGTTTCCGGAAAAGCACCATCTGACCAGCGTGCGATTCTTGTGCGTTTGCGATTGAAAACGCACCGTGATCCCGAATTCCTGACCCAAAAACTCACACGAAATTGTGCACGGATTCAAGTGTCCGAAAAACGGGCAAAAAATACTTGCCGCCAATTGTTGATCTTTCAAGCTCAATCCCTCCGTATGGTTATCGGAAATCGGGAAGCGGGGATCGGCAGTACGGATCTATCTTTCGATGGTCCGTTCTGCCGCTTTCTGCCTTCCGTTTTCCGTTTCCCGGTTTCTATTTCCGGTAATCCTCAATCGCTTGCAGTGTTTTTTTGATGATGTCCTCCGCCAAAACTTCCTTTTTTGTTTTCGGTTGGGATGTCGTCTCCAACCTGTTTTCGGTTTTTTCACCGCCGATAAAAGTCCGTATCGCGGCGAACAGCGCCGCTGCCAATGCGATCAAACTGATTGCCAATGCTGCTGTCATCTCTTATACCTCCTCAGATTTATAAATAAAGATCTTCCCCGCAGGGTACTTCGGACAGTTTTATAGAGGTTTTATCTTCTTCCCTCTCCCGAGCCCGTCTCTTATGTCGTCGTGTATCACAATGTGAAACGCATCATGCGGTACCGGCGCGGGCCGCTCCCGCTTTGAATACCCGAACTTCTGCCACGGCTGCGAGCCGTACCGGAGCGCCGCCATCGCGTGGTCGTCGACCGGCGTCGGCGCGTCGGTATACAGCCCGTCGCGGTCCTGCGCCCAGCGCCACGCCCGGATTTCCTTGATCGTGTTCACGCAGTCGGGGTGGATATGGATGCGCCGCTGCTTCAGCCAGTCGATCTCCGCCCGGACGCTCCCCGACGCCTTATAGCACGACAGCGCCCGGTATCGGGCCTTCTGCCACATCGCGATCCGATCCGGCTCCGCCGCGTCGCAGTACATCTCGGCGTTTTTGTCAAATCCGAGCCGGTCCGCCTCGGCGATCAGCTCAGCCGTGTCCTTTTCGGTCAGATAGATCTCCCGGCGGACATAGACCTCCCCGTCCCTGATTCCGAGCTCCAAAATCGCGTTGGGGTTGTTGAACCCGAAATCCTGGCCGACCGACACATCATCAAAATTGGTCGCCGCCGTCTCAAACGACTCGATCGCAATGTCCGTAAAAATCACTCCGCCGACCTCGCCCCACTCGCCGAGCGCGTATATGCGGTATCCCTCGGGGTCAAATTCCCTGCGCCGCTCCATGCGCTCATAATATTGCGGGTCGCACCACTCGTTGTCGAGATAGGTCGAGTGCGAGGTGCAGACGTTTTTGTCCGGCGCGTCAAAAAACATCGCCTTGACCCAGTGGGACGAAGACACCGGGTTAAAGGTCATGCGGATCTGATAAAAAAGCCCCTCGGGCAGCTCGCCGCGCAGGCGGTCGTCGATGATGTGGAAGTCGTCGGGCGTCAGCTCGGTCGCCTCCTCAATCCACACGTCGGTCAATTTCCCGTTCGGCATCTGGATCGATTTCAGCTTGTCCCGCTGCCCCGCGTCGTTGCACCCCGCGAACTCGATCGAGTTTCCGTTTACGCAGCGGATTTCCAGCGGATTTTTCGTCACGGTGAAATACCGTTTCCACCCCATACGTTCAATCACACCCTGCAGCTCCGCCATCGTCGAAAGGCGGTTGGATTCGAAGATTTTGCGAACGCAGAGCAAATTCCGCCCCGGCTCGGTCAAAATCCGCTTGATCAAAAACTGTGCCGTATCATACGATTTCCCGCTTCCCGCGCCGCCCTTGAGCAATATATATCGCTGCCTGCTCAAATGCGTCGGCCGAAACACCGGATTAAATTTCATCTCGGTAGCATGCGCACCCGCCGCCGTTTTTTCTTCCATTCGCCTATTGTACCCCCCTTTTGCAATGTAAAGCGCGGCCGTGACGGGATGGTCCGTCCGCTGATCTCCCCGCTTCGCATCTCTCCTCTGTGTTCTCCGCCCTTTCCGCTCATTCCTCTTCGTCGGTTCGGTTTAAAAGCGTCATTGTCGCTTTCTGACACATAGCCGCGACCTGTACCCATTCGCACGCCGCCCTGACCGCGCGTTCCGAAAGCGTCGCCAAAACCACTTTTTTATCTTTGGAATTTTCGTCGTTGTGGCCGGTCTTACAGCGCATCCAAAACGCCTCGAGGTCGAGCGCGAACATCCTGCGCTCCCGGTCGGCCTCGTCGAATTCTTCCAATATGACGGCATAACTCTCGTGATCGGAGTGATTGATCTCCCCATAAATCTCTCTCGCCCGCTCCTGCTCCGCCGTCACTTCTTCTTTTATCGCCCGATATAACTCTCTCATGTTTAGCCCTCCTTTTTGATTGATAACCGTTCTTTGCAAATACTCACTCCGCCGTCTTCGGCAGCCGCGCCACCCAGCCGCCCAGTTCACCGTCATAAATCAACTTCGTTTCAACCGGCAATCTCACGCCCTTTTCACATAAAAACCTGACCACCTCCGCAGCGCCGACAAACCGCCGGTACCCCTTCAGCCACTTCAACACAAATCCGCTTTCCCTGTCTTCCATCAAAACCACGATGCTCCCCGCCGCATTCACATGAATCCGCATCCGTTCGGGCAGCATGTCCTTTCCCACAATATTGATTGCTCGCATCGCCAATTTGATCACCAGCCCGCCGCGCTCTGTGTCAAACCGCTCGAAGCAATTTAGATCAATCGTGACTTTCGGTTTGCCGTGTAAACTCGGCAGCGAATTGATGTATGTCTCATTGATTCCGTTGTTCATATGTATGCCCCTTCCCTGTTCATCCGATCCGTTTTGTCTCGTTCCGATCCCGTCCGTTTTGCTTCCGTCCCCGAGCCGTTTTGCTTCCGTCCCCGAGCCGTTTTGCTTCCGTCCCGCCGATCCCGCGCCCCTTGTTTCTACTGTAAACGCGCTTTTGCGCGGCACTCAGAAGCTCCTGCGCCGAACATCGGTAAAGCAATGCCATTTTCGTCAGCAGATCGACCCTCAGTCCGCAGCGGCCGGATTCCCATTGACTGACGGCGCTCTGTGTGACTCCTAACGCAGCGGCGGCATCCCGCTGTCGCAGTTGCGCGTTTTTACGCAGCTCTTTCAAATTCATGCAACCGTCCTCCTTTCCCAAAAGTTTACCGCCGTCACCGGTTTTGCCATGGCGCTCATTCACATCCGTCCATCCCCCGGCCTTAATCGGCTTCGAAATCCCGCCGCTCTGTTTTGTCGCCTTATGATTTTTTCATTCCTCATTGCGTTTCCCGTTTTCATCTCTGCACGTGATCAGTAGTCACTCTATTATTATAAGAGCCAGTTCCTTAATTGTCAATAGTATTTTTCATATTTCATAAATATTTTTCGTTTTCTCTTGCATAATATTAGTAAATCTAATATAATTGCGACGAGGTGGTCATTTTGAAAAACATCAAGACGCTCCGCACCGATGCAGGCATGTCTCAACAGACCTTCGCAGCGCTCTTCGGCGTACACCAGACGGCGGTCAGCCAGTGGGAAAAAGGGCGGACCTCTCCGGACTTGGAGACAGCCAAAGCCATCGCGGACTACTTCCATGTCAATTTGGATTACGTGCTGGATCGCGTATCGCCGGATATCGCCGAGGACAATTTCCTGTTTGCACTCTCCGCGGAGGCAAAAACGCTCACCGATGAACAAAAGCAGGATGTCATGGATTTCATCCGCTTCAAAAAATCACAGCTGAAAAACAGATAAACTTCGTGTTTTTATCGATCATTTCCTATTGATTGATTCAAAAGAAGACCGACAACCCGTTGCGCCCAACGGGTTGTCCGGCGCTCCTCCGCTTTCAAATCCCACTCGGCCGGCGGCTCAAATCGAGCCGCTGTTTTTATTTTCACACCCGGTTCGGTTACATCACTGCCTGTAAAAATCAAGTATATTTAAAATTTGTATCCGTTCGCGCGTTATTTCGACATAAAAAGCGGGCGTCATGGTTTAATCTGTAATTGTAAAACACATTTTGGACAAACTTCTTGGTTCATTCATTCAAACAATGGACATCTGGCAATCTCCTGTCAAGCAACGCCATTGACCTGTTTATCGGACTGCTGGTATGAAATAATCCAATCTGTTGGAGGTGTTCCCTATGACGCTCAAGGAAGTCTATAACTTTGCGGATAAAAAAGGCATCAATGTCTGGTATTTCCCCTTCAAAGCCGTCAAATCCATGTCAACGCCGCAGGGTGACATCGCTATGAACACGGACAAGCTCAAAAACCAAGCCGAAGAACTATGTCATCTTGCGCATGAGATCGGACATATCGAAACTGGATCATTTTATACGTTGAACGCCGACCCCGTGACGATCCGCAAAGCCGAGAAAACCGCCAACCGATACGCGGTGAATTTGCTGGTCTCCAAAGAACGGCTGGATAAACTCGCGCAAAACGGCTATGTCACGCCCTGGCAGATCGCCGAGCATTTCGGTGTGACCGAGGACTTCGCCAAAAAAGCCATCCGTTTCTACGGAAACAACTGAATACTGATACGTAAATTCCCAAAGTAAATTCCAGAGCAGGTAGAAGTTGCTTTTAGCTTGAAAAAATCAATGGCAGTAAGGTTAAAAAGGAT
>CAZPLU010000042.1:0-17321 GCA_964587625.1 uncultured Eubacteriales bacterium
AAAAAATCCGAAAATGATTGACATTGATGAAACGATAATTTATAATGCTTGTATGAAAACATGTTCGGGGGTTCTTATTGTATGGCTTCTATGATCAAGCGCAAAGGCATGGCGCGAATAATAATTCGCCGTGTGGTATGCTCGCTGTGTATTGTTGTAATGATTTTCACGGCTGTTATGGCGTGTGGAAAACTCGATGAAAAAGGCGTCATTTTAGACGACCTCTATTCGCGCACGACACGGTTGGAAGAACCCTTCCTCTTTCAAGTCGCCGCTTATAAACGAAATGCGCGGCTTATATACGGTTCTTCCGACTTGGGCACTTTTATCAGCCAGGTGAATTTCGACCTGGTCGATCAAATCGGCTCTGAATTCAATGAAGTCAGTCTTTTCACCGCGCAGTACCGCGAGATCATCAAAAATCTCCCCAAAGACACAGAAAACCTTTTCCTGCGCAAGTTTTTTTCGACATTCGACAATGTGGCGCTGTTTGATATGTGGCTTGCCGGATTTCAAAAAGCAACCATAACGCCTTATCTGGAAGACATCAGGGCCATTGAATGGCAGATGTTCGGCTGGTACGTCATATTCGCGGCGGCGCTGTTTGTCCTTTTGCTTACATATGCCCTCACCGCAGAAGAGGGCATGTTCAACCGGTTTATGCCGAGAGGCGAAAAATCCTCCACGGGTGCGTCTGTCTATCTGATGAGCATCCTGAATTATTTGACTTTCGGTATTTTAGGCGTCGTACTCTTCTTTATCGAAAAAAAGAGCCGTTATGTCAAGCAGGCGGCGGTACAGACCATGCTGATTGCAATCATAGCGGCGCTCCTCGTATTCGTGGTTTCAATCATGTATAGGATTTTTTCCTACATGTTCCCGCCGGTGCAGAATATCGTGCAGACCATTCGCTTGGTTGTCACATTCGCTTTGATCGAGACCTTTGTTTTCGGATTCATCATGACACTGCTGGGGCGCGTGTTCCTGGTTCCGTTTATCGGTGATTTGTCCGTCAGAAGCTCTTATTGCGATTGATTTGATACAGCGAAACGAAGTGGTGCGGGAATCGCGGTTCCCGCACCACTTTTTAGAAGAAAACGGATATTTTGATGAGCGGGAGGCGAACACCGCATGGTGACGTTGATGTGCGGAAAAATTGCGTCGGGTAAGACCACCGAAGCCGAAAAAATCGCAAAAACCGGCGCGGTTCTGCTCTCGTGCGACGAACTGATGCTGACCGTTTTCACCGAGTGTCTGGGCTCAAGGCACGCCGAGACCGAGCGCAGATGTTTGAAATATCTTTTTCATATGGCAAAGCAACTCGATGAAAAGGGAATTGACAGCGTGATTGACGCCGGATTTTGGTCGCGTGAAGAGCGCAACGAGGCAGAGGCGTATTTTGACGCCGCAGGCGTTTTATTCGAATGGAAAAAAGTTGAAGCGCCCGATGATATTCGAAAGCAACGAATCAAAGCGCGGTATGAACAAAGCCGAAACGGGGAATTTTGTGAACGGGTATTTGCGCCGTCCCCCGAACGCGCCGCGCAATTGGATCAAAAATTTGAAAATCGGCAATAGAAAACCATATATAAAAGGAGGACTTATTTTTATGCGGCATTTTTCACATATCCCGTTTCAAAATGTGGATATCGACAAAGACGGTTTCTGGGGGCAGAAGCAGCAGCTCAACCGCGATGTGACGATTCGGGCGGTGCGCGACCGATTTGAGGAGACGGGGCGTTTTGAGGCGTTCGATTTCGGCTGGAAAGAGGGTCAGCCCAAAAAACCGCACTTTTTTTGGGACTCGGACGTGGCAAAATGGATCGAGAGCGCCGCTTACCTCATCCACAAAAAGCCCGATCCTGAACTTGAGACCAAAATCGAGGATTTGATCGACAAGATCGAGGAACACCAGGAGCCGGACGGTTATTTCAACATCTATTTCACGGTGGCAGATCCGGCGAGCAGGTTTAAAAACCGGCAGTGGCACGAACTGTATTGCGCGGGGCATCTGATCGAGGCGGCGGTCGCTTATTACGAGGCGACCGGAAGAGATCGCTTTTTGAATAGCATGAAAAAGTACGCTGATTTGATTTACGAGACCTTTTTTATCAAAAAAGAAAATCCCGTATACCGGACGCCCGGGCATGAGGAGATCGAACTGGCGCTCGTCAAACTCTGGAAAGTCACCGGCGAACAAAAATATCTTGACCTCTCCGCTTACTTCATCGATACGCGCGGTACGCCCGAGGACGTATGGGAGTGCCCCTGGGGGTATACCAAATTTTCAGGTCAGGCGCATCTGCCGGTGCGGGAGCAAAAAACCGCAGAGGGACACAGTGTGCGCGCGGGGTATCTGTACAGCGCAATGGCAGACAACGCCCGGGCGCGCGGCGACGAGGCGCTGTTCGACGCCTGCAAGACGCTTTTTAAAAACATCACCGAGCGCAGGATGTACATCACCGGCGGCGTCGGAAGCACCCACCACTCCGAGGCGTTCACGGTTGATTGGGATTTATCCAACAAGGGCGCGTATGCCGAGACCTGCGCTGCAATCGCACTGGCGTTTTTTTCCGACCGGATGTTGAATCTCGAGGCCGACAGCCGTTATGCGGACACGGTCGAACGGGTGCTGTACAATGGATTCTTGGCCGGGCTTTCGCTCGACGGTGAAAAGTTTTTTTATACCAATCCGCTGAAAATCACGCTCTGGGATCGCGGCAGGAATCCCTCGATGCCCAAAGATCCGGATTATAAGCCGATACCCGAACGGGTTCGGGTGTTCAACTGCTCCTGTTGTCCGCCGAATGTGACGAGGTTCATCGCCTCTTTGGGCGGGCTGATTTACGGCGCTTCGGACGATACGATATTTGTGCACCAGTATATCGGCTCGGCGGCGAACTTAAAATCGGGCGAAGAAACCGCGCATATTTCCCAAACCACGCGGTATCCGACAGACGGAAAGGTCTCAATTCGAATTTCGGGCGCGGCAGGCAAAAAACTGGCGGTACGGCTGCCCGGCTGGTGCGCGAACCCCGAGATCAAAACCGCGTATAAAACCGAAAACGGATATGCCTATATCGACATTGAAAGCGACGATTTTTCGGTCGAACTCAATTTCCCGATGGAACCCGTCGCCTATGAGGCCAACACCCACGTCACCGAGGACGCGGGGCGCGTCGCGATCATGCGCGGCCCGATGGTGTTTTGCGCCGAAGCGGTCGACAACGGCGAATACCTCGACAATGTGCGGATCAAGCTGCCGCTTGAGTGTGAGATCGGTTTTGACGACGCGCTGGGTGTGCAGGCGCTGACGGTCTCGGCTCTGCGCGAATACGACGGCAGCCCGCTGCTCTATCGGCCTTACAGCGCGAACACGCAGCCGGTTCGGTTGAAGTTGATCCCGTACTACGCGTTCGCCAACCGCGGGCCGAGCGAGATGTCGGTCTGGCTCAGAAGATAGATGTTCGGCTACATCAGGCCGTTTACCCCGCGGCTGCTGGTCTGCGAATATGAAAACTACAAGGCGGTCTATTGCGGGGTGTGCCGCGACCTCCGGAAATACGCGCCGATGCTTCGGCTCTCGCTGTCCTATGATTTCGTGTTCGCGGCGTTGTTTCGGATGTGCGCGACCGGCGAGACCGAGGTGACGAGACCGTTTCGGTGCGCGGTGAACCCGACCAAAAAACGGCCGTTATGTCAAAATGAAGCCACTAAATTCAGCGCTGCTGCGGCGGTAGTGATGAGTTATTACAAGCTCTGCGACGACATCGCCGACGGAAAACGGCTGCGGGCGTTGCTGAAACCGTTCTTCAAAGCGCCTTTGAAAAGGGTCGGGCGGGATTATCCGGGGCTGCGCGCGATTGTCACCGAGGGGTTTGAAAATCAGCTGCGCGTTGAAAAAGAGGCGGGCGCCGGAATCGACATGGCGGCCGACCCGACCGCGACCGCATTGGGAAAACTGTTGGAGAGCTGCGAACAAAACCCCGGACGAAAACGCGCGGTCTATGAATTCGGGTATATGTTGGGGCGCTGGGTATATCTGATCGACGCGGCGGATGATTTTGAAAAAGACCGAAAAAAGGGCGGATTCAATCCGTTTATCGCTTGTCCGGAGCGCAGAATTGGGGCTTTGAATCTCTGCCTGACCGAGGTCTCGTCCCGATTCGATAAACTCTCCTCACAATATCATCACCCCATTATCGATAATATAATTGAGTTGGGAACATTGAAAGTTCAAAATGACATCATGAGTCCCGATTTTAAAAAATCCAAAAAACAAGACGACAGACGCAGTTTTCACAGGGGAAACTGAGCATATCTGCCCGATTCTTGACGAAAGGAACGATATAGAATGGATCCTTATGAAGTGCTGGGCGTGGCGCCGAATGCCACCGAAGAACAGATCAAGGCCGCTTATCGCGAATTGGCGCGCAGATACCACCCCGACAACTACCACGGCAACCCCATGACCGACCTGGCCAAGGAAAAAATGCAGCAGATCAATGACGCCTACGACCGCATCATGTCCGCCCGCAGAGGAACTGCGAACGCGGGTGAGGGCAGTCCGCAGTTCACAGAGGTCCGCGGCTTTATTTCGCGCGGGGATTATGCCGGGGCGGACAGCGCGTTGGAGCGGTTTCCGAGTTCGGCCCGCAACGCCGAGTGGTATTATTTGAAAGGCGTCGTGTTCGAACGGCGCGGTTGGATGGAGCAGGCGGCGGCGAATTATGAGCGCGCGGCCAATATGGATCCTCACAACAATGAATATGCCTCGGCGACCAACCGTGTCAAGTGGCAGCGCGCGGGGAATTACGGTCCGCCCAACCAGCCGCAAAACGGACCTTACCGCCAGACCGGCACCGGCGGCTGCGGAAATTGCGGTCCGTGTGACATGTGCGCGGGTCTGTGCTGCGCCGACACCTGCTGCGAGTGCATGGGCGGCGATTTGTGCACATGTTGTTAAGGAAATCTCCCTCCCTTGTAAAAGGGAAGGGAGGGAATTCGCAAACGAATCCCCCCACGCGTCGCTTCGGCGCGTCCCCCCTTTTGGCAAGGGAGCGGGCTCCTCGGAGGGAAATTCATGAGGGTTAAAGCGAGAGCCGTGGCGTTCGGCGGTGTGATCACGGCGCTGGCGTTGACGCTGATGCTGCTGGCGGGCGTGCTGCCGACGGCGTCGTATTCGCTGGCGGCGCTGGCGGGGATGCTGCTCGTTCCGCTCGTGATCGAGTTCGGTTTCAAGATCTCGGTGGCGGCATTTGTCGCGGTGGGATTGCTTGCGATGCTGTTGATTGCCGACAAAGAGGCGGGCGTCCTGTTTTGCTGCATCTTGGGTTGGTACCCGATCGCCAAAGCGCCGATTGAAAAAATAAAATCGCATATACTGTGCCGGGCGGCCAAACTGGCGGTATTCAACCTCGCAGTCATGGGTTTTTATTTCATCAGCACACGTCTGTTTTTCGCGGCCGGGTTCGAGGACACGCTGTTTGGTCAATACGGCCTTCCCGTGTTGTGGGGAATGGGTAACATCGCTTTTATCGTCTACGACATCGCATTGTCAAAGTTGATTGTTTTATATATGAGACGGCTGCATGGCCGTTTAAAAAAATTGATCGGGTAGAGGTGTTTTTTATGGGTGTTATCAACATTAAAAAATCGGAAATGACTTCGCGCCGGCGGGTGCTGACGGCGTTTTCACGCGAAATTCCGGATCGAGTTCCGATCAACTACGATTGCAATCCCGGCATCAACCGCAAAATTGCGGCGGCGCTGGGCGTCGACCCCGGCGACCGGTACGCGGTCAAAACCGGTTTGGGCTGCGACTTTTTCGGTGTTCGCCCGAAATATGTCGGCAAGCCGCTGTTTGAACCGTCGGACAAACCCGGCATCACGATCCATTCGCTCACCGGCATTCACACCCGTTGGGTTGAGCATGAATCCGGCGGTTATCAGGACTACTGCGATTTTCCGCTGGCAGGCGCGGATGAGGAGGCCATCGCCAATTGGCCGATGCCCGATCCCGACGATTATGACTATGAGGGCTGCCGGGACTTTTTGCGCGCCAACGCCGACAAGGCCATTTACTTCGGCGATCCGGGTGTGGGCGATATCATCAATTCGACCGGTATGCTGATGGGGATGGAGGAGGTGTTGGTCAATTTGATCACCGACGAAGAAGCCACATTGACCTATATCAAGCGCAAAACCGACCAGCAATTAGCCGTGATGGAACGTATGTTGGAAAAATACCACGACGACATCACCTTTTTTTGGATGGGTGAGGATTTGGGCACCCAAAAAGGTCCGATCATCAGCCGCGACCTGTATCTGCGCCATATCCGCCCGATTCACCGTAAATTTACGAAATTGGCGCAAAACTACGGCAAGATGTCGATGATCCACTCCTGCGGCTCCTCAAGCTGGGCCTATGACGATTTTATTGAGATCGGTATCAACATTGTCGATACACTGCAGCCGGAGGCCGCCGATATGTCACCCGCCTACTTAAAAAAGACCTACGGAGACCGATTGGCTTTCCACGGCTGCATCTCGACCGCCGGGCCGCTCGCCTACGGAACCGTCGAAGAAGTCATCGCCAACTGCAAAGAGACGCTGGACATCATGATGCCGGGCGGCGGTTACGCGTTTGCGCCGACCCATGCGATTCAGGACAACAGTCCGCTGGAAAACGTGTTGGCCGCTTACAATACGGCGCATGAATACGGCGTTTATCACAAATAAGGAGAGGGAATTGTTATGACTCCGAGAGAACGGCTTCAATGTATTTTCAACGGGGAAATGCCCGATGACCGCCTGCCCGTGATCGAATGGGCGGGGTGGTGGGACAAGACCGTCGAGAACTGGGAGGAACAGGGTCTGCCGAGAGAACTCGGCAGAGTCGGAATCTACGATTATTTCGGCATGGATCGCAATTACCAGTTCTGGCTGCAGCACAGTACGCCCGAATTGACCAAGCCGGTCTGCCACGGCGCGCCGCGTATCAACAACATCGGGGAATACCGCGAGGCCCGCCGCAACGGTTGGATTTTGCCCGACGCGATCGGACCGATCAAGGACCGCCTTGAAAAAGCGGCGCAGCTACAGCAGGAAGGTCATATCACATGGTTCACGATGGACGGATTTTTTTGGTGGCCGCGTGTATTGTTAGGGATTGAGCCGCATCTGTATTCGTTTTACGACGAGCCGGAGTTATACCATGAAATCTGCGAAGATCTTGTGAACTGGCAGCTGCGCACGCTCGAACAGCTGACGGCGATTTTAACGCCCGATTTCATGACATTTGCCGAGGATATGTCATACAACAACGGGCCGATGCTGTCCGAGGATATTTTCAATGAGTTCATGAAGCCCTATTACCGGCGTATCATTCCCGAACTCAAAAAGCGCCGTATCAAGGTCATTGTCGATTCGGACGGTGACATTTCAAAAATGGTGCCGTGGTTGATCGGCGCGGGGATCGAGGGCATTTTGCCTTTGGAGCGACAAGCCGGCGTGGACATCGTCAAGCTCTCGCAGCAATACCCCGGGTTCATCTGGGTCGGCGGTTTTGATAAGATGTGCATGTTCAACGGCAAAGACGCGCCGGATTTCGACGCCGAAAAAAGCATGCGGGCGGAATTCGAACGGCTGCTTCCGGCATTGAAGCACGGAAGGTATGTCGCGGCGGTGGATCATCAGACCCCGCCCAGCGTCAAGATGGAAGATTATATCACCTATGTCCGCCTTGCCAAGGAGTACGCCGAAAAAGCGGTGAAAGAACGATAGAAATTTGGATAAAAGACACATTTTGTCCAAATAATAGATAAATAATCAAATAAGGACTTTCATTTGTCGCGACAATGTGTTATAATGTAACCGCTTCTGGTCTGAAAATGTGTTGAATAGACGATCAAGGGCGGTTTTCTCTTTATCAAAATAACGAAAGAGCGTTGAAATTGTCACGACAAGGAGGGTTATGATGGACGTGAAATCAGAGAAGGCAAATGTGGCCGTGGACAACTCCGACCCGGTATATATCTCAATGCTCGGACGTTTTGAAATTCGCGCCGGCAACGGCGTTGTTTCCGATGCGGCAAACCGGTCATTGAAGATGTGGAACTTTTTGGCCTACATCATCACAAACCGGGGCAAACGCATCTCTCACGAAGAATTTTTTGATCTTTTGTGGGACAACGATGACAGCGAGGACGGCAATTTGATCAGCGCCCTGAAAACCCTGCTTTATCGGGTGAGAGTGTTTTTGTCGCCGATTGACCCCGCGGGTGAACTGATTATCGCCCAGCGCGGGAGTTACTGCTTCAATCCCGAAGTCAAATGTGTGGTCGATGTCGAACAGTTCGAGCGGCTGTGCAAGCGCGCCGCCGCCAAAGGCCTTTCGGACGAGGAGGTCATCGATTATTATTCAAAAGCGCTGCGTCTTTATCGGGGCGACTTTTTGCAAAAACTCTCGGGCGAGCTCTGGGTCATCACCCTCCAGACCTACTATCACACGATATATCTCAACGCCGTCTACAGCATCTCCGAATTGTTGGAGGCCAACGGGCGTTATGCCGAAATGGAAGAATACTGCACCAAAGCGCTTCAGACCGATTCGATGGATGAAAAGCTGTACTGTCTTTTGATCACGGCGCTGCTGCGCCAGGGAAAAGAGCAGGCGGCGATGGAAAAATATAAGACGATCACCGATCTTTTATACCGCAACTTGGGGGTCAAACCCTCCGAGGAATTATATCGGCTGTATGAAGAGATTATGAAAATACAAAAGGAATACGAAGCCGATCTCTCGTCGATCTTCGACGATTTGCGTGAATCCGAAAGGGCGCACGGCGCGTTTTATTGTGAATACGGGTTCTTCCGGGAGGCCTATCGGCTTGAGGCAAGGCGCGCGGCCCGTCTCGGTCTGTCCATCTATGTGGCTTTGATGACGGTCTCGGCGCAAAGCGGCAAACTGCCGCCGATGAAATCCGTCGTTTCGGTTATGGATCGGCTGCAGCAGAGCATTTTGAATTCGCTGCGAAAGGGCGACGTGGTGGCAAAATACAGTCCGCAGCAGTTTGTCATCATGCTGCCCGCACTGACATTTGAAGACGGCGAGATGGTCATGCGGCGGATTATTTCCGCATTTTATAAAAACAACCGCAAGAATTGGATGACGATCAGTTATAAACTGCAACAAATTGAGTTGGCCGAGTAGGCCTTCTCTCTTATGGAAATGACGATGAAAAAAAAGAGGATATCGGCGATTTTGTTCATTTTTATGCTGGCGGTGTTTTCGTCGGGCTGCTCCATGTCCGAAAAAACATCGTCTTCTTCAAACGCCGTTCCCATCCACATGTCTGTCCCGAGCATCCAAAGCGCTCCGTCTTCCGACGCGTCTGCGCCATCCCCGGAATCGTCATCGCTTGTCTCCTCGGCGCCGTCCTTGTTTTCCGAACCCAAGAACTCATCAGCCCCGCCGGAGTCGACCGCGCCGGAGTCGGCAAGCGAATCGACCGCGTCAAGACCGTCATCGGCGCCCGGCTCCTCGCAGGCGGCTTCTTCGGCGCCTGCCGATCCCGTGCAACGTGTCTATTCAACGCGCGTACCCCCGACCAAAGATATTGTTTTCGGCGCCGACGTGCGCTCGGGTGAGGGGGCGAGCGTCGATTGCAGCAATTCGTCCGAGGGTTTTATCATCGTCAGATACGGCGGAAGCGGCACCGGCGGACGATTGAAAACCCAGGTGATCAAGAGCGGCGGTTCTACATATAACTTCGATATCGCGCCGAATAAAGAGGAGATTTTACCGCTGACACAGGGCGGCGGAACCTATACGGTGAATGTGGTCGAGGGCATCGGGGGGACCAATTACGCGGTGATGTTTTCCTGTACAATCGAAGTGACGCTGCGCGATGAACTGCTCCCGTTTTTATATTCCAACAAATTCGTCGATATCGACTCGGCGCCGGACGCAAGAGCAAAAGCGGCGGATCTCTCATACGGACGCTCGACCGATGTCGAAGTGACCTCTGCGGTTTTCGATTATGTCACAAAGACGCTTGTCTACGATCATGAGCTCGCCGCGACGGTCAAAAGCGGTTATATACCCGTATTGGATCGTGTGATGGCAAACAAGAAGGGAATCTGTTTCGATTACGCGTCCTTGATGACGGGGATGCTGCGGCATAACCGGATTCCTTGCAAACTGGCAATCGGTTATGCGGGCGATGTCTATCATGCCTGGATAGACGTCTGGTTGGACGGCAAGGGTTGGGTCGGCGGATTGATTTTTTATGACGGAAAGGGCTGGCAGATGATGGATCCCACTTTTGTTTCGGCCTATTTGGACAATCCCAAGCTCAATTCGCTGTTCAGCAAAGGCGTCAGCTATACACGGAAATATCAGTATTAAACCCGCTTTGACTTTAACGGAGAACCGAGTATTCCCAAATCCGCGAAAGGGTGGTCGTATGGAGATTAAAATGAAACTCAAAAAACTCAGGGATGAGGAACTGGGCGCGTTCAATCGTGAACTCGCGATGATCATGCGGGCCGGAATTTTGCCCTCGGATGCGATAGCCGCCATGAAGGCCGACAGCACAGACAGCCGCGAGGCCGGGATCTTGCAAAAACTTTATGAAAAGCTGGAGGCGGGGAGTCCGTTATGGGAGGCGGTTGAAAGCGCCGGGGTTTTCCCCGCCTATATGCGGAGTATGCTGAAGCTGGGCGAGACCTCGGGCAAACTCCAACAGGTCTGTATGCGTCTGGCAGAGCACTACGAGCGGCTTTCCGAGCTCTCGGCGAGTATCCGGCGCGCGGTGACTTATCCGCTGATCATGCTGTTGTTGATGGTAATTGTGGTGACGGTACTGACGGTGACCGTTTTACCGGTGTTTGCGGGGGTTTATAACGATCTCGGGATCGAGGTCTCGTCCGCGACCGCCGCGCTGCTCAATTTCGGCGAGGCGTCTAAATGGATTGCGTTCGGAATCGCCGTTATGATCGCGTTAATCGGACTTGCGGTGCTGCTGATGTCGGCGCGCGAAAAGGGCAGGGATCGGCTTCGGGAGATCGGAGCGGCGGTTTTCGGCGGAAAAAAACTGGCGCGTGAGATAGCGCTTTCCGATTTGTGCTCGGCGGCGGCGATGCTGCTGGCCGGCGGAGAGACCTACAGCGGCGCCATCAGGGGTGCAATGACCGTGATCAAAGAAAAAAAAGTGCTTGCAGACGCCGAAAAGTGTTTTTCGTTGTTGGAGGAAGGAAAATCATTCGGCGCGGCGGTCAACGCCAGCGGACTGATGACCGGTCTTACGGCGGGGTTGCTCTCGGCGGGGATCAAAGCGGGCGCAGCGGAGGAGGCGATGTCCGAAGCGGCGCGCAGATACAAGAACAGCGCGGACGAACGCATCGCGGTCGCGGTGGGCAGAGTCGAACCGGCCATTGTCATCGTGCTGTGCGTGATGGTGGGACTTGTGCTGCTTTCGGTGATGCTGCCTCTGACCGCGATCATGAACTCGATCGGGTGACGGTATGTTTTTAAAAGAAAAAGACCATTCGTCGCGATATACGCTGCTCAAACTGATCGGCACAGCGCTCGTCGCGCTTATGCTGATTGTCGGCGTCAGGACATATGACCGTGCGAGCGCCGAGCGGGGACAAAAGATCGTCAACGACAGCGTGACCCGGGCGGCGGCGCAGTGTTATGCGCTTGAGGGCAGATATCCCACGGACTTGGCCTATCTGCGCAATCATTACGGATTGTCGGCCAATGAGGAAAAATATGCGATCCACTATGTGTATAACGGCGACAACATCCTGCCTGATATAACCGTGACCGTGAGGGCTTTGCCATGAATACGGGAAGAAAAGCGCTTTCCGCGGCGGCTGTATTATTCACGCTGCTGCTGTTCGCTCTGCTTGCCATGCTGCTGACGACCATGGGGGTTTCGGTATACAAAGGCGTGGTCGGCGGCTCGGAGCGCAATTATGAAAAACGCATGACGGTGTCGTATATTTCTAACCGGGTGCGCAGAGCCGACCGCGCCGGTTCGGTGCGCGTCGGAAAATTCGGCGGAAGTGACGCGCTGCTGTTGGACAGCGAATACAACGGCGTGCAGTATGTGACAAAGATCTATTATTACGAGGGCTTTATCTGCGAACTGTTTTGTCCGGCGGATTATGAGGTGGACGCCAAAGGCGGAACCGCGCTGATCCCCGCGCAGCGCTTTTCGGTCAGTCCGGGAGACGGGTTTGTAACCGTGACCGTGGCGAATGAATTCGACGATGTCAGCAGCGCTGTGATCGCCTTGAAGGGGGTGTCGGAATGAAGAGCGAAGCGAGGAAAACCTCTTTGCTGATGATCGAGCTGATCTCCGCGATTCTGATTTTCGCGGTTTGCTGCACGGTCTGCGCCGGCCTGTTCGTGGAAGCCGACCGCGGGAGCAAAAACAGCGCCCGGCTGACCCAAGCGGTTTTATTGGCGCAAAATGCGGCGGAACTTTTAAACGGCGATTACGACCGCAATTTGACCGCGATCTTGGGCGCCAAAGCCGTCGGAGATGTCTATACGGCGCAGTTCGATGGGAGTTGGCAGCCGACTTCCGGCATCGGGCGTTACGGACTCGTTGTCAGTATAAATCAAAAAACAGGCGTCGCCGAGATCCTCGTGACCGATATCGGGGCGGAGGTTTATCGATTGAACGCAGGGTTGATAGACCTTGACGGAGCGGCGTTTTAAAAGATTTCAATCTAAAACAACCAATACGGTCATGTGAAAAAGCATCCCGTTAACGAAAGAAGGGGTCGTGAATTTGAAAAAGCAGGAGAGCGCCCACGGACTCGGCGTCATTTCGATCTTTCTGATTTTCGCGGTACTGTGTCTGACCGTCTTTGCGACATTGGCGGTGAGTTCAGCCCGTGCGGATCTGCGATTGAGCCAAAAAAATGCCGATTATATCAAAAATTATTATGCGGCGACCGCGCGTTGCGCCGAATTTATGCGGCAGGCAAACGACGCCTTTTTATCCGGAGGTACGGCGATTGCTCCCGGCGTCGCGGAAGGGGATCGGATAAATTATGACATGGTTTTTAAAATTGACGAAAACAGCCGGCTCCATGCGGTCTTTGCCATCGCCGCAGACGGCGCGGATTCGTCAACGGGCGGATATGAGATCATGACGTTTGAAATCGTGGCAGGGGAACTCGCCGGTGAGCCGGATCCATCGCTGAACGTCTGGCAGCCGTAACAGATAAAAGGAACGGAAAGGACAAAGAATATGGAACTCAATGAAATTTTACGCACAGCTGTGGAAAAGAAGGCCTCGGACATCTTATTCATCACCGGTCTTCCGGTCTCTCTCAAAATCGGCGAGGCGATCATCCGGATGAACGACGGTCGGCTTTCACCGGAGGATACGGAGAGATTGGTCCGGCAGGTTTACGGCTTTGCCAACCGTCCGTTCAACAAGGTGCTTTCCGAGCAGGGTGACGACGACTTTTCGTTCTCTGTGACGCAATTGTCGCGGTTCCGCGTCAACGCTTTTCGGCAGCGCGGCTCATATTCGGCGGTGGTGAGGGTGCTGAGCTTCGAGCTGCCCGATCGGATTTCGTTGGGCATTCCCGACGCCGTGATCAAACTCTCCGAACGCAACAAAGGTCTTGTACTCGTGACGGGGCCTGCGGGGAGCGGAAAATCGACGACGCTCGCCTGCATGGTTGATCATATCAACAAGACCCGGAGCGCGCACATCATCACGGTCGAAGACCCGATTGAGTATTTGCACAAGCACGGCAGAAGCGTCGTGACGCAGCGCGAGCTCAACGTCGATACGCTCAGTTATGATACGGCGCTGCGCGCCGCAATGCGGCAGGCGCCCAATGTGATACTCTTGGGTGAAATGCGCGATTATGAGACCATGCGGGCGGCTTTGACGGCGGCTGAGACGGGACATTTGGTGATCTCAACTCTGCATACCACGGGTACGGCAAACACCATAGACCGCATCATCGACGCATTCCCGTCATCCCAGCAGGCGCAGGTCCGTATCCAGCTTTCGATGATTTTACAGGGGGTGGTCTCGCAGCAGCTGATACCCAAAATCGGCAACGGCGTAGCGCCGGCATTTGAAATCATGATCGTCAACAGCGCCATCCGCAATATGATCCGTGAGGGAAAAACGCACCAGATCGACAGCGTGATTTATGCGGGACGCGGTGAGGGCATGATCACCATGGACGCCTCGATCTGTGAGTTGGTGGAAAAAGGCCGGATTTCTATTCAAAACGCCGAAATATTCAGCATCAACCCGGAGCAGCTTCTGCGTAAATTACAAAAACAGGCATAAAATCCGCACCTTAGATTGTCAAAATGTAACCGAGATGCAACCGAGATATAGTATAATAAAAAAGAAAAAGAACGAGATATTGTTTCGTTCGATTTCGATGATACAATGTTGGGAGTCAGACATGTATAATTATTGCAATACGGGCATCACCGTGTGTATTGACAAGTCCAATAAAAGTATTTTAAGCGGACGCCTTTTGTGTCCGATTATTCCGCATCCACGGTATTTTACGGATGTGGGTAGCATGCTGCTTCAAATCGAATCCATCCTTGACGCCGTCGGATATCCCTGCGCGTTCCAACGGCTGCGCAGTTTCAGCGACGGGTTGCCGAAACACGTTAAACCCAACTACAGCGCAAAAGTGATCCCGATTCTTCCCGAACAAAAAAAAGGTGAATTGCTGACCGTGGTCGTGCGCATAAACTCCCGTCAAAATGCCTCCTGGCAGGGCATAGCCGAAACCGAGGACGGCAAGGTCTTTAAATTTCAAAGTTGTTTGATGTTTTTAAAATTGCTGGTGGCGGATTTCGAAAGCCGACAGGGATCCGCAGTGGCCGAAAAAACACCGTCGATGTTGAGAGTATAAACACAATTGCCGTCGAAACAGAAAAGGAAGCGGAGAGACGCTCTGCTTCTTGTTTTTTTATATCTTAAAATCTCCGATCTGATCCGTATACCCCTCGCTTCGAAGCCGCTTTAAGATTTTGAGGTATTTTAACAATCTCTCATCCGTCATCGGCGGAATGCCGCTCTCGGTTCGCGGAAAGAACCCGCCGCCTTTGCGCCCGGTATACACCACTTCGGTCACATGTGCCAAAAGCTCCTCGTCGGTCATCCGATCGATGGTCGTGCTGATTCCGCCCAATATCGTGATACGGCTTCCCCACTTTTCTTTGAAATAGGCGAGGTCATTGTTGTCCGAAGGGCCGACCGGGTTGACGATGTCCACACCCGCCGCGACGATATCATCCATCAAGTCCTGAATATGCCCGTGGCTGTGAAAATGCAGGTAACCGCCTTTTTTGTGGCAGAGGTCGGCGAGCGCCGAGAGCCACGGAAATACATATTCCATAAACAACGCCCGCGAAAAAAGCAATGATGTTCCGCTGCCGAGATCGGAGATCGTCGCCACCGCGTCGGCTCCGCAGTCGAGGAGCAATTCCGCGGTCTTGAGCGAATATTCCGAAATCAAGTCAAACATGCGATGCGCGGCCTCGGGTTCGGCAATCATCCAAATCAGACCGTTTTCAAAGTCGGTCAGATAATAATAGACGGACGCCCATGCGCCGATCACATGACCCTGCACAAAATAGCCCGCCGCGTGCATGTGATCGATTTTACGTTTCAATTCCGCCCGGTACGCCGGGTCGTCTTTGATTGGGGGCATTGAAAACGAAAAGGCGTCCTCGGGTCGGTTGATGGGATAACGGATTGCCTCACGGCAAAAAGTGGGTTTATAACTCTCTCGCCAGACCGCTCCGGTCTCGTAGCTGTAGATGTGTTCGTTCTCGTTTTTTATCAGGGTCGTCCGCTTGAACTCCAAGTCCAAATCGACCGCCGAATTGTCGAAAAATGCCGCAATCATCAGCTGATCGTCGACTTCGTCCCCGGTCATTTGCGGGAAGAGATTTTGAAAACCGGTGATGTCCATCGGCTGTTCGCCCAAACTGGGAATGACGTCGACGGGGCGTTTTTGCAATACGGCGATCACGCGTTCTCTGTGTGTCATAATATCTCCTGAAAACTTATAATTGTTCGGCAAACCACCGGGCGATATTGTTGATAAACGCTCCGCAAAAAGCGTGGTTCTCGTGCTCAAGCCGGAAGGATGCATTTCGGCTTGCGCCGTACAAGGCATAAATATGTTCGGTCATATCCTTCACCTTTTGCAGACCCGAATAAGGCCAGTGCCGGTCGGTGATATTGTTTTGAACCAACAGCGGCCTCGGGGCGAAACAGCCGTAGAGATGCTGCACATCGCAATGAGACAGCAGATCGAAAACGAACGGGCTTGCGCCGCTCCATCCGCCTTGGCGGCTCGTATATTCAAGCGCTTCCGCTTCCAGCGTCGTGGTGCCGCACAACGGGGCGATGGCTTTAAAATCTTCACAAAGCGCCGCCGTATACCACAGCACGATACTGCCCTGACAAAGCCCAGTGATGCCGACTCGGTTCGGGTCGATGTCCGGGCGATTTTTGAGGTGGCGTAAAGCGGCCAAATTATGCGTAACCCGCAAGCCGATATCGTTTCTGCCCAAGATGATGGAAAGCGCAGCGGCATTGTCGATGTCGGTTTGACTGTCGGGTCGCTCGGCGCAGCTGCCCGTGCCGGAATACTCGACAGCGGCGGCGGCGATACCCTGACGCGTCAGGGAAATGCACATATCGGCGATATCTTCGGCACGCTTTTCCTGCATATATCCCGGACACACCAGTACACAGGGCAGGGGAGCGGGGTGTTGGACGGGACGATAGAGGTGGATTTGAACAAAATAATCGTCGTCGACGCAGACATCGACCTCCTCCAGCACCGCATGATCCCCGAGATTCAATCGGGCTGTGACAGCGTCCGGCCGGAGGCGCGTCGGTTTCACAACAGGAAGATGTCTTGTCAGCGCCGGAATCAACATGGTTTTAAAATCTTCCCATTGCGCGCGGGTGGCAAACTCGCTCGGAAGCGCCGCGCATTTTTGCGCCACAAGCCGCTGTAGGTATTTAATACTTGAATGGTTCACGGTTCTGTCTGTATTCATATTAAGCAAACTCCCGAATATTGATGGGCACCATTGATATAAGGCGAACCGTTTCACCGGTTTTACTTTTAACCGGTTCCGGTTAAAGTGAATCGCCGCTCATAACGCAACAAGTGCAGACAATAGTGATTATATAGCAAAACCACTTATATTTCAAGGAATTAAAAGTGATGGTTCTTTTCCTGTTTCCGTGAAAAAGTTCAAGCAAATAGAGAGGGACAGGAAA
>CAZPLU010000043.1:0-16916 GCA_964587625.1 uncultured Eubacteriales bacterium
CGGGTTCTTTGATCGAGGCAACCGCCAGCATCCGATCCACATTTGCCACAAACGGGCGCAGCATCAAATTCTTGCGCGGCAAGACCTCCGCCAACACCGGGACGGCGCCTTCGCAGTCGAGCACAACGCGATCTCCTGCGGTCGGCGCAAAATGATCTTTGCGAAACAACCCGCGCGCCCTGCATTCCACCGTCTCTTTTCCGCAAAGCACACTATAAAGGCCGCCGATGCATTTGAGTACGAGCCCCTCGGTCATTGGGCGGCCTCCGAATTTGTCGAGAGATAGCCCGGAGACAGATCCACCGGATAATCGACACCGTAAACCTGGTGGTCAAGCATATCGAAATCCACTAAGATCTCGCGCAACAACTGACCGTTTGCGTTGATTTTGAACAATTTTGTGCCGTCGCCGATTTTTACCGCAAAGACAACGGTCGTCGTGCCGGGCGAGACGACAATCGAGGCAATCGGGGGTTCGTCGGTCTTGTCATAAACCTCGATCAGATAGGCAAAACTGCGCTGCGGAAGATTTTTTAACATGACATCCATCGTCTGGGTGTCGTCGAAATAATAAGAGCCGTCCGAGACATAGATATCCACCGTGGTTCCGGATACGACCAGTTCGCCGGATTTTGGCGACGTGTCGATCACAAGGTCTTTTTGCATCGCGCTGGCGCCGTAAATCACCTGTCCGGGAACAAGCCCCCGTTCAACCAGCATCCTTCGCACTTCATTGATCGTGGCTCCGATAATCCCGTCCGGAATCGCCACCGCTTTGCTCTCGGCATTGATGCTGACATAGACCGTAACGGTCGAACCCAGCTGCACCTGCGTGCCCACCGAGGGACTGGTCGAGAGCACATAACCCGCGGTCATATCGGCCGAAAATTGTTCCACGACTTTCGGGAACAGCCCGAGCGCGTTCAACGCGCTGATGACCTGTGTTTTTTCACGTCCCGTAAACTCCGGGATGGCAATCAGATTGGGCCCTTTGCTGACTTTGACAATGATTTCGCTGCCCTCGATGACCTTTTTGGGCGGCGACGGACTCTGCTCGTAGATGAAATCTTTTTCATAATGATCGTTATATTGGGAGGAGTCGTCATAGACGATTTTAAATTTGGCGTAATTTCCGTTTGAAATGACCTCGTAATAATTCTGTCCCACAAAATTCGGCAAATCGACCTCTGCGCCGGCCGGTGTCAGCAGGGTGGTTTTGAGCAGCACCGAGCTGAACACAAACAACGCCGTCCCAAGCATCACCGACAGCGTAATCCCGAATAAAATCGCCAACCACCGGCTTTTGATACGGCGCGGTTTTCCCCCTTTGGCGGCTTTTTCCGGCTTCGCCGGTTTTTGACTCGCCGCCGCGGGTTTTTGAACCGGAGGCGTATACTTATAGGCAAAGACAATACCGGGGTTGCGCCTGAATTCCTCCAACGCCGCGAGCAGCTCGGCAGCCCATTGATAACGCTCGTCCGGATTTTTTCGCATCGCCCGGGCGATGATCTCCTCAAGCCCGACCGGGATATCGGGGTTCACCTTTCGCGGGGCGATGGCCGGAGCGCTCATTTGCATCATGGCCACCTGGGTCGGATTTTCAGAATCAAACGGGAGCCGACCCGTCAGCATCTCATACATCATAATGCCCACGGAATAGAGATCCGCGCGCGTATCCACCTTGTCGCCCCTGGCCTGCTCGGGGCTCATATAGTGCACGGAGCCGATCGTACGCCCCGCGTCAGCCGGGTTTTGACGCATGAACTGCGCAATACCGAAATCGGTCACTTTGATCGTGCCGCTCGAAGTCAGCAATATGTTTTGGGGCTTGATGTCACGGTGTACGATGCCGTTCTCATGGGCGTTCACCAGCGCGGATAAAATCTGGGACGCAAATAAAACGCTGTCTTGCCACGAGAGAATTTTTTGCAGCTCGATAAACTCCTTGAGCGTGATGCCGTCGACCAGCTCCATCACGATATACTGCAGCCGATCACCCAGGCAGACGTCATAGACCTTGACGATATTGGGGTGCGACAGCACCGAAATCGCCTTGGATTCCGTCTTGAATCTGCGGCGGAATTCATCGTTGGCAAGATATTCTTCTTTGAGTAATTTCACCGCCACCTTGCGGTTTTGTTCCAAATCAAACGCGGAATAGACCACCGCCATACCGCCGATGCCGATGATTTCGCGCAGTTCATATCTGCCGTCGAGTTTTTTTCCGAGATATCTCTCAAACTGTCCCAAGTATTATGCCTCCGATCTCATGAGTACCGCCGTGATGTTGTCGCCGCCGCCGTGCGTGTTCGCGCATTCGATCAGCCGTTCGCAGATATTTTCAAACCGATACTTCAGCATGATTGACGCGATCTCATCGTCCTTGACAAATCCGCTGAGTCCGTCCGTGCATAATAAAATCATATCGCCGGGCCGGAGCGTGACAAACCGGTAGTCCTCCTCGACTTGCTCGCCGATGCCGACTGCACGGGTGATGATGTTGCGCTCGGGGTGAATGCGCGCCTGCTCTTTGGTGATATGTCCCTGTTCAACCATATCCTGTACCAGCGAATGATCGCGGGTCAGCTGGTTCAAAACCCCGCTTCGAAACGAATAGGCGCGGCTGTCACCAGTTGACGAGAGGTGTAAAACCCGCTTGTTCATCACCGCCAACACCATTGTCGTGCCCATTCCGGCATATGCGGAGTCGCGGTTTGCCGCCCGCCAGACCGCCGAATTGGCCTTTTTCAGCGCCGTCGTCATCGCCTTGCGCAAATCGGTGTCGCCCGCATTCTTTTTATAATTGCGCGTCATCTCGTTCATCACCGTCTCGGCAGTCAGACGGCCTGCCAGCTCGCCCCCGGCCGCGCCGCCCATGCCGTCGCAGACCACCGCCCAGCCGAATTCCTCGCCAATCATGACAAAATCAAAACAGTCCTCATTTTTCGTGCGTTCACGGCCGATGTCGGTTTTTCCGATGATCTGCATGCAGCTCATTGCTCCCTTTTCAACTCTCGCGCTGTCCGTTCCTGCGCAGCTGTCCGCAGGAGGCATCCAGATCGGCGCCCATTGTGCGTCGGATGGTGACGCTTGTGCCGTGTTCTTCAAGGGTTTTATAAAATCTCTGCGCCGTCTGTGCGTCCGGCGGAAAAAACCCGGTGCCCTCAACCGGATTACAGGGGATCAGGTTGATGTGACAGCGTTTTTTGCGCAGCAATGCCGCGAGCGAACGCGCGTGTTCGACCGAATCATTGACGCCTCGGATTAAGGCGTATTCATAAACCACCCGCCGCCCGGTCATTTCAATATAAAAATCCGCCGCCGAAAGCAACTGTGCGATGTCGTGTTTTTTGTTGATCGGCATAATCGCGTCGCGTATTTCATCAGTTGGCGCATGCAGGGATATCGAGAGGGTCAGACCGAATTTATATTCGGCCAATTCACGGATTCTGTCTGCCAGCCCGCAAGTCGAAAGCGACACATGGCGCAAGCTCATCCGGTAACCGTCTGGCTCGGAGAGGTTTTGTAAAAATACCACGACGTTTTTAAAATTGTCAAGCGGTTCTCCGATACCCATCAGCACCACATTGTCCACCCTTCCGCCGCACTCTTTTCCGGCTTCGGTGACCTGTCCCAACATCTCGCCCGCCGTCAGTCCCCTGCAAAATCCCACCGGAGGTGAGGCGCAAAACCTGCAGCCCATCCGGCAGCCCGCCTGTGTCGAGATGCAAACCGTATTGCCGTGTTTATAGTTCATCAAAACGCCTTCGACTTTTTCATGTCCGCCGACCGAAAAGATGAATTTTTTCGTGCCGTCGTCCGACAACAAAACGCGGTCGGTCGTGACCTCCCGTAAAACGAAATCGGTCTCGAGCGCATCGCGCAGCGTCTTCGGGAGGTTTGTCATGTCCTCAAAGGTCTCGGCGCCGCCGTAAACCCATTTGAGAATCTGATCGGCGCGATAGGACGGCAGGTTCTTGTCTTTGACCCAGTCCCGAACCGCTTGTATCCGCACGCTTGTGAGACCCTGCACGATTATAACCACCTTTTCGCAGGTTTGGGATGCCTGGTTCGTTTTGGCGAACCCAATGGTTTTACCCCGGTAAAGTCATTGTAAAACTTCACACCCTCCCGTTTATATAATACCCAAAATACACCTCATTGTCAAGGTAAAAAACGGCGGTGTCGCCTCAACACTGTCCCGAAATTTCATTTTGCCCGGAGCGGGATGTTTGAATGGATCTTTTGGCGGAAAATGGCTTCACGGTTGCTTTTTTAAGCCGAGCAGTGTAAACTATCATTAGTCATTATCGGAGGTGTATCATGGCTTCAACTGTCTATTTTACCGATTTCAACACCCGAAACGGCAGCCGTTTGACCAAGCTGGCGGCGCTCATCAAAGCCGCCGGGTTTTACGACATCGACTTCGAGCGCAAATATGCCGCTATCAAAATCCATTTTGGCGAACCGGGCAATCTGGCGTTTTTGCGCCCCAATTATGCAAAAGTCGTCGCCGACGCCGTAAAAAGCAAGGGCGGAAAACCCTTTTTAACCGACTGCAACACGATGTACGTGGGCAGGCGCAAGGACGCGGTCAGCCATCTCGACGCGGCTTTTGAAAACGGCTGGTCTCCGCTCACAACCGGCTGCCAGATCATCATCGGCGACGGCTTAAAAGGCACCGACGACGTGTTGATTCCCGTCGGCGGCGAATTGGTCAAAGAGGCCAAAATCGGCCGTGCTGTCGCGGACGCCGATATCATCCTCTCGATGAGTCATTTTAAAATGCACGAGGAGACCGGCATCGGCGGCGCTTTGAAAAATCTCGGCATGGGCTGCGGCTCACGCGCGGGAAAAACCGAAATGCACTGCGACGGCAAACCCCAAAGCGGCGCAAAATGCCGCGCCTGCGGCATGTGTATCAAAAATTGCGCGCAGGACGCGATCGCTATCACGGAAAAACGAGCGTATATCGACCACGGAAAATGCGTCGGTTGCGGGCGCTGCATCGGCGTCTGTCCCTATGACGCGATCCGCACCGCCGACTACAGCGCCTGCGACAAACTCTGTAAAAAAATCTCGGAATACGCGCTCGCGGTCGTCAGGGACAAGCCGTCGTTTCACATCAGCTTCGTCATGGACGTCACACCCGCCTGTGACTGTCATGCCGGAAACGACTCTCCGGTCGTCGCCGACGTTGGCATGTTCGCCTCCTTCGACCCGACCGCGCTCGACGTGGCCTGCGCCGAAGCCGTCGCAAACGCCCCGGTGCTCTCGGGCAGCGTACTCGACGGTAAAAAGCCCAAAGGCGATCTGTTCAAAACCCTGTATCCGCATACCGATTGGCGTGTCGGACCCGACCACGCCGAAAAGGTCGGCCTCGGCTCTACCCGGTACAAACTGGTCAAAGTGTAGGAATGTAAAATTTATACTTGCCCAAAGGGGCGTATATGCGCAACAGATAAATTCCGCCGCCCGTCAACATCAATTTTTTCGCATCTTCTTGACGGGTATATTGGAAATAACCATTCCGTCACCAAATCGGCATGCAGGGTAAGCGGCAATGCGAAAAAGAAAATTTTATTATATAAAAACAACGCCGATGAGATGTTTAACTATGATTTTGCCCTCTCTGTTCCGCTTTGCGGGGTTTCCAAAATACTTTGATCAATACCGCCGTACCGGCAACCAATACAACCACCAGCCCGACAATCAACCAAAGCATCGTGTTTTCGGAGGCGTTGATTTCGGTATGTACGTTGTTTGCTGCCCAAGGCATCGGGTCGGGAGCCGGATTGAACGCGGGAATATCGCTGTTCAGCGGATCGCTCAGGCAAACCCATATGTTCCCGTAGCCGTGCAAATTCTCTGCAAATCCCCACTCGCGCCCTTGGGAATCTGTATAAGCATAATCAACATTGAAATTCTCAGTATCTTTATAATCAAACATCCACAACGGATCATCGACCGCACCCGGCCATAACCATACGATGGCCGAGTTGGTTTCTTTTATTTTTTCGTAATCACCTTTATAAAGATATAATTCGTCAATATGATCTTCTTCAAAGGAAATAAAATCATACACCACCAAAAGCTGATCCATTTGAATCCAACCATCATTTGAAAAACCCCAGTAATCGCCGTCATACAGGCATGAATAATAGAGAAACGTTTTTTTGCCGTTTTGAAGTCGGTATGTTTCGCCCTTTGCTTCCGGCGCTTCTCTCACAGCCGCATACCCGTCTTCTCCGTTTGCGATAAAGACGCGGTTTAAGTCGACCATTTGGCTTTCATGCTGTTCATAAAAATCATTTTCCGGCTCAAAAATCACATCCGCGTTCATCACGACAGAAGGGAGCAGCAAAAACCCGATCAGGATTAACGCCAAAATGCGTACTGTTTTCATCATAATCACTCCTAAATCAACCAATCAATCAACAGTCCGACCCCGAATGAAAAGGCGTTGGCGGCGAGGGAGAAAAAATACGGACGTTTAAAATCGCGGCTGTATTTTTTATAATAACAGCCCTCAATCCATACGGCGAACACTTCCAACGGAATGATTATAACAAAATTCCACCCCGCGCGCAATATTGTCAACCAATACAGCAGCACAACCGGCGGATTTGTGAGGATATTGACCATCACCAAAAGTAAAAGGTCTTTTTTGTCGCGTTTGCCCGCAAGCAAAAAAAAGCCCGTTTCAAAAACAAGGGTTAACAAAAGCGAAATGCCCAATGAAGCAAACAGCGCCCGGCTCACAGCTTTGCCCTTTTTAACCCCGCCATAAGAATAACGAGGGAACCAGCGGCAAGCGGCGCAAACAGCCATGCGGCGTTTGGCGGTATTGCGACTCCGCGATAAACCGGCAAAAAACCGATAAATAACGCAAACGTCAGCAGGCCGAAGGCGAATCCCTTTGCGCCGGGCATCATCTTCGCCATCGCCCAAAGCGTGATCGGCATGGTCATGTTAAACAGCAGCACCGCCGCAACACCGGCCAGCGGTATCTTTGGGAATAAAAACAACAAAGCGGCCAAGCCCAATGAAACCGCGACCGTTCGTTTCAATCCGAATCGGTCGGCCGCAAATCCGCCGAGGGTTTTTCCCAACACTACGGCAGAAATCAATACCAATCCCCAACTTCCGATGGTTTTCCACGAAAAATCCATCGTTAATCCGGCAAAGGAGCGCAGACAAACGACCGAAAATAAACAAATCCCCGCAGTAAAAATAGGTGCGGAACTTGCGCCTTCCAATGAAAAAGCGGCGTTCTTTGGATATGTCCCTCTTTGCGCTTTATACGCCGCGAAAATCAATATCGCCGTCACCGCCATCGCAATCGGATAAAAAACCGCGGGAAAGCCGCTTCCGGTACCCAATATTTTTCCGAAATAAATGCCGAAAGCGCCCGGCGAGACAAACACGCCGAGCGCCCCCATTTTCTTTTCACTGATATTCAACACATCGACACCGCCGCCGATATGGAACAGCGCGTTTCCGATTCCGAGGACAACCGTTGCCAACATCGGGAACTGTACCGGTAAAAATGCGAACGCAACAAGGATACAGCCGCCGATTGCAAACCAATGATTTCGATTCACCTTGTCCGCGACGATCCCGAACGGCATTTGCAAGGCAAAGGCGCAAAAGTTATAAAGCAGCACGCAGAGGAAACCGTCGGGCATCGCCGTAATATTGCGAAACATCAAAAAAGCGCAGGAAAAGTCCACAAAAAAGTGGGCCGCGGAATAGACGGCGACCATATTCCAATATCCGGGTTTATATGTAACCATTTTGTCCTCCGAAAATGAACTTGCGCAACCGCTCAACTAAAAATTAAACAAGCTCGTTCCATATCGACAAAATGATACCATTTATTTTCTTTTTTTGCAATCCATAAAATTTTCATCCCGGGCGGAGCGCGGGGAAATTAAGAAAGCTGTCATCCTGAGCGGAGCGCGGTGAAACCGCGCGCAGTCGAAGGATCTCGGACTGATAAAAGCCCCCGAAAATCAATCCTTCTTCATGCGCTCCAGCGCCAAAACATACCCGCCCGCGCCGTATTTCAAGCAGGTGTTGACCCGGCTGATCGTCGCGGTCGAGAGCCCGGTTTGGGAGATGATCTCGGTATACGACTTTTTATCGGAGAGCATCTTTGCCACCGCGAACCGGCGCGAAAACTCCCTGAGCTCGGAGGCGGTGCATAAATCTTCAAAAAAGTTGTAGCACTCTTCGATGTTTTCCAGCGTCAGCACCGCCTCGAATAAAAAATCGGTGTCGGGCGCCTTGAGATTTTTATTCATAAACTATACACACCTCCGCAATCAGGGATTCAATCGATATGACGCGATAAATCTTTTCGGGGAAAATTCATATATTCCGATACTTTCAATTCGCGCATTGAAAGGTGAAAAGGTTTTGGCGGCAAACGGTATCGCAGCTTGAATTTTTTCGGGTTCGTCGATCAGCAGTGTCGCATGAGCGACCCAATTGTGGCAGCCGCACACCGGCTGTTCGGGGACAAAAAGACGAAATAGATTCATCAGTTCCTCATTCATCGAAGGAGCGATAAAAAGGACCCCCATTCCAAACAGACCGATATGGCTTAATCTGACACAAAACGCGCTTGTATTTTTACATGCTTCCCGCACTCTCACGATAATTCGTTCCTCGTTCTTTGTTTCAAAACTCCCGAGTGTGAAGTGATACGGAATTTCGGGCGTTTGTTTGCCGACCAGTCCGGCCGAGACAAGGTTTTGATATATGCCGTCCAGCTTTTGCTGCGTATTTTCATCAAATTGAGCCAGCAGGTAAATTTTTGGTTCCTCCATAAATCCCTTATCCCCCCTGTTTGATCTTATGGTCGACAACGCTACGCGAAGCCAGTTCCGCCGAAATATCCGACGGCGTGACGCCCATTTCGGCCATCAGCACCAACGTGTGGTAGCACAGGTCGGCGATCTCGCGGACCGTCTCCTGTTTGTCGCCCTTCATCGCGCCGATCAGCACCTCCGCGCTCTCCTCGCCGATCTTTTTTAAAATCTTCTCCCTGCCTTTTTGGAACAGGTAGGTCGTATAGCTGCCCTCGGGCAATTTCTCTTTGCGGTCGCAGAGCAGCCCGTAGAGCGCCTCGAGCGAAAACATGTTTTTTCCGGCGTTTTTATCCTCATAAATGGTTTCATAAAAACAGCTGTCCCTGCCGGTGTGGCACGCGGGGCCGTCCTTGATCACCTCGACGGCCAGCGCGTCGCCGTCGCAATCGGCCATGATACGCGCCACATGTTGAAAATTGCCGCTGGTCTCGCCCTTGCGCCACAATTTTTGGCGGCTGCGGGAATAAAAGCAGGTCTTTTTTTCGGCCAGCGTGATCTCGAGCGCCTCCCGGTTCATATAGGCGACCGTCAGCACTTTTTTACTGTAAAAATCCTGCACCACCGCCGGGATCAAACCGTTTTGGTCAAATTTGAGTTGATTGATATCCATATCGAATCCCCCTTTTTAAGTGCGCACCGGAATGCCGTTTTGCGACAAATATTTTTTCAAATCGAAAATCTCAAGCTCGCCGTAGTGGAAGATGCTCGCCGCCAACCCCGCGTCGGCGTCGGTCTGCCGAAACAGCGTCAAAAAGTCCTCTTTTTTCCCCGCGCCGCCCGAGGCGATCACCGGGATTTTCACCCGCTTGCAGATTTCGTTCAGCAACTCGATGTCAAAGCCCCGTTTCACGCCGTCGGTGTCGATGCTGTTGACCACCAGTTCGCCCGCGCCGCCGGCCTCGCCTCTGACGGCCCATTCGAGCGCATCAATGCCGGTGTCGACCTTACCCGCGGCGGTGAACACATGGAATTTTCCGCCCGCCCGCGCCACGTCCATCGACAGCACCACGCATTGGTTGCCGTACTTTTTGGCCGCCTGCCCGATCAGCGACGGGTCTTTGATGGCCCCGGTATTGACGCTGACCTTGTCCGCGCCGCATTTCAGCACCCGGTCAAAGTCGTCCAACGACCGGATCGCGCCGCCGACCGTCAGCGGGATAAAGATCTGCCGCGCCGCTTTGGCAAGCGCGTCGGTAAACAGCGGCCGCCCGGCCACGCTGGCCGCGATGTCGTAAAACACCAATTCGTCCGCGCCGCTGTCGTTATAGCGTTTTGCCAGCGCCACGGGGTCGTCCACGTCGCGCAGGCCTGAAAAATTCGTCCCCTTGACCACTCTGCCGTCCCTGACGTCAAGGCAGGGTATGATTCTTCTAGTCATCATGTATGCCGTCCTTTCAATATCACGGAATGGTCAAGACCATTCCCTACATTCCAATAAAAACGCTTCCTTCAAATTCATCGCCCCGGTGTAAAGCGCTTTGCCGACGATCGCGCCGCCGACGCCGGTCTGTTTTAAAATCTTCAAATCCTCAAGGCCGCTCACCCCGCCTGAGGCGATGATTTCCGTTTTCAACTGTACCAATTCACGGTACATCTCCTGATTTGGCCCTTGTAACATGCCGTCCTTGGAGATATCGGTGCAAATCAACGCCGCGACGCCCATATCGGCCAATTTCCGGCAAAAATCAAACGCGTCCCCCGCCGTTTTCGTCCACCCGTCGGTGGCCGTCCGCCCGCCTTTGAAATCCACGCCGACCGCGATCTTACTTCCGTATTTAGAAAGCGCCTCCGCCAAAAACGCGGGGTCTTTGACCGCCGCCGTCCCGAGGATCACCCGCATGGCGCCCGCGCCTAAATACGCGCTCACGGCCTCCATATCCCGGATGCCTCCGCCGATCTCGACCGAGAGTTTTGTGTTTTTTAAAATTTTTTCGATTACCGCGAAATTTTCGCGCGCGCCGCTTTTCGCGCCGTCCAAATCGACGACATGTAAATACTTCGCCCCCGACGCCTCAAATTCCAGCGCGGTTTTCACCGGATTCTCGGAATAGACGGTCATTTGATCATATTCCCCGCGCAAAAGCCGAACCGCTTTTTGCCCGCAAAGGTCGATCGCCGGAAATATCTTCATTGTTTTTCAATCCTTCTTCGTACAAATAACTTCAATCAGTCAGAGATCCCTCGACTTCGCTCAGGATGACATTTTTAATGCTTCAGGTAACTTCTATCGGTCAGAGATCCTTCGACTTCGCTCAGGATGACATTTTTAATGCTTCAGGTAACTTCAATCAGTCAGAGATCCTTCGACTTCGCTCAGGATGACATTTTTAATGCTTCAGGAAACTTCAATCGGTCAGAATCCCTCGACTTCGCTCAGGATGACATTTTTTAAGGTATTACCTCGCAAAACGCCTTTAAAATTTTTAAGCCGGTCTCGCCGCTCTTTTCGGGGTGGAACTGGCAGCCGAAGATGTTTTTGCGCGAGACGACCGCCGGCACCGCCACGCCGTATTCGACCGTCGCCGTGATCACGGTTTCACACTCGTCGGCGTAATAGGAATGCACGAAATAGACGAAATCCCCGTTCTTGCTATACTTCATCAGCGGGTCTTCGGGCCGTATAAGGTCGAGCGAATTCCAGCCGATCTGCGGGATTTTGAGCGAAAATCCGGGCACGCCCGCAAACGACCTGACGCTGCCTTCGAGTAAGCAAAGCCCCTCGTGCACCCCGTATTCGTAACTGCGCATAAACAACAGCTGCATCCCCAGACAGATGCCGAGCAGCGGTTTTCCCGTCCGCGCCTGCTCTTTTAGCACCGCGCCGAGCCCGCTTGTTTCGAGTTTGGCCGCCGCGTCCCCGAACGCCCCGACGCCGGGCAGCACAATCCGCTCTGCCGCCCTGATCTCGCCGGCATCGCCCGTGACCCTGCACGGCTCGCCGACCGCCTCAAAACCCGCCGCGAGCCCGAACAGATTTCCGACGCCGTAATCGACAATCGCCGTCATGTGTTAAACCGTCCTTTGGTGAGATTAGACAATGGTGCCTTTCGAAGAGGGGATTTGATCTTTTTTGGCCGGATCGATCTTGACCGCAATCGCCATTGCCCGCGCGAACGCCTTGAATGCGGCCTCGGCGATGTGGTGGCTGTTCTCTCCGCAAAATCGCCTCAGATGCACCGCCGCTTTGAGTTCGCGCGTGAGCGCCGTAAAAAATTCTTTAATCAGTTCCGAATCGAAGTCGCCGATCTTTTGCGACGGGATGTCCAGTGCGTAGCCGAGCGTACCCCTGCCGCAGATGTCGACCGCCGCCAGCACCAGCGCCTCGTCCATCGGCACGAACACACTGCCGTAGCGCGTGATCCCCGCCCGATCGCCGAGCGCGGTGTCCAGCGCCTTACCGAGGCAAATACCGATGTCCTCCGCCGAATGGTGAAAATCCACATCGACGTCGCCCTTACAGACAAGCTGCAAATCAAACCCCGAATGACAGGCGAACAATATCAGCATGTGATTTAAAAATCCGATGCCGGTGTCGACCGCGGCCTTGCCTGTGCCCTCCAGACAGAGGGTCAGCGCGATGTCGGTCTCGTTGGTCTTGCGTGAAATCTGCGCGCTTCTCATGATCATCCCCGCCTTTCCGATTCATTGAAAATGGTTTTCATCGTCTTTAAAAATTTTTCCGTCTGTGTTTCGTCGCCGATCGTGATTCTTAAATAACCGTCAATACGCGGCTTATCGAACCGCCTCACTAAAATCCCTTTTTCGCGTAAGGCGTCAAAACACTCTTTTCCACCCATTTTTACCGGTTTTGCGAACACAAAATTGGCTTTGCTTTCAAGCACCGTAAAGCCCAGTTCCCGCAGCCCCGCCGTCAGCGTTTCGCGGTTTTGAATGATCTTCGTGCGGCACTCCTCAAAATATCCGACATCCCGAACCGCCGCAATCCCCGCGAGCATCGACAGCGAGTTGACGTTATAAGGGTTAAAACTGTATTTAAGCGTGTTCAAATCGGCGATCAGTTCCCGGCTGCCGACTGCGTAGCCGACGCGCCCGCCCGCCAGCGACCGCGATTTTGAAAAGGTTTTGACGACCAGCAGATTTTCATATTCATCGAGCAGTTTTACCGCGCTTTCGGCCCCGAAATCGACGTAGGCCTCGTCGACCACGGTCAGGCGCCCCGGTTTCATCAGCGCCTCGATACCGTCGAGCGGCAGCGCCATTCCGGTCGGCGCGTTGGGGTTCGCGAGCACCACCGTCTCGCTCAGAGTTGCGTAATCGGCGGGGTCGAGCGAAAAATCGGCTTTGAGCGGAATGATTTTTTCGGCGACCCCGAACATCCGGCACAGCACCGGGTAAAGCCCGTAGGTGATGTCGGCGAACGCCGCGCCGTTTTCGCAAAAGCCGTGGAAGATGAACGATAAAATTTCGTCGCTGCCGTTTCCGACAAATACGTTTTCCGATTTAACGTCCTCGAATTCCGCGATGGCTTGTGTGAGCTTCCGGCAGGTCGGGTCGCTGTAGAGCCGCAGCCGCGACACCGCAGCCGCGTTCACCGCCTCAACCACTTTGGGCGACGGCGGGAACGGGCTCTCATTGGTGTTCAACTTCATCAGCCGATCCATATCCGCCGGCTGTTCGCCCGGCGCATACGGTATAAGGTTTTTGAATTTGGAATCTAAAAACCGCATATCATTTATCCTCAAACCGCGCCAGAACGCTCTCGGCGTGCGCGTCAAGCCCCTCGGCGCGTGCGAAATTCACAATCTTTTCGGCCACGCTTGCAAGCGAATCGGCATCATAACGGATATAACTGTTCTTTTTGACAAAGTCGTCGACCGACAGCGGGCTCGAAAACCGTGCCGTGCCCATCGTCGGCAGCGTATGATTGGTTCCGGCCAAATAGTCGCCGAGCGCCTCGGGTGTGTAGCTGCCTAAAAAGACGCTTCCCGCGTTTTTGACTTTCTCAAACGCGGTCTCCGGATCGGCCACGCACAGTTCCAAATGCTCCGGAGCCAGTTCGTCGGAGATTTTAATCGCCTCGTCAAGCCCCGCAATGATGATCATACCGTTGTTTTCAAGCGACGCCGAGGCGATTTCGCGGCGAGGCAATTTTTCAAGGCGTTTTTCGAGTTGTTTTACCACTTTTTTCGCAAACGTTTCGGTCTCACAAATCAGTACCGCCGAGGCGTTTTGATCGTGTTCGGCCTGCGAGAGCATGTCCGCCGCGATGAAGTCGGGATTCGCGCTCTCGTCCGCAACAATCAAAATTTCACTCGGCCCGGCCAACATATCGATTCCGACCGATCCGAACACCCGCCTCTTGGCCTCGGTGACATAGGCGTTGCCCGGCCCGACGATCTTGTCGACCTTCGGCACGCTCTGCGTCCCGTATGCCATCGCCGCAATCGCCTGCGCGCCGCCGACCGCGAACACCCGGTCGACCCCGGCGATTTTTGCCGCCGCCAGTGTCGCCGCCGGAATTTTGCCGTCTTTTCCCGGAGGCGTAGTCATGACGATTTCGCGCACGCCCGCGATTTTTGCCGGGATCACGTCCATCAAGACGGTCGAGGGATATCGCGCCGTGCCGCCCGGAATGTAGACGCCGACTTTTTCAATCGGCGTAAACCGCTGTCCCAACACCGCGCCGTCGGGGCGTTTGAACTCAAACCCCTCGCGTTTTTGCTTCGCGTGGAACTCTTTGATGTTTTCCGCCGCGGTCTTTAAAGCCGCCTGCAACGCGCCGTCAACAGCCGATTCCGCTTCATCCAACGCCATTTTATCCACTTCGATTTTTGCAAGTGTCACGCCGTCAAATTTTTCGGTAAACCGCAAAAGAGCCGCATCGCCTTCTGAAACCACGGCTTTGATCACTTCGTCAACCGCCTCACAGACCGCTTTCGGGGTCTCGGAGACGTTGCGGCAAAAAATATTTCTGTTTTTCAGGCCTTTTATATCAACAATTTTAATTTTCATTTTAATCGCTCCAGTCCGTCACGAATATTGTCGATCATCTCACGCTTGAACTGATAGGCGCTCTTGTTTACGATCAGCCGCGCACTCGAATATGCGATGATCTCCAGCACCGAGAGGTCATTCTCTTTCAGCGTCGTGCCGGTCTCGACGATGTCCGAAATTACGTCGGAAAGCCCTGTCACTGGAGCCAATTCGATGCTGCCGTTGAGCTTGATCAACTCAATGCGCCGGTTCTTTTCGGCATAATGCCGCGCGGTCACATGCGGATATTTTGTCGCTACCCGCAGCGGCACGGAAAGATCCTCGACGAACCCGTTTTTCGCCGCAATTACAATACGGCACTTGCCGATCCCGAGGTCGCACAATTCATAGACATCCGGCTCGGTCTCGAGTAAAACATCCTTACCGACCACACCGATGTCCGCCGCGCCGCGTACGACATACACCGCCACATCGGACGGTTTGACCAGCAGATAACGGACGCCCGCCTCGGGATTTTCGAATACCAGTCGGCGGCCGGTCCCGTCCATTTCCGGGCAGCAGAGGCCGAGTTTTTGAAATTGTTCATACACCCGGTCGCCCAAGCGGCCTTTGGGAAGTGCAATATTAAGCATCTTCATGATCTCCCAAGACGATGGTTTTTTTTGCGCGCACACCTGCGCTTTGATCTTTTTCCGCCCTTACGGAAAACCCGCGCGCCCGCAATTCCTCGGCTTTTTTCAGCACCGTACGGGGATCGCAATCGCCGTAGACCAGCAAAATATCCGTGTCGAATTCGGACGGCTCGTAAAATACCCTCTCCAGCTCGCCCAGATAGATCGCGAACCCGATGGCGCTTTGGGGCTTGCCGAACCTGCGCATCATGCCGTCATAACGCCCGCCCGCGAGTACCGCCGAAGCCGCCTTGGAGATATATCCGCGCATGACGACGCCGTTATAATAATCCGGTGAGTTGACGGTAGAAAAATCGATGCGAACGCGTTCTTCCAGTCCCGCCGCACACAGCAGCACCGCCAACGCTCTCAATTCCTCAAAGGCAATTAGCGTGCGTTCGTTTTTGACAAGCTCTTTTAAACATTCAAGTTTTTCGGTCGGTTTTTCACAGAGCGCACAGAGTGTTTGCACAAGCGTTTCGTCGCCGCAGATGGCGGCCAGTGCCGTGCGATTTTTTCCGGCTAAAGCAGTCAAAAACTCTTCGCTCAGATCCCCGAAAATCCCCGAAAGAAAGCCCATATGACCGATGTTTAATAAATAGTTTTCGTCGAGCAACGCCAGCGACTGCGCTGCCAAAATCACGACCTCGGCCTCGGAAAAAGCGTCGTCGGCGCCGATGTATTCCAGCCCGGTCTGCCCGATTTCGCGTACCTCTCCGTCGTTCTTTTTCATCCGGAACACGTTTTCGTCGTAAAACAGCTTGACACGCACGGCTTCAGGCGTGATGTTTTTAATGATGCTCAATGTCACGTCAGGTTTTAACGCCATCAGCCGCCCGCCCGCGCCGGTGAACGTGATGATCCGCTCCCCCGTTAAAAAACTCTTGTTCTCGCGGTAGGTGTCGTAGGTCTCGAGTTTATCCATGCGATATTTTTGATAGCCGCAGCGCTCATACAATGCGCGCAGCCGAAGCGGAATTCGGTCGAACAAAGGCAGTTTTTCGGTCATTGGAATCCCCTCTCAAGGTTCACGTCATCATTGGATATTCACCTCGGAAACTTTTTTTCCGATTTCATAGGTATTATATAATACTTTATCGCTTTTGTCAACTAAAGCGATAAAGTATTTTTCAATCTCTCAGAAACTTTTAATACGGATTGCAACGCATTCGCTAGACCGATGGGCGATAATAAATCCGAAACGGATAACAACGGTGAATCAACAAGGTCGTATGCGTGTGTAAATTACGCGATTACCTCCATTTCAAACGTGAAAATGAAAATGAGGTGTCTTTTAATACCGAACAAAAACGACGGTTAAGCTTTAACTTCTACACAAAAGAATTCAGAGAGATTCCTTATGTGGGAGATTATTACGGAGAGTAAAAACCCGCGTTATTTCAATCATACAACA
>CAZPLU010000044.1:0-16890 GCA_964587625.1 uncultured Eubacteriales bacterium
ACCATGCTTACTTACCGATGTCCTGACACATTTACTTACCGATGTCTTGATACTTCCGGCTTACCGATGTCCTGAAACCAGACATGCGTTTGTTAGTATAGAGTTAGTTTAAAGTGAAAACGCAGATCGCTTGTCAGTGAGATTTTATAGGTACAGAAAAAGAAAATGCAAGGCTTTTCTAAAATGCATTTAACACTGATTGAAATCCGCCGGGAATGTCACTTTACGTTTTACACTTTAAACTTTACACTTACCAAAGTTACATTTTCAACGCCTCTTTGTTGTCCCGATAGTAAGTCCAGCCCGACCAAATCGTCAGGATGATCATGATGCTGCCGGTGACCATGATGACGATATTGAAAATCGGCGCGAATGCGTCGCGGTAAAAAACGCTTTTTTCCGGGAGACCGAGATTGTCGGTGAAAAACATTGAAAACAATGCGAAACCGATATAGATGCACTGGAAGGTGGTCTTGAGTTTGCCCCAGATGTTGGCCGCGATGACTTTGCCGCTGCCGCCCGCCGCGATCAGCCGCAGGCCGGTGACGATCAGCTCGCGCCAAAGCACCACGCAGGCCACGACGGCGGGGAGCAGGGCGTTGTCGCTGAGCGCCGCGATGCCGGTGAGCGCCGTGAGGGTGATCAGTTTGTCGGCGAGCGGGTCCCAAAATTTGCCGAACGCGGTCACAAGGTTGTATTTGCGGGCGATTCTGCCGTCGAGCAAATCGGTGATCATCGCCGCCGTGAAGATGATGCCCGCCCAGAGGATGTTGAGCGGGATGCCGTCAGCCAACAAAAAGCATAAAAAAAACGGGACGCAAAAGATCCGAAACATCGTCAGCTTGTTCGGCAGGTTCATTTTTGGTTTTTTGGTTTCAGCCATAATCAGCGCCGTCCTTTCAAAGAAATAGGTTTTATGCGAAGCGGAGCATTTCTCCGACCAGATCGAGGCCGATCGCCTCGGTCAGTTTTATGTCCACCCGATCGCCGGGATGCAGGTTTTCCGCCGAACCGAAACCGGTTTTTCCGCTGAAAAATATCTTGCCGTCGACTTCGGGCGCGTCGGCGTCGCTGCGTCCGAACCACCGATCGGCCCAGCGGTCATAACCCTCGACCAGCACCTCGACCGTCTGCCCGATTTTATCTCGATTTTTTTGCTCCATGATCTCGTTTTGCGTGAGCATGATCTGTTTCAGGCGGGTTTTGGCGGTGCGTTGGGTGCAGGCGTCCGGCAGAGACGCCGCGAGCGTACCCTCCTGCGGGGAAAACGCAAAGCAGCCGAGGCGGTCGAACTTGACCTTTTTCACAAAGCCCAGAAGGGTGTCGAACGCTTTTTTGCTCTCGCCCGGGAAGCCGACCATTACGGTGGTGCGCAAAGTCACGCCGGGGATGCGGGCGCGCAGCTTTTCGACGAGCGCCAGCAGGGTCTTGTCGTCCCCGCGCCGGTTCATCAGTTTTAAGACATTCCCGTCGGCGTGCTGCAGCGGCAGGTCGATGTACTTGACAACCTTGGGGTTGTTCGCGATGCAGTCGATGATGGCGTCGCTGACGCGGTCGGGGTAGAGATACAGGATGCGGATTTTTTTCAGGGGTTCGATCCCGGAGAGGGCTTCGATCAGTTCGGGCAGCGCCTGTCTGCCGTATAAATCCTCGCCGTAGCGGGTCGTGTCCTGCGCGATCAAAATCAACTCGCTGACGCCGCCGTCGACCAGTTCTTTGGCCTCGGTGACCAGGTCGGGGATCGGCACCGAGCGGAACGCGCCGCGAATGGACGGAATGGCGCAATAGCTGCACCGGTTGTCGCAGCCGTCGGCGACTTTGAGATACGCCCAGCCGTCGGGGGTCGAGCGGATGCGGTCGCCGGTCAAAACAAGTTTTTCGGGTTCGTTTGTTTTAATGAGCTTTTTGCCCGACGCGGCGGCCTTGACGGCCTCGCAGACGGCGTCGTTGTTGCCCGGGGAGAGGATGCAATCGACTTCGGGCAGCTCCTTTTTGATTTCGTCGGCATAGCGCTGCGCCATGCAGCCGGTCACGACGATGCCCTTGATGCGCCCCTCTCTTTTGAGCGCGGCGTATTCGAGGATGGTCTCGATGCCCTCCTGCTTGGCGGCGTCGATAAATGCGCAGGTGTTGACAATGACGACGTCGGCGCCCGCGACATCGTTGCGTATATTGATTCCGTTTGCATACAGTTTGTATAAGATGCGTTCGGCGTCCACAAGGTTTTTGGCACACCCGAGACAGACGAGAGCCGCGTCAATTGCCATGATAATCTCCATCGGTGAATTTTGAGAGCGCGGTTTTGATGTCGTCGTGGCGAAAGCCGAGACGGGCAAGCGCCTGCGCGACCTTTTGGGAACCGTTTTCCCGCTGCAGTTTTATACGATACCGCCCTTCGAGCAGAGCGGTGATCCGCTCTGCGGGGTCGCTGCCGAGGTCTGCGACGGCGCTGCGGGCGAGTTCGGGTTCGACGCCCTCTGAAACGAGAGTGTAAACCGCCGTCCGCTCCGACGTCTTTTTGCCGGCGATCAGTTGTTCTGCTCTGCGGGCGGCATAGGCGTCGTCGTTTAGGTAGCCGTCGCTTTCGAGGCCGTCGGCCACGGTTTGGGCGATTTCTTCGTCGTCGCCGAGCTTTTTGACAAGTCCCCGTTTCGAATAATCCTTGATGCCGAGAAGATAATACGCCCGCCGCAGATAATCCTCGGTCAGACAGCGCCTGCGGAAGTCGGCGAGTTCGGCGGCGGAGAGTTCGTCGCCGTCCCCAAAACCCTGCTTTCGCACGACGGGGGCATAGGCGGTGAAAAACGGTTCGCCGTCCGCCGAGACGATCAGGTTTTGCCGTTGTTTTTCGAACGAAAGCCGGAACTTATTCATCGTCGACCGTGATGTCGATGTCTACGCGCTTTTTGGGCTTTTCGGCGGTCTCTTCGCCCGGTTCGGCGGCGACGGCTTTGACGCCGCCCTTTTGCCTGATTTTCGGCTCGGCGGCCTCTTTTGTAATGGCCTCGCGCACGAGTTTATGGATCTCGTCGTAGAGCGCCCTGTCGTTCAGCAACAGCTCCTTGACATTGTCGCGGCCCTGTCCGAGGCGGTTTTCTTTATAGGAAAACCAGGTGCCGGCACGCTGGACGATCTCATATTTGACGGCGTTGTCGAGCACTTCGCCCTCTTTGGAGATGCCCTTGCCGTACATGATGTCAAATTCGGCGTCCCGGAACGGCGGGGCGACTTTATTCTTGACGACTTTGGCCTTGGTTCGGTTGCCGATGACGGTGGTGCCGTCCTTGATGGCGTCGCTGCGGCGCACATCAATGCGCACCGAGGCGTAAAACTTCAACGCGCGTCCGCCCGTCGTGGTCTCGGGGTTGCCGTAACCGCCGACTTTTTCGCGCAGCTGGTTGATGAAGACGACAATGCAGTTGTTGTTGGAGGTGACGCCCGCGATCTTGCGCATGGCCTGGCTCATCAGGCGGGCGTGCATGCCCATCGTCGCGTCGCCCATGTCGCCCTCGATCTCGTTGCGGGGCACCAGCGCCGCCACCGAGTCGATGACGATGGTGTCGACCGCGCCGGAGCGGATCAACTGTTCGGTGATCTCGAGCGCCTGTTCGCCGTCGTCGGGCTGGGAAATCAGCAAATTATCCGTATCGACGCCGAGCGATTTGGCGTAGGACGGGTCGAGCGCGTGTTCGGCGTCGATAAAGGCCGCCTGTCCGCCGGCGATCTGGGTCTCGGCAATCACATGCAGCGCGAGGGTGGTTTTGCCCGAGGACTCGGGGCCGTAAATCTCGATGATCCTGCCGCGCGGGATGCCGCCGACGCCAAGCGCGATGTCGAGATTCAATGAGCCGCTTGAGATCACTTCGATTTTTTTATCGGCGGTGTCGCCGAGTTTCATAATCGCTCCTTTGCCGAAGCGTTTTTCGATTTTGGCCAGCGCCGTCTGCAATGCGGCCGCTCTTTGATCGTGGTCTGCCATGATGTTCATCCTTTCGTCGGGTTGTCTTTCCGTTATTCCGTTAAAAATTATACCATGCCGACGGTCCGGTGGCAAGCGGTTTTAAGGAAAATGTCGGGTTTTGCGAGGGTATCCGACAGGGAGAGAGCAGAAGCGCGCAATCCGCACGGCAAAAAAGAGATACGCCCCCTCCGAGAAGGCAAAAGACAGAGAACAGTAGACGGGCGGCCACATGAGGCCGCCCCTACGTCTTTGAGAGGAAAACGCGGGGTTCGCCCCGCGTGTGACGAAGCAATCCGGAAACGAAGCGTCCGGTTTATCGCGAAGTCAGGACGCCGCAGGTCTGGATTGCCGCGCTTCGCTCGCAAAGACGGGGGATGGATTGCCGCACAATTTGATCGCCACGCAATGACGATTAAATACAATCAATGAAACAGGCAAGGCAACGGGGACGCGGGCTGTTCACCCGCTCGGAAGGGTCAAGACCGTTCCCTACATAAATCCGTTCCCCGTTTTCCGTTTTCCGTTTTCCGACTTCCAACTTCCATGTTAGACATTAAATCTGAACAAAACCACGTCGCCGTCCTGCATCACGTATTCCTTGCCCTCGCTGCGGACAAGGCCTTTTTCTTTGGCGGCGGCGAGCGAGCCGTTTTTAATCAATTCATCGAAGGGGATGACCTCGGCGCGGATGAACCCGCGCTCGAAATCGGAGTGGATCTTGCCGGCGGCCTGCGGCGCCTTGGTTCCCTTCGCGATCGTCCATGCGCGCACCTCCGGTGGGCCTGCGGTCAGATAGGAGATCAGCCCGAGCAGGTCGTAGGCCTCGCGCACCAGGCGGTCAAGACCCGATTCGTCCATGCCCAGATCGGCCAAAAACAACAGCTTTTCGTCGGGGGGGAACGCGGCGATTTCCTCCTCGAGCTTGGCGCAGACGGGCAGCACCTTGCCGCCGGTTTTCTCCGCCAGCTCCCGCAGGCGGACAAGTCCCCGGTTTTCGATCTCGGACTTGAAATCGGCCTCGGAGAGGTTTGCCGCAAAGATCATCGGTTTGCTGCTCAACAGCCCGGAGCGGCGCAGCCAAAAATTTTCGTCCTCGCCCGCGGTCTCAAACGAATAAGCGGGTTTGCCGTCTTCAAGGTGCTTTGAGAGGCGCATGAAAAAGTCGGCCTCGAGGTCGAATTTTTTATCCCCCTTGGCGTTCTTGCGGGCCCTGTCCTCGCGGCGAACGGCGAGTTCAAGGTCTGCGAAGATCAATTCGAGATGAATGATGTCGACGTCGCGCATCGGGTCGACGCTGCCCTCGACATGCGCGACTCCGCCGTCTTCAAAACAGCGCACGACCTGCACGATGGCGTCGACTTCACGGATGTTGGACAAAAACTTGTTGCCGAGCCCCTCGCCTTTGGAGGCGCCGCGCACAAGTCCCGCGATGTCGAGAAATTCGATGACGGCGGGCGTCACTTTGACCGGGTTATAAATTTTCGCGAGTGCGTCAAGGCGATTGTCCGGCACCGCGACGACGCCGATATTCGGCTCGATGGTGCAAAACGGATAATTGGCCGCCTGTGCGCCCGCGTTGGTGATGGCGTTGAACAGCGTGCTTTTGCCGACATTCGGCAGCCCGACAATTCCGACTTTCACTGGTGTTTTATCTTCCTTTCCGATCAAGCGCCGGGGTTTCGACTGCCGGCCCGATCCGCGCGGTTTTACGCCGTAAAAAAACGGTTTTCGACTCAGCAAAATAACAATCCAATCACTCTGCCATCACAAAACCGCGTGATAATCCCATTATACAATGTCTGCGGCTTGTTTTCAAGACGAGGTCGGTGTATAATAGGACAAGCGTGAGAATACAAGGCGCGGGACAAGTCAAAAATTGTTTCGGAGGTTGAAGTTTGATGCTTCGATAAGACCAAAAAAACTTATGATTTAAAATTTGCGAAAGGATGATCCTGAGAATGACATTTTTTGAAGAAAAAAACGGCGGGAATGCACAGGAACCCAATCAGCCGAAAGAGAATATAGCCCCGGATCCGATCCCGGAAACGGACGACGCGCCCCAAGTGGATTTTTCGGCTGATTCGCGGCCGACCCCTCAACCGCAGTTGATTCAGCCGCAGCAGCCCCAGCCCCCGCAGCCCCCGCAGCAGCCGGCGCCCTATTATATGCCGCAGCAACAGCCCCAAAAACAGGGCGGCAATGACAACGGCAAAAAACTCTCAAAAGGCAGCAAGGTTTTTATCTCCGTGGTTGCGATCATCACCTGTTTGGTCATGATCGGATCCGCCATCGGCGTCGCCGGGGCGCTGAGAGGCAATCCCGCAGTCAAAGATCCCTCGGTCAGTACACCCGGAAATATGGTCAGCGCGCCCGACGTCACGCTCGATACGCTGATCACCCGCGAGAGCGAAAACAACCTCTCGGTCGAAGCGGCCTATCAAAAAGTCGTACAATCCGTGGTGGGCATCAAGACCTATGTCTTGAGAGAAATTGATGTCTATGCGGAGGGCAGCGGCATGATCATCTCCGAAGACGGCTATATTTTGACCTGTTACCATGTGATCGAGGATTGCAACAGCGTCACCGTCACAACCGATGACAACAGCACTTATGAGGCGACTCTGGTCGCCTATGACGCCAACACCGACATCGCTGTTTTAAAGATCAAAGCCACCGGTCTTGTGCCTGTGGAATTCGGTTCGAGCGATGCGACGGGCGTCGGCCAGTTTGTGCTTGCGGTCGGCAGCCCGGGCGGCGAACAGCTCTCCAGCTCATTGACATTCGGCGTCCTTTCGGGAAAACAGCGCGAGAGCTCCCTCTCCGGTTATAACACACTGCTCCAGTATGACGCGGCGGTCAATCCGGGCAACTCCGGCGGCCCGCTGGTAAACCTCAGCGGTCAGGTGATCGGATTGGTCTCTTCCAAAATCGCCGAGGTCGATTATGAGGGCATCGGATTTGCGGTTCCGTCCGACGAGGCGATCCCGATTATCGGAGACCTGCTGAAAAACGGTTATGTCACCGGCCGTGTGCGGCTCGGCATCACGGTCAGCCAGCATGAGGATTACATCGTCACAACCAATAACCTGCCGGGCAGCGTCTTCGTGGTTGAGGTTGTGCCCGGCTCCGACGCCGACATAAAAGGCGTTCAAGCCGACGACATCATCACCGCGGTCGACGGCGAGGCGATCACTTCCACCGGTCAGATGGTCTCGATCATCCGCTCGCACAAGGCGGGCGATAAAATCAAGCTCTCGATCTACCGCAAAAAGGGCGGCCTTCCCGAGACGCTGACCATCACGGTCGCGCTCTATGAGGACAAGGGGCAATAAAACGCCTCTGATTTACGGGATTTCGTTTGGATGGCGGAGGAGCCAGGTGTGTTGTCGGCGCAAAACGGATCATATGGTTAAAAGCCGTGAATGGCACTAAAAGAATATTCGCCCGTGTGGCAACACGGGCGAAAAGCGTGAAAGGAGAACAACAAAATACGCATATGGCGGCCGCATGAAACCGCCGGGGAAGCGTGGGTACACAACCCCTTTGTGATTATAATATCATATGTACCGTATACATTCAGTATAAGTTGCGTGCATAAACCGTGTAAATAATGGAAGTATTTCGATTATTTTAAAAATATTTCAAATTAATTTTCTTTCCGGTTGTAAAAGTCGATTTTGTTGTCGATGACGGCGGCCGTTTCTTCGGCCCAGGAATAACTGGTCATATAGCGGCCGTCATACAGGGCGACGGACTCGGCGTCTCCGTCCATGAGCCGATAATAATCGCACGTAAACTTTTGCGTGTCGACAGCTTTTGCGTTGCGCTCGTCGATCAAAAGCCCCTCGATGCCGTATTCGGCGAGCGTCTGTTTGAGGTTCATGATGGCGCGGCGCAGATAGGAGCCGACCGTATCGTTGTAGAGTTTGTCCTCCCACAGGTATCCGGTGATCTGTTCGCCCGTCATGGTCGAGCCGCGCTTGTCGACCAACAACGCCAGCAGTTCTTTGGACTTTGCGTTTTTGAAATAGATCGGCAGGTCGTTGACGAATACGTCAAATTCGCCGAAAGTCCGGATGAAGACGGGGTTTACCGTGTATTTCGCGAGGGCGCGCGCCGTTTCGACGGCCTTTTCCAAGCGTTCTTTGCTGCACGGTTTTAAAAGATATGCGGACGCGTTGACGCCGAAGGCGTCGAGGGCATAATTGTCATATCCGGTCGAATAGATCAAGACCATCTCGGGGTGCAGTTTTTTGATTTCCGCGCCCAATTCGATGCCGTTCATGACCGGCATCTCAATATCCAAAATCGCGGCGTCGGCCTGCTGCTTTGAAAGGAACTCCAAACAGTCCTTGGGGTCGGTGAATTTTCCGACCACCTCGACATGGCGGAACTCGCCGCAAACCATCTCGGTGTGCGACAAAATCCAAGGTTCGTCGTCGACGATGACGATTCTGAGTTTTGACATGCGGTTCTTCCTTTCACGTGTTTTCAGCGCTTGACCTTTAAGTCCCCTTTGGGATGATGATGCGCATAGTCGTTCCCTCTCCGGGCCGGCTATCAATCTCGAGCCGACCGTTGCTGATGGTGCGCAGGCGGTATTCGATGTTTTTGAGTCCCACAGACATCGGATTATCCGTTTTGTCCGGGGAAAACCCGACGCCGTTGTCGGCGACCGTGGCATAATAATGGTCTTCGTCCTCAAATGTCGAGATCGTGACGGCGCCCTTGCCCGAGCGTTTTCGGATGCCGTGTTTGATGGCGTTTTCGACCAGCGGCTGGATGGTCAGCGGCGGAAGCGAAAAGGCGCAGCTTTGAATGTCGTAGATCACCTGAAGTTTTTCACCGAAGCGGATCTGCTCGATATCGGCATAGGAGCGGACATTTTCAAGTTCCTTCGAGAGCGGAACCGGATCAAAACTGTCAATCGCCGAGATATTCGAGCGCAGATACGAAGCAAAAATCCCGGTGGTGTGATACGCCTGTTCGGGGTTGAGTTTGATCATCGACTGGATCGTCGTGAGTGTGTTATAGATAAAATGCGGCTTGATCTGGCTCAGCATCAAAGTGGCGTTGCTTTTGAGCAGCGCGGTTTCCGAGGCGACAAGTTTTTTCGAGTCCTCATACATCCCGCGGATGCGCAGCGCGTAAAAGATGACCACATACCAGCTGAACGCCAAAAACAGATATTGTCCGATGTTGCGCGTCGGGAAAAGCAGCCACCCGACCAAATGCAGCCCGTTCATCGCGAGCAATAACATCACATAGACATAAAGCAAGATCGGCATCAGGGTCTGCCGGTTCAGCAGACCTCTTCGCAATATGATGATACCGTTCAAAATCGGAACGGCCGCAGCCAGCAGCGTGGCCAGGAGGATCGACAGCCGCTCCGAAGACAGCAGCGAAAGGACACAGCAGCCGATGTAAACCGCGGCAAGATACCCGGCAATGCCGTAGGTCACCCATTGATTGCGATATTCGCACAGCCCCATGATAAACCTCGTGGAGGTGTAGACAAAGATGAAGGAAGCCAATAACGCGACCAGGATGACATTTTCATAGGAAGCGCTGCCGAACACTTTTTGATAGGACGGGAACATCTCCTGCGTCATCAGCAGCCGCACAAAGAAAAACAGCGAGGACAGCGGAAACCAGACCGTAAACGGGCGGTATTTGACCACCAGCCGCAAAATGACAAAGATGACCGCGTTCGCAATCAACATCCCCGAGATTAAAAACGCGGCGGTCTCGTCCCAGGCGTTGCCGCTCTCGAGCAGACGATGTGACGAGATGCGCGGGGTGATGTAAAGCCCTCCGAATTCGCGGGTCGCCATTTCGATGACAAGCTTGTTGTTCAACCTGTCTTTTAAGTCGAATGGGAGCGCGATGTAACCGACGTCCGCGGCAACCGATTCGGGGGTCTTTGCGAGCACGCCGCTGCTGCCCACCAGCAGGTCGTTCAGCCAGATCTTATAGGCGATGCACGAGTTGGGGATATAGATCGCCAATCCCGTTTTTTGTTTGGCGGTCACCAAGTTGATCTCATAACTGCCGTAAAAAAAGCCGGAGTCGGCGTGGCGGTCCTGAAAACTCGGAACCGCGGCATATCGGTCTTTTTCGGGATTTTTAATCGAATCGCTGATGATGAATATACCGGGGTAGAGTTTCCACTCGCCGTCCAAATAAGCGGTCTCACCGCCGTCAAAGTCGATCTCGGTCAGGCCGAGATATGAGCTCTGCGGGCCGTTGTTGCCCATGATCAGGTGATATTTTGCGCTGAACAGCATCACCGCCGCGCACAAAATCAGCCCCAGCGCCGTCGCTGCGTAAAAGATGCGGTTATATCGCCTGTCGGTCTCGATCGCAACGATGGCAAATCCCCCGCCTTTCCCCGATTATCCCGCCAAACCCGGCGCCCGAATTCAGAATAACACAAAATCGGCGGGATTTCAACCTCGCGGTTGACCGCTTCGGCAATCTGTGTTAAAATTCCAATCGGGGAACACAAAGGAGATTATTTATGCCGAAATCCGTCAATCAGAAGCTGAAAATCCTGTATATCATGAAATTCTTGCTTGAACGCACCGACGAGGACCATCCGCTCCCGATGCAGCAGCTGCTTGCCGATCTGGAGGCAAAGGGCGTCACCGCCGAGCGCAAGAGCATCTACGACGACTTTGAGACGCTCCGTCTTTTCGGCCTTGACATTCAACTCAGCCGTGGGAAGGTCATCGGATATTATGTCGGCGACCGCGCGTTCGAGCTGCCCGAATTAAAGCTTCTTGTCGACGCGGTCCAGTCGTCAAAATTCATCACCTATAAAAAAAGCAACGAACTGATTCAAAAAATCGAGTCGCTCGCCAGCGGCCATCAGGCCCGCCAGCTTCAGCGGCAGGTCTATGTCGCCAACCGCATCAAGACGATGAACGAGAGCATCTACTATACCGTCGACGCCATCCACGCGGCCATCAACGCCGACCGGAAGATCAGTTTTCAATATTACGAGTGGGACGAGAATAAACAAAAACGCCTGCGCCGCGGCGGCGCCTCCTATTTGGCCAGCCCGTGGGCGCTCACCTGGGACGACGACAACTACTATATGATCGCGTATGACGGCACAGCCGAAATGATCAAGCACTACCGCGTTGACAAAATGCTGCGCCTTGCGGTCGGCGGCGAAAAACGCGAGGGGCAGGACGCATTCAAGAATTTCGACATGGGCGTCTATTCAAAAAAGGTCTTCGGTATGTACGGCGGCAGGGAGGAGCAGGTCACGCTGCGCTGTAAAAATCACATGGCGGGCATCATCCTCGACCGGTTCGGGCACGATATCCCGATGTACAAAGTCGATGAGTCGCAGTTCGAGACCACCGTGCGCATCCAAGTCAGCCCGCTCTTTTTGACCTGGCTGATGAATTTCGGCGCGGATGTCAAAATCGCGAAACCGCAGAGCGTCATCGACGAGCTCAAAGCCCTTGCGCAAACGGTTTTCGAGCAATATTAGAGCGGCGGTATGTATCGGGTATGCTACTTGAGCATGTACCCGATTGCGTCCGCAATACCTCCCATGGAGCGGAGCGTCTTGGCCATTTTCTTTTTAAACTGACAAAACATGTTCATCGCTTTCGGCGCGGGGCGGTAGAAAATCACCGAGGCGATTCCGCTCACCACCGCGCCGATTGCCATGGTGCAAAGGACTCTTGCGATTTTTTGATTCATCTTCTTCCCTCCGCAAATCAACTTAATTGTATTTTGCGAAGATCCGGAGAATTTTATTCCGTTTTCGGCGATTTTTTATACGAATATTTTATTTGCAAAGCCGATAAAATAATCGGCTTTGCAAATCCGCCGCAACGCGGCGGTACGGCGGCGTATGCCACAGAAATATATCGTGCAATACCGGTTTGTTGAAAACGGCGAAACGTTTTCACTCCTGCCAACAGCAGGGGGGGTTGACAGCCGATTTGATCATTTGGAATTAGTATTATTTAAAATTTCTGTGTAGATTTCGTTCTTTTTCGCGCCGAGCTTTTTGGCGGCGTATTTGGCGGCGTCGGAGGCGGAGACGCCCATGCCCGTCAGCTCGAGCGCAAACGCGACAGGGTCTTCGGTTTGCACGACGGGCGTGTTTTCGAGGACGATCACGAATTCGCCGCGAACTTCTTCGTAACCCGTGATAAATTCGGAGAGCTTGCCCGGGATGACCGCCTCATACAGTTTCGAAATCTCTTTGACAAGGACGACGGGTATGTCGCCGAGCGCGTCGAAAAGGTCGCACAGGGTCTTTTGCAGGCGGTGCGGCGCCTCGTAAAAAATTACGATGCCGTCATAGACCGCGGCGCGTAAAAGAGCGTCGGCGCGCGCTTTGCCGGAAGCGGGCAAAAAACCCTCGAAAGAAAAACGTTTTTTAGTGAAACCGGAAAGGGCGACCGCGCAGATGACAGCGGAAGCGCCGGGAATGACCGTGACGGGGATGTTTTGGGCGCGGCAGGCGGCGACGAGCTCGCAGCCGGGATCGCTGACCGCAGGCATCCCCGCGTCGGTGACCAACGCGCAATTTTCGCCGTTTTTCAAGCGCCCGGTGATCTGTTTTCCAACGGTAAATTTATTGTGTTCGTGATAGCTGACGACCGATTTGGAAATGCCGAAGTGAGAGAGCAGTTTTAACGTGACACGGGTGTCCTCGGCGGCGATGAAATCAACCTCGGACAGCGTTTTTAACGCGCGTTCGGAGATGTCGCCGAGATTGCCGATCGGCGTCGCGGTGATATATAATGTTCCGGCCATGCGCTCACTTCTTTTCGTGTAGATATCAATTTCGGCGGCGGGCGTTGTGTCTTGAACCATCAAAAATCAGGCGATACCGCGACGCCGTCCGTGCCTTCTTGCCCTGAATCAACGTTAAAAACGGGCTTTTTCCGGGGTCGCAGCGGATATATTGTTGACGGGCGGGGCGATTGGACGGGATTGCGGCAGAGGTCTCACCCTCAATTGAAAAAGGTGCAGCAAAATGCCGTTTACGCACTTTGTTGCACCTTTTAAGGGGCTATGTTCACTGTTCCTTGGGGGCATCGACCGGACAGACGACTGCGCAAGCGCCGCAGGAGATGCATTCGTCTTCATTGATGACATACACTTTGTCGCCCTCTTTGATGCAGCTGACCGGACATTCGCTCTCGCAGGCGCCGCACTTGGTGCATTCATCGCCGATTTTATAAGGCATAATATTCCTCCGTCATAGATGTTTTATGCGGTGAAACGGTCAATCCGATGACCGTCCCCGACCCGTCGGGTATTTTCCCGACACCATTAGTTTAGCACATATTTCGAAAAATGCAAGAACAAACCCGAAAAATGCGGAGAAATACCGTGATCATTCGGACGGGAATTATTTCAATTCGATTTCCGTGCTCATCCCCGCAAACCAACCGCCGTTATTGCCGCTTGCCGCACGATAATAGCGGTAACCCGAAAAGGTGATGGTGACGACCGTGTCTTTGCCGTCCTGCACGGCGGCGCAATCGGTGATGACGCAGTATTCGGGCGGTTTGGGAACGGATGAAAGGGCGAGGGAACAATCCTGCAGGGTGATTTGGAGTTGATAAATGCTGTCGCCGCGCTGGATCCGGATATAGGGCTTCGGCTCGTTGCCCGCGCCGCCGGTCGTGATCAAGCCGATCCGGTCGGGGGTGAAATAAATTTCGGAGAGAAAGAACGGGTATTTCGCCAATGTGGCCTTTGCTTCTTCGTCCGGGTCTTTGAAGGCAATGCAACCGAAATCGACGGGGGTCTTTTCGGCGTTCAACCAGACCGCGTCACCGAAAACCGCCCACCGGGTGCCGGTGTTGATATAAGTTGATTGATACGGAAAGCCGTAACGAGGGTTCTCGCTGTTATAGCCGGATTGAAACGAGATTTCGTTTGGCGAGGTGAAGTCAAGCAGTTCTGCGTTACATTGAAGCCAAGTGTAATTTTGCTTGCCGAGCTCATGGATGATCCAGCAGTATTCGTCCACAACACCGCCGTAACCCTCCTGACCCTTGACGTGGCGCAGGACATTGCCGAGGATGAATTCGGAGCCGCTTTCGGTCAGGGTGTGGAATTCAGTCACGTCGCCGAGGGTATACGGCGCGGCGTCGGGTTTTCCCGTGTTTTTCACCGCCAGTAGCTTATTGAAGATGTCAAGCTGCCCGATGTCGTAATCAGGGTCGTTTTGACCGATTTGGGGATAAGAAGCCGCCGATGAGACATCAGGAATGGCGGGAACAGCGGAACAAGCCGTAAACATGAAACAAAAAACCACGAGAACGGTGAGCGAAGCGGTTAAAATTTTTTTCAAGATACCATCTCCTTTAAGAATGGAATATTCCTATTGATTTTTTAGTGCAAGAAGCAGTTCGACACCCGGAATGTCATGCGAGGTCTTTCTCAGCAAAAAGCTGTCCGCGCCCGGGCTGATGGCCGAAAAATGATAAGAGGTGAATTCGTCCGGCTTGTCGAATTCGAGCACTTTGTAAAATTCGCCGGTATGAATGTTATACAAGCAAATTTCGGACTTGGTCTGCCGATTGAACACAATGCCGGCATATTCGTTGTCGCAATAGATTTCCACCCATTCGGTATTTTTGTATTCGGCAAATTCGCTGCCGTCGTATTGGATGGTGTAAACAGTATTATCCGCGTTGACAATGACCGCGCCGTATTGTAGCGGACCCAAATCACTCCTTAGATTTGTATAACCCGGGATGCTTTTTTCGAGTTCGAAATTAAAAAATTGCCGATCGGTGTCGTCCCAGCGGAAATATTCGTCGGTTTTGATGTTGTATTTCAGGATGAACGGGTGCGTTAAATAATAATATTCTTTCAAACTGTAGCCCATATAATCAAAGCAATAGATAAAAAGGGTGGTGTCGTCTAACCATTGGACTGAAGAGGCATACCCCTCGCGCAATTCCAGCTCCCGAATATTTTTTAAATTTGCATCCGAAATAAAAATGAAGTTGTCCTCGGTGACAAACGCAAGCAGGCCGGTATAGGGATTGTAATCTCCGTTTCGGATACTCGCTTCTTCGTCTTTCATTCCAAAGGGGTGGAGATCAAAATCGATTTGGTTATAATCAATTGTGACATCTTCGTTGGAATAATCAATCAAAGGCGAGAGATCGACCGCCTTGTCGTCTTTTACTTCCAAGCAATATTTGTCGTCATACACAAAATAGTGGTTTTTACCGATTAGTAAAAAGTAACGCGGATTGAACGCATAAGATTCATCTTTTACTTTTTTCAACAACGATGTATCGACGTTTATACCGATGCGTTCCTGCGTTTTGAGGTTATAGCGGAAAAGGGTCTCAAGCTTTCCCAACCCGACCAGCAGGTTATCGTCGTCGATATATTGTATCGGATGATGATAGATCAAAGGGGCGGCGGAATAATCGCCCGTTTTGTCCTGCGGATTGTCGCCGTAGGTCTTGGTGACAAATTGAAAATTTTCAGTGCCGAATGTTCCGTTGTCGGGCAATCGGTCGATGGTTTTATCGAGCTCCGTCCATACATGCTCCGCCGGAAGCGGCTTGCTTTCAGCACTTTGGGTTTTGGCCGCGCAGCCCTGCGCCAACAGCAAAACCGCCAAAGAAAAAAGAAAAAGTATTTTCATAATTTCCCCCATTCGAATCCGTCCTTTGTTATGGATTATACGGCATCAACATAAAAAACGCAAGAAAAATCCGCCTATACGGCGCATTACGTTGAAAAATATCCTGCATCACGTTTTATGATGCCTTTAATTTCGATCAATCGCCCCACCGAAATGAAACGGCGGGGCGGTGTGTTAAGTTATTTTATTAGTTCATATTTGAATAATGATGGTATTATTTCATCCTCATAATATTTTTTCAATTTGTTATCGAGTTTTTTAATTTCTGTATTTAATGTCGAATATTTATAAACGAAAACAGGATCGCCTTTTCTGTCTACACGACCGCTATCAATTTTAATATTTAATTCATCCATTATCTGCCACAAGCCATATCGCATATTTTGATTCATACCTAATGAATATTTATATTCATCCGTTTTTGTTGCTTCAAAAATAACATCATTCCAATACTTCAATAAGGTTTTTTCCTTTTCAGAAAGCATATGACCTTGTCTTATAAAATCATGTAATGCTAACCAAGCTAAAGTATCTTCACCATCAAAACATAATTCGTTGCGATAAAAACGCTTATCACTTCCCATCAGTGAACGGCATTTATTTTTTGGAGTTAGTGCAGTATACAATAGACACTTTTTCAAAAACTCTTTATCTGCTATGTATGAACCTTGTCCATCATATGTTTTTGAATAAACATCGGTTTTATACCATTTGTCATATGGGAATGATGCTGCGACAAATAAAGGTAATTTTTCGACGAAATTGTCTGAACGGACATAAAAGCCGTGTCCATTATATACAGCTGCTCTTAAACAACGCACGACTTTTCTATCTATACTAAAACTATCGGCTTGAATATATGCAATGATGTTAGTATTAAATAGTGGATTTGTAACAGCTATTTTTCTTCCATCTCGCAAAAATTCAGAACCGTCTTTTTCGCAAATTATCCCGTTTTTTTCATCATCTTCGAAAGTTCTTGAGTCATATGCTTCTGTTAAATTGTGATATGCTTTTCTTATCGTTATATCATCAGAAGCACGTGATACACTATCCCCGCTAATATTATAAGGAGTAAGGATTAAGCTTTCGGTTACGCTATCATCTATATTATTCCACCAAATACATCCTATGGCAGAATCAAGAGAAGCATGAAATTCTTTACGATTACATAAAAATCCGTCTTTGAATTTTTTATTAACTAAATTTTGGTTTCTCCAATATTTAGTAGGAGAGTATAAAATGAAACTATCATTCGGTTTTAAAAGATAAT
>CAZPLU010000045.1:0-16468 GCA_964587625.1 uncultured Eubacteriales bacterium
CGCGGGGAAGGTCGGATTCGAACGAGCACGCGCTCCGCAGAGCGCGGGACGCCGGACAGCGCCAGCGCTTTCCATGACATCGTCGCCCTGATCTGCACCGGAGTCATGCCTATGGCGCTGTAGATGCTCAAGCTTTTTATATTTCCGGTTGCAAAATATCACAAGTAGGTTCAAAGTGAGCGATCTCAAATCTGAACGCTTTAAAATCATTACCATGTGAAAAGAAGATAAGAAATGATGAATATAATAAAACTTGAATTTACGAAAAAAACATGCTATACTATTATTGTTGTAATGTGGGATATGATGTATGACCCTTTACATGATAGAACTCGCCTGATTATTAATACGATTTTTTGCTCTAATCATAATTTTATTTATAATACTCGCGTACCCACCAAAATCAACAATAAATAAAAGAAAGAGATACTTCATGTCATTTACCCAATTGCAACTCTGCCCCCAAATCTTGAAAGCGTTGGAGGAGCAGGGTTATGAAGCCCCGTCGCAAATTCAAGAAAAAGCCATTCCGGAGGTGCTCTCCGGCCGCGACATCCTGGGCTGCGCCCAGACCGGAAGCGGAAAAACCGCCGCTTTCGCACTTCCGATCCTCCAGCTGTTGCGGAACCGCCACGGCAACACCAAAGATCATTCAAAAATACGAACCTTGATTTTAACTCCGACGAGAGAACTCGCCATCCAGATCCATGACAACTTTAAGGCCTACGGCCGATTCCTGCCGCTGCGCTGCGGTGTGGTCGTCGGCGGCGTCAGCCAGAGGCAGCAAGAGATTGTTCTTGCAAGGGGCGTCGACATTTTGATCGCCACGCCCGGACGGCTGTGCGATTTGATGGATCAGGGTATCATCAATTTAAATTGCGTCGAAATTTTTGTGCTGGACGAGGCCGACCGCATGCTCGATATGGGCTTTATCCACGACGTCCGGAAGATCTCGGCGAAGCTGAGAACGGAGCGCCAAACCCTGATGTTTTCCGCCACCATGCCCGCCGAGGTCGTCAAGCTGGTGCAAACATTGCTCAAAGATTATGTGCGCATCGACATCTCACCCGAAACCCGGGCGGTCGAGACCATCGAACAGCGGCTCTATTATGTCGACACCGCTCATAAAAAAGACCTTTTGCTCGACATCTTCACCGAGGAAAATATCAAACAGGCGCTGGTCTTCACCCGTACCAAGCACGGCGCGGATCTGCTCACCAAACAACTGGTGAGAAACGGGGTTTCGGCGCTCGCCATCCACGGCAACAAGTCCCAAAACGCGCGTCAAAGCGCGCTCAAGAGTTTTAAAGACGGCTCGGTGAGAATGCTGATTGCCACCGAAATCGCCGCACGCGGCATCGACATCAAAGAACTGCCGTATGTGTTCAACTACAACATTCCGGAAGAGGCCGAGATGTACATCCACCGCATCGGGCGCACCGGCAGAGCCGGGCTCGGCGGCATTGCAATTTCATTTTGCAACTATGAGGAGCTTCCGTTGGTTCAACAGACCGAAAAACTGCTCGGCAAGAGCATTCCGGTCGCCGAGAACCCCAAATATCCGCTCGTTGACACGACCGTCCGTAAAAAGACAGGCCGCCCGGGCGGTCAGCGCAATTCCACCCTCAATACATCGAATATCGGACGCGTCAACGTAAAAAGCGTTTCCGAGAAACGTTCCGCCGCAAAAACGACGGACACCGCGTCCGTCACCCATGCCCCCGCCGAAGCCGCCGCGCCGAATCCGTATCGGTACAACCGCTCCAGAGTGAGGTCCTACGGAAAAAGACGTTGACATTATTAAAATAAACCGCATCTTTTCCGTGGAAAGAGACGTTGATAACACTCCCGTCGACTTCTGCATTTCCGTTGGAAAAAGGCGCTGACACCCGGCGGTTTTACCGATGTACGAAATTCATTATGCAAACACAAAAGCGTACTGTTCAACAGAGGCAAAGTACGCTTTTTCGTTTTATTTTTAATATTGTCCCGATGTTTTTTTATTACAACTCCACGCTGAACAAATAGCCGAACCGATGCGCTCCGCTTCCGTTAAAAAACCCCTCGGTGTAAACTTCCGCAGTCCAATATGCCTGCGGATACGGGATACAAATGTTGTCCCCCAATATTTGATCGCGTGTAAACTCATAAGCAGCATCGAAATAGTTCCCGTCAAAATTCGGGCTGTAATACACCGCATATGCCGCATGTTCGGTCGGCACGTCATAAGAACTGTACCCCTCGGGCACGGGGGTATCTCGCTTGAAAAAGTACCCCATCATATTGCACTGATTGGCGTTGACTTCGCCGCCGTTATGGTGTTCAAGATGGCAAAGCGCGGTGATCTCCGTTCCGTATTCGTCCAACAGCGGCATCAGCTTTGGCAGGGACTGTGCGGGGCGGTTTAAATGAATGTCCGGATTTTTGGCAAATTCGAGCCCGATAAACCGCACTTTTCCGATTTTGATATATTCAAAGCTCTCCCTGTTGATTTTATGACCGTGCTTTTTAACGACCTCGGGCATGAACAGCGCCCACTGTACCGCGCAGTCGCAGTCCTTTAGATAATTGATATATCCCATATCGGTTTTATGCATGGATCCCGAACAGTATCCCGCGATTTTTTCCCGCATGCCGCGCTCCTGCATGACCGAAAAGTCCGCAAACACCTTGGAGACCGTCTCACGCAGCCGCTCGTCGTGGGATGCGCCCGAGAGTTCATCATCAAATCGGTCAAGGGCTTTGAAAATCGCCGCGTTGACCACACCGGTCGGTTCCAGTTTTTTTAAATATGCGCGCAGTTTCGCGTTCTGCTCTTTGAACCGGGCAAATACGCCCTGCATTAAAATCTGTTCGTTTTCTGCGAGTTTTTCATCAGTCCACTGTGAATCGTCCAACACCCATTCAGACAACGCGTCAAAGACGTCGGGATTTTGCCCTCTCGCTTTTTTCGCCCAGTCCACGATTCTGTGATAAGCCCCTTCATTTGAAGGTTTTTCGCCCTTTCGGCCGTCAATTTCATTCCAATCGACCAACAGAATGTCGTCAATAAATCTGCGCGACATATCGAATCCTCCCTTAATAGTCACATGAATCGTCAGGGGATGAAATACCTTGACCTGCCCCCGCCGTGCTTTGGACGGCGGTACGCCGTGAAACCGCGTAAACGCTTTCGAAAAGCTCTCCTGTGTCTCGTATTGATACCGCATTGCTATATCAATAATTCTGCTGTTCGGCTGCAGCAGCTCTTGTGCGGCACAACTCAGCCGCCGGTTGCGGATGTACTCGCTGACGGTCATTCCCATCACCAGATGAAAAATCAGTTGAAAATGAGAGCTTGAAGCATAGGATCGGCTTGATACTTGATCGATATCGATTTCATCGGTCAAGTGCATCTCGATATAATCAACGGCATTGGACAGGCATTGCATCCAGTTCACAACCCACCCCCCTTTCGAGAATATTATACAATGCCTTGGCGTTAAAAGTCATGTCTTAAAATGCGATGGTTTGTCTTTTGATGATATCGGTATGATTAAAAATAAAAGCGCCCGCAGCGGGCGCTTAATATTTTTTGCATCTGTTGTAAAATTATGTTTAAAACAACTTTTTGATCGAGCCGATCACGTCATCCGCCTTGCCGGCGGCGAGTTTGGCTTTTACGCCGTCGACCAGCGTTTTGATCTTGTCGTCGGGCAGGTCGACGCCGAGGACGGATTCGACCGCCTTGATCGGGTCGCTCTTGAATTTGGCGGCAAAGGTCTTGTCCGCCTTGAGTTTTGCGACAATTTCCTCGATTTTAGCTTTAATATCCATGTGCAGCCTCAATAGTTCTTTTCGATTTTGGCGTCCGGCGCGTTCTTGCGGACGCTCTCGATGCCGTTCAGCGCGCTCGCCTTCGCCTTGTAGCCCTCGGAAACCGCGATGATCTCGCCGTTGCGGGCCTTCAGCCGGAAGCGGAATTCTCCCGCTTTATCCGTGTACAACTCGAATTTGGGATTGACGGCGGCCTTGACGGGATCCGCCGTCTGGTCCTCGAGATTGGCGATCGGCGCGTTTTTACGGACGCTCTCGACGCCGTTCAGGCAGGCGTCCTCGCCGGAATAGACCTCGGAGGTCGCGATGACCTCCCCGTTGCCCGCGAGCAGATCGAACTTATAGCCGGTGCCGGTTTTTTTAACGTAAAATTTCCCCATAATCATAACGCTCCTCTCAGATTGCTTGCGCTCATTTTAACACGGCAAACGGTAGAATGCAATCGATTTCGACAATTTTTCCAAAATTATTTCCTTTATTTCGGTGATTTCCATTTTACAGCCCGAATGCGATCAGCGGCTCCCTTTAAGACAAAATACCTTTTCTTCGGTCTGAGATTGATTTTATCGTATTCATTCCCTCAGTCATCGTAACGGCGGCTTAAAACGGTTAAATCTCGCCGTCTATCCGTTCTTTTTCGTTGTACATGCGTTTATCGGCCTCTTTGATGATCTCGTCGGCGGTGCGGCGTTCGCCGGCTTTGAGGAACGCATAACCGATGCTCATGGAGAGAACATAGGGCGCCGATTTCTTTTCATTAAACCGCGCCGTCTCGTCTTTGATGGCTTTCATCGTCTCGAAAGCGGATTGGGTGTTGTCCCGCTCGCCGATCACAACAAATTCTTCGCCGCCGAACCGAGCGATAAAATCGTTTCGATGGACTGCGGTTTTGATGATATTCGCGACGTTTTTCAGGGCTTGATCACCCACGCTGTGTCCGTATTTATTGTTGATGTTTCTGAACCTGTCGATATCGATCATCAATGCAAAAATGAGCGGTTGCCGGATGGGGGCGTTCAGCTTATTCTCGATATAGGTCTCGAACCGCCGCCGGTTGTTGAGACCCGTGAGGACATCGGTGGTAATGAGGGTGTTTTGCAGATTGAAGTAGATGATCAATAATGAAATTGCAGAGCCGATCCAGATGATGGACAGACCGTAGAACAACCACTGTATCACAGCGCATACGACCGGAAAAATCGGATAGAGATAGAGCACCTGTATGGTCTGTTTTTTCGGCGTTTTCGGATCTTTTGCCACGATTCTCAACATGCGCAGATAAATCAAGAAGATATATAGCAGAGAAAGAATAAAACCCAAATGGAAGAACTCGGCCCGATGATAATGATTTTGACTGTCGAAGTAAAAAAGCAGCGGTTTGAACATGCTGACGATGGTCATCACCACGGTCACCGCCGCCGGAAGGACAAGCCACGGGAGCTGTCGGACGATTTTGCGGGTGTCTCCATGGAGTTTATATTCGCAATACAGGTACCAAACAAGACAGATTGCCGGTTGCAAAATATAATATATCATCGTGATTATGCGCAGCAGCACGCCCGCCGCCGGTGATGAAGCCCCGTCCAAAGTCCACATCAGCGCATCTGATATGAGGATAGCCATATTGAAATGCAACATAACGGTGAACATTTTGTCATCTATGCTGCCGCTGATAATTTTTCGGGTTCCGAAATTAAAGAGCATCAGCAAAATCAACATGATCCCGCTCCCGTTGATCGTCACATATAATGCGTTTTCCATTTTGAATCAAACTCCATTCGGTCATTCGCTTTCATCGCTTTAGAATTAGGGCCTCTCAATCTCATTTCCTTGCATATTTACTTTTTAAACAACAAAATACGCAGTCGTTCGAATAAAAAATCGGGCAGAAAATCCGCGCTTAATCTGCGAATCCAAATTATAACACATAAACGTCCCTTATTCAAGAAAAAACGATAAAAATGCTTGACAACCGGGTTAGCATATACTAACATAGGTTCGAAAGCGGTTTAATCGGTTTAAAAATCGCTTATGAATGAGGTATTCCTATGAATGGACACGAGACACTGACGCTTGACCGGCTTCCGACGGGCAAAGAGGGTCGGATTGCAAAAGTAAACGGCGAGGGCGCCCTGCGGCTGCGGCTGCTGGATATGGGGCTCATCCCCGGTACGCCTGTGTGTGTGCGCAAGATTGCTCCGCTCGGAGACCCGATCGAGATCCGCGTGCGCGGCTACGGACTGACACTGCGAAAAGAAGACGCTTCTTTGATTGATTTGAGAGGAGACGAGAACCATGATCTTTGCGCTTGTTGGCAACCAAAACAGCGGCAAGACGACGCTGTTCAACGCCCTGACCGGCTCGAATCAACACGTCGGCAATTTCCCCGGCGTCACCGTGGAGCAAAAGGTCGGCACGGTCAAAAATTCAAAAAGTAACTCAGTTGTCGATTTGCCGGGCATCTATTCGCTGCGCCCGTACTCCACCGAGGAGATCGTGACCCGCGACTTCATCTTGAATCAAAAACCCGACGGCATTATCAATATCGTCGACGCCACCAATATTGAACGCAATCTCTATTTGACTTTACAGCTTCTCTCGCTGAAGATCCCGACTGTGCTGGCGTTGAACATGATGGACGAAGTTCGGGAAAACGGCGACACCATTGATATTACCCAGATGTCAAAACTGCTCGGAATCCCCGTCGTGCCGATCTCGGCCGCCAAAAACGAGGGGATCGCGGAACTCGTCGACTGCGCCGTACAAACCGCCGAAAAAAAGGTGAAACCAACCGTCTCCGACTTTTGCGCGCCCGGTCCCGTACACCGCTGCATCCACGCGGTCTGCCACATCATCGAAGATCACGCCCAGCGCATCGGAGTGTCGCAGCGTTATGCGGCGATAAAACTGATCGAGAGCGACGACAAGCCCTTTATCGACAAACTCGGGCTGACCCGAAACGAATTTGAACTGATTGAACACTCGGTCGTCGAAATGGAACAGGAGCGCTGTCTCGACCGCAACGCCGCGCTCGCCGATATGCGTTATGCATTTATCGAAGGCGTCTGCGAAAAGACCGTGGTCAAGTGCAAAGAGAGCAAGGAGCACCTGCGCAGCGTAAAAATCGACAATCTGCTGACCCATAAATTTTTGGCGTTGCCGATTTTTTTTGGGATTTTGGGGTTGGTGTTTTGGCTGACATTCGGCGTGATCGGCAGCTTTTTATCCGATCTGCTCTCGGGCGGGATCGACGCGCTTTCGGGCGTCGTCGACAACGCGCTGACCGATTGGGGCGTGAATGTCGTTTTACATAACCTGATCATCGACGGTATTTTCGCCGGCGTCGGCAGCGTGCTGTCGTTTCTGCCGCTGATTGTGGTGCTGTTTTTCTTTCTTTCAATCCTCGAAGACACCGGATATATGGCGCGTGTGGCGTTTGTGATGGATAAGCTGCTGCGTAAAGTGGGGCTCTCGGGACGCAGTTTTGTGCCGATGATCATCGGCTTCGGCTGTTCAGTCCCGGCGATCATGGCGACGCGGACGCTGGCGAGCGAGCGCGACCGCAAGATGACCATTATATTGACGCCGTTTATGAGCTGCTCGGCGAAAATCCCGATTTACGCGGTCTTTGCGGCGGCCTTTTTCCCGGACCGCGCGGCGCTCGTGATGATCTGCCTGTATATCGCGGGTATCGCCGTGGGCATTTTGACGGCGCTGCTGCTGAACAGGACCGCGTTCAGGGGAAAGCCGGTGCCGTTTGTGATGGAATTGCCCAACTACCGCCTGCCCTCCCCGAAAAGCGTCGCGCTGCTGATATGGGACAAGGCCAGGGACTTTTTGCAGCGGGCGTTCACGATTATCTTTTTGGCGACGGTCGTCATCTGGTTTTTGGGGGCGTTCGATTACCGCTTGAATTATGTCGCCGACAGCTCGAAGAGCTTGCTCGCCGTGATAGGACAACTGATCGCGCCGATTTTTAAGCCGCTCGGCTTCGGCGACTGGCGCATCACGACCGCACTGATCGCGGGCTTCACGGCCAAGGAGGCCGTCGTCAGCACCCTCGGCGTGTTGACCGGAACCGCCGCTTCGGCGCTCCCGGGCGCGCTTCCGGAACTGTTCACTTCGCTCTCCGCCGTCAGCTTCTTGGTTTTCACCCTGCTCTATACGCCCTGTGTCGCCGCGGTCGCGACCATCCGGCGCGAATTGAACTCCCGCGCCAAAACCCTCGGCGTCGTGGTCGCCCAATGCGTGATCGCCTGGATTTTCGCGTTTATAGTGTATCATATCGGAAATTTGATATTTTAATTACCGCTTTTTATTGCATAACCGGACACCCCGCACCCCCGCGGCCGACCGACCAACCGGCTTTATTGACCGCGCCCGGAACCGGTTATTCGAAACGCATACGGGATTCGCGCGATACCTCCGTTCTTCATTATTAAATGGCGTAAAGCTCGTAAAAACCCCCGCAGCGCCGCTTTTGGTCGAACGCGAATTCGATCGGACGGTTGTTTTCGAACAGACCGAGCGAGAGGGTAAGGTTTTCTTTTAAGTCCGTCGGCAATGTGAATTCGGCGCAGATCTCCTCGCCGGGCAGCCAGTCGCGGTTGTCGGCGGGGATTTTTACATCTTTTTGAACACCGTCGCCGCTCAAACGGGCAATTAAATCGAATTGGTGATACGACTTGCCGAACCCCCGGTTTTCGAGATAAATTTTTACCGTTTCGCCGTCTTTTTCGGCGCCGTTGATAAAATACCAATACCCCAGCCGATTGGCGCAATATTCGGTCAGATAGGGCTCCCTCTCAAGCCACGGGCGCGGGTAGCCGTGAAAGCCCGCGAAGGTGGCGTGGGCGGCTCTGAGCGCGTCCAAAAACGGATAACCGCCCTTGAACACCTCGGGCCTGACCATATGGTAGTGCTCGAATTCCAGCACGATGGGGCCGTTTTTCCAAAACCGGTCGAACATCCACGGCGTGCGTAGGGTGTTGTAGGCGCGCTTGCCCGAATAGCACCTCACGCAGACCGAGTCGTCGTCAAGGCCCAGTTTCCGTTCGGCGGCATAGTCGAGCAGCGCCAGGTTGTCGGCCTCGCCGACGCCCCAGCGGGCGTTGATGTGGTCGTCGTTCAGCAAGACCGGCTTGTCGGGAAAATTGTCGGCGTGCAGGTCGATGTGCTTCTTCATCACCTCGAGCGGATAATATTTCATCGAGCCGGCGGCGGTATGGCCCTCGCCCCAGGTGCCGAAGGTGCCGACGTCGATCAATTCGATGCGCGGGTCGCGGTTGAATTTTTCGCCGGCTTTTGCCATGAACGCCGAGAGCTTTTTTAAAAACACCGGGTCGCCGTAATCGGGCTCGAGGCGGCCTTTTGAAAGTTCATAACCGCGCGCACCCGCTTTGTAGACAAACTCCGGCGTGGCAAACGGAGCCCTGCCGTCGCCCTCGTAGGTGCAGATGCGCAGCGAAAACCGGTAATCGTATTTGCCCCACTCGTCCATGATTTGATCGATATACGACCAGTCGGGCTTGCCCTCCTCTTTTTCGATGTCGCCCCAGTCGAAGCGCAAATAGAGGTGGTTCAATCCCGGGAAATCGGTCAGTCGGTCGTTCGGGTCGTGGTTTTCGCGGTATTCACCCCTGAAAAAGCCGTTGTCGATATAGTGCCAATACCAGCCCTTGTGGGGATTTTTCAAAACTGTGAGCTCATCGGCGTGTTTGCGCAGGTTGACATACCCTTTCCGCTCCGGCCCCGGAAAATAAGGGCATTGCCCGATCGCGGTGTTTTCTTTCGGGTCGTCGATGGTTTTGACGTTTTGATATTGAAACATATGGATCTCCTTGGTTTTTAATTGTGATATCATCATACCACAACAATCTTTCCGGTCAAGCGAAAATAGTTGCTGAAGTTTCCCGGGAATCAAATTCATGCTCAAAACATCGGGAATTTTCAAAGCGTTATGCTATAATGGAGGCACAAAAGTACTTTTGGGTTCATTAGGGGGTGTTCGGTATCAGGGATCTGGGGGTTTTGACGGTCTCGCTCGCCTACATCGAGGACAACATCAAAAACGGGATTTCGCAGGAGGACATCGCCTCGGCCTGCTTTTGTTCGCTGTCCCATCTGCAAAAACTGTTCCGGTATGTCTTTTCCATCTCGGTCGGGGACTACATCACCCGGCGGCGCATGACGCTGGCCGCCCGCGATCTGCTCGCCGGCGCAAGCGTCCTCGGCACGGCGATGGACTATCAATACAACTCGCCCGAGGTCTTTTCGCGGGCCTTTGTCAAGGTCTGGAATACCACACCCTCCAATTTCAAGCGCACTCGGAAATTTTCCGGGATATTTCCCAAACTGACATTGAATACGGAAGGAGACACTATGATGAACCGAAGAAAATTCGATATGACCGAACTTTATGACTATATCCGCACCAAGGTGGATCGCTGCGCGCTGTGCTTCGACATCGCGAACTTGCACGCGGTCAACACGGAAAAAGGGCGCGCGGCGGGCGATAAAGTCATCGCCGAGTGCCTGCGCCGCATCGACGAACAATGTGACGACAATATGCTGCTGTGCCGCATCGGCGGCGATGAATTCGCCCTGTTCACCGATTTCACCGAAGAAAAAGCCGTCACGGATTTCGCCGCGAAAATCCTCTCGCAAAACGGCCAAACCGTCTCCTGCGGAGAGGACGATATTCCCGTCTCGATGCGGGCGGGCGCGATGAAACTCAAAAAAGACATCCGCTGGGGCGAGCTGTTCATGCGCCTTTCAAACGAGGTCTGCCGTGCTTGTGAAGACATCGGCAAATGCGGGTTCGTGAAAAGCTGATATTACCTATACAATTTTAAATATCAATATCTGCCGAAGAGTAAAATCTTCGGCAGGTGTTTTAATGTCTGGATATTTATAAATCCCTCTTGTTTGGATAGCAAATATCATCTCCCCAAGATGACAGTTCATCAGCAAACTGACTGATACCTAATAAACCTGAAGCCCATATGCTCTGTCCCGTTCACAAATTTCATTTAACCGCACCCATTGTACACCGATTAAAATAGGATTATCAACTAATTCGGGGTCATATCCCAATTTAGGCGTTTGTTCGCCGATATCAATTTGATAAGTATAAAAAATGTCGGTTGACATCGAATGGATCCGCATGTTCGCTTGTTTTCTTTATGATTTCACCCGCCACACAACGCTCTTCACTTAATTCCCTAATGGTTGCTTGCTCGGGTGTTTCCCCTTCTTCGATTCCTCCGCCGGGCGTGCAAAAATATTCTATACCGCTGACACGATGTTTGACCACTGGTATTTTATTGCCGCGAATTACAAGACACGGCGCCCTGCCTTTCAAAAGCATCTCCTCCCGCGCATCGCATTCAAATCTCATAACAAAATGTTTTGTTTATCTGATCTCTTTGACCGTGTTGACCAGCGCCTCGAGGTTTTCAAACGGGAAGCCGTTGTCGGCCTCGATGTAAAACCACGAGCCGCCGTCCGCCATTTTGAAGGTCTCGTATTCGCGTTTGACCAAATCGCGCACCTGCCGGGGCGTGCCGAAAGTCATCGTGTTGGCGCGGTCGGTGTGAATCGCCACCGCAAGTTTTAATTCGCGGCAGAGCGCCGCGAGGTCAGCCATGTCGTAGGCGGGCAATTGCGGCCAGATCGAAGTCACCCCGATATCGGCGAGGTCTTCGATGATGGCGCGAATCTGCCCGCAGCTGTGAAAATGCACCGTCATGCCCGCTTTGACCGCCGGCTCGAAAATGTATTTCAAGCGCGGCTTGAAAAAGCCGCGCCACATATCGGGGCTTAAAATCAACGCCCGCTCGGTGCCGTAGTCGTCGCCGAACGAAATTCCGTCCGCCCCGAGCGCGACGGCGTATTCCACCCGCGCGCGGGCGTATTCGCTGAGTTTGTCGGCCATAAAATGGATCTCTTTCGTGTCCTCTGCGATCTCGCAGTAGACGTTTTCGTCGCCGCAGAGCTCAAGCATGCGCTCGAACATCGAGCCCGCGTGGCTTTGGTGATAATATCGCTCACGGTGCGTTTTTGCCCGTGTAAAATCGGCTTCAAACGGCTCGCCGACGGCTTTCGGCGGCTCGGGAAACCGGTAATCATAGACCTTCGAGAGATCGGCGAGCGGCCGCTCATACGGGATTCCGGCCACGCCGTAGATGCGGTATTCCCAAAGCACGCCCCATTCGTCGCGGCGGAACTCGTGGTATTTGCCGTCCTTGTCGAACAGTTCCGGCCCCAGAACCGGAATCGGCCTGCGCTCGAACGGGCCGAAATCGCCGGGCAACGCGGCGTAGAGGTCGTTCAATTTTTCGCCGTGCTCGTAATACCCGACCGGCGTGCAGAGATATTCCACCGGAATCCTATCCGGTTTTTGATACCGCATCGCGGCGGCGACGCGCTCCCGTGAATTCATGCGTCCCTGCCCTCCAACCAGCGTTTTTTGACCCGCTCATAGACCGCGTCCGAAAATTCCGGCTCGCCGAACGACGAGCGCGGCAATAACTGATCCCCGGCGACCGCGGGGTTGGTGCAGGCGTTGTCGTTTCGCCATTTGCCGCGCTCCGCCTGATTGCGCAGGTTCGGCACCTCGACGGGGATGTTGCCGTTCAGCACCGACCGATAGGCCAGCAGCCCGCAGATTCCCATATCGACCGCCTGACAGACGTCGATCGACCACTTCCCGTCGGGTCTGCCCAAGATCTTTTCGATGAAAAAATGCGTGGCGTAAAAATCGCTGCCGCCGTGGCCGGAAAATCGTTTCGCCTTTTCCTCGGCGACGGTCCGCTCGGGGTCGTAGTTCTCCCACGCGCCCTTGCAAAGTTCTTTGCCTTCTTGATAGACGTTCAATATTGGCTGGGTCTCGAACCGGCCGGTCTCCATCATGCCTTTTTGCCCGTAGATCTGATAATTGATGCTGCACGGCTCGCGTTTGAGGTTGCCGTGGACGCTCTTGAGCACCGCGCCGTTTTCGAGCGTCACCATTTCGATGCCCGCGCCGCTCCACGCGCCGAGTTCGAGCATGCATTGTTCGGGCGGAACCTCAAACCCGACCACCCTGACCGGTCGCAGCCCGGAGATCGTCAGCAGCGGGCCGAGGGAGTGGGTGCAATAAAAATTGGCGTGCATCCGGTTGCGCCAATGCCCGCGCTCGCCGTAGGTGATCCGGGGCCAGACGCTCGAGCAGTCGTGGATGTATTCGCCCTCGCCGTACATGATCTCGCCGACGTCGCCGTTTTGATAGCGCTGCCACATCGTGAAGGCGTGCTTCATATAACAATAATTTTCGGCGTAGGCATAAACCTTTCCGCTTTTTTCGACCGCCTCGATCAATTCGACCGCCTGCGCCATCGTCTCGCAGGGCAGCACCTCGCTGATCACATGCAGGCCGTGTTTCAAACATTCCACCGCATAAGTCGCGTGCTCGTCGGCGTAGTTTGCCAGCACCACCGCATCCATATCGTGTTTTAAAAATCGCTCGAAATCGTTGTAGCAGGCGATTTCCGCGCTTCTTTCGTCCGCTTTTTTACGGATTTTATCCAAAAACGGCTCGAATTTATCGCAGACGGCGACCAGTTTCGCGTCGGGGTGTTCCAGCAGCACGTCGATCATCGCCTGTCCCCGGTTGCCGCCGAAGACGCCGATTTTTAATTTTTCCATTCGTATGACCGTCCTTTTACAAAATTCCCGTCTCCGTTTTGCCGGTTTGATTTTAACATATCAAGACGGTATTTGCAATTCGCATTTTTTATGGTAGAATTGGGATAAATTTATGAAGGAGCGCGTTTTTATGAAGAAGTTTTATCGCCGGATCGTCGAGGCGAACGACCGCAGCTACGAAAATTCTCTGCGTTGTTTCATCCGCAATCCCGACAGCAGATTCGACAGCGGGCGCGCCGACAATACGCTGCTCGTCGAGCCGAATTACCACATCGGCACCATGCACGCGGCGGCGATGCTCTACTGCTGTCCCGAGAGCCGCCATTACCGCGACAAGTCCCTGCTGCCGGTCTGCGATTCGGCCTGCGATTACATCATTTCCAAAGCGCACGAGGACGGCACGAACGATATGCGCTCCACCAACTTCTTCACGCCCGCGACCTTCGAGCTGCACGCGGTGATCCGTGCCTACAAGGTTTTTGAAAAACACGGAGGGAACTCCGAAGACGAAAAAGAGACGCTTGCGCGGATTAAAAAACTGCTCGAAAAACTTTCGCTCGGCTGCCTGAACGGCGGCTTCCACACCCCCAACCACCGCTGGGTCGAGAGCGCCGCGCTGCTCGGCAGTTACAACATCCTCGGCTGGCCGGAACTGAAGCAAAAAGCCGAAAAATACCTCGCGGAGGGCATCGACATCGACTCCGACGGCGAATTCACCGAGCGCTCGCCTGGCATGTACAACGGCGTCAACGACAACGCCCTTTTGATGATGGCCGAGGAGGGCAATTTGCCCGAACTCTATGCGCATGTCAAAAAAAACATGGATTTGCTGTTTGACTACATCGAGCCGGACGGCACGATCTTCACCCAGAACTCCCGCCGCAAGGACAAGGGCGAGGGCGCGGCGGGCGGCAAGTTTTATCCGGGACATCCGTATTTCCATATCTATTTATGGGCGGGTTATCTGTTCAACGACAAGCGGTATTTAAAATTCGCCGAACAAATTTTCGAGGACTCGCTTTATTCGGGGCGCGGTGTCCCCGGCCCGCTGTGGCTGTACATGCTGATCCCGGAGCTCAAAGAATTCGAGCCCGACCTCACCGGCGCCGAGGTGCCCGAGACCTACAGCGCGTTTTATCCCGGCTCCGACATCTACCGCCGCAGGGACGGCTTCTGGTCGTATTCGATCATCGCCAACAATCCCAATTTCATGTTTTTCAAATGCGGCGATATCCAGGTATACCTGCGCATCTGCGCCTCGTTCTTCGCGGTCGCCCAATTCATGCCCAAGCGTTTGGAAAAGACCGATACGGGTTATCGGATGTTTTTCCATTCCCACGGCGAATACCGCCTCCCCCTCGAAAACCCGACGACTCCGGTCTGGCGCGAGATGGACCACTCCAAGCGTGGTGTCGTCCATGCCTGCGACCTCGATTTTACGGTCGAGTTCACCGATCTGCCCGACGGCGTGCGCCTGCGCATCACGACCGAGGGCGTCGCCGAGGTGCCGTTCAAGCTCGAATATGTGGTCTCCCCGAACTGCCGCGTCGAGACCGCCGACGTCGTCACCGAGGCGGTCGCCGGAAACCAGATCACGGTGAAGCATGGACAAATCCGGCTCGAGCACCCGACCGGCCCGGAAATTACGATCGACGGCGGGTTTGCGAGCCATCTGTACCATTCGGGCATGCGCGGCAGCGTCCCGCAGGCCAAGGACGCCTTCACGATCTACAGCACCTGCGACACGCCGGTCGACCGCACGGTCGAAATCCGGTTCAAACAGCGCGAGAGCATCCACGAACTTTTATAAGTGTAATATAAAACAAATAGAGCGGGCTGAACAACCCGCGAAAAGCATTCGCTAATTGTCGTTTATGCGGCTTTCGTGGCGTAACTGTCTTAAATTCATATTCGTAAAGGAACGGCGGCTTTTCGGCGAAAGGCCGCCGATACGTTAAAAAAGGCGGTCTTGCATGAAATTGTTGGTTTTAATCGGCGACAGCGCGGTCGGGAAAATGACCGTCGGACAGGAACTGATGAAAATCACCGATCTCCGGCTGTTTCACAATCATATGACCATCGAATTGGTGCTCGATATTTTCGGAAAATTGAACGGAACCGCGATTAAACGTCTGCGCGAGGTGATTTTCGAGGAATTCGCCGCCTCCGACGCATACGGCTTGATTTTTACCTATATGTGGGCGTTAGACATGCAGTCGGATTGGGATTATATCGCGCACGTCAGGGAACTCTTTGAGCGGCGCGGCGCGCAGGTCTATTATGCCGAGCTGGTCGCCCCGCAGGAAGTCCGCCTGCGGCGAAACGCCACCGAAAACCGTCTGAAGCATAAAGCGTCGAAACGGGATATTGAAATTTCCAATCAACGGCTGATCAATGACGACATAAAATATCGCTGTGTCAGCTACGACGGCGAGATTCCGTTTGAAAATTATATCAAAATCGACAACACGAATCTGTCCGCCGCGCAGGCTGCCGCGCAAATAAAAGACAGGTTCAATCTGTGAGCATAAAATCAATGAAGGGACAGACGGATGCGCCTGTCCCTTTTCATATATTGCGGTTCGTTTTTATTTTCCGTACGGCTTGGGATCATCGGTCAGTCCCAATAAAAAATCGGCGGATGTCTGATAGAGTTTCGCCAATTTAATAATCAGGTCGACGGGAATTTTACGCTTCCCCGTCTCATAATTGCTGTATATCCGTTGATCAATCCCGAGCACTTCACCGATTTGTTTTTGCGTCATATCCTTGTCTTCCCTGTAGTCGCGCAGCCGCGGAAACAGCATTTGAATCACCCTTGCCCATGGTAACACGGCGCGGATGAAAACCCTTGACGTTACTATTATTTGATAGTATTATTGCTGGGTGATGAAATGCCGGACTATAAAAAATTATGCCTATTCCTTTAGCACAGCAAGGGGCAGAGGTGAAGCAAGGTTAACGG
>CAZPLU010000046.1:0-16187 GCA_964587625.1 uncultured Eubacteriales bacterium
TACCCGGCTTACCCTTGTCCTGACACAAATCACTTACCGATGTCCTGATTTTTCAGCACGGAACTTTCACTTAAAACTTTACATTCTACACTTTACACTTAGAAAGGTATGATTTTTATGTTTAAAATCGGCATTGTCGGCTCGGACAATTCTCACGCCGACGCGTTTTCCAAATTGCTCAATGTCGGTCTCGATCCCGACGATCCGCAGGCGCGTCTGCTCTGTCCCGACCTCAAGGCGTCGGGCGGCGCGGTGTTCCCGTTCCCGGAGTATAAGATCACGGCGATTTACGGCACCGACGAAAAACGCAACAAAGAAGTCGCCGAGGTCGGAAAAATCCCCTATATCGCCGAGACCCTCGAGGACCTTTTCGACAAGGTCGACGGCGTGATGGTGGTCTGGCGGCACGGCGACCTGCACGCGAAATACGCCCTGCCGTTCATCGAAAAAGGCCTGCCGACTTGGATCGACAAGCCGTTCACGATCGACCCCGGGGAGACCGACGCGATCTTCGCCGCGGCGAAAAAAAGCGGCGCGGTGCTCGCGGGCGGCTCGACGGTCAAATACGTCCCCGCGGTTTTGGATTGCAAAAAGACGGTCGAGGCGGCGGGTGATCAGTTCAAGGGCGGCTCGATGACCTACGCGGTCTCGATGGAAAACGACTACGGCGACATCTTCTTTTACGGCCAGCACCTCGTCGAGTGCGCGCTCGAGGTCTTCGGTTATAGCGTCAAAGGCGTCTGCGGCGTCTCGGACGGCAAGAACGCGACCGCGATTTTGAAATACGCCGACCGCGACTGCGTGTTGCACTTTGTCAGCGACAACTACCGTTACCGCGTGCTGATGCACCTCGGCAAGGAGACCGACTACCGCGATTTCGATATCCCGGGCAGTTATTTCTACGGTTTTTCGGAATTCGCCAAAGCCATCGAGGCCAAAAAGACGCTGCTTGATGAATCCCACATGAAAGAGGCCGTCAACGTCCTATGGGCGGTCGACCAGTCGATCAAGACCGGCAAGGAAATCAACTTATAAAATGCAGGGAAAGGCCTTGACCGTTCCGGTTTGCCTCCCTTGTCAAAGGGGTTTTTAAAACCGGTATAAAACCCCATGTTCTCACCCGTCGGAACTGTAAAACGCCCCGCGACCGGAGAGCATTGTCAAAACCCGCGCCGTCTGCTATACTGAATTTAACTTGCCACGGAGGTGTCTTTATGAGTGAACTTGCATTCTTCGGCGGTCCGAAAGCCGTCACCCTCGACCCCAAGGAAGCGCTGCGCTGGCCGATCTACGGCAAAGAAGAAGAAGAAGCGATTTTGGATGTGTTGCGCCGCGCGGCCATGAGCGGCACCGACATCACCGTCAAATTTGAAAAAGAATTTGCCGAGTGGATGGGTCTTTCTCACGCCGTCGGATACAGCAGCGGCACGATGGCGCTCGCGGCGGCGATGTTTTCCGTCGGTCTGGGACGCGGCGACGAGCTGATCTGCCCCTCGCTGACCTATTGGGCGTCCTGCATTCAGGCGTATTTGTTCGGCGCGACGCCTGTGTTTTGCGACGTCGACCCCGACACCCTCTGCATCGACCCCGCCGATTTTGAACGCCGCATCACCCCGAATACCAAGGCGGTCATGGTGGTGCACTATGTAGGTCATCCCGCCGATATGGACGCGATCATGGCGATCGCAAAAAAGCACGATATCAAAGTCATCGAGGACGTCTCCCACGCCCAAGGCGGCCTGTACAAGGGCAAAAAGCTCGGCACGTTCGGCGACGTCGCCGCGATGAGCTTGATGAGCGGAAAATCGTTCGCCATCGGCGAGGCGGGCATCTTTGTCACGAACAGCCGCAAGTATTACGAGCGCGCGCTGGTCTACGGTCACTACGAGCGCAACAACCCCGAAAACGTCACCGACCCGGAATTGATTCCGCTGATGGGCTTGCCGCTCGGCGGCCTCAAAGGCCGGGTCCACCAGATGTCCTCCGCCGTCGGCCTTGTCCAGTTGAAATATTACGACGAGCGTTGTAAAGAAATCCGAAAAACCATGAATGAATTTTGGGATTTGCTCGAGGGCGTCCCGGGCATCCGCGCCCACCGGGTCGACGAAAAGACCGGCTCGAATATGGCCGGTTGGTATTACGCCCACGGACTGTATAAAGCCGAGGAACTCGGCGGGCTTCCGATCGCCAAATTTTGCGCCGCCGTGTGCGCCGAGGGCGTCCCCGACGTCAACGCGGGCGCGAACCGTCCGCTGCACACCCATCCGATGATGCAGACCGCCGACCTCTACAAAGACGGCAAACCCACCCGTATCGCCTTCGCGAAGACCGATGTGCGCGAGGCGACCGCCTCTCTGCCGGTCTCCGCATCCATCAACTCCCGGACCTATTCCATCCCGTGGATGAAAAAATACAACAAAGCGCTGATCGCCCAGTTCGCCGACGCGTTCAAAAAAGTCGCCGCGAATTATCGGGAACTGCTCGCCGACCCGACCGAGTTCCCCGAGCCCGCCGGCGTCTGGTTCACGTTCGGGGCAAAGATTGAAAAATGATACCGGTTTTTAATTGAACAGCCGATAAAATCGGATCATCCAATCCCCCCGTGGCGAAAAATCAAAAACGCAGGGCGTTTTCAAAAATCAATAATAATTTTATTTCGGCGGCATCCGCGATGTCCGTCCGCGTTGCGACGGGAATTTTAAACCGATTTTTAATTTTGGCAATTTCGATTTTTTAATTTTTGTTCATAAAGAGGGGTTAAAAATGATCCTCGACCTCTCCCGCCGGCTCGCCGACAACACCCCGGCCTATCCCGGCGACCCGCCGTTTCGACTTGTCAAACGCGGGGGTACGACCGGATATGTCTCATACGAAATCAGCGGCTGCCTGCACGCCGGCACCCATGTCGATCTGCCGATGCACCTGCTGTTTCACGACAAAACCTGCGCCGATTTTCCGCTCGACCGCTTTTACGGCGACGGACAGCGGCTTGATTTGCGCGGGAAATCCGTGATCACCGCTTCCGATTTCGACCTGAAACCCGGGCATATCCCGCTGTTTTTCACCGGTTGGGACAAATCGTTCGGCAAACCCGAATACTTCGCCGCCCACCCCGTACTCGACATGAACGCCGCCGAAAAGCTGGTGTCCTCCGGCGTGAAATTACTCGGTCTCGACTTCCCGTCCCCCGACCGTCCGCCGTTCGCCGTGCATAAATACCTGCTCGAACACGATGTCTGCATCGTCGAAAACCTGACCGGTCTTGAACAGCTGCAAGGACCGTTCAAATTTTGCGCCCTTCCGCTCCCCCTCGAAGCCGAGGCATCGCCGGTGCGAGCCACCGCCGTCATCGATGGAAAATAGAAATTAATAGAACGGAGGAACGGATAGCCGCTGACGGAAAACGGTATTTTGTAGGGAACGATCTTAATGGAAAATGGAAGATGGAAAATAGAAATTGGTGTGCGAGAAGTCAGAGGTGAGAGGGCAGAGGGCAGATACGAGAGATAAAAACCCGACCGTAGGGCGGCGCTCCGTGGCCGCCCGCGCATGATGGTGGTTGGAAAATAGAAATTGGATAACCTGTAGGGAATGGTCTTGACCATTCCGTGCGGGCGAACAGCCCGCGCCGATAGAAAATGAAAATTGGAAATTCATAGACGGGGGAACCGAAAATCCTCGTCGTAGGGGCGGCCCCATGTGGCCGCCCGCGCATGATGGTGGTTGGAAAATAGAAAGTGGAAGTTAGTAGGGAACGGTCTCGGATCGCATCCGATGTGACCGTTCCGTGCGGGCGAACAGCCCGCGCTGATAGTAGCTGGAAATTAGGAATTGGAAATTCGTAGACGGTGGACGGGAAATCCCCGTTGTAGGGGCAGCCCCATGTGGCCGCCCGCGCTGATAGTAGCTGGAAATTAGGAATTGGAAATTCGTAGACGGTGGACGGGAAATCCCCGTTGTAGGGGCGGCCCCATGTGGCCGCCCGCGCATGATGGTGGTTGGAAATCGGAAATTGGTGGCATAATTCCCCTCCCTTGGAAGGGTGCCTGCGAAGCAGGCGGGGTGGTCTTGATCGAAACATCCCGCCGCGGCGGTCGCACTTTTACTTTTTACCTCAAACAAGCGCTCCCGCAGCCGTTGGCCGCGGGAGCGCTTGTTTGATATTACGCCGTCTAATTTTTTGTAATCGAGATGGTGTTGATGCCCGCCGCGCTCGTGACCGTGATCTCATACCCGGCGGCATTTTTCGCCGTATAGCTCAACGCTGTAAAGCCGAAAGCGGTTTCATCCGTGGTTTCCGCGTCAATGGTGAACCCTTTTTCCTTGATCGCCCCGATATAATCGCGCATTTTTTCGACATCGGTCTCGGCGAACAGAACGGTAAATGTATTGTCTCCGGTGACCGCGCCGAACAGATCTTCGAAATCGGGCTGGGGCAGCTGACGGGTGAATTCGTTGTCTGGCCAGTTGCCGCCGAACTGGGTGGTCGCCGTGCCGTCCCCATCCGAATAAGTCCAGGTGCCGTCGGCGTTCTGCGCGGTGACGGAGCCGTCGTCATAGACAAACGTCGTGCTGCCGTCGGCGTTAAACGTGACTTTTGTACCCGACAATGCGGCTTGTTGAATCAACGCGGCTTTTTCCGCTGCGGACATCTGTCCGTAGATCGTATCGGTGCCTGAATAATCGTAGCCATCGCTGTACTCGGGTTCGGAATTTTCATAATCGGAATATTCCGATTCGGAATACGCCTCATAATCGTGATCTTCCTCCGATTCGGAAGTTTCGGGAGCTGTTGGTTTGGGAATCAATTTTCCGAGCAGGCCGCAACCGGGCAGCATCAGCGGCACAATCAAGGCTAAAACGAGTGCGAAAAGCTTTTTCATATCTCTTTTCCTCCTGTTATATGATGGCAGACCTCCGATGACGCAGCAATTATAACATATGAAATCGAAAAGGGAAAGTGTTTACCGGCGACCCGTCACTTTTTCCGCAAAGTATTCCGCGGTATCCCCGAGCAGCTTCAAAACGCTCTCACGCAGTTCGGCCGGATAGAGGTTGAGCGCGCCGCAGGTCTCAAAGCTCAGGTTGCCCTGATATCCGACATCGCGCAGTCCCTTACAAAACCGATCCCAGATGATATTGCCCATATACGGCGCGATATGCTCGTCGTCGGCGCCGCGGTTGTCCTGGATGTGCAGCGTCTCCAGCCGGTCGCCGAGCTTGACGATAAATTCATATTGATCCGCGCCGATCAGGTTCAGATGGCCGGTGTCCATGCAAAAGCCGAACAGCCGCTCCCCGGCGATCCCGTTCAATTCGTCAATCATCGAAACGGCCTCGTCCGCGTCCGAATAAATCCCCGCATAAATCTTCTTTTTCTCGGGATCGTGTCGGAACATATTCTCCAAACAGCAGATCACGCGGTGTTTTTTCAAATGGGGTATCAGGTCGGTATATAATTTAATGTTGACCTCGTGCTCCCGCTCTTTGGAGAGCGGAGAGCGGGCGTTTCCGACAAACCCGGGATGGATGATGATGCGGGGGCAATCGCAAAACCCGCACATCGCAATGCTCTTGACAATCGTCTCAAAAACGTTTTTGCCGGTTTTGCCGTTGCCGTCGACCCAGGAGGGAAACGGCGCGTGCATCTGCCCGAACTCGACGCCGTTTTCGCGGGCGGCGTCGCGCACCTCGGTCATAAACGGAATCAGGTTTTCATCCTTGAACTTCTCCGACGGCTTCCCGCTCATGATTTCGTTTCCGGGGAACAGGTTGTCGATGTTGAAATCCACCGCGTCGAACCCCGCGCGCTTGATGGCCGCAAAGCCCTCCCTCAACCCCATAACGTCGGTGATACCGCCGCTTTGAACGCTTTTTTTCATCTTTTGTTTCCTCCGCATGTGATTTTGTCTTTACATTACCCGTCGCATAAAATAATCCGCCGTGTCTCCGACCAGCCGCAGAACGCTCCGAAGCAGTTCGGGCGGATAAAGTCCGACGGCGCCGCCGACCTCAAAACTCAAATTTCCGCCGTACTCAATCGCTTGAAGCCCCTCGAAAAAGCGTTCCCAAATGGTATTGCCCATATACGGCGCGATATGTTCATCCTCAAAGCCGCGGTTGTCCTGAATGTGCAGCGTCTCCAACCGGCCGCCGAGCGCGGTGATGAATTCATATTGATCCGCGCCGATCAAGTTCAAATGACCGGTGTCCAAACAAAACCCGAACCGCCGTTCTCCCGCGCTTGCATTCAACTCATCCAGCAGGGCGTTTGCCTCGCGGACATCGGAACAGACCCCGGCATAAATCCGGTGTTTTTCATAATCCCGCACGAACATGTTTTCCAAGCAACCGATCACGCCGTGTTTTTTCAAATGGGGCGTCAGCGCGGTAAACAGCTCCAGGTTGACCTCACGGGCTTCGTTTTTTGAGATCGGCGCGCGGGCGTTGGGGATATAGGCGGGATGGATCACCAGCCGTTTGCAGCCGCAGAATTCGCACATTTCAATGCTTTTGACAACAGTTTCGAAGATATTTCGATTGATCTGGGGTTCTCCGTCAAACCAAGTCGGGAAAGGCGCGTGCATCTGTTCGAATTCAATGCCGTTATCGCGGGCGGCGTCGCGCGTCCGGGTCATAAACGGAATCAAATTCTCATCCCGAAATCGCACCGACGGGGTTCCCGACGCCATCTCGCTGCGCAAAAACAACAGATCGATGTTGAAATCCACCGCGTCGAATCCGGCGCGCTTAATCGCGGCGAAGCCCGCTTTCGGTCCGAGCGCTTCGAGAATTTTTGCACTTTGAATGCTCTTTTTCAATCCCGCACCTCCCTAATCGGCGATTCCATTATACATCAAGGCCGCCCGATTGACAACCTCACGCAAACCGGATATACTGGACAAAATACCGCAACAGGGGGACGGCGTTATGTTGATCCGATGGGCGACCGAGGCCGACCTTTTATCATGGTACGCGCTGGCGACGGAGGTGTCGCCGATCTTCCGGCACCCCGCCGATATGGGCAAAGACCCGGAATTCATCTCCTATGCCAAAAGCAAAACCGGCAAATTCGAAGCCCTGACCGCCGCCGATTACAGGAGCGGCGCGAATATGGGGTTTATCGGCTTTTCCCGCACCCACAACCGCATCACATGGTTTGCGGTATCAAAAGCATGCCGCGGGAAAGGCGTCGGCGGCCGCCTGCTTAAAACCGCGCTGCGGCAGCTCGACCATGCCAGGCCCGTCACGGTCGAGACCTATCCCGAGGGTTATGAACCGGGCGTCCCCGCCAAAAATCTGTACCGCAAATTCGGATTCGCCGAAACCGAATCCAACCTGACCGGCCCTCACGGCCTGCCCGTCTGCCGAATGACATTGGATTTATCCGCCGAACAGCGCGGCGCGAGCTTCCATTACCGTTACCCCGAATTCATCAGGGACTCGCGGCGGGAATTTTGCCCCGCATGCAACGGCTTGCCCGCTCCGAAGGGTCAAGTCGATCTTGAAATCAGCGACCGGGTCTGGATCGTCGCCGAATATCCCGGACAGGGGCGTTTGTTCGGCAAGATGTATGTGATGCCCCGCGCCCACGCGTTTCATTTCGAGCAGATGCCCGAAGACCAAATGATCCCGTTTATGCGCGAGGTGCGGCGGGTCGGCGGCGCTTTGCGCAAAGTGACCGGAGCCGAAAAGATCAATTACGAAATGCACGCCAATTCCGGCGCGCACCTGCACATCCACCTGTTCCCGCGCTATCTCGACGACGATTTTCCGAGCGCACCCATCGATTGCCGCGTTTGCGAACCGGCTCCGTATGAGGATTACGGCGAGTTTATCTGGTTCATCCAGCAGATGAAAAAGGAGTTGCAAAAAACGCCGCTATAAACGTCGTAAAACCCTTTGTATATATTTATAATAAATATACATACAGAAGATTGAAAGGATTTTTATATGTCATTCGAACTCATCTTCCTCGGCACCGGCGCCGCCGATTTTTCGCCGGAACTTGAAACCGTTCATAAAAACCGCTTTGACGGCGATGTCCGCCGCTGTTCGTCGGTTTTGGTCAACGGCCATATCCTCATCGACTGCGGGCCGCACACCGTCGGCGCGCTGAACATCCTGAAAACCCCGCTCTCGGCTGTCACCGACATCTTTTTGACCCACCTGCACGACGACCACTTCCGCCCCGAGGCCGTCCCGGAGCTGATCGATGGCGGCGCAAATCCCCGCATTTGGTGCAGAGCCGACGCCGCGCTTCAATTCGCGGGGGCGCAAATAATCGGTGTCAAGCCGCATATCGAATATGACTGCGGCGATATCGCGGTCAGCGCCATCGAGGCCAACCACGACGCCTTCGCCGTCCACTACATTTTCAAACGCGGCGGTAAAAAATTTTTCTACGGCTGCGACGGCGCGTGGATGTTGAACAAGGGCTATAATTTTTTGAAAAACGCCGCGTTTGACGCGATGATTTTGGACGCGACGGTCGGCGACCACGAGGGCGATTACCGCATGGCGGAGCACAATTCCATCCCGATGATCCGCATGATGCTCAAATCCTTCGCAACTTTCGGCATCACAACCCCGGACACAAAAATTTATCTCTCGCACATGTCCCGCGGCCTGCACCATGACACCCATGCCGAGCGCACCGCCCGCCTTGTTCCCGGGGGCATGACACCCTGTTTCGACGGCATGACCGTTCGGGTTTGACCGTATTACATTTCAAAAAGAATCCTCAACAGCCAAAACAAACCCAAGTGCGCGGGATAAAACAGATAAAATCCCCATTTCAATATTTTTGACTTGTTCCCCCGTCTGCCTTTATAACGCGCCAATAAAGGAATTGCCAATGCGATGGCAAACTGATAAAAATGCGCCCAGTCCCAATCCAGCAGGAATGGGATGGCGGCAAAAAAGTACCCGATCACAAGCATGGCGGTCATCTGCGCCTTGAACTGACCCCTGAACGCGCCGAAACAGACGATCCAAAGCACCGCGATGTGGTTCCAGTCGGCGGGATGGGCAAGCAGGCAGCAAACGCCCACCGCCAAGATTTTTTTCCACAGCTCGATCCTTTCGCTTTTGACGGCCGCCAAAGCGATCAATCCCAGCGCGAGACCCCAAAACACGCTTGTGGTTTTCCACCAGCAGAGTTCAAAATACAGCACATACGGAAAATGGGAAATTACGGCGAAAAGCAAAAGCCGAAAAATGTATTTTTTGATGTTCGAGGTATGATAATACCCTTCCGCAATCAAAAAACAAAATATCGGAGCCACAATTCGCCCCGGTATCCGTGAGATCAACCCGATCACGCTTTCATGCGGCAAAGCGACCGAAAAAAAGTGATCGGCAAACATCGCAATCATCGCGATGAGCTTCAACGCGTTGGCTGAAATATCACGGTGTTTTTCGATGCCCGACAAACTCCGGTTCTCCATATTCCTTCCTTTTCAACCGTATCTCATACCGGTGAAATTCGTATGAAAACGGCGTTCGATTCGGCAGCCGCCGAAAAGGTGTTCGTTGCCGGATGATTACGGTGATGTAGAAACAGGCACGGTCGTGTCGGCCTCACGGTATTGCATATAATCGCCGAATTTGATATCAAGCTGCTCATATTTTTTATAAGAAGGCAGGTAAAAATGCCACCACTCTTTTGACAGCACTTTGAATCCGGCCTTCGCCATGATGCTCTTGAGGTATTCACGGTTTTTGATCTGCGTCTCGGTAGCGCCTTGATAGTCGGCATGAGCCGCCTCGGTAAATTCGCAATAATCGGTGGGCATATCGAGTTCCGCGCCGTTTTCATCCACCAACGTGATATCCACGGCGATGCCTCTGCAGTGCTGCGAGTAATCCGACAGCGCCGGAACAAACATCTTCTTGTCATCGGGCAGGCACGCGTTCATCTCGGTTTGCACCGACTGCGGACGGTACGCGTCCCAAATTTTAATTCTGTACCCGTCTGCCATCGCAAGCATTTGTGCTTGCAAGAGTTTTTTTGCCGCATCGATGTGAAGCAAGCCCAAATCGTACTCATATTGTATCATGCCCGTGATGTTGTCGGAAGTTGCGTTTTTGAGGTCCATCACAAAACTCGAATCCGCCTGTTTCAATTCGATGAGCCCGGCATACGCGTAAATCTCGTCAAGGGATTTGGACGCCGGCTCGGCGGACTGTGTCGCCGGAGTAACCGGCTCGGCGGATTGCGTCTCCGGAGGAACCGGCTCGGCGGACTGCGTCGCCGGAACCGTGATCTCCGAACCCGGTAGATTCGGATCGCAGGCGCTGAATGAGGTCGCAAGAACCGTCAAACCGAGTATAACCAGCCCCGTTTTATAAAATCCATTATTGTACATAACCGGTTCCCCCTTTCGAAACCCAATTATTTTCCGTTTTCCGTTTTGCATACGACCGCGCTCACCATGCGGCGATCCTTCACCTTGGTCACCTTGATGTGCAGCCCGAAGTCCTCGAGCTCGGGGGTGCTCCCGTCGCCCGGGATGGCTTTGAGCGAGCCGAACACCAGTCCGCCGAAGGTGTCGTATTCGTCGTCGGGCAGCGCCACGCCCAGTTGTTCCGAGACCTCGTCCACCTCCGCGCCGCCCTGAACGCGCCAGGTTTTGGAGTCGATCCGCTCGATCGGCGGGGTCTCCTTGGGCGCGGTCGTGTCGTCTTCCAAATCGCCCACAAGCTGCTCCAGCAAATCGTTCATCGTGACGATTCCGGCCATTCCGCCGTATTCGTCGATCGCGACGGCGAAATGTTTTCTGGAATTTTTCATATCGCGAAACAGCATATCCGCGCGGACCGTCTCGGGCACAAAATACGCCGGTCTCACCGCCTTTTTCAACACGGTCTCACGGGTGCGGTTCTTTATCCTCAAATAGTCCTTGGCGTATAACAGACCCACGATTTGATCCGGGGTCTCGGAGCAGACGGGATAAATCGAATGTCTGCTCTCGCCGACGGTCTGTTCCCACTCCTCATCGGTCTCGTCCGACCAAAGCAGCGAGACCTCGGTGCGGTGGGTCATCACATCCCCCGCCGTGATGTCGTTGAATTCAAAGATATTTTGAATCATACTCTGTTCTTCGGGACGGATCGTGCCCTTTTGCTTGCCCGCGGCCAAAATCATGCGGATTTCTTCCTCCGCGTTGCCGTCGTCCTCGCTGTGGGGATCGACGCCGAACAGCCGGAAAAGACCGTTGGTCGAGACCGTAAACAGCCAGACGGCCGGTTTGAAAATCCGGGAAACCACATAGATCAAACCGGACATGCCGAGGGCGATGCGCTCGGCGTTTTTCATTGCGACCCGTTTGGGGATCAGCTCGCCCAACAACACCGTGAAATAGGTCAGCAGCAGCGTGATCAGCGCCACCGAAAGGATGTTGATCGCCGCCGGAGGAACCGCAACGCCTGCTTTGGTGAACCAATTCACCAGCCGGTCGGAAAAGTTTTCCGTGGCGACGGCGCTGCTCAACAGATTGACCAGCGTGATGCCGACCTGGATTGTCGCCAAAAACCCCGCCGGTTCTTTTGTCAGCTTCACCAGCCGCAGCGCGCGTTTGTCCCCCGCGGCGGCCAGCTGCGCGAGTTTGTTGTCGTTCATCGAGATCACCGCGATTTCCGCGCAGGCGAAGACCGCATTGAGCGAAATAAAAACCAGCTGAAGTAAAAACAGCCATAACAAGGGTGTTTCAGCCAAAACAAAAACCTCCCGAAGCATTTTCAATGTTCCCGTTTCCGGTTCGAATCATTCTCATCTTTTCATTTTCCATGTGCGGATCATCTTGTAATTTCGGATTTCGGATTCGGTTGAAAAAAAATACGCGACAAAAAGGACAGGATTGCGATCATTTGTCCTCTGTCGTGTATATGCGGTTGGATAGATATCGAAAGTTATTTCGTCGGTCGGGCGATTCCGAAGCCGAATCGGAAGAAGCGCTCACTGCTTACACCCATCCTTTCGACGGTGATTATAACATCGTTTTTAGCCGATGTCAAATGTCTTTTCCAAATTATATCGCCGGTTCCGATCTTTACCGTTTGTATTGAATTCAGCGTTTCTTCACAATTTCTCCGCCGGTTTTATAAATGCTGTCCGCCCCGATCACCCCGCGCACGCTCGAAAGCGGATATACGGTGGTGTTTCGCCCGATCACGGTGCCCGGATTCAACACGCTGTTGCAGCCGACCTCGACAAAGTCGCCCAAGACCGCGCCGAGTTTGCGCCGCCCGGTCGCAAGGCATCCGCCGCAATCCCTGACCGCCACCTCGGTCTTGTCGCTCTTGACATTGGAGGTGATTGCCCCCGCGCCCATATGCGCTCTATACCCCAAAATCGAATCGCCGACATAGTTAAAATGCGGGACCTGCACCCCGTCGAATAAAATCGCGTTTTTGAGTTCGGTCGAGTTGCCGACCACGCAACCGTCGCCGATCAACGCGCCGCCCCGGATAAACGCGCATTGCCTGACCTCGGTCTTGCGCCCGATGACGCACGGCCCCTTGATAAAAGCCGACGGATAAATTTCCGCGTCTTTGGCAATCCAGACGTCGGGCTGCGGACGGTCATACTCCTCTTGGGGCAGGGTTGCCCCCAGTTCGAGGATAAACCCCTTCAGTTTGTCAAGCGCTTCCCATGGGTATTGCGTGCCGGAAAGCAGCGGCGCGGCTTTGGTCTTTGTCAAGTCGAGCAGTTCGCCGGTTTTGTAAATCATTCAATCATCCTCTCGCGTATCCAGCAATGCTTGTCATCCTGAGCGAAGCGCTTTGCGCGCAGCCGAAGGATCTCGTTATTGATAAGCTTTCGTAAACCGACTGATCTTTTTACGCCAGCATCCCCGCGTCTTGGATCGCGGCGACAATGCCGTCGACCAGGTCCCCGCAGGTCTTTTCGTCGGCCGCCTCGGCCATCACGCGCAGTACCGGCTCGGTGCCGCTCTTGCGCAGCAGCACCCGTCCGCTGCCGCCGAGTGCCGCCTCGGCTTTTTCCACCGCCTCTTTGACCGACCTTGCGTTTAACGCCGCGTCCTTGTCTTTGACCCGTACATTTTTCAGCACCTGGGGATATTCGACCATCGGCTCGGCCAGTTTGGACAGCGGCAGCTTGTTTTCAAGCATCGCCTGCATCAGCTTGATGGCGGTGATGATGCCGTCGCCGGTGTTGGCGTATTTTCGGAAAATGATATGCCCCGATTGCTCGCCGCCGAGCAGATGTCCGTTTCTGACCATATTTTCATAGACATATTTATCGCCGACGGCGGTTTTTTCATAGCCGATGCCGAGTTGATCAAGCGCTTTATAAAGCCCGAAATTGGACATCACCGTGGTCACGACTTTGGAATCGCCCAATTGACCGAACTTTTTCATGCTCGCCGCGCAGATGTATAAAATCTTGTCGCCGTCGACGACCTCGCCATTTTCATCGACCGCGAGGCAGCGGTCGGCGTCGCCGTCAAACGCGAATCCGATGTCGAGCCCGTTGCCAACCACAAATTTTTGAAGTCCCTCGATATGTGTCGAACCGCAGTTGCGGTTGACGTTCAGACCGTCCGGCGTATTGTTGATCATGTGGGTCTCGGCGCCGAGCGCGTCAAACACGCTCTTGGCGATCATCCAGGTGCTGCCGTTGGCGCAGTCCAGCCCCACTTTGATGCCCCGGTACGAGTTGACCGCCAGCGAAATTAAATAGCCGATATAGCGGTTTCGCCCCGCATAATGGTCAATCGTACGCCCGATTTTTTCACCGGTGGCAAGCGGCAGGCGCGGAATTTCCCCGTCGATATACCGTTCGATCTCGGCCTCGATTCCGGCGTCCATCTTTTCGCCGTTGCGGTTGATCAGCTTGATGCCGTTGTCGTGAAACGGGTTGTGGCTCGCGCTGATCATGATGCCGCAGTCAAAATCCTCGGTGCGCGCAACATACGAGACGCTCGGCGTGGTCGTGACATGTAAAATATACGCGTCCGCGCCCGACGCCGTGATGCCCGCGCACAGCGCCGCCTCATACATATAGCTGCTTCTGCGCGTGTCTTTCCCGATGACGATCGCGCACTTGTGATCCCGGCCGAAATACCAGCCGAGATAGTTTCCGATCAAAAAGACCTGATCGACGGTCAGACCGACATTGGCCTCCCCGCGGAATCCGTCGGTTCCGAAATATTTACCCATTTACTCCCTCCTTATGTAGCCCATTCAAGTTTCACCGCTGCCTTTTCGAATGATAACGCGGTAAAACTCGACTTGCGGTTCATTTTTTCTTTACACCTTTCATCTGCGCTTGCCTGTAATTCCGCTTGCCGCCGCTTCGTCCAGATACACCTCGACAAACGGGTGCAGCTGCAGCACCGAGGCCGGCACCTCGGGTGTCACGTCGCCCAACAGCGCTTTCGATATGATCTCGGCCTTGTTCTCTCCCAATGCGATTAAAATGATCTTTTTCGCGTTCATCACGGTTTTGATACCCATCGTGACCGCCTGTGTCGGCACCTCGTCGAGGGAATTAAAAAACCGCGCGTTGGCCCGCCGGGTGATCTCGGTCAGCTCGACCAAGTGCGTTTTGCTGCCGAACGGCGTCCCGGGCTCGTTGAAGCCGATATGCCCGTCGTTGCCGATGCCGAGCAGTTGCAAATCGATCCCGCCCGCCGCCTCGACCGCCCCGTCATAAAGCGGCGCGGCGGCGATGTCCGTCCCGGACGGCACATGGGTATTTTCGCGCTTAATATCGATTTTTGAGAACAGATTTTCGTCCATAAACCGGCGGTAGCTCTGTTCTTCGATCCCCTTCATCCCGGCATATTCGTCGAGATTAAAAGTCGTCGCGTTTTGAAAACTGATCTCTCCCGCGTTACACAACCGCGCCAGTTCACGGTAAAGCTCCAGCGGCGTCGAGCCGGTGGCGAACCCGAGTACCGCGCCCGGCTTTTGGCGCAGCAGCGCGGCATACTGTTTTGCCGCCGTTTTCGCGATGTTTTCAGGGGTATCAATGATGATTTTCATAAATCAAATGTCCTCCTAAAACGGTTTTCCAACCGAGATTTTTACACCTTCACATTATATTCTGAATCCGTGCGATTTGCAACCGGCATGACGCCGGTGCGTCATAGAACCCGCGGTAAAAATAAAAAAATTTTTCTTTTCAAAAAACCCGCGTTAAAGCGGTTCTCTGCGCGCTGCTACCGACCTCGGCGTTTTATGATGTAAGAAACGGTCTTCAAACCGTTTCGGATACCCATCTGCGCGCGGGGTGCAAGTCCGCAGGCGCCATTTCGACGCCCGTAATCGCCTCCGAATGAATCTCCCGCGCATTTTTTCACAACGCCACATTGATCACTTCAATCCCCTTTATATGCGCATAACGGACGGTCCGCGCCGTTCCGCTTCTCTCCTTGAGCAGCGCGCACATACAGTATGCAGACCGATCCGCCATATAACCGGTTGCGCTTTTTCATGCAAAGCGGCGAATATCTTTCCGAAATATAGATAATTTCGTCCGCTTCTTTCAATAAATTTTGATATAATGCTCTTTGCCTCTCGTTCCAAAATTGATCCTGATCCCGGCACGGAAGAGCTAAGACCAAACGGATGTTTCTTCCCATCTGTTTTTTCGCAATGATCAATGAAGCCGCTATTTGATCGAAACCCAAAGCCCCGCCCGAAATAAAGTCGGTCACGCCGTCACCGATCAAACGGTCGATTTCGGCGTCGAGTTTCATTAAAATACGCCTGATTAAATCAATCGGCAGATTTCTGTGCCCCGTGAAGAAGCAAGTAAGCTCTTTCATCATATCCCCTCCAAATACTACATTATGCTACTTTATCGGAATTGTCAATATAAAGAAGGATTGTCTGCTATGATTAAACAGAGGTGAATGGCATGAAACCGTTAAAAGTAAAAGTCAGTGTCACATTGGACAATGACCTTGTAGAAAAATTGAAGGAACTTGCCGAAGCGGACGACCGTTCTTTTTCGCAATATATCAACCTTTTGCTTAAAAATTGCCTGACGAAATCCGAAAACATTATCATTGAATAAAAATACGGAGATACGAATATATCCGGTGATGATATGAAACTGCGAATTCGGGATTTAAGAGAAGACCATGATTTCACGCAAAAACAAGTCGCGCATCATTTGATGTGCGACCAGTCCCTTTATTCCAAATACGAGC
>CAZPLU010000047.1:0-93 GCA_964587625.1 uncultured Eubacteriales bacterium
ATTCCCCGCAAAATCCCGTTTTCCGTCAGTGGCTATCCGTTCCCCCGTTCTACTAATTTCCAATTTCTAATTTCCAACCACCATCATGCGCGG
>CAZPLU010000047.1:193-12238 GCA_964587625.1 uncultured Eubacteriales bacterium
ATTCCCCGCAAAATCCCGTTTTCCGTCAGTGGCTATCCGTTCCCCCGTTCTACTAGTTTCCAATTTCTAATTTCCAACCACCATCATGCGCGGGCGGCCACATAGAGCCGCCCCTACGGTGAGGATTTTTCGTTCACCGTCTCCCGTTTTCCGATTTCCAATTCCCAATTCCTATTTTCTAATTTCCATATGCGCGGGTTGTCACCCGCTCGGAATGGTCACATCGGATGCGATCCAAGACCATTCCCTACAAGTTACCCGATTTCCAATTCCCATTTGACCACCCCGCCCTGCGGGCACCCCTCCGAGGGAGGGGAATTTTGTTGTCGTTCCCTCGTCTGCTAATTCCCAATTTCTATTTTCCAACCACTATCATGCGCGGGCGGCCACATAGGGCCGCCCCTACGGTGAAGATTTCCCGTTCACCCGTCTCCCATCGTTCTACTAATTTCTATTTTCTATTTTCCAACCACCATCATGCGCGGGCGGCCACATAGGGCCGCCCCTACGGTGAGGATTTTTCGTTCACCGTCTGCCCTCTGCCCTCTCACCTCTGCCCTCTCGTTTCCCTGCCCTCTCGCTGGACATCTCCTCATTTCTCATGATATAATAAAAACAACAAGGGGGCATTGTCATGGAAAAGGGCCGTTTTTTCGCGTTTTTATCCCGCATGAAATACATCGGACGCTGGGGGCTGATGCGCGGCACGCGCGTCGAAAACCTCTGCGAGCACTCGCTCGAGACCGTCTACATCGCACACGCGCTTGCCGAAATTCACAACACTTTGGGCGGGAGCCGGGCCGATGTGCAAAAGGCGGTGCTGTACGCGGCCTATCACGACGCGCAGGAGGTCTTTACGGGTGACCTGCCCACGCCGGTCAAATACCGCAACCCCGAGATCCGGGACGCCTACAAAGCGGTGGAGCGCGCGGCTTCGGAACGGCTTTTGGCGTCGCTGCCCGACGAACTCCGCGCCGCTTACGCGCCCTATCTCTGTCCCGACTGCGACGGCGTGGAGTGGAAACTGGTCAAGGCGGCCGACAAAATCTCGGGTTTGATCAAATGCAGGGAGGAACTGGCGTTCGGAAACCTCGAGTTCGCGGCGGCGGAGAAGGCGCAGATGGCTGCAATCAAGAACCTGAACTTGCCCGCGGCGGAACTGTTTGTGAAAAAATACCTGCCGTTTTACGCAAAATCGTTAGACGATCTGTTCCGAAACTGAATGACAGACATGCCGCGAGGGCTGATGGTCTCCATCAGCCCTCGAAATTTTTTGCGTCAGAGCCCGGTTTGAGGCGCGGGAGCCGGAGGCGCAAACATGGCGCGGAATTCGTCCCCGCTGATTTTTTCGTCCACCAGCAGCCGTTCCGCAATGCGGTTGAGTATGTCGGTGTGCTGAGACAAAATTTCTTTGGCGCGGTTATAACAGCTGTTGATGATGTTTTGAATTTCTTCGTCGATCCGGGACGCGGTGGACTCGGAGACGTTTTGCGTATGCGTGAAGTCGCGCCCCAAAAACACCTCTTCGCCCGCGTCGAAGCAGACCGTGCCGAGTTTTTCCGAGAAGCCGTATTTGGTGACCATCACGCGGGCAATCCGGGTCGCGCGTTGAATGTCGTTGGAGGCACCGGTCGAGATGTCGTCAAGCATCAGCGCCTCTGCCACGCGGCCGCCGAGCCCGGCGATGATATCCTCTATCATCTCGCTCTTGGTGACAAAATTTTTGTCCTCGGTGGGCAGATACATCGTATAACCGCCCGCCATGCCGCGCGGGATGATCGAAATCTCGTGCACGGGATCCTGCGTCGGCAGAAAGTAGCTGACAAGCGCATGGCCGCCCTCGTGATAGGCGGTGAGCTTACGGTCTTTGTCGGTGACTTTGCGGCTGCGTTTTTCGGGGCCCATCATCACCTTGTTCTTGGCGTCTTCGATGTCATCGTTGGTGATGGCCTTGTGCTTTCTGCGGGCGGCCAAAAGCGCCGACTCGTTGAGGATATTTTCAAGATCGGCGGGCGAGAAACCGACCGTGGTCTTTGCGATGTTTTCGAGGTTGACGTCGGGCGCGAGCGGTTTGTTTTTGGAATGCACTTTTAAAACCGCTTCACGGCCCACGATGTCGGGCATGTTGATCACGATTTGGCGGTCAAAACGGCCTGCGCGCAACAGCGCGGGGTCGAGCACGTCCGGGCGGTTGGTCGCCGCGATGATCACGACGCCCTCGTTGATGCCGAAGCCGTCCATCTCGACGAGAATTTGGTTGAGCGTCTGTTCGCGCTCGTCATGACCGCCGCCCAAACCGGCGCCTCTGCGCCGTCCGACTGCGTCGATTTCATCGATGAAGATGATGCAGGGCAGATTTTTTTTGGCCTGTTCAAACAGATCCCGCACGCGCGAAGCGCCCATGCCGACATACATCTCGACAAAGTCGGAGCCGGAAACGGCGAAAAACTGGACGCCCGCCTCGCCCGCAACGGCCCTTGCCAGCAATGTTTTACCGGTACCCGGAGGTCCCACGAGCAGCACGCCTTTGGGTACCCTTGCGCCCAAAGCGGTGAATTGACCGGGGTTTTTGAGGAATTCGACCACCTCGGTCAGTTCTTCTTTTTCCTCATCCGCGCCCGCGACGTCGTCGAAAGTGGTCTTGCGTTTTTCGTCGGACGCGGTTTTATATCTGGCCTTTCCGAAATTGGACAGCTTTCTGCCGTCGCCGCCCTGTTGGCGCATCATAAAGTAATAAAACGCGAACATGCCGACCAGCAGCAGCAAATACGGAAGCATCGCCACCCACCACGGGGTCTGTGTCGCCGGGATATAGTCCATCACGATCGGATTCGTTTGCCCCTCGGTCGTGGCGTTATATTCGAGCATGTCCGCCCGATAATCGGCGGTGTCGTCTAAAAACAGGGTGATGCTGGCGACTTTGAAGACAATCGGGGTCTCGTCTTCGCCTTTTAAAACGATCTTCAATTCGCCGGAGCCGAAATCGAGCGCATGAGAGGCGACCTGATCGTCTTGGAAATATCCGAGTATTTGTGAATAGGTGAGTTCCTCCCCTTTTGCGAGATTGTTGAGCATGGATGAGATCAGCAGGAGAATCCCGATGCAGATCGCCCCATAAAGGAGGAATCGTTTGAATTTTGTCATTTGTTGTTCCGTGCCTTTCCGGCAGAGCCGAATAAGATATTATTTCTCTTCAGAGCGGGTTTTTTCTAAAAAGCCGGTTTAGAAAAAAATTCATTTTGAAAATTTTTTATTGCTTTTCATAGACCGTGGGTTTCAAGACGCCGATGTAGGGCAGATTGCGGTATTTTTCGTCATAGTCCAGTCCATAACCCACGACAAATTCGTCCGGCACGGTGAAACCGACATAGTCCGCCGTGACATCGGCCTGCCTGCGCTCGGGTTTATCGAGCAAGGTACAGATTTTGATGGTCTTGGGACCGCGCAGCGCCAGCGTCTTTTTGAGATAGGAGAGCGTCATGCCGCTGTCCAGGATGTCCTCGATGATCAGCAGATCGAAATTTTTGAGTTCCAGATTCAGATCCTTGACGATCTTGACCACGCCGGAGGTCTTGACCCCCGCGCCGTAACTGGAGACACACATGAAGTCGATGGAGCACGGGATATCGATATGGCGCATCAGATCGGCCATAAACATGACCGCTCCTTTGAGCACGCTGACCAGCAGCAAATTCTTGCCGCGGTATTCCTCGCTGATTTGAGCGCCCAATTCGGCGACCCGCTGCGCGATCTGTCGCTCGCCGAGCAAGATGTTTTTGATGTCGTTTTTCAAAGAAGATCTCCCTTTCAGCCGATTTCGACGGACAAAGCCGCTTTTCCCGCGACGGCGGCGAACCGCTCGTCCGCGCCGAACCGCTCTACGAACACCGGCCCGCTGTCGTCCGCGACGACGATCAGGCGGTTTCGCATCGTGACCGGAACGCCATACTCGTTATACCATTTTTTCAGCGGTTTCCCGATGCCGCCCGAGTGAAAATAATCCCCCGGCTGCCGGCTTCTGGCGACGAGCTGTCCTTTTATTTTATCATAGTTTAATGAAGAAATAAAGTGCAAATGGTTGTTTTTCTCCGCGCTTTGGCAGATTTTTAAGACGATTCTGCGCCCGTTGACCCAATTCTCTCCGACCGCGAGCGCCACGGGCGTCATCTCGTGCGCCTCGTCGCCCGCGGTCAAAAGGCCTTTGCAGGCGTTCAGCCGGACGCCGCAGAGCGTCCGATGGCCGCCGCCGGATTTGATCAGCCGCTCGGCTTCGGTGATGTCCTTGAAAGTCGGCGCCGCCCCTTTTTGTGCAAACCACATCGCAATCGCGCGGGTTCGGATCGGCGCGCCCGCCGCCGCCAAAATCGCGCAGCTGACCCCGGCCTGATTTTGCGCCTCCTCCAGCAGCGCCTGCGCCGCCGCCGAGAGGTATTCTTCGTCCTCGCGCAGCAGTTGCGCCGTCCGCGCCGCGCAGTCGACCGCCGCCGGGTTCAGTGTTTTCAACACCGGCACCACCCGGTGGCGGAGGATGTTGCGGGAGCAGTCATCGGTCAAATTGGTGCTGTCGGTGACATATAAAATGCGATTTTCTTTGCAGTGATTCAAAATCTCGGCGCGGGAACAGCATAAAAGCGGCCTTGCGATGTTGCCGCGGCGCGGCGGGATTCCGCAGGCGCCCTTCAGCCCGCTGCCCCGGATGATGTTTTGCAACATCGTCTCCAAATTGTCGTCGCTGTTATGCGCGGTTAAAATCAAAGAGCCGTCTCTCGCGGCTTCCGCAGCCAAAAAAGCATAGCGCAGCTCCCTTGCCGCCGCCTCGAGCGAGAGGCCTTTTTCCCTTGCGAGCGCCCGCGTGTCGCCCTCCCCGAGCGAAAAATCGATTCCGCGCTTTCGGCAGATGATGCGGCAAAATTCCGCGTCGCGCTTGGCTTCGTCGCCGCGCAGCCCGTGGTTGAAATGCGCAGCCCGCGCCGTTGCGCCGCGTTGGGCGATATATTGACAGACAAAATCCAGCAGCACGGACGAATCCGCACCGCCGGAAAAAGCGATCAAAAAGCGGGCATAATCGGCAGGTTGGGCTCCCCCGTCAAGCGCATCTCGCCCGAAAAGAGCGTATTTTTCGATGTAATCCGCAATCTTTTGAATCATTCCGGTTGATTTCCCTCGAACGCCGCCGACATGAATTTCGTCGACGTCCGCTGATAACGCAAATAAATCGTACTCGTCGGACCGTGGCGGTTTTTCCCGATGATGCACTCTGCCTGATTGCCGGTCTCGGCCAATTCGTTGTAGTAGTCCTCGCGGTATAAAAATAAAACCACGTCGGCGTCCTGCTCGATCGAGCCCGATTCGCGCAGGTCGGACAGGAGCGGACGGCGGTTTTTTGCGCCGCGCTGTTCGGTGCCGCGTGAAAGCTGGGAGACCAAAATCACGGGGACGCCGAGCTCCTTCGCCATGATCTTTGTGGCGCGCGTCATCTCACTGACCTCGATCACGCGGTTTTCGATGTGCCGCCCGCTCTGCATCAATTGCAAATAGTCGATGACAACCAGCGCCAAATTCGGGACGCGGCGCAGCCGCGCTTTGATTTCGCTGATGGTGATACCCGCGGTATCGTCGATAAAAAACGGCATTTTGGCGATTACGCCGGCGGCGGCGGCCAAGCTTGTCCACTCGTCTCCCGTGAGCTGCCCGGTCAAAATCGAGGACAGCGAGAGGTTGGACTCGGCGGCCAGCATGCGCTGTACGATCTGTTCCTTGCTCATCTCCAGCGAAAACACGCAGACGGCGCCTTCGCCCGAAGCGGCGATATTTTGTCCGATGTTGATGGCGAATGCCGATTTGCCGACGCCCGGACGCGCCGCGAGCACGATCATATCGGATTTATTCAGCCCCGAAAGCGCCCTGTCCAGGTCGCCGTAACCGGTCGCGATGCCCCGGATGTTCTTTTTCAGCTTGGAGCGGACGTCGATCTCGTCGAACACATCGCCCAAAATGTTTTTGACCGCGATCAGCCCCTTGTAATCGCGCCCCTGGCGGATGTCATAGATGCGTTGTTCGGCGCGTTCGAGGACGAAATCGGCCTCCTCAGCGCCCGATGAGATGCTGTCGAGGGTGTCTTTTGACGCCGCGTACAGCGTGCGCATATAAAACTTGTCGAGGACGATCTTGATGTAGGCGGTCACGTTGGAAAGCGTCGGCACGATGCCGCAGATTTTCAGCAAATACTCCTTCAATTCCTCGTTGGCCATGTCGGTCTCGCCCGACAACGCGTTCAAAACAATGATAAAATCCGGCTTTTGGGAGGCCTCGAAAGCGTCCTTGATCTCGGCGTATATTTTGCGGTGGAGCGGATAATAAAAATGTTCCTCGCGCACGCGTTCCAGCACCGTCGAAAGGCAGCCGTCGTCAAGCAGGGCGCTGCCAAGCACCGCCTGTTCGGCTTCGATGCTGTAGGGCATGCCCGGCACGATGTCGAATGCCGATGCAGTTGCAGAATACTCCGCCGGTTTCATGAGGCCCATCCTTTCCGCAAAAAACTATTCCGCTTTGACGATTTTCAAATGGATGCCGACCGTCACCTCGGGGTGCAGCTTGACGGCCGCCGTATAATCGCCGAAGGTCTTGATCTCGGGAATGGTGATGCGTTTTTTGTCGACATCGATGCCCGTAGACGCCGAAATCATCTGCGCCACCTCGGCCGACGTCACCGCGCCGAACAGTTTGTTGGTGCCGCCGCGCGCTTTGATCTCCACCGTGGTTCCGTCCAGCTTTTGGCCGTGCTCGACGGCGGATTGGCGCATTTCGCGGGTGTGGTGTTCCAGCGAAGCCGTCTTTGCGGCGACTTCGCTTAAAATCGCGGGGGTCGCCTCGACCGCCATGCCTCTCGGGATCAAGAAATTGCGCGCATAGCCGTCTTTGGCGTTGACGAGGTCGCCCGCCTTGCCGACGCTTTTGACGTCGACTTTTAACAATACTTTCATATACGGTCCTCCCTTTTATGTGTGTCGTTTGAAAAATGAACTTTTAAGGGCGTCTTTTTTCGCCGGTCAGTCCGAAGAATCGTCTTCGAACATCCCGCTGTTTCCGTTTTGGATATAGGCGTTGATCACCCGCTCCAGCCGCCGTGACGCGGCGAATCTGCCGACGCCCTTCAGCTGAGCGGCCGCCATGGCGGTGTTGCCGCCGCCGCCCATCTGCTCCATGATCGCCGCGACGTCGAACCGCCCGTCCGACCGGGCCGAGACGCAGGTCTCATTTTCGCTCCGAAAGATGACGAACGACGCTTTTACGCCCTTGATGGTCAGCAGCTCGTTGGCCGCCTGCGGCGCCAAAACGCGGATGCCGGGTTGGCGGAGCGGGGCGATCACGAGGGCGCAGTCATGGATCGTTTTGGCCGATAACACCAGTTTTGTGCGCTGGCGGTAATGGTCCAGCGAGCAATCGAACATATTCCGGGCGCGGGAGATATCCGCGCCCATCGCAAACAGGGAGCCGGCCACAAAAAAGGTCTTGGGCGTGATTTTTTGGGTGAAGTCGCGGGTGTCTAACATAATGCCCGCCGCAAGCGCCTCGCACAGCGCCGCGGAGGGCGTCATTTCGGAAAAAGAAATCAGCTCCGCAGCCATCTCGCAAGTCGAGGAGGCGTGTTCGTTATGGATGAAAAGCCCCGGGAAATCGGTCAGATCGCTGCGCAGCTGGTGGTGGTCGATGATGACCGAACGGCCGCAGAGGTCAAACAGAAACGGGCACTCGAGCAGCGTGGCGCGGTTGGTGTCGGTGACGATTGAGAGGGTATCCGGTTTCGCCATCGCCTCTGCCTGCTGCGGGGTGATAAAAGTCCCCCCGGTTTCAAAGGACCGGATCCGCTCGATCATCGGGGCGGAGAGGGTGGTCTCTTGATTGACGGCGATGCGGACGGTCTTTCCGAGCTCCCGCACAAGGCAGAAAACGCCGTAAGCGGCGCCGATCGTGTCAAAGTCGGAATTCTTGTGGCCGCTGACGATCACGGATTCGGATTCGGCAATGAGCTGTTTGAGCAATAAAAACGAATCTTTGTTGCAGCCGTATATCTCCAAACGGGCACCTCCTCTGCGTATATTAAACCGTCATCGCCATGATGATCGGCACCACGATCGGGCTGCGCTTCATCGAGAAGTAAATGCGCTTGGAGAGCGCGTCTTTGATTTCGTTGCGATAGATGTTGATATCGTTGACGTCGCGCTTGACGAGTTCCTCGATGATGCGAACCGCCTCCATACGCAGGGTTTCGAGCAGCTGCTCGGATTCTTTGATGAACACAAATCCCCGCGAGGTGATCTCAGGCCCCAGGACGAGCCGCGGATTTATTATATCAATTACGGCCGATACCGTCAAGATACCGTCCTGTGAAAGCAGGCGGCGGTCACGCAGCACGACCGAGCCGACATCGCCCACGCCGAGGCCGTCGACATACACCCGGCCCGCCGGAACGCTGCCCACGACCGAGATGCCGTTCCCGCCGACTTCGATGATGACGCCGTTTTCGGCGAGTAAAATGTTTTTGCGCGGGATGCCGAGCATCTCCGCGGTCTCGGAATGGCGTTTGAGGTGTTTGTATTCGCCGTGCACAGGCATAAAATAAGTCGGCTTCGCCAGCGAAATGATGAGTTTTTGCTCCTCCTGGCAGGCGTGTCCGGAGACGTGCACATCGTACATGCGCTCATAAATCACATCCGCGCCAAGTTTCAAAAGCCGGTTGACGATCTTGGTGACCATGCGTTCATTGCCCGGAATCGGGGTCGCCGAGATGATGATGAAGTCGCCGGAGCCGGCTTCGACCTTGCGGTGGTCGGAAAACGCCATGCGCGACAGCGCCGACATCGGCTCGCCCTGGCTTCCGGTGGTGATCAGCACGATTTGCTCCGGCAGGTAGTTGTTGACCTCCTCGATGTCGATCAAAAGTCCCTCGGGAATCTTTAAATATCCGAGTTCCGTCGCGACGCCGAAGGTGTTGATCATACTCCGTCCGCTGACCGCCACCTTCCGCCCAAAGGCCACCGCCTTATCGACAATCTGTTGAATGCGGTGGATATTGGATGCGAACGTCGCAACCATGATGCGCTTTTTTTCGGCGCGTTCAAACAATTCGTCAAACGATTGACCGACCGTGCGCTCGGAATTGGTGAAACCCGGGCGTTCGGCGTTGGTCGAATCGGACATCAAAAGCATCACGCCCAGTTTGCCCAATTCGGCGATGCGCGGCAGGTCGTTCATCGGTCCGCTGATCGGACTCATGTCTATTTTGAAGTCGCCGGTGTGGAGAATGATGCCGGCGGGCGTATAGACGGCCATCATCACCGCGTCGGGAATCGAGTGGTTCGAGGCGATGAACTCGACCGCGATCTGTCCGAAGCTGACGACGTCGCCGGGCGCCACGACGCCGAACAACCGCGCGCGCTCCGGGATATTGTGTTCGCGCATTTTTCCGTTGATAAGACCGATTGCCAGTTTGGTGCCGAAAACGGGAACGGCGTAATCCTTGAGCAGATAGGGCAGACAGCCGATGTGGTCCTCGTGGCCGTGGGTGATGACAACGCCGCGCAGTTTGTCCTTGATCTGCTCGATATAGGTCATGTCGGGGATGACGACGTCGACGCCGAAGAGTTCGTCGTCATTGGGAAAGGCCTGACCGCAGTCGATCATGATCGCCTCATCGCCGTATTCGATGATCGTCATGTTCTTGCCGATCTCCTCGAGACCGCCCAGCGGGATAATGCGCACCGGGGCCGCCTCGGGGTCACGCTCGTAATGATACTGACTCCCGGGGAATTTTTTGATTTTATTCTGGCCGACCGACAGGCGGACATTCCGCTCGGAAGAGGGATGTGTGAATTTCGGATGGATCTCCTCATCCTCCTCGGCCGCCCGCACGGCGGGAGACGGCCTTGCGGGAGACGGCGCTGCGGCCTGTGCGGGCACGGGGAGCGGCGTCTGGGCGGGGTTTACTTCGGGCGTCCGATTTTTGGGCGGTCTGCCTCTTCTGGGCGGCGCCGTGTTTTGTTCGGGCGAACCGGCGTTGTCACGCTCGGGCTTTACACCTGCGGGCGTTTCGCGGAGAACCGGTTTGCCGATAGGGGCGCCGGTATTGTTCGTTTTTTCTTGAGCCATTTTTTATGATCCTTTCGCGTTTTATATTGCAATCTAAATTATTTATATAATGCGGTTCGTGCTTCACCGCATAATACCGAAATCAGCGCAAAAACACCAATTCAAACCACCGTCGTGGAAAGGGGTCGGACAAATTTTAATACTGTCTCGCGCGATTATTATTTTACACCGCCCAAAAAGGAATGTCAAGCAATTTTTCTTGACATTTTTCGCGCCCCTGTTATAATCCAACTGAACTGCTTTGTCCGCGGAAGCCCAAAGTTGTTCAGCGTCTCCCGAAACCACCATAAAAACTTGATTCCGTCTTACTGCGCTTCGGGAAGGAGGGTAAGAGTGCGGCTCCAAAACCTTTTCAACGCATACGTTCGGCAAAAGCCGCTGCTTAAAACGCTCGCCCCCTTTTTCTTCACCGGAGCGCTGCTTTCGCCCGCGCTGTTGGCCTTTGATCCGACGCTGGCGGGCTCGCTGGTGATGCAGATGGGCGGCACCAGCACGGCGGTCGGGTTTCAAAGCGTGGCGCTGTCGTCCTCTTCTCTGGCCGCTTTGGCGACACCGCTCCTGATCTCGCGCTTTCAGTCCGCAAAAAAGACCGTCACATGGGGATATTTCGGCATTCTTGCGGTTCTCCTCTGCGCGGCGGCCGTCACGGCGTTTTGTTTCAATCTCACCGGCGCGTGGCTGTTGATCGCGTTGATTTTTGTCTACGGTCTGTTTTACGCGGGATTTGTGAGCGTCGGCACCGCCGCGTTGACCAAGATCAATATTCCCTCTTCGGCGTTCATGGTTCTCAGCCCCATTCAAATCGCAGCGGCATTCGTGCTGTCGGCGGCAATGACCTGGGCCATGAAACTGATGATCAACGACGGCGGTATGAGCGGGCGGCAAACCCACTTGATCGTCTACGGCGTCTCGGCGGTGATGGTCGCGGGGATTGCAGCGATTTTCGCCTTTTCGCGCATCAAGGACAGCATCCCGCTGCAGCCCGCGCGCAGACCGCCCGTCTCAAAACAATATTTCAGCGAATTCAAATCCGCGTTCAAAACCCCCAAGGCCTTTCTTTTTTCGTTTTGCACCCTGTTGTTTGTGGTGTTGTGGACTTCGAGGGGTTTGTTTGTCAGCATCGGTTATGAGGCCGATTTCGAGGCGATGACGGCCATGTATCAAAGCGCCGTGACGGCGTCGATGATCGTCAAAGCCGTCGGGTTTTTCGGGTTGGGATTCGCGGCGAAGCGGTTCGGGAATCGCGCCGTGCTGGCGTTTCTTGCCGCGGTCTATGTGCTGCTGCCGCTGATTGCGCTTTTTGCGCCTTTTCAAACCTATTTTCTCGTAATTGTGCTCTCAAATACCACCACGATGTCCAGTGTCTTTCTGGCAAATCAGCTTTTTGCCGATTCCAAAGAAGAAAATTATCCGTTGCGCTATGTCTTTTTGACGCTTTTGCCGCTCCCGGTTTCGCTGGTGATGCCCGCGGTCGGGAAGCTCGCGCAACACGCTCCCCGGGTTTTTGGATACGCCGTTCTCGGGCTGGCGGTGTTGCTGTTGATATCGACGCTTGCCGATCTCGCCCGCGACAGAAAAGAACACCACGGCGTGCCGTACAGAAAAAGACCGGTTCGGCAATGACCTTCGAGAAGGCAGAGCTGCGAGAGGGCAGAGCTGCGAGAGGGCAGAGGTTAGAAGACAGAGGACAGAAAAGAACGTTATAAAAATTTCAAAATTTAAAAAAGGATTTTTACTCTTTACGATGCATAATTTTCATTCTGCCTTCTGCCCTCTAACCTCTGCGTTCTCCGTGCGGAATGGTCAAGACCATTCCCTACAAATTTCCGGTTAATCTCCCGTTCTGCCTTCTGCCCTCTAACCTCTGCGTTCTCCGTGCGGAATGGTCAAGACCAT
>CAZPLU010000047.1:12338-15666 GCA_964587625.1 uncultured Eubacteriales bacterium
TCCCTACAAATTTCCGGTTAATCTCCCGTTCTGCCCTCTGTCTTCTAACCTCTGCCTTCTTGCTCCATGCTTTTTATCAACTGAAAGGAATAATCCCATGACCGAAAGAGAACGCGTTTTAACCCTGCTCTCCGGCAGACAGCCCGACCGGGTGCCCTGGTTCGGGGATCTGTCCTATTGGACAAATTATCTGCGGGCTTCGGGCAACCTGCCGTCCCGATACGGCGATGAGGATTACGCCCTGCACCGCGACCTCGGGGTCGGCTTTTATTTGCAGGGCTATTTCCCGTTTAGAGTAATACGCAAAAATTGTACCGAGGAGGAAGTCCGTCGGGGCGATACCGTATATCAAAAAATCACAACCCCCGTCGGCGTGCTGACGGGCAGTTCGGTTTATTTGCCCGATTCTTACACATGGGCGGTCTCGGAGCATCTTGTCAAGGATGCCGGGGACTTGAAAGTCGTCCGGCATATCTATGAAAACATCGATTATTTGCCCGATTATGAGGAGGCGGAGAACCGATATGCGAAAATCGGCGACAACGGCGTGGTTCTGTGCTATCTCCCCAAAAGCCCGTTTATGGAGATGGCGGCGCTGCTGTCCTCCATCGTGCCGGTATCCTATATGATCGCGGACGAGCCGGAGGAATTCGCCGAGACACTCGCAGTGATCGAAGCAGCGCACGACAAGGCCGCCCGGATTGCGCTCGACTCCCCCGCCGAATGCCTGATGATCCCCGAAAATCTCTCCTCCGAGGTGGTCGGAAAGGCCTTTTTCCACGAGTATATGGAGTCCTACGAGCGCAAGTGGAACGCCGAGATCAAAGCCGCGGGCAAGTTTTCTTTCGTCCATATGGACGGCACGCTGAAGGGACTGCTCTCCGAAGTCGCCGGTACCGGTTTCCGGGTGACGGAGGCGCTGACGCCCAAACCCTGCGGCGATCTGGCGTTTGAGGAGATCATCCCCGCGGTTCCCAAAGACACGGTCATCTGGGGCGGTCTGCCCGGCATGCTGTTCAACGATTTCACTTCGGACGCCGACTTTGACCGCTATGTGCGAAATTTGTTGGAAATCATGACAACCGAGCCGCGCTTTGTGCTCGGCGTCGCCGACCAGGTTCCCCCCGGCGTCCGGATGGAGCGCGTCGCGCGGGTGCGCAAGCTGGTGGATATGTATGGCAATTATTGAAATGGTGTTTTTTTAAGATTATAATGTAAAGTGTAAAATGTAAAACGTAAAGTGACAAACAAGATGCCTCTAACCGATGTATTGACATATTCACTTACCTATGTCTTGATATTTTTAGTTAATCTTTGTCCTGAAACAGATTATATCGATTGGCTTTCATCTCTGAAATTTCACTTTACACTTTACGTTTTACATTTTACACTGACAAAACCTCTGAAAGGACCGTAAAATGCGCCTGTTCGTCGCCGTCCGATTCTCGCCCGAAATCAAAGCCGCGTTGCTCGCCGCCATCGACGGTCTGCGCCGCCAGAGCGCGGGCAATTTTACGCACCCGGAAAACCTGCACCTGACATTGGCTTTTATCGGAGAGAGCGGCCGCGTCGCCGAGGCCAAAGCCGCGCTCACGGCGGTGGCCGCCGCGCCGTTTGTCCTGACCGTCGGCGGGGCGGGGCGGTTCGGCGACCTCCGGTGGGCGGGCATCGATCATAATCCGGCGCTCTCCGCGCTGGCGGGCTCGGTGCGAAACGAACTCCATAAACGCGGTATCGGCTTTGATCCCAAACCGTTCAAGGCGCATATCACGCTGGCTCGGGAAGTGTTTTCAAAAGAAACCATATTAAACATCCCGCCCGTATCCATGGAGGTCAGCCGCATCTCCCTGATGCGCTCCGACCGGATTGACGGCAAATTGACCTATACCGAGGTTTTCGGAAAAACACTGTTTATATGACAAGAGCGTTTTTATTGTTGCAATCGACTTTTTTAACCTATCAGGTTGGGTATTATAAAAAGTATGCCGATATAAACCGGTTTTTAACTTACTTGATATAGTTTTCAAAATCAGTTTTTGTTCCGTTAAATACATTCATGTCAATATACTTTTCTTTGCCTTGATACCCTTCTAAGCGTTCCCTGTTGGTATATTGCCAAAACGTCCATTTTTTATGATCTGACAATACAGGAGTTGTTATTACGTTTCTGATCCAAATATCATACTCTTCATAGGCGTTTGCGATGTATAAAGAATAGGATTTTTTTGTGGCATAGATAATCGGTTTCATTCCGTAATGCGTTTCAAGAGAATCGATCAGCGCGTCAAGTTGCTCCCTGACACCGGACTGGGCGGGCGGGTTTTTTGCTTTGGCGCCGTAAAATTCTATATCGATAACCGGCGGAAGCATAGTTTCATATTTTGCGACATGCGCGATAAAATTTTCGGCTTGCGTTTTTCCGGAACTGTCATAACTGAAGAAGTGATACGCCCCTACGCGAAGATTCGTCTTTTGCGCCTGTTTGTAGTTATATTCAAAATATTCATCAACATATGTGCTGCCTTCCGTCGCTTTGATAAAAGCAAACAGTATGTTTTGCGACTGTAAAACATCCCAATCGATGATCCCCTGATAGGAAGATACATCTACGCCTCTGACCGGATATTTTTCAACGGAGGGATTATTCAGGAGAATGATACCGTTCCAAACCAGCAGGGCCATTATAACCGATACCGAAAAAATAAAGATACAAAAACCCATCGTTAAACTTTTTTTACGGTTCATTTCACCCTCCCGACAAATCCGATTCCATCAAAATAGTGTGTTCGTTTTTGTAAAAAGCAAGGCGACAAATTCCTTTTCGAAAATTTGTCGCCGTATGCTGGCTGGAGTGGGAGGATTTGAACCTCCGAATGCGGGAGTCAAAGTCCCGTGCCTTACCGCTTGGCGACACCCCAAGATGGTGGTTGGAGATTGGAAAATGGGAATTGGAAATTGGGTAGGGAATGGTCTTGACCATTCCGAGCGGGCGACAGCCCGCGCGAATGGAGATTGGAAATTGGAAAATGGGAATTGGTAGACGGGGGAACGAAAGCATGCGATAAACCGAACGCAGCGTTTCTGGATTGCTTCGTCATGCGCGGGGTTTACCCCGCGCCTTCCTCGCAAAGACGGTTTTTCGTCATTGTGGTGATATTCTGCCCTCTGCCCTCTAACCTCTGCCTTCTCGAAGGGGAGCGGTGTCCCCGTTCCCATTCTGCCCTCTGCCCTCTAACCTCTGCCTTCTCGGAGGGGAGCGGCGTCCCCGTTCCCATTCTGCCCTCTGCCCTCTAACCTCTGCCTTCTCGGAGGGGTTGGAAAATGGAAA
>CAZPLU010000048.1:0-12024 GCA_964587625.1 uncultured Eubacteriales bacterium
GTTCCCCCGTTCTACTAATTTCCAATTTCTAATTTCCAACCACCATCATGCGCGGGCGTCACATCGGATGCGATCCGAGACCATTCCCCGCAAAATCCCGTTTTCCGTCAGTGGCTATCCGTTCCCCCGTTCTACTAGTTTCCAATTTCTAATTTCCAACCACCATCATGCGCGGGCGGCCACATAGAGCCGCCCCTACGGTGAGGATTTTTCGTTCACCGTCTCCCGTTTTCCGATTTCCAATTCCCAATTCCTATTTTCTAATTTCCATATGCGCGGGTTGTCACCCGCTCGGAATGGTCACATCGGATGCGATCCAAGACCATTCCCTACAAGTTACCCGATTTCCAATTCCCATTTGACCACCCCGCCCTGCGGGCACCCCTCCGAGGGAGGGGAATTTTGTTGTCGTTCCCTCGTCTGCTAATTCCCAATTTCTATTTTCCAACCACTATCATGCGCGGGCGGCCACATAGGGCCGCCCCTACGGTGAAGATTTCCCGTTCACCCGTCTCCCATCGTTCTACTAATTTCTATTTTCTATTTTCCAACCACCATCATGCGCGGGCGGCCACATAGGGCCGCCCCTACGGTGAGGATTTTTCGTTCACCGTCTGCCCTCTGCCCTCTCACCTCTGCCCTCTCGTTTCCCTGCCCTCTCGCTGGACATCTCCTCATTTCTCATGATATAATAAAAACAACAAGGGGGCATTGTCATGGAAAAGGGCCGTTTTTTCGCGTTTTTATCCCGCATGAAATACATCGGACGCTGGGGGCTGATGCGCGGCACGCGCGTCGAAAACCTCTGCGAGCACTCGCTCGAGACCGTCTACATCGCACACGCGCTTGCCGAAATTCACAACACTTTGGGCGGGAGCCGGGCCGATGTGCAAAAGGCGGTGCTGTACGCGGCCTATCACGACGCGCAGGAGGTCTTTACGGGTGACCTGCCCACGCCGGTCAAATACCGCAACCCCGAGATCCGGGACGCCTACAAAGCGGTGGAGCGCGCGGCTTCGGAACGGCTTTTGGCGTCGCTGCCCGACGAACTCCGCGCCGCTTACGCGCCCTATCTCTGTCCCGACTGCGACGGCGTGGAGTGGAAACTGGTCAAGGCGGCCGACAAAATCTCGGGTTTGATCAAATGCAGGGAGGAACTGGCGTTCGGAAACCTCGAGTTCGCGGCGGCGGAGAAGGCGCAGATGGCTGCAATCAAGAACCTGAACTTGCCCGCGGCGGAACTGTTTGTGAAAAAATACCTGCCGTTTTACGCAAAATCGTTAGACGATCTGTTCCGAAACTGAATGACAGACATGCCGCGAGGGCTGATGGTCTCCATCAGCCCTCGAAATTTTTTGCGTCAGAGCCCGGTTTGAGGCGCGGGAGCCGGAGGCGCAAACATGGCGCGGAATTCGTCCCCGCTGATTTTTTCGTCCACCAGCAGCCGTTCCGCAATGCGGTTGAGTATGTCGGTGTGCTGAGACAAAATTTCTTTGGCGCGGTTATAACAGCTGTTGATGATGTTTTGAATTTCTTCGTCGATCCGGGACGCGGTGGACTCGGAGACGTTTTGCGTATGCGTGAAGTCGCGCCCCAAAAACACCTCTTCGCCCGCGTCGAAGCAGACCGTGCCGAGTTTTTCCGAGAAGCCGTATTTGGTGACCATCACGCGGGCAATCCGGGTCGCGCGTTGAATGTCGTTGGAGGCACCGGTCGAGATGTCGTCAAGCATCAGCGCCTCTGCCACGCGGCCGCCGAGCCCGGCGATGATATCCTCTATCATCTCGCTCTTGGTGACAAAATTTTTGTCCTCGGTGGGCAGATACATCGTATAACCGCCCGCCATGCCGCGCGGGATGATCGAAATCTCGTGCACGGGATCCTGCGTCGGCAGAAAGTAGCTGACAAGCGCATGGCCGCCCTCGTGATAGGCGGTGAGCTTACGGTCTTTGTCGGTGACTTTGCGGCTGCGTTTTTCGGGGCCCATCATCACCTTGTTCTTGGCGTCTTCGATGTCATCGTTGGTGATGGCCTTGTGCTTTCTGCGGGCGGCCAAAAGCGCCGACTCGTTGAGGATATTTTCAAGATCGGCGGGCGAGAAACCGACCGTGGTCTTTGCGATGTTTTCGAGGTTGACGTCGGGCGCGAGCGGTTTGTTTTTGGAATGCACTTTTAAAACCGCTTCACGGCCCACGATGTCGGGCATGTTGATCACGATTTGGCGGTCAAAACGGCCTGCGCGCAACAGCGCGGGGTCGAGCACGTCCGGGCGGTTGGTCGCCGCGATGATCACGACGCCCTCGTTGATGCCGAAGCCGTCCATCTCGACGAGAATTTGGTTGAGCGTCTGTTCGCGCTCGTCATGACCGCCGCCCAAACCGGCGCCTCTGCGCCGTCCGACTGCGTCGATTTCATCGATGAAGATGATGCAGGGCAGATTTTTTTTGGCCTGTTCAAACAGATCCCGCACGCGCGAAGCGCCCATGCCGACATACATCTCGACAAAGTCGGAGCCGGAAACGGCGAAAAACTGGACGCCCGCCTCGCCCGCAACGGCCCTTGCCAGCAATGTTTTACCGGTACCCGGAGGTCCCACGAGCAGCACGCCTTTGGGTACCCTTGCGCCCAAAGCGGTGAATTGACCGGGGTTTTTGAGGAATTCGACCACCTCGGTCAGTTCTTCTTTTTCCTCATCCGCGCCCGCGACGTCGTCGAAAGTGGTCTTGCGTTTTTCGTCGGACGCGGTTTTATATCTGGCCTTTCCGAAATTGGACAGCTTTCTGCCGTCGCCGCCCTGTTGGCGCATCATAAAGTAATAAAACGCGAACATGCCGACCAGCAGCAGCAAATACGGAAGCATCGCCACCCACCACGGGGTCTGTGTCGCCGGGATATAGTCCATCACGATCGGATTCGTTTGCCCCTCGGTCGTGGCGTTATATTCGAGCATGTCCGCCCGATAATCGGCGGTGTCGTCTAAAAACAGGGTGATGCTGGCGACTTTGAAGACAATCGGGGTCTCGTCTTCGCCTTTTAAAACGATCTTCAATTCGCCGGAGCCGAAATCGAGCGCATGAGAGGCGACCTGATCGTCTTGGAAATATCCGAGTATTTGTGAATAGGTGAGTTCCTCCCCTTTTGCGAGATTGTTGAGCATGGATGAGATCAGCAGGAGAATCCCGATGCAGATCGCCCCATAAAGGAGGAATCGTTTGAATTTTGTCATTTGTTGTTCCGTGCCTTTCCGGCAGAGCCGAATAAGATATTATTTCTCTTCAGAGCGGGTTTTTTCTAAAAAGCCGGTTTAGAAAAAAATTCATTTTGAAAATTTTTTATTGCTTTTCATAGACCGTGGGTTTCAAGACGCCGATGTAGGGCAGATTGCGGTATTTTTCGTCATAGTCCAGTCCATAACCCACGACAAATTCGTCCGGCACGGTGAAACCGACATAGTCCGCCGTGACATCGGCCTGCCTGCGCTCGGGTTTATCGAGCAAGGTACAGATTTTGATGGTCTTGGGACCGCGCAGCGCCAGCGTCTTTTTGAGATAGGAGAGCGTCATGCCGCTGTCCAGGATGTCCTCGATGATCAGCAGATCGAAATTTTTGAGTTCCAGATTCAGATCCTTGACGATCTTGACCACGCCGGAGGTCTTGACCCCCGCGCCGTAACTGGAGACACACATGAAGTCGATGGAGCACGGGATATCGATATGGCGCATCAGATCGGCCATAAACATGACCGCTCCTTTGAGCACGCTGACCAGCAGCAAATTCTTGCCGCGGTATTCCTCGCTGATTTGAGCGCCCAATTCGGCGACCCGCTGCGCGATCTGTCGCTCGCCGAGCAAGATGTTTTTGATGTCGTTTTTCAAAGAAGATCTCCCTTTCAGCCGATTTCGACGGACAAAGCCGCTTTTCCCGCGACGGCGGCGAACCGCTCGTCCGCGCCGAACCGCTCTACGAACACCGGCCCGCTGTCGTCCGCGACGACGATCAGGCGGTTTCGCATCGTGACCGGAACGCCATACTCGTTATACCATTTTTTCAGCGGTTTCCCGATGCCGCCCGAGTGAAAATAATCCCCCGGCTGCCGGCTTCTGGCGACGAGCTGTCCTTTTATTTTATCATAGTTTAATGAAGAAATAAAGTGCAAATGGTTGTTTTTCTCCGCGCTTTGGCAGATTTTTAAGACGATTCTGCGCCCGTTGACCCAATTCTCTCCGACCGCGAGCGCCACGGGCGTCATCTCGTGCGCCTCGTCGCCCGCGGTCAAAAGGCCTTTGCAGGCGTTCAGCCGGACGCCGCAGAGCGTCCGATGGCCGCCGCCGGATTTGATCAGCCGCTCGGCTTCGGTGATGTCCTTGAAAGTCGGCGCCGCCCCTTTTTGTGCAAACCACATCGCAATCGCGCGGGTTCGGATCGGCGCGCCCGCCGCCGCCAAAATCGCGCAGCTGACCCCGGCCTGATTTTGCGCCTCCTCCAGCAGCGCCTGCGCCGCCGCCGAGAGGTATTCTTCGTCCTCGCGCAGCAGTTGCGCCGTCCGCGCCGCGCAGTCGACCGCCGCCGGGTTCAGTGTTTTCAACACCGGCACCACCCGGTGGCGGAGGATGTTGCGGGAGCAGTCATCGGTCAAATTGGTGCTGTCGGTGACATATAAAATGCGATTTTCTTTGCAGTGATTCAAAATCTCGGCGCGGGAACAGCATAAAAGCGGCCTTGCGATGTTGCCGCGGCGCGGCGGGATTCCGCAGGCGCCCTTCAGCCCGCTGCCCCGGATGATGTTTTGCAACATCGTCTCCAAATTGTCGTCGCTGTTATGCGCGGTTAAAATCAAAGAGCCGTCTCTCGCGGCTTCCGCAGCCAAAAAAGCATAGCGCAGCTCCCTTGCCGCCGCCTCGAGCGAGAGGCCTTTTTCCCTTGCGAGCGCCCGCGTGTCGCCCTCCCCGAGCGAAAAATCGATTCCGCGCTTTCGGCAGATGATGCGGCAAAATTCCGCGTCGCGCTTGGCTTCGTCGCCGCGCAGCCCGTGGTTGAAATGCGCAGCCCGCGCCGTTGCGCCGCGTTGGGCGATATATTGACAGACAAAATCCAGCAGCACGGACGAATCCGCACCGCCGGAAAAAGCGATCAAAAAGCGGGCATAATCGGCAGGTTGGGCTCCCCCGTCAAGCGCATCTCGCCCGAAAAGAGCGTATTTTTCGATGTAATCCGCAATCTTTTGAATCATTCCGGTTGATTTCCCTCGAACGCCGCCGACATGAATTTCGTCGACGTCCGCTGATAACGCAAATAAATCGTACTCGTCGGACCGTGGCGGTTTTTCCCGATGATGCACTCTGCCTGATTGCCGGTCTCGGCCAATTCGTTGTAGTAGTCCTCGCGGTATAAAAATAAAACCACGTCGGCGTCCTGCTCGATCGAGCCCGATTCGCGCAGGTCGGACAGGAGCGGACGGCGGTTTTTTGCGCCGCGCTGTTCGGTGCCGCGTGAAAGCTGGGAGACCAAAATCACGGGGACGCCGAGCTCCTTCGCCATGATCTTTGTGGCGCGCGTCATCTCACTGACCTCGATCACGCGGTTTTCGATGTGCCGCCCGCTCTGCATCAATTGCAAATAGTCGATGACAACCAGCGCCAAATTCGGGACGCGGCGCAGCCGCGCTTTGATTTCGCTGATGGTGATACCCGCGGTATCGTCGATAAAAAACGGCATTTTGGCGATTACGCCGGCGGCGGCGGCCAAGCTTGTCCACTCGTCTCCCGTGAGCTGCCCGGTCAAAATCGAGGACAGCGAGAGGTTGGACTCGGCGGCCAGCATGCGCTGTACGATCTGTTCCTTGCTCATCTCCAGCGAAAACACGCAGACGGCGCCTTCGCCCGAAGCGGCGATATTTTGTCCGATGTTGATGGCGAATGCCGATTTGCCGACGCCCGGACGCGCCGCGAGCACGATCATATCGGATTTATTCAGCCCCGAAAGCGCCCTGTCCAGGTCGCCGTAACCGGTCGCGATGCCCCGGATGTTCTTTTTCAGCTTGGAGCGGACGTCGATCTCGTCGAACACATCGCCCAAAATGTTTTTGACCGCGATCAGCCCCTTGTAATCGCGCCCCTGGCGGATGTCATAGATGCGTTGTTCGGCGCGTTCGAGGACGAAATCGGCCTCCTCAGCGCCCGATGAGATGCTGTCGAGGGTGTCTTTTGACGCCGCGTACAGCGTGCGCATATAAAACTTGTCGAGGACGATCTTGATGTAGGCGGTCACGTTGGAAAGCGTCGGCACGATGCCGCAGATTTTCAGCAAATACTCCTTCAATTCCTCGTTGGCCATGTCGGTCTCGCCCGACAACGCGTTCAAAACAATGATAAAATCCGGCTTTTGGGAGGCCTCGAAAGCGTCCTTGATCTCGGCGTATATTTTGCGGTGGAGCGGATAATAAAAATGTTCCTCGCGCACGCGTTCCAGCACCGTCGAAAGGCAGCCGTCGTCAAGCAGGGCGCTGCCAAGCACCGCCTGTTCGGCTTCGATGCTGTAGGGCATGCCCGGCACGATGTCGAATGCCGATGCAGTTGCAGAATACTCCGCCGGTTTCATGAGGCCCATCCTTTCCGCAAAAAACTATTCCGCTTTGACGATTTTCAAATGGATGCCGACCGTCACCTCGGGGTGCAGCTTGACGGCCGCCGTATAATCGCCGAAGGTCTTGATCTCGGGAATGGTGATGCGTTTTTTGTCGACATCGATGCCCGTAGACGCCGAAATCATCTGCGCCACCTCGGCCGACGTCACCGCGCCGAACAGTTTGTTGGTGCCGCCGCGCGCTTTGATCTCCACCGTGGTTCCGTCCAGCTTTTGGCCGTGCTCGACGGCGGATTGGCGCATTTCGCGGGTGTGGTGTTCCAGCGAAGCCGTCTTTGCGGCGACTTCGCTTAAAATCGCGGGGGTCGCCTCGACCGCCATGCCTCTCGGGATCAAGAAATTGCGCGCATAGCCGTCTTTGGCGTTGACGAGGTCGCCCGCCTTGCCGACGCTTTTGACGTCGACTTTTAACAATACTTTCATATACGGTCCTCCCTTTTATGTGTGTCGTTTGAAAAATGAACTTTTAAGGGCGTCTTTTTTCGCCGGTCAGTCCGAAGAATCGTCTTCGAACATCCCGCTGTTTCCGTTTTGGATATAGGCGTTGATCACCCGCTCCAGCCGCCGTGACGCGGCGAATCTGCCGACGCCCTTCAGCTGAGCGGCCGCCATGGCGGTGTTGCCGCCGCCGCCCATCTGCTCCATGATCGCCGCGACGTCGAACCGCCCGTCCGACCGGGCCGAGACGCAGGTCTCATTTTCGCTCCGAAAGATGACGAACGACGCTTTTACGCCCTTGATGGTCAGCAGCTCGTTGGCCGCCTGCGGCGCCAAAACGCGGATGCCGGGTTGGCGGAGCGGGGCGATCACGAGGGCGCAGTCATGGATCGTTTTGGCCGATAACACCAGTTTTGTGCGCTGGCGGTAATGGTCCAGCGAGCAATCGAACATATTCCGGGCGCGGGAGATATCCGCGCCCATCGCAAACAGGGAGCCGGCCACAAAAAAGGTCTTGGGCGTGATTTTTTGGGTGAAGTCGCGGGTGTCTAACATAATGCCCGCCGCAAGCGCCTCGCACAGCGCCGCGGAGGGCGTCATTTCGGAAAAAGAAATCAGCTCCGCAGCCATCTCGCAAGTCGAGGAGGCGTGTTCGTTATGGATGAAAAGCCCCGGGAAATCGGTCAGATCGCTGCGCAGCTGGTGGTGGTCGATGATGACCGAACGGCCGCAGAGGTCAAACAGAAACGGGCACTCGAGCAGCGTGGCGCGGTTGGTGTCGGTGACGATTGAGAGGGTATCCGGTTTCGCCATCGCCTCTGCCTGCTGCGGGGTGATAAAAGTCCCCCCGGTTTCAAAGGACCGGATCCGCTCGATCATCGGGGCGGAGAGGGTGGTCTCTTGATTGACGGCGATGCGGACGGTCTTTCCGAGCTCCCGCACAAGGCAGAAAACGCCGTAAGCGGCGCCGATCGTGTCAAAGTCGGAATTCTTGTGGCCGCTGACGATCACGGATTCGGATTCGGCAATGAGCTGTTTGAGCAATAAAAACGAATCTTTGTTGCAGCCGTATATCTCCAAACGGGCACCTCCTCTGCGTATATTAAACCGTCATCGCCATGATGATCGGCACCACGATCGGGCTGCGCTTCATCGAGAAGTAAATGCGCTTGGAGAGCGCGTCTTTGATTTCGTTGCGATAGATGTTGATATCGTTGACGTCGCGCTTGACGAGTTCCTCGATGATGCGAACCGCCTCCATACGCAGGGTTTCGAGCAGCTGCTCGGATTCTTTGATGAACACAAATCCCCGCGAGGTGATCTCAGGCCCCAGGACGAGCCGCGGATTTATTATATCAATTACGGCCGATACCGTCAAGATACCGTCCTGTGAAAGCAGGCGGCGGTCACGCAGCACGACCGAGCCGACATCGCCCACGCCGAGGCCGTCGACATACACCCGGCCCGCCGGAACGCTGCCCACGACCGAGATGCCGTTCCCGCCGACTTCGATGATGACGCCGTTTTCGGCGAGTAAAATGTTTTTGCGCGGGATGCCGAGCATCTCCGCGGTCTCGGAATGGCGTTTGAGGTGTTTGTATTCGCCGTGCACAGGCATAAAATAAGTCGGCTTCGCCAGCGAAATGATGAGTTTTTGCTCCTCCTGGCAGGCGTGTCCGGAGACGTGCACATCGTACATGCGCTCATAAATCACATCCGCGCCAAGTTTCAAAAGCCGGTTGACGATCTTGGTGACCATGCGTTCATTGCCCGGAATCGGGGTCGCCGAGATGATGATGAAGTCGCCGGAGCCGGCTTCGACCTTGCGGTGGTCGGAAAACGCCATGCGCGACAGCGCCGACATCGGCTCGCCCTGGCTTCCGGTGGTGATCAGCACGATTTGCTCCGGCAGGTAGTTGTTGACCTCCTCGATGTCGATCAAAAGTCCCTCGGGAATCTTTAAATATCCGAGTTCCGTCGCGACGCCGAAGGTGTTGATCATACTCCGTCCGCTGACCGCCACCTTCCGCCCAAAGGCCACCGCCTTATCGACAATCTGTTGAATGCGGTGGATATTGGATGCGAACGTCGCAACCATGATGCGCTTTTTTTCGGCGCGTTCAAACAATTCGTCAAACGATTGACCGACCGTGCGCTCGGAATTGGTGAAACCCGGGCGTTCGGCGTTGGTCGAATCGGACATCAAAAGCATCACGCCCAGTTTGCCCAATTCGGCGATGCGCGGCAGGTCGTTCATCGGTCCGCTGATCGGACTCATGTCTATTTTGAAGTCGCCGGTGTGGAGAATGATGCCGGCGGGCGTATAGACGGCCATCATCACCGCGTCGGGAATCGAGTGGTTCGAGGCGATGAACTCGACCGCGATCTGTCCGAAGCTGACGACGTCGCCGGGCGCCACGACGCCGAACAACCGCGCGCGCTCCGGGATATTGTGTTCGCGCATTTTTCCGTTGATAAGACCGATTGCCAGTTTGGTGCCGAAAACGGGAACGGCGTAATCCTTGAGCAGATAGGGCAGACAGCCGATGTGGTCCTCGTGGCCGTGGGTGATGACAACGCCGCGCAGTTTGTCCTTGATCTGCTCGATATAGGTCATGTCGGGGATGACGACGTCGACGCCGAAGAGTTCGTCGTCATTGGGAAAGGCCTGACCGCAGTCGATCATGATCGCCTCATCGCCGTATTCGATGATCGTCATGTTCTTGCCGATCTCCTCGAGACCGCCCAGCGGGATAATGCGCACCGGGGCCGCCTCGGGGTCACGCTCGTAATGATACTGACTCCCGGGGAATTTTTTGATTTTATTCTGGCCGACCGACAGGCGGACATTCCGCTCGGAAGAGGGATGTGTGAATTTCGGATGGATCTCCTCATCCTCCTCGGCCGCCCGCACGGCGGGAGACGGCCTTGCGGGAGACGGCGCTGCGGCCTGTGCGGGCACGGGGAGCGGCGTCTGGGCGGGGTTTACTTCGGGCGTCCGATTTTTGGGCGGTCTGCCTCTTCTGGGCGGCGCCGTGTTTTGTTCGGGCGAACCGGCGTTGTCACGCTCGGGCTTTACACCTGCGGGCGTTTCGCGGAGAACCGGTTTGCCGATAGGGGCGCCGGTATTGTTCGTTTTTTCTTGAGCCATTTTTTATGATCCTTTCGCGTTTTATATTGCAATCTAAATTATTTATATAATGCGGTTCGTGCTTCACCGCATAATACCGAAATCAGCGCAAAAACACCAATTCAAACCACCGTCGTGGAAAGGGGTCGGACAAATTTTAATACTGTCTCGCGCGATTATTATTTTACACCGCCCAAAAAGGAATGTCAAGCAATTTTTCTTGACATTTTTCGCGCCCCTGTTATAATCCAACTGAACTGCTTTGTCCGCGGAAGCCCAAAGTTGTTCAGCGTCTCCCGAAACCACCATAAAAACTTGATTCCGTCTTACTGCGCTTCGGGAAGGAGGGTAAGAGTGCGGCTCCAAAACCTTTTCAACGCATACGTTCGGCAAAAGCCGCTGCTTAAAACGCTCGCCCCCTTTTTCTTCACCGGAGCGCTGCTTTCGCCCGCGCTGTTGGCCTTTGATCCGACGCTGGCGGGCTCGCTGGTGATGCAGATGGGCGGCACCAGCACGGCGGTCGGGTTTCAAAGCGTGGCGCTGTCGTCCTCTTCTCTGGCCGCTTTGGCGACACCGCTCCTGATCTCGCGCTTTCAGTCCGCAAAAAAGACCGTCACATGGGGATATTTCGGCATTCTTGCGGTTCTCCTCTGCGCGGCGGCCGTCACGGCGTTTTGTTTCAATCTCACCGGCGCGTGGCTGTTGATCGCGTTGATTTTTGTCTACGGTCTGTTTTACGCGGGATTTGTGAGCGTCGGCACCGCCGCGTTGACCAAGATCAATATTCCCTCTTCGGCGTTCATGGTTCTCAGCCCCATTCAAATCGCAGCGGCATTCGTGCTGTCGGCGGCAATGACCTGGGCCATGAAACTGATGATCAACGACGGCGGTATGAGCGGGCGGCAAACCCACTTGATCGTCTACGGCGTCTCGGCGGTGATGGTCGCGGGGATTGCAGCGATTTTCGCCTTTTCGCGCATCAAGGACAGCATCCCGCTGCAGCCCGCGCGCAGACCGCCCGTCTCAAAACAATATTTCAGCGAATTCAAATCCGCGTTCAAAACCCCCAAGGCCTTTCTTTTTTCGTTTTGCACCCTGTTGTTTGTGGTGTTGTGGACTTCGAGGGGTTTGTTTGTCAGCATCGGTTATGAGGCCGATTTCGAGGCGATGACGGCCATGTATCAAAGCGCCGTGACGGCGTCGATGATCGTCAAAGCCGTCGGGTTTTTCGGGTTGGGATTCGCGGCGAAGCGGTTCGGGAATCGCGCCGTGCTGGCGTTTCTTGCCGCGGTCTATGTGCTGCTGCCGCTGATTGCGCTTTTTGCGCCTTTTCAAACCTATTTTCTCGTAATTGTGCTCTCAAATACCACCACGATGTCCAGTGTCTTTCTGGCAAATCAGCTTTTTGCCGATTCCAAAGAAGAAAATTATCCGTTGCGCTATGTCTTTTTGACGCTTTTGCCGCTCCCGGTTTCGCTGGTGATGCCCGCGGTCGGGAAGCTCGCGCAACACGCTCCCCGGGTTTTTGGATACGCCGTTCTCGGGCTGGCGGTGTTGCTGTTGATATCGACGCTTGCCGATCTCGCCCGCGACAGAAAAGAACACCACGGCGTGCCGTACAGAAAAAGACCGGTTCGGCAATGACCTTCGAGAAGGCAGAGCTGCGAGAGGGCAGAGCTGCGAGAGGGCAGAGGTTAGAAGACAGAGGACAGAAAAGAACGTTATAAAAATTTCAAAATTTAAAAAAGGATTTTTACTCTTTACGATGCATAATTTTCATTCTGCCTTCTGCCCTCTAACCTCTGCGTTCTCCG
>CAZPLU010000048.1:12124-15508 GCA_964587625.1 uncultured Eubacteriales bacterium
TGCGGAATGGTCAAGACCATTCCCTACAAATTTCCGGTTAATCTCCCGTTCTGCCTTCTGCCCTCTAACCTCTGCGTTCTCCGTGCGGAATGGTCAAGACCATTCCCTACAAATTTCCGGTTAATCTCCCGTTCTGCCCTCTGTCTTCTAACCTCTGCCTTCTTGCTCCATGCTTTTTATCAACTGAAAGGAATAATCCCATGACCGAAAGAGAACGCGTTTTAACCCTGCTCTCCGGCAGACAGCCCGACCGGGTGCCCTGGTTCGGGGATCTGTCCTATTGGACAAATTATCTGCGGGCTTCGGGCAACCTGCCGTCCCGATACGGCGATGAGGATTACGCCCTGCACCGCGACCTCGGGGTCGGCTTTTATTTGCAGGGCTATTTCCCGTTTAGAGTAATACGCAAAAATTGTACCGAGGAGGAAGTCCGTCGGGGCGATACCGTATATCAAAAAATCACAACCCCCGTCGGCGTGCTGACGGGCAGTTCGGTTTATTTGCCCGATTCTTACACATGGGCGGTCTCGGAGCATCTTGTCAAGGATGCCGGGGACTTGAAAGTCGTCCGGCATATCTATGAAAACATCGATTATTTGCCCGATTATGAGGAGGCGGAGAACCGATATGCGAAAATCGGCGACAACGGCGTGGTTCTGTGCTATCTCCCCAAAAGCCCGTTTATGGAGATGGCGGCGCTGCTGTCCTCCATCGTGCCGGTATCCTATATGATCGCGGACGAGCCGGAGGAATTCGCCGAGACACTCGCAGTGATCGAAGCAGCGCACGACAAGGCCGCCCGGATTGCGCTCGACTCCCCCGCCGAATGCCTGATGATCCCCGAAAATCTCTCCTCCGAGGTGGTCGGAAAGGCCTTTTTCCACGAGTATATGGAGTCCTACGAGCGCAAGTGGAACGCCGAGATCAAAGCCGCGGGCAAGTTTTCTTTCGTCCATATGGACGGCACGCTGAAGGGACTGCTCTCCGAAGTCGCCGGTACCGGTTTCCGGGTGACGGAGGCGCTGACGCCCAAACCCTGCGGCGATCTGGCGTTTGAGGAGATCATCCCCGCGGTTCCCAAAGACACGGTCATCTGGGGCGGTCTGCCCGGCATGCTGTTCAACGATTTCACTTCGGACGCCGACTTTGACCGCTATGTGCGAAATTTGTTGGAAATCATGACAACCGAGCCGCGCTTTGTGCTCGGCGTCGCCGACCAGGTTCCCCCCGGCGTCCGGATGGAGCGCGTCGCGCGGGTGCGCAAGCTGGTGGATATGTATGGCAATTATTGAAATGGTGTTTTTTTAAGATTATAATGTAAAGTGTAAAATGTAAAACGTAAAGTGACAAACAAGATGCCTCTAACCGATGTATTGACATATTCACTTACCTATGTCTTGATATTTTTAGTTAATCTTTGTCCTGAAACAGATTATATCGATTGGCTTTCATCTCTGAAATTTCACTTTACACTTTACGTTTTACATTTTACACTGACAAAACCTCTGAAAGGACCGTAAAATGCGCCTGTTCGTCGCCGTCCGATTCTCGCCCGAAATCAAAGCCGCGTTGCTCGCCGCCATCGACGGTCTGCGCCGCCAGAGCGCGGGCAATTTTACGCACCCGGAAAACCTGCACCTGACATTGGCTTTTATCGGAGAGAGCGGCCGCGTCGCCGAGGCCAAAGCCGCGCTCACGGCGGTGGCCGCCGCGCCGTTTGTCCTGACCGTCGGCGGGGCGGGGCGGTTCGGCGACCTCCGGTGGGCGGGCATCGATCATAATCCGGCGCTCTCCGCGCTGGCGGGCTCGGTGCGAAACGAACTCCATAAACGCGGTATCGGCTTTGATCCCAAACCGTTCAAGGCGCATATCACGCTGGCTCGGGAAGTGTTTTCAAAAGAAACCATATTAAACATCCCGCCCGTATCCATGGAGGTCAGCCGCATCTCCCTGATGCGCTCCGACCGGATTGACGGCAAATTGACCTATACCGAGGTTTTCGGAAAAACACTGTTTATATGACAAGAGCGTTTTTATTGTTGCAATCGACTTTTTTAACCTATCAGGTTGGGTATTATAAAAAGTATGCCGATATAAACCGGTTTTTAACTTACTTGATATAGTTTTCAAAATCAGTTTTTGTTCCGTTAAATACATTCATGTCAATATACTTTTCTTTGCCTTGATACCCTTCTAAGCGTTCCCTGTTGGTATATTGCCAAAACGTCCATTTTTTATGATCTGACAATACAGGAGTTGTTATTACGTTTCTGATCCAAATATCATACTCTTCATAGGCGTTTGCGATGTATAAAGAATAGGATTTTTTTGTGGCATAGATAATCGGTTTCATTCCGTAATGCGTTTCAAGAGAATCGATCAGCGCGTCAAGTTGCTCCCTGACACCGGACTGGGCGGGCGGGTTTTTTGCTTTGGCGCCGTAAAATTCTATATCGATAACCGGCGGAAGCATAGTTTCATATTTTGCGACATGCGCGATAAAATTTTCGGCTTGCGTTTTTCCGGAACTGTCATAACTGAAGAAGTGATACGCCCCTACGCGAAGATTCGTCTTTTGCGCCTGTTTGTAGTTATATTCAAAATATTCATCAACATATGTGCTGCCTTCCGTCGCTTTGATAAAAGCAAACAGTATGTTTTGCGACTGTAAAACATCCCAATCGATGATCCCCTGATAGGAAGATACATCTACGCCTCTGACCGGATATTTTTCAACGGAGGGATTATTCAGGAGAATGATACCGTTCCAAACCAGCAGGGCCATTATAACCGATACCGAAAAAATAAAGATACAAAAACCCATCGTTAAACTTTTTTTACGGTTCATTTCACCCTCCCGACAAATCCGATTCCATCAAAATAGTGTGTTCGTTTTTGTAAAAAGCAAGGCGACAAATTCCTTTTCGAAAATTTGTCGCCGTATGCTGGCTGGAGTGGGAGGATTTGAACCTCCGAATGCGGGAGTCAAAGTCCCGTGCCTTACCGCTTGGCGACACCCCAAGATGGTGGTTGGAGATTGGAAAATGGGAATTGGAAATTGGGTAGGGAATGGTCTTGACCATTCCGAGCGGGCGACAGCCCGCGCGAATGGAGATTGGAAATTGGAAAATGGGAATTGGTAGACGGGGGAACGAAAGCATGCGATAAACCGAACGCAGCGTTTCTGGATTGCTTCGTCATGCGCGGGGTTTACCCCGCGCCTTCCTCGCAAAGACGGTTTTTCGTCATTGTGGTGATATTCTGCCCTCTGCCCTCTAACCTCTGCCTTCTCGGAGGGGTTGGAAAATGGAAAATGGAAATCGGTAAACGGGGAACGAAAGCATGCGATAAACCGAACGCAGCGTTTCTGGATTGCTTCGTCAT
>CAZPLU010000049.1:0-9505 GCA_964587625.1 uncultured Eubacteriales bacterium
CCTCTTCACCACCAAGTGAATTATATCACTTTCACGGTTTTAGGAAAAGAGCCAAGTGCGCTTGTTAAAGCGCGTTGCTAAGGGTTGCTAAGTACATATAAGTGGCTTGTTAAGCACGCGGCTCGGGAATAAACGAAGATAAAATAACAATATATGTATAATTTTAATGATTTCCCTGAAATTTTCCTTGCGCTGCGTATGGGATTGTGGTACAATAAGTTCAGGTAAAATGACAACGAATTAAAATCGGGGTCATTTCACCCGGATTCAGCTGTTCGGATTGTATCAATTCGATCCGAAATTTTCGGAAGGGGTGTTTTTATGGGATCCATGATCTGGGTTTGGGTCAGTATATTTGTGGTCACGCTGCTCGTCGAGGGCGCGACTGCGGGACTGGTCAGTATCTGGTTCGCCGCCGGGGCTTTGGTCGCGGGGATCGCAACCCTGTTCGAGGCACCGCCTTGGCTCCAAATCGTCTTGTTCATCGTGGTCTCAGGCGCGGCTCTGGCCGCGACGCGGCCGCTGGCGCGTAAAATGCGCGGCCAAAAAGAGCCGACCAATTTCGACCGCAACATCAACGCCGAAGCGCTTGTTTTGACGCCGATCGAGCCGCATACGATGGGCACCGTGGACGTCAACGGGCTTGTCTGGAACGCGGTGGACGTCGAAGGCGGAAACATTCCCGCCGGTGCAATCGTCGTCGTCAAGGAAATCCGGGGTACAAAACTGCTTGTAAAAAAGCAATCGTGACGGTAAAAAACAATCACGAAAACCGTTCATTCAGAAGGAGGATTACTTATGATTTATGCAACAATCGGTGTCGGCGGCGGAATCGCCATCGCGGCAGCCGCCCTTTTCGTTCTGATCGTTTTGGTATCGAACGTCAAAGTTGTGCCGCAGGCGCATGCTTTTGTCATCGAACGTCTCGGCGCTTATCACACCACCTGGGAAACCGGTTTACACGTCAAAATTCCGTTTTTTGACAAGATTTCCAAAAAGGTCTCTTTGAAAGAACGCATCATCGACTTCCCGCCGCAGCCCGTCATCACCAAGGACAACGTCACCATGCAAATTGACACGGTCGTCTATTTTCAAGTGACCGATCCGAAGTTGTTTTCTTATGGCGTTGAGAATCCGATGTTCGCCATCGAGAATCTGACGGCGACCACCCTCCGAAATATCATCGGCGACATGGAACTCGACCAGACCCTGACCTCGCGCGACACCATCAACACCAAAATCCGCGTGATCCTCGACGTTGCGACCGACCCGTGGGGCATCAAGGTCAATCGCGTCGAACTCAAGAACATCCTGCCACCGCGTGAAATTCAAAACGCGATGGAGCGCCAGATGAAAGCCGAGCGTGAACGCCGCGAGGCGATTTTGCGCGCGGAGGGCGAAAAAAATTCCGCGATCCTTGTGGCCGAAGGCCAAAAGCAGTCCATGATTTTAACGGCGGAGGCAGATAAGCAGTCGAAAATTTTGGCTGCCGAAGCCGAAAAAGAAAAAAAGATCCGTGAGGCCGAGGGCGAGGCGTCCGCCATCTTAAAAGTACAGTCGGCGCTTGCGGACGGCATCAAAATGCTGAACGAGGCCTCCCCCACCCAACAGGTCATCGCTCTCAAAAGTTTGGAAACGCTGGCGAAAGTCGGCGAAGGCGCGTCCACAAAGATCATCATCCCGTCCGAGATTCAATCGCTTGCGGGCCTTGCGACTTCGGTCAAGGAACTGGTCAAGGAATAAGTATTCGGCGCGGCTCAAGGTGTTTTCCCCAAATGCGCATTGTCGCCGAACAAACAATTGATATGATTCTGCGGGGTTTTTCTTCAATCGGAACAGACGGCGGTGACCGTCTGTTTTCTTTTCGCGTTTGCAAAAGAGCGATCGTACCGATTTATCAAATGAAAATCAATATCAAAACGGTTTTTTCGGGAGGTTTTTCGTTTGACATCGCAACCGCTTTTTGTTACAATTTCCGAGATGGTGAATCATCGAAACCATAATTGATTTACGGGAATATCGAACGGGAGGAACACCATGTTGAACCCCATTCCGGGCGCATTGAGAGATCCTGAGCGCTATTTTGCAAAAGCCGCCGAGTTGACGCCCGAAAAGCTGCAGTCGGCGCTGAGCGCCGCGCTGCAGCGCATCGACCGCGGCATTGAGCGGTTTGGAGGAAAGACCTTCCCTGCTGCAGCAACCGGCGCGGGTTATGTCTATGAGGCCACCGACAATCACGGTTGGACCGAGGGTTTTTGGCCGGGGATGCTGTGGCTGTGCCATCAGCTGACCGGCGATGAAAAATACCGCGTTGTCGCCGAGCGGTGCGTTGACAGTTTTGCCGAGCGTATGGACAACCGCATCAATGTCGATTTTCACGACATGGGGTTTTTATACGGGCTCTCCTGTGTGATGGCCTACATGCTTACCGGCAGCGAAAAAGCGCGGATTTACGCCCTCAAATCGGCGGACTGTCTGGCCAATCGGTATCAGGAAAAAGGTCGGTTTATTCAAGCGTGGGGCGAGATGGGCGCGGCGGATAACTACCGCCTGATCATCGACTGCTATATGAATCTGCCGCTGTTGTTTTGGGCGACCGGGCAGACCGGAATTTCGCGCTACGCCGAAATTGCGAACATCCATGCAAAAACCGCGTTTGAGACGGTCTTCCGCGCTGACGGAACGACCTTTCACACGTTCTTCTTCGACCCGAAAACCGGTGCGAGAGCCGGCGGCGTGACCGCGCAGGGCTATTCCGACGACTCCTGCTGGGCACGCGGACAGAGCTGGGGCATCTACGGGTTGCCGATCTATTTCGGCGACAGCGGCGACAACTCCGAACTGCCGCTCTGGCATCAAATCACAAACGTGTTTTTAAACGCGTTGCCGTCCGACTTGGTCTCATATTGGGATTTGATCTTCGGCGACGGCAGCGGACAGCCGCGCGATACCTCGGCGGCCGCGATCGCCGCCTGCGGAATTATGAGAGCCGAAAAGTATTTGACCGATAAAGCCGTATACGATTTGGCGGCGCGGGCGATTATATGCTCACTGATCGACAATTATACGACCCCGCAAGGCGCATGCTCCACGGCGCTCCTCAGCGACGGTCTGTATAACCGGCCGAACTCGAAGGCCCCCGAGGGCACCGTTTTCGGTGATTATTTTTATCTCGAAGCGCTGGCGAAATTGATCAAGCCCGATATCAAATTGTTTTGGTGAGGAAGTTTTGGAAATATGAAATTTTTTGAGCATGCAAATTACCGGGTATTGCCGTATGGGGAGTATGTACCCTTTTCGGATTTGAATGAGACCTTCATTCCGGCGGCAAAACAAAAAGCGTTGATTGAGCACGCAGAGCGGATGTCGGGCAAAACGATTCCGGTTTTACCGGCTTCGCTGTACAGGGAATTTTCGCAAAACGGCAACCGCACGAATTTTCAAGCCCTTTATTATGAACGCCGTGAGCGCCTGATCGCGCTTGTGTTGGGCGAGTCGTGTGAAAACAAGGGCAAATATACGGCCGAAATAATCGATTTGATCTGGGCGGTCTGCGAGGAGACCAGCTGGGTGATCCCCGCGCACAACACGGCAAGAGATCAGTCGTTGTTATCGAAACCGCTGCCGGATGTATTTGATGACAACATCGTCTATATCGACCTGTTCAGCGCGGCCACGGGCGCGACATTGGCTTGGGCGCTGTATCTGATCGGCGATCGAATCGACGCGGAGATCCCCGGGATTATCCGGGAGCGGGTGGAATATGAGTTAAACAGGCGCATCATCAAGCCGTATCTGACCTACACGATGCGCTGGATCACCGAATTCGTCAACAACTGGGTCCCGTGGATCGTCTCGAACGTGCTCTCGATCACGGCGCTGACCGTCAAAGACCTCGCGGTTCGCGAGGCCGTGGTCAAGCGTTCCTTGAAATTTTTAGACATCTTCACCCAGACCTACGACGACGACGGCGGCTGCGATGAGGGCGCGGGGTATTGGTTTGCGGCGGGCGCGGCCTGGTTCGACGCGCTGGAACAGCTCTATGACATGACCGGCGGCGGTATCGACATTTTCAAACACGAATTCACCCGAAGGGTCGGCGAATATATCATAAACGTGAACATCGGCGGTAAAAAATTCGTGACCTTTGCGGACGCGCATTTTCAACTCGCATTCGACCCCGGCGTCGTTTACCGCTTCGGCAAGCGGGTCGGCAGTGAGCGGCTGAAAAACTTCGCGGCGCAATTGCTCAACGGGAGCGGGGAAGACAAAAAAACGCCGAACATCGATGAAAACAGACATTTTTTCTTATACCGTCACGTCAAAAATCTCACGCAGCCCGTCGAACATGCCGTCGCGTACGAGCCGCCGAAAACCGCTTATTACGACGGCATGCAATTGGGCGTGATGCGCGGCGATACCCTTTTCACCGCATTTAAAGGCGGACACAACAACGAGAGCCACAACCACAACGACGCGGGCAATTTTATCGTCTATTTCGACGGTGAGCCGTGGCTGATTGACGTCGGCGTCGGCACCTATACCCGGGATACGTTTAACGAAAACCGCTACAAAATCTGGACGATGCAGTCAAGCTGGCATAACCTCCCCGAGATCGGCGGGAAAATGCAGCACAACGGCGCGGAATACAAAGCCGACAGCTTCACGTTCGATGAAAACAGGATGACCGCGTCTGTCAGCTATGCAGGCGCGTTTGAAAAGGGCGCGGGCGTCAAGGTCTGCACCCGCGAATGGGTGTTGTACGGGGATATTTTAACCGTGAAAGATCACATTGTCTGTGAAAACCCGACCGAGGTCTGCTGGAATTTTATGCTGCGGGATAAACCCGAATTGACTGAAAACGGTTTTGCGTTGAACGGGCATACGCTGACCGCCGATATGCCGATCAAATGGACCGTTGAACCCAAAGAATTGGACGATGTGCATTTGAAAAATGATTGGACTCGGAACCGCCTGTATCGTGTGAGGGTGGCGGCGGAGGTTTCGACCGAATATATGATTTGTTTTAACCTCAATTAGTTGTGTGTTCAAGCGCATAACCAAGTCAAAGGAACCGTCTGCGCGCGGTTTCGGATCGTCGGGGGTGCCGAATACTGCGTCATGATTGTTTTTATAAATATAATCCAATCAAACGGCGGTAACGCTCCAAGACGGCGTCGAGCAACTCGTCCCACGAAATCGGAATGGTTTTTTGTGCGTTTTTGCCCAGTTCCGCCAGATTTTTCGGATTTTGCAACGCGTTCTCAATGACCCGCGCAAGCGCCATGGCATTGTCGACGGCGAGCAAACCGTTTTCTCCCTCGACAATGCTTTCCGCGGCGCTGCTGCCTCGGGTCACGACCGAGGGCGTGCCCATCGCCGCCGCCTCGCGGATGACCATCGGCCCGTTGTCGTAAACCGAAGGAAACACGAACAGAGACGCCGCCTGATACAGACCGTCCAATTTGGCTGCGTCAAAAATATGACCGGGCAGAATCGTAATGTCGTCAATATGCAGTTGTTTGCACTTGCTTTCGATTTCGGCGCGGTGCGGTCCCTGTCCAGCCAGCACGAGCCGGAATTTGACGCCGTTCTTTTTGAGTGACGCCGCCGCTTCGAGGATGTGCAAAATATTCTTTTTCCAATTCAACTGCCCGACGAACAATAAAATCGGATCGCCGTCGGGTGAGTATTCATGCAGCGCTTTTTCTTTTTCCCCGGGTACGGGCGCGCGCACATCGGTGCCGTTGGGCATGACGACGACGTCGCGGGAAAACCCGTAGCTTTTCAACGTCTCGGCGCTGGCGGCGCTGACCGCCCAAACCTCGTCGCATTTTTCATAAAAGGCCACGACATATTTGACGCCGAAATCGGCCAGCACCTCCTGCTTGGTGACTTGCAAAAAATCGTCGTAATATTTGGAATGGAAGGTGCCGACCAGCGGAACACCCTGCTTTTTGGCGATGCGCAGGCCCTCCTGCCCGGCGGTGAACGGGCTGTGGACGTGGACGATGTCGAAATCGACCATCTCGATGCGCATATGGTAGTGTTGGTCGAGCAGGGGCAGACCCGCGCGGTACTGGGGCATTTTCGGCAGCGGCATTCCGGCGAAATCGACGATCTCAAACGGGTATTTTCCCCGGCAGCCGGTGTCGGTCATCGGCGTGATCACATAACAGTCGTGCCCTTTTTCGCCGAGCGTTCGGGCATAACCGTATACGACCCTGCCGACGCCGTCGGCAATCGGCAGAAACGAGTCGGTGAATTCCCCGATGCGCATGATGACCTTCCTTTCAACGGGATATCCGGATTTTACCGTTCTTTTGAAAACGCGGTGATTTTTTCGTGCCAACTTTGATATTGTTTGAACGAAAACGGCGGCGCTCCGGTGACGAAATGATTGGTTCCGCGCCCGTTTTGGGTGCGCCATTCGATTAAAAACAGCGCCTTGTCGCTGTACATCGCCGGAATGCGTTTTAACACCGAAAAGCCGTCGGCGGGCAGGGAGAATTCGCGCTCGAACAGCGGCACGCCGTTTTCGTCGCAGACCCGGATTTCGCCCGAGACCGGTTTTAAAGTGTCGTTGACAGCGATCACGGGCAGGTGCCAGCTCTCCATCGCGCCGATCATCACACAAAACGGGGCTTGCGAACGTTTGATATAATCGTAAGCCAATTTTTTTTCAAAATACCAATCGACCACGGCGTCGGACATCTGGGGCCAGCCGTCGAGCAGGTTCCACCACAATATGCCGCTCTTGACGGGCTTTTGGGTGCGGACGTTCTCGATAAAAAACTTTTTGGCCTCGGCCTGCGAGACCTGCGAGGCGAACGCGAACTCGTCGAGGTTGTCCGGCACCTCGCCGAATAGTTGACGGATCTGTTTTTCCATCAGCAGCACGCGGTAGTCGTTGTCGCGCTGGTCGGATGAATGCAGGTTCCACTCGTTGTTGTCCGTATACGGCCAGAGCTTTTCGGGCGAGATGAATTTTTCGAGCGATTTTTTACCCGGGCAGCCGTGGTAGCCGGTCTCGCTGAAAAAATGCGCCTTTGCGGTCGTGTAAAAGCTGCTCTTGAAATAGTCGCGCGGGCCCCAGAGATGGTGTTCGGGTAACAGGTCGTCGCGCCCGCCCGCGACCAGTTCGTCGCACATATACGGCGAGCTAGGCAGGTAGGGGCGGCCGAAATCGTTTTTCGCAACGACGTCGGGCAGCACTTTACGGGTCAAAACGTTCAGCGAGGGCGGGGTGCCGTTTTGATAATAAATATAATCGCATTCGTTGTCGCCCGCCCAAAGCGCCAGCGACGGGTGGTTGCGGAACTTTTTGACGACAAAGGCGGCCTCCTCGGCGAGGGCTTTGCAAAATTTTTCGTCCTGCGGGTAGGCGTGGCAGGCCATGGCGAAGTCCTGCCAAACCAGAATACCGTATTCATCGCAGAAGTCGAAAAAGAGCTCCTCGGGGTAGAGGTTGCCGCCCCAGCAGCGCACCATGTTGCAGCCGATGTCAAAAAGCAGTTCGAGCGCTTTTTCATAGCGGTCCTTGTCGCGGCTGTGAAAGGCGTCGAGCGGCACCCAGTTGGTGCCCTTGCAGATAATCCGTTGGCCGTTGATCAAAAACTCGAATTTGCCGCTTTGGCCGTCGGTCGTCTCGGTGCGGACGAGCTCGACGGTTCGGACGCCGATTTTTAATGTCTTGGAGGCGACAATTTCGTCGCCGACGAAAATATTCACGGTCACGTCATAGAGGTTCTGTTGGCCGTAATCGCGCGGCCACCAGCGCTTGGGCGACGGCACTTTGACGCGGATCAGCGCGTCTTTATAATAAAGTTTTTCATTCGCCGCGAACTTGCTCTCGCCGCAGGCACCGGTGATTTCGGCCCGTGCACCCGTTTTGATCTGTTCGAAGCCGAGGTCGGTCATGATTGCGAAATCGAGCTCGGCGTCGTCGGGCGTCAGCTTTAAGACGTCAAAGGCGATTTCGGTGATCGAAAAAGCGGGTTTTTCGTATAAAAAGACGTCTTTATACAGGCCGTATGTCACAACGCGGGGCATGATGTCCCAGCCGAACTCGTGCGGCGGCTTTCGCGCGAGAACCGAGTCGTGGTTGAGCGGAACAGTGTTGCGGGTCATAAACGCGTCCGGCGCCTCGCGGTAGGCGGCCAGCACCGGACTGCGAAGCACCACCGACAGGGTATTTTGGGGCTTGAGCAGCGCGGTGATGTCGAAATCGTATTCCAAAAACGAATTTTCGGTCAGGGCGAATTTTTCGCCGTTCAGCCAATATTCGGCCAAACAATCGACGCCCGAAAAGTGCAAAATCGTGTTCCCCGAAAAACCGGGGTCTTCGAATTCCCTGATATAGCAAAACGCGCAGTCCTCGAATTCCCGCACCGCCGTGATGTTCATGCCGCAATACAGGTCGGCCGGAAGAAAACCCGCCGCCGACAAGTCCAACTCGACGTTGCCGGGTACCGTTGCGGCGCAGCTTGGTTTGACGTTTTTACAGTGAAAGCGCGCCTCCTTGTCCCAGTAGAGATTCCATTTTCCGTTCAAAGAAACCGATCGCATACATCGATACCCTCCGTTTTAATGTTGATTCATTTTAACACAGCGGTAAGCGAAAAGCAAGCAAGACCGGCTGTTCATTTTTGTCTCGCCGTGTGGTATAATACGACATATTATAACGGTACGGAGCGGAACATCATGCAAATCGCGATTATAGACGACGACAGGGGGCAAATCGAATATCTCTCGGCGCTCGCGGCCGAATGGGCGAAAGGCGCGGGGGAGGCGGCGCGGTTTTGCGCTTTCGAGAGCGCGGAGGCGTTTTTGTTCGCCTATTCCGAGGACCGGAGCTTTGATATTCTGCTGCTCGACGTCGAGATGGGCAGGATGGACGGCGTGGCGCTGGCCAAGGAGCTCCGAAAGGACAACCGCACCGTCCAGATTATTTTTGTCACCGGATATTATGAATACGTCGGCGACGGCTATGACGTCTCGGCTTTGCACTATCTGCTCAAGCCCGCGACGCCCGAAAAGCTCTTTCCCGTTTTGAACCGCGCGGCGGAGAACCTGCGCTACCGGCAGAAGGCGCTGGTCGCGTCGGACGGCGGGCAGACCGTGCGGATCCCGCTGGCCGACATCGTCTATCTCGAAGCCGCGCGAAACTATGTCGAAATCCACTCCGCCGAGGGCGTTTGCCGGATCAAGTCCACGCTCGCGGGGATCGAACAGGAGCTCGACGGGACCTTTTTCAAATGCGGGCGCTCGTTTATCGCCGGCTTGCGGTATGTGCGCAAGGTCACGAAGTCCGCCGTGTTCTTGGCGGAAAAGCCCGGCGCGCCGCCCGTCGAGATCCCGCTGGCGCGGGGTCTTTACGACGAACTCAACCGGGCGCTGATGAGCCGTTTATGAAGTTTAAAGTCCCTTAAAATTGACGAGAGGGTGGTCGCATGCTGTTTCAAAAGTGGATCGATAGGCGCATCGCCGCCTATCAAAACGGCCT
>CAZPLU010000049.1:9605-12732 GCA_964587625.1 uncultured Eubacteriales bacterium
CCGGTCAACCTGTCGGTCAACGAACTCGACCTGAGCGTGATTTTGGGCAACCTGCTCGACAACGCCATCGAGGCCTGTTCACGGCTGCCCGAAGAACAGCGTCTGATTCGAATTTATATCGCGATGAAGGGCAGTTATCTTTATTTGTCGGTTTCCAACACCGCCGAGGGGAAGAAAAAGGGAAAGCTCGCCGGCCGGTTTTCGACCTCCAAGGGTGAAGGGCATGGATTCGGGCTTTTTCGTATTGATGCGATTGTCAAGCGATACGGCGGCTACGTCACCCGCGCCAGCGAGGACGGGGCGTTTTCGACCGAGGTTTTATTGCCGAATCAATGTAGGGAAAGGTCTTGACCTTTCCGAAATACCGGCTTTTGCCGGTATTGTATTCATTTTCGGCACCCCGCTGATTTATAGCTGTACAGCGGGAAATGCCCGCCCGGACATGGTCATCGAAAAAGATTCGCAGATTATTTCCTATTAAAACATTTCGTCCCCCGAATTTGCGTTTCGTCCCCGAAATACGTTTTAATTTGATTTGTATGCTATCATCGGCTCGGAAAGGGGAGGATCCTTTTGAGCGAAAAACCTGTGAAAAAGAAAAAACCCGAAAAAACAAAGCCCCAATACGGCATGTTCCAAAACGCCGGGTATCTGTTGGCAAACGCGGCGAAAGTAAATCCCGTCGTCTTGTGGCTGATGACGGCGCTGATCGTCGCCGAACTCGGTTATTCAGTGGCCGGCTTATTTTTACCCAAGTTTGTCATCGCGGGCTTGGAACAACAACAGACGGCGGGGCAGTTATTACTTATCATCGGATTGTTTACGGCTGTTATCGTGATTATGAACGCCTTGAACGCGTGGGCTTCCACCTATTTTTTTAACGAGGTCATCGCCTGCAGGTCGCATTTATGTGTAAAAAACATGCTTAAAGTGCAGCGGACAAGCTATGAAAACGTTGAAAACCCCGATTTCCGTCTCAAACTCGGAAAGGCGGGGCAGGCGACGGGCGGAAACGACCAGGGCACCGAGGCGGGTTATCGGACGATGTATAATCTGGTCATATCGCTCGGCGGATTCATCATTTTCTTATTGGTTCTGACCAAAGTCAGCCCCGTGATTCTCGCCGTCGTCGCGCTGACCACCGTGGTGAGCTTGCTCGTGCGTAAAAAAATCGCCGACTGGCAATACGCCCACGAGGACGAGTCGAAAAAGAATCGGGAAAAACTGTGGTATATCGGCTCCATCGGCCGAGATACGCAGTCCGCCAAGGATGTGCGTATCTTCGGCGCGGTGAAATGGCTGCGGGAAATCTCACGCGATTTTGAAAAAATCTGCTATGACTGGGAAAAACGCTGCAATTGGCGCGAACTCGCCGCCGACGGGGTCAACTGCCTGATGTCGCTGATGCGCGAGGGGCTGGCCTACGGGTGGCTGATCTATGTCACGGTGACGGAGGGGATGGCGGTCTCCGAATTTGTTTTGATTTTCGCGGCGATCGGCGGATTTTCGAATTATTTTTCGGGCATCATGACCGGGTTTGAAAAATTATACCGCGATATGCTCGACGTCGACCACGTCCGGGTGCTGCTCGAGTACCCCGAAAAATTCAACTTCGACAAAGGCGCGCAGCTGAAAAATTCGCTTGAAGAAACATACGAATTCGAGCTGAGAAACGTCACGTACCGCTATCCCGAAGCAAAAGAGGACACCATTAAGAATCTCTCGCTGAAAATAAAAGCCGGGGAGAAACTGGCGCTCGTGGGCTTGAACGGCGCGGGCAAGACCACGCTGGTCAAGCTACTCTGCGGCCTGTACGACCCGACCGAAGGCGAGGTGTTATTGAACGGCGTCGATGTCAAGGAATTCAACCGAAACGAGTATTACGCGCTGTTTTGCGCGGTGTTTCAGGAGTTTTCGCTCCTGCCGATGCCGGTGTTGCAAAACATCACGCAATCGCTTGACAACATCGATGAGGCGCGGGCGCGGGGATGCCTGAGATTGGCCGACCTTGAAAAAAAGATCGACGCGCTGCCCGACGGCTGGAACTCGCTGTTATTGAAAACCGTGCACGAAAACGCGGTGGAACTCTCCGGCGGAGAGACCCAGCGGCTGATGCTGGCGAGGGCGCTGTATAAAAACGCGCCGGTCGTGGTGCTGGACGAGCCGACCGCCGCGCTCGACCCGATCGCCGAGAGCGAGCTTTATCAAAAGTATAACGGCCTGACCGCCGGGCGGACGTCGCTGTTCATTTCTCACCGGCTGGCTTCGACGCGCTTCTGCGACCGGATCGTCTATCTCGAAAACGGCGTGGTCGCCGAGGCGGGGACGCATGGCGAACTGATTCAAAGGGGCGGGAAGTACGCCGAATTATTCGGCATCCAAAGCCGGTATTATAAAGAAAACCCGGAAGCGGTTGAGGTAGCCATATGAAGGAAAAAGAAAACAAACGCGGTTTTGTTGAAAATATCTGTATGATTGCGCGGGGGTTGAAAATGACCCGTGAAATCAGCGGAAAGCCGCTGGCGTTCAGCAAGTTTTTATCCGGGCTTTTCGACGCGCTGATCGTTTTCCCGAACCTCTATTTGTCGGCGTTGATTCTAAACGAATTGGCCGGAGCGAGAGATACGCAGACGCTGATTCGACTGGCCGTGATTACGGTCGGCGTGAATGCCATTTTACTGCTTGCGAAAAATGCCGCGCAGCGGTGGACGAACTATTTGCATTCGATTTTTTGGCAGCAATTAAACGGCGCTTACTCCGATAAATTATTCGATATGGATTATTGCGACGTCGAGGACGCCGAAGTTCACCAGCTGCTCTCCACGATCCGCCAAAACACCAACTGGGGCGGTAAAGGGCTTTCCAAAATAACCGGAATGTTCAGCCAATTAATCACCGGCGCGGTCAAAATCATTTGCTCGATTGCGCTCGCGGTCACTTTATTCACGTTAAAAGTACCCGAAACCAGCGAACTGGCATTTATGAATTCGCCGTGGATCATTGCGGCGGTTTTCGCATTGCTCGCGGTCGCCGTGATTGTGCCGCCGGCGTTTTCGTCCAAGGCCAACGACGCTTGGGTCAAACAGGCCCCGAAAGCCCGGATGGGCAACCGGATGTTCAGTTTTTA
>CAZPLU010000050.1:0-11872 GCA_964587625.1 uncultured Eubacteriales bacterium
TTCCTGTCCCTCTCTATTTGCTTGAACTTTTTCACGGAAACAGGAAAAGAACCCCTCGTAAACGCAAATATTAATAATGATGTAGAGGTTGTAGATGAAAACTTTCAATTAAAAGTGAAAGGCTGCAATCTTTTTGAAACCCGTGCTGTCTCCGATACCCCATATCGAGTCAAGTTTTTTATCACCTCGCTAATTTCCGAATTCGAACCGCTTTTGGCCGAACTGATCCCCTACTTATGCGCAGCGAAAACCGCGTTCTACTGGCGTGAAAAAGGCGTTCCCTTCTGCATTCCCGAATTCGGTAAAAACGGCGAAATTAATATCCAAGGTCTGATCAACCCCTATATCGCCGAAAACGAGGGCGTCGAAGCGACCGTTGAAAACGATGTCGCGTTAAACGGCGAGATCGCCGTTGTGACGGGCGCGAACCGGGGCGGCAAGACCGCGTTTGTGTCTTCGGTGACGCTGTGCCAGTTGCTGTTTCAGCTCGGTTTTCCCATTCCCGCGAAATCCGCCAAACTCGGCGTGTTTTCCGGCATCGTCTCGGTATTCGCAGGCGAGGAACAGGGCCTGATCGGCACCGGACGGCTCGGAGAAGAATTGAAAAAGCTGGCTGCCGCCCTGGTCGCCACGCAAGAAAAAAACACCTTCGTCTGTTTGAACGAACCGCTGACCGGAACCTCGAGCCGCGACGGAGAGCGTATTTTAACCGAAGCGCTCTGCATACTGAAGAAATCAAGGGCGACCGGGTTTGTGGTCACCCATCTGCTCGGGCTTGCTAAAGCAATAGATACAATCAACGAGGCGGGCGGAAGTCCGCTGGTCACGCTGACCGCGCAGACCGAGGGCGACAAGCCGCTTTTCAAGATCATCCCCGCCCCCGCCGCCGAGTCCAGCCACGCCAAAGCCGTGGTCGCTCGCGTTATGACATCGTTTGACGATCTGCATACACCCATTCAAGCATACGCTACACAGGAGGATTATCTTGAAATGGACAAAACTTGAAAATTCATCACGTAACACTCACACAACGGAGTTATTATTTGGGAAACGACACAACGGGGTGAAGCAATGCGGATAATCACCGACGAAAACATTTATAAACCCTCTTATTTTAAAAATATCTGCCCCGGTTACGAACAGTTTTTCGAACCCGAAAAGCTGTTTTCGCGGCTGACCGACGAACCCGCCGAGCTCAAACGCCGCCAGATCATTTTACGCGATTTGCTTGAAAATCCGGAATTATACGAAAACCTCCGCTTTCTCTCGGAAGCGATTATGCAGTTCAAAAGCGCGTTCGACGACATGCCGAACCACGATTTGGGCGATTTCCGGCTCAATCTGGAACGTTTCAACGATGCCGACGGCGCGGTCGGTTTGCTTGACCGGTTGATAAAAACCGCCGAATACGCCGAACAATATCCGTGGCTGAACAATTTTGCACAGGGGGTACAAAAACTCACGCAAAAGTACAGCGCCGAAAAACTGATCGCCGCTTGGGAGCAGGCCTTCGTACCCGAAATGATTATGCGCGCCTGCGATTTCGGATTCAATTTTGACGATATTCTTTGGCCGGTGCGTTACAAACTTCTTGCAATGCATGAATCGGAATATACCAAGAAAAACACATCGTATCGGGCAGAGCAGATAAAAATACCGATGATCAACCGGGTTTTCGGGACTCTCAGCGGTATCTTGGAAAACAGTTCTGTCTCTTACCGCATGGAAGGTGACGGACAGTTGCGAAACACGGACAACCAAGCCCTCATGAGGCGGGATCAATACACTTTTGACGCCAAAGCCCTCGGCGCAAGAATGAAAATCAACTCTGCCGCAAACGATTATGATCCCGAATTGGGTAAAAAAATGGATTTGGAATATTATGGTGAGAGTTACAGTTTAAAAGCTGTTGCCTGTCAACTCTTAAAAAACCGCTCCGCAGCCGACGCTCCTTCCCGCATCAAATTTTTTATCACTGCCCTCATTGCCGATCTGGAACCGCTTGTCACCGAATTTGTCCCCTATCTCTGCGCCGCGAAGACCGCGCTTTACTGGCGTGAAAAGAACATTCCCTATTGTATCCCCGAATTCGGAAAACCGGGCGAAGTCAACATTCAGGGTCTGATCAACCCCTATATCGCCGAAAACGAGGGCGTCGAAGCGACCGTTGAAAACGATGTCTTTATAAACGGAGAGATCGCCGTTGTGACGGGCGCGAACCGGGGTGGCAAGACCGCGTTTGTGTCTTCGGCAACGCTGTGCCAGTTGCTGTTTCAGCTCGGTTTTCCCATTCCCGCGAAACTCGCCAAACTCGGCGTGTTTTCCGGCATCGTCACGGTCTTCGCGGGCGAGGAACAGGGCCTGATCGGAACGGGACGGTTGGGCGAGGAATTGAAAAAACTGTCCGCCGCACTGGCCGCCGCGCAAGAAAAAAACACCTTCGTCTGTTTGAACGAACCGCTGACCGGAACCTCGAGCCGCGACGGAGAGCGTATTTTAACCGAAGCGCTCTGCATACTGAAGAAATCAAGGGCGACCGGGTTTGTGGTCACCCATCTGCTCGGGCTTGCTAAAGCAATAGATACAATCAACGAGGCGGGCGGAAGTCCGCTGGTCACGCTGACCGCGCAGACCGAGGGCGACAAGCCGCTTTTCAAGATCATCCCCGCCCCCGCCGCCGAGTCCAGCCACGCCAAAGCCGTGGTCTCGTGCTTTATTTCCTGAAATCTGCAAAAGGATGGTATCTTTATGAAACTGTTTTTCGAGCAAAACGCATCCCACGCGTGCTGGGCCGGAAACGAACAGGACATGCACAATCTGCGCATCGATTCGCTGTTGTTCGATATCTGCGCCGGCAGCGAATATCCGGTCGACGCCGGAATGCTGTGCCGCTTTTTCACCGCCGACCCGAGCGACCTCGCCGCGCGGCACCGGGTGATGGCCGATCTGCGCAAAGACCCGCAAGTGCTGGAAGCGTTCAAAGCGCTGCTGCACGGCATGCTTTTAATCAAGAAGGCGTTTGAAAAGGGAAAGCACATTCTGGTCGATCTGCGCATGATGCTGTGGGAATACCGCACGATGCGGCTGTTTACCTCGGTCACAGACGACTTTTTTGCCGCGCTTGCGGCAAAAGCGCTGTGCCCGGAACTGACCGAACTGGTCGCGCAGTTCAAGTCCTTGAAATCCGAGAGTAAATGCGAGGATATTTTAAAAACGGTCGGCGGATTGGACACCGCGTGGATGAACGTGCGCGGCATGCGCATCGGCGTCAACATCCTGGCACACCCCGACGTCGTGACGACCGCCGTCGTTTTCGCCGAACACCGCGACGCGCCTTATTCGCCCTATTCGATTTTTGACAAAGAGGGGCTCGACGCGGGCGACGCGGGGCTTTCCCGAGAAAAAAAGTTCAGCTTCGGCAAATACGACACCTTTTTTGAGCGCGCCATTCTGCGCGACTTCAAAATCCGCTATAAAAAGCAGATCGGCGATTTTGAAAAAGCGATGGAATCGCCCCACGACGTCGAGGCGATTTGGAAATTCGCCCTCTGCGCCGACAGCGTCGCCTTTTTGCTGGCCGGGATTGAATTCGAGCGTCGGCTTGCCGACAGGGGATTTTGGCACTCAACCCCCCGATTCGCGGATCATTTCGCGGCAAAGCGGCTCTATTCGGCGGCGCTGGCGCTCGGCTCCCCCGATCCCGTGGTCGACAACGACCTTGAACTTGACAAAAAGTTTTATGTGCTGACCGGCGCGAACCACTCCGGTAAAACGGAATTATTGCTGTGCATTTCGCAAGCGCAATTTTTGGGGCAGCTGGGCTGGAATGTGCCTGCTGCGGAAATTTCGTTTTCGGCGGTTCCGGCGATTTTCACGCTGTTTTCGGCGGGTGAGGACAAAAACACAGAGCTCTCGCGCATGGAGCTTGAAGCCAAGCGCTTTGCCGAGATCATGGGTCAGATGAAACCCGGCGCTTTTGTGCTGTTAAACGAGCCGATGACCTCCACCAACCCCGACGAGGGCGCGGAGATCTGCCGCGATATGATCGATAAACTCACGGCGGCGGGCGGCAGCGGTATCATGGTGACCCATCTTTACGAATTGTTTTCGCTGCTCGACGGCGACTATGGCAGTTTGTACATGCAGAGCATCCCCCAACCCGACGGCGGCGCCCTGCACACCTTCAAGGTGATCGCAGCCGCGCCCGAATGCGAGAGCTACGCCGTCGAACTGGCACACAGCGCGGGCATCCGGTACCCCGACGGCGCATTTATCCGGGCGCTCGGCGCAAAACTCGGCGAAAAAGCATAAAATGAATCTCCGATTTCAATAAGGAGGATCACGCGATGAACGATTTTTTATGGGGAGACAACCCGCCGAGACCCGCGCCGCTGTTCGGACTGGGGCAGCTGCCGTTTTCGGATTTTTTTCACCTGCTGTTCGGACACGGCACGGGGGCGATGTTCACCGATCGGATGCTCGAGGGATTGGTCTGCGCCGACCCCGGGGTGATCTCGGCGCGGCAGGGCTTCATTTCGGAACTGCGCGGGAATAAACGGCTCTCCGGTTGTTTCAAACGGTTCTCCGAAGAATATACCGGCTGGCGCGAATACGTCGCGAGCCGGTTTGACGACGGCGGCGACGCGGTCGCCAACCTCGACCCCTGCGGGCATGTCAGCGCGCTGCTCGACACCGTCGACGACTTTTTGCGCACCCTTCAAAACGCGCAAAACCCGCTCGCGCAAAACCTGCGCGCGCAGCTCGAAACCCTGTGCAAAGACCTCTCGATCGACCGGTTTTCGGAAAAATGGAAAAAGGCCTATTCCGATATTTACGAAGCGAGGGGGTTTTCCGTCGGACTCACGTTTGACGAAGAACTGCTCCCGGTTCGAACCAAATTGCTCTCCGTCGACCAAAAGCCGACCCCGCAGCCGAAAAATTCTTTCAAGCATCTGACGCTGCACGACGGGTATTATAAGATCATGCTCGGGCGGCGGCAGTACCTCTTTTTATCAATGCTCAAAGAGAACAAGGATTTTATGGATTACGTCGGCGCTTTCCCGGCGGGGTTCACCCGCGTTCTGACCGACACGAGCGCCGATTTGCGAAACGACGTCAAAAACTTTATGCGGCGCATCCTCGCGGTCTTGGCTCCGTACGCGGCGGGCGCGGTGTTTTACCTGTCCGCGCTGGAATTGATTCGAAAATGGGAAAAAGCCGGGATCGCCTGGTGTTTTCCGGTCGAAAAAGCGGGCGCGTTCGAGGCGGAGGAACTCTATGACCCGTTGCTGTTCGAAAAAATCGGCAAGAACGCCGTCCCCAACGATTTGAAATTGAACGGCGAAATCGGGTTGGTCACGGGCGCGAACGCGGGCGGCAAGACCCGTTATTTGGTGTCTGTGCTGACCGCGCAGCTTTTATACCAGCTCGGTTTCCCGATCCCCGCGAAATCGGCTTCGATCGGCGCCGCGGATTCCATCGGCGCGGTCTTTGCCGACGAGGAGAGCGGCAAGATCGGCGCCGGGCGGCTCGGAGAGGAGCTTTCGCGCTTCGCTTCGGCGATCAGGCACGTCAAAAGCGGCAATGGGTTTTTCGCCTTTAACGAGGCGCTGACCGGCACCTCGAGCAAGGACGCCGCCGAGATCATGGGCGAGGCGCTCTGCACGCTGATGAACGCCGACGCGCGGGGGCTGATCGTGACCCATCTGCTCAAGCTCGCCACGCATTCGGAGGATTTTAACGAAAACGTCGGGGGCAGCCGGCTGATTTCGCTGACTGCACAAGTTGACGACGACTTGAATCCCACTTATAAGATCATTCCCGCCCCTTCCGCTCGCACCAGCTATGCAAAAGCGCGTTTTACAACCGTCGGTTGACCGTTTCTCAACTTTTGCGTTATAATATCACCGAACGGTCGCTGTTCATTTCGCCGGAAAGACCGTATCATTTTCCTTGTAATACGCCGCTTCGACGCCGCGTAAATGAAAGGAATGATTTTTTATGGAGACATTGGGCAGCCGCATCGCGCGCCTGCGCAAACGCAAGGAAATCACACAGGATCAACTCGCCGAATATATGGGCATCTCTGCCCAAGCGGTGAGTAAATGGGAAAACGACATCACCTGCCCCGACATCACCGCGCTGCCGAAGCTGGCCGACCATTTCAACGTCACGGTCGACGAGCTGCTGCGCGGCGAGGCGCACGACAAGGTCAAAGTCGTCCCCAAAAACGAACGCCGCGACCCGGACGGCGCGGTCATCCGGATGAAAGTGCTGTCCAAGCGCGGCGACAAGGTCAACATCAACCTGCCGCTGATGCTGCTCAAGTCCGCCACCGACGCCGGGCTGGACTTGGGTTCGATCACCGGCAAGAGCATGCTGGGGCAGATCGACCTCAACAACATCGTCTCCGCCGCCGAAAACGGCATTCTCGGCAAGTTCCTCGAGGTCGAATCGGCCGACGGCGATTTCGTCGAGGGCTGGATCGAATTATGAAGATCAAAATCGACGCCAAGGGCGAAAAACGCCCGGTACGCCTCTCTTTTTGGATTCCCGCCGGCGTCGCGGGGCTGCCCGCCGTCAGCAATCTGCTGGTGAAAAAGACCGGGGGCAGGGTCTCCCCGCGGCAGCTGAGGGCGCTGGTCAAAGCGATCAGGGAGACCCATAAAAAATTCGGGCCTCTGACGATCGTGGACGTCGAGAGCGCCGATGGGGATATCGTAAAAATCTCTATATAATGTCCACTGCCTGTTTACCTTTGCGCCGCAAAGGCGAAGTGCAACCTGAACAATTCGAAAATGCCAAACCATTGTAGCTGTTGCGTTTTTGAATTGTTCAGCAGGCATTATATAGATCGCTTTGAGGCCTGACGGAGAGCGCAATGCCGCTTTCCGTTTTCTTTTTGTTTTTTGTTTATTGTCCGCGTTAAAAATGCTATACTGAAGATGGGATGATACGGAGGCAGCTTATGTTTTTGATATTCGGCATCCATCAGGATGAAAAACAATTGCGTTTTGAACAAAACATCTTCTGCAAATGCTGCGGACGATTTGACCGTGTCGACGTATGGATGAGTTATGCCTGTTTTATGCTGTTCTTTTTTCCGCTTTTTAAATGGAATAAGCGCTATTATGCCCGGACGTCCTGCTGCTCAAGTTCCTGTGAGATCAGCCCGGAATCGGGTCGAGCCGTCGAGACCGGAAAAGCGTCTTCGCTGAACCCCGACGATTTACGGTTCGATTGCCCAAATACCGGGCATTCCCCCGTGCACCGCTGTGGACGCTGCGGCTATTTGACAAAAGAGGATTTTCAATTCTGCCCCAAATGCGGGAAGCCATTTTAAACATGAAAGGGGGGTACGCGAATGTCCTATATTTCCGATCCCAAAAATGTGAAAGAACAATATGCCGATTCTAAAAATCTCTCCGTCAGGATCGCGTTGCATCAAAAATACAGCACCAATCCGGTTTCGTTCTCGGACTGGATGTTTGCGTATTATGAATTTTTCGGCGGCTGCCGCATTTTGGAGCTGGGCTGCGGCACGGGCGGTTACTGGAAGGCGCAGATCGAAAAACTGCCGAAAGGCGCCGAATTGGTTTTGTCGGATTTCTCCGAGGGCATGGTCAAAGAAGTCCGGGAACAATTTTCGGGCCGAACGAACGTCACAATCCGGCAAATCGATATCCAAAGCATCCCGTACGCCGACAACGCTTTCGATTTCGTCATCGCTAGGCACATGCTGTATCACGTGCCCGATCTTGCGAAAGGTCTTTCGGAGGTGCGGCGGGTGTTGAAGCCCGGCGGGAAATTATATGCCTCGACCAACAGCGACATGGGGATGCGCGCGCACCTGCGCGAGGAGCTGCATCGGTTCAATCCGGCGCTTGACGCCTTTCCGCCCAACCGTTATTCGTTTACGCTTGAAAACGGCGAAGCGGTCCTAAAGCCATTTTTCGGCCGTATTGATTTACACCGGCAATACGATTCCCTGAAAATCACCCGGACACGGGATTTGATCGACTGGCTCGAATCGACCATTTCGACCGTATCCTATACAAAAACCGACCTCGACGGATTATATGATCATTTCGAAACGATCCGCCGAGAAAAGAAGTACATAGAGATCCCGAAACTGACCGGCTTTTTTGTCTGTGCCAAGTAAACGCCCACGGCGCGTTTCTGCCTGCTTTTACAAATTGACACCGCGGTATGAAAATGGTAGGATATTGTCAGTTAATATGAGGGGCGGTGTATCGCGATGTCCGATTTCGGTGAAAAAGCAAAATCTTATCACGGCGTGTTCCGGGACTTGATGGCTGTCATCGTCCTCGGGCTGCTGACGTTGATATTGGTCTGGGTCGGCAAAAACAATCCGGATTTTATCGCCGAGTCCTATCTGCCCTATTCGCGAACCATCGAAAACATCCTCTCTAAAATAACGGGCTTTTTGCCCTTTTCGGTAGCCGAAATCATCCTCTGCCTCGTCGCCATCGGATTGGCTTTTTCACTGATCCGGCTGGTTTTCCGTTTGATTGCGGGTCCGAGGCGCCTTTACGGACTGATCAAATTTATCACCGGATGGGCGGCCACGGCGGCGGGTCTGGTGTTTTTGTTTTATGCGCTTTGGGGGTTGAACTATTATGCCCCGCCGCTGAGCGCAACCATGGGTCTCGACGTCAAAGCCCGCAGCAGCCAAGAATTATATGAGCTGTGTACCTACCTGGCCGGCAATGCAAACGATCTGGCCGTGCAAATCGAACGCGATGCAGACGGCCAAATTCCCGAAATTAACTTTACCGAGACGGCCAAGCAGGTCGCAAAGGATTTTTCGGTGCTGACGGGGCGAAAAGAGACGCGCGCAAAATACATCCTCTCATCCAAACCGTTTTCCTACACGCAGATCACCGGCATTTACATCTATCTGACCGGCGAAGCCAACGTCAACAAAAACAATACCTCGGCCGCGCTGCCTTTTACCATGGCGCATGAGATGTCCCATCGGTATGGAATCGCCCCGGAGGACGAAGCCAATTTCTTCGCGTTTTATGCCACGCATCAATCCGAGGATGCGTTGGTCAAATACAGCAGCTATATGATGTCGCTGTTATATTGCCAGAATAAGCTCTACGCGAGCAATAAAACCCTTTATTGGGAACTGCGCGAAACCTACCGCGACGAGTTGAATGCCGATTTGGCCCAATATGCGGCGCATTGGGCGCAATATGAGGGTAAAGTCGCCGAAAAAGCCACCGCGGTAAACAACACCTATCTCCAAATACAGGGACAGGAGGACGGCATCAAGAGCTACGGCAGGATGGTCGATTTGATGCTGGCATGGTTTGAGGTCTCCCGGTAGGTGAAAATTCATAAAAAATATCTTGTTTTTGAACAAAATTTATATTATAATGGAATTTGCGTGTACAAAAGCGCCATGCACTTGAGTGGCATATTGCGCTGAAGCGCCCCGTTTTGATACATCGGTCCGCGCTTTTTATATTGCAAAAGCAACATTTTTTAAGGAGTGGCAAGAATCTGATGAAAAATTACGAATGCAAAGACATCAGGAATGTCTGCCTGATGGGCCACGGCGGAAGCGGCAAGACATCTCTGGTCGAGGCAATGCTCTTTTTGTCGGGCGGAACCGACCGTATGGGCAAGGTCACCGACGGAAACACCGTCAGCGATTACGACCCGGAGGAGATCCGCAGAAAGATCTCCATCTCCACCACGGTTCTTCCGATTGAGTGGAAAAACACCAAAATCAACGTCATCGATACGCCGGGGTATTTCGATTTCGCCGGTGAAGTCGTCCAAGGCCTTCACGGCGCCGACAGCGCTTTGATCGTGCTCTCCGCCAAGGACGGCGTCGAAGTCGGCGTCGAAAAGAGCTTCCGCTATGCAAAAAATCGCAACTTGCCCACGACCTTTTTCATTTCCAAACTCGACGAGGAACATGCCGATTACCACGGCACGTTCGATGAACTCCGCAGCCGGTTCGGCAACGGCGTCTGTCCGCTTATGATTCCGGTCGAAGAGAGCGGCAAACGCGGCTATGTCGACGTCGCCCAAAACAAATTCAAAACCTACGACAAATCAGGCAAAGAGACCGTCTCCGATCTCCCCGCCGCTCTTTCGGGCAGGGTCGCGGAACTCACCGAGATGCTGCGCGAGGCCATCTGCGAAGAGAGCGACGAATTGATGGATAAATTCTTCAGCGGCGAACCGTTTTCCGAACAGGAGACCCTCGAAGCGCTGCGCAAAGGCGTTTCCGACCGCAAGGTCTTCCCCGTCGTCTGCGGCTCCGCCTATCAGCTTGAAGCCATCGCCGGACTGCTCGACAACATCGGCCAATATATGCCGGCACCCGGTTCCCGCGGCCCCGAGACCGCATATGACGAAAACGACGGCGAAGTAAAAATCACATATGATCCGACCATGCCCACCTGTTCCTATATTTTCAAGACAATCGCCGACCCGTTTGTCGGAAAGCTTTCGTTTTTCAAAATCATCGCTGGCTCGATGAAAGTCAACAACACTTTAATCAACACAACCAACGGCACCTCCGAGCGCATCAGCCATATCATGTCGGTCAAAGGCAAGAAGAACACCGAAATCGAAAGCGCTTCCGCCGGAGATATCATCGCGGTCACTAGAATTTCTTCCGCCAACACCGGTGATACCTTCTGTGACGCAAGCCGCAAAGTCAAGTTCCCGCCGATGCAATTTCCGGCTCCGACTCTCTCAAAAGCGGTTGTCGCGACCGACAAAGGCAGCGAGGAAAAGGTCTCCGCAGGCCTGATCAAGCTCAAGGACGAAGACCCCGCTTTCACTTTCGTCGTCAACTCCGAGACCAAGCAACAAATTTTATCGGGCATCGGCGAGAGCCACCTCGATGTGCTCGCTTCCAAAGTCAAGTCAAAATTCGGCGTCGGAATCGAATTGATCGACCCAAAAGTACCCTACCGCGAGACCATCCGCGGCAGATCCGAAGCCGAGGGCAAACACAAGAAGCAATCCGGCGGCTCCGGTCAGTTCGGCGTCGTCAGCATCCGTTTTGAACCGCTCACCGCCGGCGAAGAATTTGAATTTGTCAACGCCACCGTCGGCGGCTCTGTTCCGAAAGAATTCATCCCCGCCGTTTTGAAAGGCGCAAAAGAAGCCATCCAAAAAGGCGTTTTGGCGGGATTTCCGCTGATCGGCGTCAAGGCCACCCTGTTTGACGGCAAATCCCACCCGGTCGACTCCAAGGAAATCGCTTTTGTATCCGCCGCCAAACTCGCGTTCAAAATCGGCATCCCGCAGGCCAAACCCGCGCTGCTCGAACCGGTGGGTCGCCTGTCGGTCATGGTTCCGGAAGTGAATGTCGGCGACGTCATGGGCGACATCAACAAGCGGCGCGGCAGAATGTTAGGCATGGGTCCGGCGGAAGACGAACCCGGCTATACCCTGGTCGAAGCCGATATCCCGATGGCTGAAATGAGCGATTATTGCATCGCACTGCGCGCCATGACCAAGGCCAGGGGCAGTTTTACGTTCAACTTCGACCGCTACGAAGAAGCGCCCGCAAATATCGCGCAGCAGGTCATCGCCCAGTATAAGGGCGAAGACGAGGACGAAGACGAATAAACCCATATCCCAACAGACCAAAGGGGCGCTCTTTCGAGCGTCCCTTTGGTTCGCCGCTGGAGGAGCGGCATCAGACGATCAACCTTCGTCCGACCATATTTTACAATCATTTTTTTAGGATGTCAATAGATGTTTTGTATATTTTGTAATTTTCATTATATTATCAGTTAACGATAATATCGTCGGTTAATCGATGTCAATAGTTCATAAAAATTTCATACCCAAAAGGTTAATTAACGCATGAAAA
>CAZPLU010000051.1:0-2257 GCA_964587625.1 uncultured Eubacteriales bacterium
AAACAAGTCGCGCATCATTTGATGTGCGACCAGTCCCTTTATTCCAAATACGAGCTCGGGGAGCGGGAAATCCCTCTAAATTTAATCATTAAACTTGCGGATTTTTATCAAACCAGCGTCGATTATCTGGTTGGCCGAACGGACTCTCCGGATCCGTTCCCCTCGCCCAAATGAACCGTGCTTCGAAGAATGAAATGAAACCGTTAAAAGCAAGAGACAGCGTCACGTTAGACAGCGATCTTGTTAAAAACTTAAAGAACGCGTGGAGGAGGACGACCGTTCCTCCTCGCAATATATCAACTTACCGCCGCGCAATCGCCGGTAAAAACCCGTCATAAATAAATCCGCACTTATATTTATAATACAAAAAGGCGGGGCTTCTGCCCCGCCCGCGCTTTTTAACGCTGACCCCGATCAAGTCGTCTCGGTGTTTTTGGCCCGCTCCGATTCCGCCAGCCGGATGATTTCGGTCAAGTCGCCTTTTTGCAAATCTCCGATATGCGCCTCGATCTGCCCGACCTCCCCGTCCGAAAAATCGATCCCGGTATATTTTTTCAGCGCCGCTTTCACGCCCATTGCCTTATAATCGTCGTTCACTTGAATCGACACCTTGTCCGCCCCGTTGCGGTAGCAAAGCGCCGCCGCGTACACCGGCATTAAAAACGACACATCGACCCCGTGTTCCTTGGCTAACCGGTACAGCCCCGTAATCCGGTCGTCGTTGCCGAGTTTTCGGATCGGATCCGCCCCCACCCGCGCCACCGTGTCGCGTAAATTGATATTGGAAAACCGGTATTGCAATTTCATCAAAAAATCGAGCAGCGAATCATACCCCATCCCGCCCTCTGCGGCGATGGAACGCACCCCGACCAGCCCGGCCTGCTCGACCAAATAGCGGATCGACGGGTCGCGCATCGCCTCATGGATGAATTCATATCGGCCCGCCGCCAAATACGCGCAGGTGCAGTGGCATAAATTATGCACAAACAATTTTCGCCGAATATACGGCTCGATCGGGTCGCAAAACAGCGTGTTCGCAAGTTTCGGTTTTTCGCCGACCACCGCCGCGCCGTCGATCTGCAAGAGCTCATACGGCTCGCCGCGCACCAGCAGCGGATCGTCCGCCTCGCCCTTGGCCAACTCCGGCACCATCCGCCCGATGCTCGCCTCGATAAAACCCACGTTTTCGTCCAATTTCTCAACCGCCGCCGCGTCAAGATATTGCGACACCAGCGTTTTCATATAATTTCCCGAATCGTTCAGGTTTTCGGCCAAAATGATATTGAGCGGCGGTTTTTTCGCGTCGATGCGCGCCTTGATGCCCTCGGCGATCGGCTGCGCGATGTATTGTAAATTCCGCGCCCCGACACCGGTCGCCATCAGGTCGACGTCGAGCATCTCTTTTGCCGCGATCCCGGACTGGGAACTGTCCTCTGCGCGGAAGTTGTCGATGTAAAATTCACGGGTCTCATCGTTGGAAACGAGCCGCACCGGATAGCGCTTCGCCTCGTTCAGCAGCCGAACCAGTTCCTTTTCCCGCTCCAAAAACACAATCTCATAACCGCTCTCATGCAGAATCTGGCTGATGAAGCACCGCACCAATTTCCCCGCGCCGTAGACGACCGCTCGTTTCCCCATGATGATTTAATCTCCGTTCACAAATAATTTCAAATTTACCCTGCTATCATACCGCAAAAACCCGAATATTACAAGTAGGGCGGGGTGCGTCGAACCGCTGCGGTTCGTTTCACCTCGCCGAATGGGCTGTAAACCCATGAAATATTTTTAATCCGTATTATGTAGTTTCAATCACGATTCGCAGAGCAAAAGCGGCGGCATCTTTTACGTCTTTGGAATTCGGATGGCTGGCAAAAACAAAAAGGATGCCTCCCCTACAAACAAACTCATCAACCACTTCTATTCCCTTTTTTTCAAGCATACTGCGAATTTCGGTCTGTCTTTGACTGCCTGAAGCGCAGCTTGTCACAAGCGCCGCGCGACTGGGCAAGGGCGTTTCCAGCCCCTTTATATATTCCAGTAATTCCGGCATACTGACGCCGCCGTAAATGCCGCCGACTACAAAAAGCAGGTCGACATGATTCAAAGCCGGTTTTGTGTTTATATTTTTTGCTTCAATGTTTAACGCCAACCCGATCGCTTCCGCCAATTTTTTTGAATGCCCGGTTTTTGTCGCATAAATAACAGCGTTTTTATTCATCTTCAACACCCCAGTTTTAATTTTTCAATCTTTCGTCGT
>CAZPLU010000051.1:2357-10295 GCA_964587625.1 uncultured Eubacteriales bacterium
CGCGCCTGGCCGTTCACTTCCTCGTCGGCGTTCAGCGCGATCATGTCGTCGCTGGTCTTGCCCTGCACGTTACGAATCGTCAAAAAGCGCCCCGGCCCCTGCATATGGATGCCGTCCTGATTGCCCGCGCGGATATAGTCCGGCAGTTCAAATCGGATATTTTCCATCAAAACCTTTTCCCAGTTGGTGATCAAAAAGCCGAAGGTCCGGTGGTTGCGGATCACCACGTCGCGGATCAGCAGGTTTTCGATTCCGAAAAACGAAATGCCGACGACCAGCGAATCGCCGTCGATATAGGCCTTTTCGGGCGGGACGTGGTGCGATTGGTGCAGGCAGTTTTGATTGTAGGTGCCGCCGAGCAGCCGGATGTTGCGGTCGAGCCGATCCCTCTTCGAGGGATTTCCGTTCACGATCATCGCCCGGTTGGAATGGTCGGCCTGATAAAACCCGCAGGCGTCGCCGAGACATTCGACGGTCGTGTTCGAATGCACCGTCAAGCCCGTGATCAACGCCGCGCCGTCCATCACCAGCCGTAAGCCGTCCCCGCTCTTCGCCGTATCCAGCGCCTTTTGCAGCGCGGCGGTATCGTCGGTCCCCCCGCCGGCATAGACATCGCAGTCCAATCTCGCCCCGGTCTCGCTCGCGTAAATGGTTTTTATGCGCATATTCATTTCTCCTTTTGCAATCAATGTTCCAAAACCGACCCTTTCTCTCCCCGATTATACGGACACCCGAATTAAATGTCAATCGATTTCACTGATTCCGTGTTTTCCGTTTTATGCCCGATGTCCCCGACTTGCCGCACCCGGTCGTCAAAAACATATAGGTCTCGTTCTCGGAATCGTATTCCTCAATCAGCGACCGGTCGACGGTGGCGTTAAATTTCGACAAGACATATTCGTCCACCGCGTCGGCAGGCAGCGTGATACACCATTTGTCTTCATCAAAATACGGCTCCAGTTGGCTTTTCACATGCCCCGTAAAATCATACGCACCAAAATATAAGGCGATTTGATAAGCCCATAAATAACAAAAACTACCGTCGTATTCCATTGGACATACAATGTTATACCCATGGCGATTTTTTAAATCAAGTTCGCCTTTCGCGGTGTACGGTAGCCCCGCCAACAGCGAAATATCCCTCGAAGCAACCGGTATTCCGCTTTCCGCTGGATCGGAAAGTCCGCTCCGCACCCATTCGCTCTCTGCCGATATACTTACCTGTTTCGAGACCTCACTCAGCGGGGCTCACTTCCCCTCCGCACCCGCTTGTCCGCATCCGGCAAGCAAAACCGCGCATAACATAAAAGCCACATATAACTTTTTCATATACCTCCTCAATTATCACCATACTTTTTTATAATATCAATACCGGTCTTATAGTCAAAATGGTGTATATTCGTGTAATCGTCCCAAATCAATATGCCATCCTCGACTGTAAAGTGAAAATAACAGTCGATATAATAGACAATCACATCTTTCCAGACACCGATGAATTTTTTATCTTTCATTGAAAAAATCTGTAAAACGGTATTCGTATCATCTTTCGTGCGAATATTTTTTCCGCAATAGATTAACCCATCATCAACCGCGCATATATAACTTGCATTTTCTCGAACCACTTCGCCTGTGATGTCTGAAATACGGATAAAACCGGCTTCAAACCATTCCCATTCACGATCATCTTCTAAGCTGAAGTATAAATCATCGCCATAGGTTGCAAGAAAATAAACGCAGTGGCTTCGTATTTCCCAAATGATGATCTCACCGCCCTTTGTTTTGTCTTTGCGTTTCAGCGTGAATGTATACTGTTTAGGCCCGCTGTCGTTTTCTTCTTGATCGTAAATCCTCTCATAACGATAAGTATAGTGTTCCGTCTCAAATAACCAGCCGCTCTCATCTTGGTATTCCGTTTCATTCAAGTTGGGTGTTGGTATTTCGTCAAAACAAGAAAAATATAAACCGGCATTATCAGAATATGGGATCCACCTCTTATCGATATATAACAGGATAATTCGCTGCGTCAAACCCGTTATTGCCGGTACCGGCCCGTCGCGATCGGGAAGGTATTGATGATAGGCCTTAAAACCGGTCGCATACCGCGCCGGGGTGATACTGTATTTCACCGTAAATACAATCGGATCGAATCCGACGCCCGGTTCCACTTGAATTTCGTTTATTTCATACGCCGTGATGCTGTGCCTGCTTCCGTCCCGCATTCCCCATTTTAAGTTTTCTTCAACGAATTCCCCGGGTGCATCCTCTCTGTTTCCTTTGACTGCGTCGTCAAAATTATAAAAGAGTTCTGAAACACGAATAATTTTTTCTGTCCCGTTCTTATTGATCTGTATCGTCACAGATTGACAGCAGTTTCCGTATTGGAGGTTGTCATAACATTCCTTGGAAACCTGAATCACTTTGCCGTTTGTCAAAACGCCTTTGATATTATTTTCGTGGAACACATAAAAAGCACAACCCATATCGTAGGTATATTGTTTCGTCTCTTCGGGTTTCGAACTTGCTTCCGCCGAACTCGTTCCCGGAAAAGAAGAATCGGTGCCCGAACTACTCCCCGATACAGCTTCAATCGTCTGACCGCACCCTGCCGCCAAAACCGCGCACAACACCAAACCCGCAAGCGCTCTTCTCATTATAGTTCTCCCTTTCCCCTATATACAAAACTCTATATGCTTAAAAAGTGCTGTATTTTTTTAACCATATTGCCGTAAATCCCGTTTGACTCTAACTTATATTACCATCAAATCCGCCACGCTGTCAATGCCGTCCCGGGATCGGCATTTTTCCGGACGCGGCAGTTGAGCGCCGCTGTTTGTTATGTTAAAATGAATGCAGTCCATTTACGACGGAGGGCGACGCATGATACGCGGAAAACTCAAAATCGAAGAACCGCTGGGCATTTTCTGGCCCCGGCAGTATGTCCGCTTGCAAACTGCGCTCGACCGGCTTGTTCCCCTTGAAAATTTGACCCTGACCGATCCGTCCGGCGCACCGATTGAAGCCGATTTCCTCGGACTTGACGGAAATATCCTGACCGTTGGTCTGATGTTTTCGCTAAACTCGAATGAAACGCTTGAATATATCATCCTCGAACATGAATCCGCCCGCTCCCGATTTGCCGAAATCGCCGAGACAAACGGCGTCATTACAATCCGCACCCCGCAATTTACCTGCGACCTCCCGGCAAGCGGCGAATATTCCGACCCTCCGCCCCCGATCCTGCGCTTTTCCAATCAGACCTTATGCCTTTCCGGTCTGCTCTTGTCACCGAAAGAGAATGGGATTCGGCCCCCCTTATCAGAAGTGCGGGGAATTCAATCCTATACAACTCTTGAAACCCGCCTGACCCGCCGCCCCCTGACGGTTCAGGCCGATTTGCGTTACGCCTTTTCAAACGGCGGTTACTGGAACGTCACCCTTGAATTTTTCAAAGATACCGCCGATATCAAAATCACCGAGTCGTTTTCCCGCAAAAGCCCATTACAATTCATCCTGCGTTTCGACCAAACCCCGAATAAAATCTATGCCCGCATGCACGCACCGTCCGCCGAAAAGGGCCGCCCCGACGAGTGGAAGCGCCTTGAATACACCCCCGCCCCGGGCGACGCCGTCCGTGTTCAGCCCTTTTACACTTGGGACAACAACACAGCGACTTTAATGCAGCTCTATTTTTCGGAAAATTCTTCGCTCTGCATCGTCCCCGTCCGCGCTTCCCTTTGGAAAAACGGCGTCGCCGCAGGCCCCGTTGTCAAATCCGATCAAATCGAACTGTCCGTCTGTGAGGGCGCGCGCGCCTGGGTGTTGTCGCTCTGCCCCGGCGATTCGCGGCGGGAGAGCGTCAAACTCACTTCCGCTTATCAAAACTGGGACAACATGTTAAAAATCCCGCCTGACGGCATCCGTTACGCCGACACGCTCTGCGCCGTCCACGGCGGCCCGTCCCTCGAAGACGCCCTGCGCTGGAACTGTACATATATTCCCGCCGACGATCATCCGCACCTGCTGCTTCAAAAACGGGACGTTCCGCGCCTGCGCGCACAGGTTCAAGACCGGCTTTGGCTGCGCGAGACCCTCGCGGCGCACAAAGACGACCCCGACGGTTTTGACCCCGCGGGGGTTTATCTGCTGACCGGAGACGATACATACGCAAAAATTGCCGCGGCCGAGATCCCCGAATGGCTGCTCACCCGCGTCCGGCTGCTCGCCGAATTCGGCTATTCCCTGCACGAGCTCGTCTGCATCCGGCTCAGCCGCCCCCTGCGCCTCGTCGCCCTCGATTTTGACCTGATCGCCGATTCCCCCGCCGTTCCCGAGCGGGAAAAAACCGTTATCTTTCGCCGATTCGCCTTTTTTGCTCATTGCATGGCCGATCCCGATTACTGGCCCCCCGCCGAAGCCGGATTTTCGAAGGGCAACCGCAATTTTCACAGCGACCGCTTTTCCGCTCTGGGCACGCTCGCCTGTTTATTAAAAGGACACCCCGAAGCCGAGGCATGGGCGACCTATGTCGAAGCCGAACTCGACAGAGAACTCGATTACGCGGTTTGCCCCGGCGGCGCATGGATCGAGGCCCCAAATTATCAGGCCTATTCGATGAACTATCTGATTTTGCTGTTTTGCGCGTTCAAAAACAGCGCCCGCCGTGATTTTTCCGCCGATCCGCGTTTTCTCTCGGCGATGGACTTTTTAGCCGCGATTCAGACGCCGCTCGATATCCGCTGCGGCATTCACATGCTGCCGACCGTCGGCGACACCGCGGCCAACTATTGGACGCAGGGTTTTCAAAACGTCTTCGCATGGGCGGCGAACCTCGCCCGCGGCAACCCCGATTTTTCCGCCCGCATGATGCGCGCCTGGAACCGCGCCGGACAACCCGTGATCAACGCAGGCGGGGAACTCAACTCCGTTTTTAAAACCCTCGCTTTGATCGACCGAAATCTGCCCGCCGCCCCCGACGAACCGCCCGGGAGCCGTGATTTCCCCGAATTTGGCGTCTGTATGCGTTCCGAGACCGGTTATCTGCTGCTCAAGGCGGGTGAAATTTCGATGCACTACGACCACGACGAGGGGTCGCTGATTTGGTACGAAAAAAACGTTCCGATTTTAGCCGACCTCGGCGGCCAATATTTCCCCTCGGTTGACGCGTCTTTTCTGCACAACCGGATTTCTATCGGCGGAAAGACTGACGAATGCCGGGGCCGCCTGCTCTCGTTCGCCTCGACCCCAGAAACCAATTTTACCTCGTCGGAAGTCGTCATCGACCGCGTTCAGGAGTGGCCGCTCTGGCCGACCCGCGACCCCGACTGGAATTTCCGCCGCCAGCCGCCGCCCGAGCAGATCCCGCCCCACCGCTGGCGGCGCGACCTTGTCTGGCACAAGCAGTCCGGCGCATTGCTCATCCGCGACCGCGTAACAGGCAATTTGCCGTTCGATCAAAACTTATTACTGTATGCGGACGATTTTAAAAATTCGGATGATTTTATGAACTTCTCCGGCCAATTCGGCGTCGATATCGCCGTAAGCGTCTTCGGCGGCCAAAAATCCGAGACCTTTTCGTGGGGTTACGACGGCCTCGACGAGCCGATGTTTTTACGCGCGTTCGGTATGGACTGGCGCAAATACCGTTGGATGTGGGAGGGCGAGATGAAGCCGATGGGCGAAAAAATCCTCCTGCTGCGCACCCGATGCGCCCCGAATTCAACCTGCATGACTTTTTTATGCCCGCGCAAACCCGGCGAAGCCGTCAGCGCAATCTCCCCGCTTCCCGATTTTTCCGGCGTCGAGTGGCGGCAAAAGGGTAAAACCACGCAATTGCTTTTCCCGGATGCATTTTCTCCGTAAACAGCGACAACCCGAAGCAAGGCGGGCATGTGAAGCATAAAAAACTCCTTATCAATCAAAAAAAGAGGATCGATCAAATATGACGAAATTCGAAATGCTGCGCTTTGTACAGGCCCAACTTGCCTTCGACATGAACTGCACCGTCGCCGACTTGAACGGCGAAAAGGACAGCTTCGTCTTCACCGAAGCCAAAGAAAACCCCGGCCGCAGGCCGTTTAAACGCGGCAAAGACCACTTTGAGATGCTCTCGATGGGCAACGCCATCATCGTGTCGGCGACGCCGGGAATCATGAATCTCGTGAAACCGCAGCTGCGGGACAAAACCCGCGACGAGGCCTTTTCCATGCCGTTTGTCTACGGTCAAGTTCTGTATTATTTGCCCGACTTGGCCCAAATCGTACCGCTCGCCCCGCCCGACGGTTTTACATACGAGCTCATCGAACAGCGAGATATCCCGCCGCTGTATCAATTCGAGGGCTTTCATAACGCCCTCGGATACGATGTCAACCACCCGCGCCCCGATGTTTTGGCAACTCTCGCCAAATACGACGGTCAAATTGTCGGCATGGCAGGCGCCAGTGCCGACTGCGCAATGTTATGGCAAGTCGGCATGGACGTGTTGCCCGAACATCGTCATCACGGACTCGGTGCCTATCTCGTCAACGCTCTCACGCTCGAAATTCTAAAGCGCGGTTATATCCCGTATTACGGCACCGCTTCCTCAAATCTCGCCTCCCAGCGCGTCGCCCACCGCGCGGGTTATGCCCCCGCCTGGGTCTGCGCCTACCGCGGCCGCTTCGAGGAGTATGACCTCGAACCGATAAATTGAAAGCAATACTCAATGAAAAATATTGAACGGTCTATAAAACCAAATAATTTCAAATTTTTTCGAACCCGACTTGTACAATTCGGAGAAGCGTGCTATAATTCTTAAAAACAAATCATTAAGTGAGGGTAGAGAAATGCCAAATCAATTTCTGGTCTCTTTTGGTTCGACTCCAAAAAAACCAACAAAAAAACAACCCTGCCTCTGGCGGGTTGTTTTTTTGTTGGCTCCCCCTGTTGGGCTCGAACCAACGACCCTGCGGTTAACAGCCGCATGCTCTACCAACTGAGCTAAGGAGGAACATCTGTGCCGGCATCACCTATTTTCCCGGGCCGTTACCAGCCAAGTATTTTGGGCGACCGTGAGCTTAACTGCCGTGTTCGGAATGGGAACGGGTGGAACCTCAAAGCAATCGACACCGGCAAGATATATGGTAAACGCACCTGTTAGGGGCGGGTTACCCAGAGAGAGGGCAGGAATTAGAGGGCAGAGGGCAGAGTTCGGTGTTTAGAATTTAGAATTTCGTGTTCAGCGTTCAAGATTAACCTGCATTCTTAATTCTGCATTGCGTTTCGCGGCGCGAAGCGCTGGTGACCCGTATGAGAATCGAACTCATGTTACCGGCGTGAGAGGCCAGTGTCTTAACCGCTTGACCAACGGGCCCGATTAGGTGTATTCACTTCTCTTTTAGGTCAAGAGGTTACCGCTCTGACCAACGGGCCGTGGTAGTGGTTGGGAATTAGAAAATGGGAATTAGTAGTACGGGCTTTGGGTTTTGCGATTCGATTGGATTTGTCAGAAGCGATGGCGTTGAAATCTTTTCTCTGCCCTCTGTCTTCTGACTTCTGTCTTCTCGCGTTTCGCTTGCGCGAAACGCTGGTACACCACCAGGGACTCGAACCCTGGGCCCGCTGATTAAGAGTCAGCTGCTCTACCAACTGAGCTAGTGGTGCATACTTTGGTGATAAGCCGTGTCCGCCATGATGTCGGTCAGGCCGCGAAGTTTCACTTCTACCTTTGGTACGCCACTGCCACGCGGTCTTATCCAGGTGGGTGTTTTGGATTTTAAAGGTTCATTCAGGGCTTTGGGTCCTGAGAACTGACCGGCATGATGCCGGATTCATGACGCGCACTTCACTTGATCGTCAGGATAGCAACTACCCCGCGGTCGAAGTTGTGCGCAAAGTTTCAGGGCTCGGGGCCCTGAGAACTGAATAATGAAGGCAGTGCCTTCAGCCATGCCACGAACCCGG
>CAZPLU010000052.1:0-9606 GCA_964587625.1 uncultured Eubacteriales bacterium
CTGCAATTTTCATGCGTTAATTATTCGCTATGAAATTATCATGAATTAATAACAAGCATGAAATTCGAAGGTTGTATTACGGAGCGGAAAGTGGTATAATTTGTTCGCGTCGAAACGAGCCGACAGGGGCCTGTCGATCGGAGGCGCGGGAGGGGACACGGAGTTATGGCAGCGATCAAGAGAACCGCCGGAAATCAATCGAGACGACCTAAAAAACGGAGACGCGGCCCCTCTAAGGCGCTGTCGGCAGCGTTTGCCGCAGTGTTGATGATCGCGGCGGGCGGGACGCTCTGGTATATCACCCAAAACCGCCAGACGCTCGACGGCGTGCGGACGGCCGAGGTGATATACGCTACCGAGCAGGATATCACAGCGGTCAACACAAGAGAAAAACAGCGTTATTATTCGATTGAAACGCACATGCCCGAGGCGGCGGCGCAGGCGCTGTCCGGGATTTATGACGCGCATATTCAGGAATTTCGGGCGCAGCTGCAGGGCCTTTTGGGTGATAAAGCGCTCAACCGCAAAGACCCCGCAAAGTTGACCGTCGGCTTCAGCGCCGAGACCTTCGAACAATATACAACCTATACGATACATACCCAACAATATATTTCAGAGGGGAACAAGGCCAATAAAACCGAGGAGTACAGGGCGATTTTTGACGGCGGCAAGCAGCTTTCCACAGCGGAACTGTTCAAAAGCGGGGTCAATTATGCGGCGGCGCTGTCGGATTTTGCCGACGTGGAGATTTCCGATTTTGACGGCAAGCTGGCTTTGACCGGCGGGGGACTGGCGGTGTACGCGGACAAAACCGCCGTGATCGATTATACGAAATTATATAAGCTGGTGGCGATCACGCTGCCCGAGCGGTACAAACCCGCAGAGCCGACACCGATTGATCCCCGTGTTGAAAAAGTGGTGGCGCTGACTTTCGACGACGGTCCGTACGGCCCCGTGACCGGGAAACTGCTCGACTTGTTGGATCGATACAACGCCAAAGCGACATTTTATGTGGTCGGCTATAAAGTGGATGATTACCCCGAGCTGGTGCGCGACATCGCGGCGCGGGGGCATGGCATCGGGATTCACTCGACCGACCATAAATCACTGACCAAAATGACGGACGCGCAGATTATGTCGGACATATTCGGTCTGCGGGACAAGATCGAAAAGGTCTGCGGCGTGCGTCCGAATACCATGCGACCCGTCGGCGGCGCTGTCAACCAGCGCATCGCCGATTTGTTGAACATGCCGGTGATCATTTGGGACTGCGACCCCAACGACTGGAAATACCGCGATGCCGACAGGATATCCGAATATGTGCTCAACCATGTGAAAAGCGGGGATATCGTGTTGTCGCATGATCTGTATCAAACCACTTACGAGGCGTATGAAAAGATCATCCCGGAATTGGCGGCGCAGGGTTATCGGTTTGTGACGGTCGAGGAATTGATCGGATATACAGACGGCGCGTATGCGGGTAAAATCATCAAGTATCGGGAATTGGTGAATGAGCTGCGGCAGGCGGGGGCGTTTGAACAGTGAAAAATCAAGCGAAGGAGGATCAGCCATGTATTGCTCGAAATGCGGAACACAGATTGACGACGGCGCGAAATTTTGCGGGAACTGCGGCGCGCAGATTTCAGCGCCGGCCGCTCCGGCACAGCAGCCGATTGATTCCGAGCAAGTCGCACAGCCGACCTATCCCGCGCAACCCGCGCAGGTTGCACAGCCGATGCAACCGCAGTATGCGGGACTTGTGGGTTGGTCGGAAAATTACAGGCATCCGCTGGTATTGAAAAAATCCGAGTCGCAAAAAAAGTCCGCCGCGATTTTCGCGGCGGTGCTGATGGCCGTCTTTTTGATCGGGTTCACCGTCGCGGGATTCACCGTTGAAAAAATGGAACCGGTCGAGGGTGCTCTCATCGGAGTCGGGCTGGCGCTGATGCTGCTGATCATTTATTTGGTGCGCGCGGCAAAAATGAAAAAACCGATTTGGGAGGGTACCGTGACCGATAAAAAGGCGGTGCGCAAAACCGAATCCGACAGCGACAACAACACCTCACGCGACTATATGCAATATACCGTCTATATCACCGGTGTCGACGGCGGCAAAAAAACAGTGCGCGCAAACGACAACCGGACTTGGTATGACTATTTGCAAATCGGTGAGCGGGTGCGGTTTCACCCGAGTTTGAGTACCTATGAAAAATACGACAAATCCAAGGACGGCTATTTGTTTTGCAATGTCTGCGGCAAGCGGTGCGACATCGGCGAGGATTTCTGCCGGTTTTGCAAAAGCCCGCTGTTCAAGGGGGCGAACACGGGTTTTTAAACCCTTGAATGACGACATTTTGAGAACCGGAAAATGCCCGCGCGGCTCATTTGTCTAAAGTGCAACAGGACGGCGCTTTTGTTTGGGTGCATTTCGGCGTTTTTTTATTTCGAAAAACAAGGGTTGCGCTTGAAAAATTCACATTTTTGGTATAATATGATTAAGGAATGCCGGAACGCCCGGCATTGGTAAAAATATTTGGAGGTTTTACGATGGTAAGAGTAGCAATTAACGGATTCGGAAGAATCGGCCGCCTTGCGTTTCGACAGATGTTCGGCGCGGCGGGATATGAAGTCGTCGCGATCAACGATCTCACCAGCCCCATAATGCTGGCGCACCTTTTGAAGTACGATACCTGCCAGGGCAGATACGCCCTCGGCGATAAGGTCACCGCGGGCGAGGACTCCATTACGGTCGACGGCAAGACCATTAAAATCTATGCGGAAAAAGACGCCGCGAATCTGCCGTGGGGCAAGCACGACGTCGACGTCGTGCTCGAATGCACCGGATTTTACACGACAAAAGAAAAGGCCTCGGCCCATATCAAGGCCGGCGCCAAAAAGGTCGTCATCTCGGCTCCGGCCGGAAACGACCTGCCGACCGTCGTCTTCGGCGTCAACGAGAGCGTCCTGACCAAGGACGACACGATCATCTCGGCGGCTTCGTGCACCACCAACTGCCTGGCCCCGATGGCCTACACATTGAATCAATACGCGCCCATCCTGAGCGGCATCATGACCACCGTCCACGCCTACACCGGCGACCAGATGGTCCTCGACGGCCCGCACCGCAAAGGCGATCTGCGCCGCTCCCGCGCCGCCGCGGAAAACATCATCCCCAACTCCACCGGCGCGGCCAAGGCGATCGGCCTTGTCATCCCGGAACTGAACGGCAAGCTGATCGGCTCGGCACAGCGCGTCCCTGTTCCCACCGGTTCGACAACGATCCTCGTCGCCGTCGTCAAGGGCGGAAACATCACCAAAGAGGGCATCAACGCCGCGATGAAGGCCGCCTCCTCCGACTCCTTCGGCTACACCGAGGACGAGATCGTCTCGTCGGATACCATCGGCATCACGGTCGGCTCGCTGTTCGACGCCACCCAGACCATGGTCGCCAAGATCGACGAAAACACCTGTCAGGTGCAGGTCGTGTCGTGGTATGACAACGAGAATTCTTACACCAGCCAGATGGTCAGAACCATCAAGTATTTTTCGGAATTGAAATAAACGGTTTAAATAATCGTAAAACGCGGGCGGGATAAAAATCCCGCCCGCGTTTTTGGATATGTAGGGAACGGTCTTGACCGTTCCGTTACAAAGAATGATGTTCGGAATGATTTAAATTGCAAGCGGTTTTACCGCTTGCCGGAACGGTCGAGACCGTTCCCTATCGTACGTTGCACCAATTTCACGACTTCCACCAGCGGGATGATCGCGAAGGCGAGACCGAGGGCGATGGCGTATTCGGTGAGGGTGATGGTTGTGAAGCTGAAAACGGAGGACAGGAACGGGATATAGATGACCGCTGTGGTCAGCAGCAGCGCGAGCGCGGCGGCGCCCCAGAGCCAGAGGTTTCGGTTTTTGACCGTGAATATCGAGCCGCGGCGCGACCGCATATTGAACGAGTGGAAAATCTCGGCCATCGACAGGGTTAAAAACGCCATCGTCATGCCGTCCGGGCTGTCGGCGATCTCCCAGATACCCGATTCGATAAAATGTCCGATGAAGTAGGCGGCGAGCATCAGCCCCGCGACCAATACGCCTTGATAAATCGTATCAAGCCCGACGCCGCCCGAAAAAATGCCCGCCCCCGCGTCGCGCGGTTTTTGCCGCATCGTATCGGCCTCGCCTTGCTCCATGCCCAAAGCCAGCGCCGGCAAGCTGTCTGTGATCAGGTTGATCCAGAGGATGTGGATGGGTTTGAGCAACGTGAACCCGAGCATGGTCGCGATAAAAATACCCACGACCTCGCTGAGGTTGGACGAGAGCAAAAACTGGATGGCTTTGCGGATGTTGGCGTAGATTCTGCGCCCCTCTTCGACCGCGGCCACAATGGTGGCGAAGTTATCGTCGGCCAATATCATGTCGGCGACGTTTTTGGTGACGTCGGTGCCCGTGACGCCCATGCCGACGCCGATGTCGGCGGATTTGAGCGCGGGGGCGTCGTTGACGCCGTCGCCGGTCATGGCCGTGATCATGCCCCTGCGCTTCCACGCGTTGACGATGCGCACCTTATGCTCGGGCTGGACGCGTGCATAGACGCGATAACGATCGATATTTTTATACAGCTCCCCGTCGGACATGCCGTCGAGCGCCTGACCCAAAACGGCCTGCGAGGCGTCGGGCAGAATGCCGAGATCCTTTGCGATGGCGATCGCCGTGTCGATGTGGTCGCCCGTGATCATCACCACGTTGATCCCCGCGTCGCGGCATTTGTCTACGGCGGCTTTGACCTCGGGGCGGATCGGGTCGATCATGCCGCACAGGCCGAGGAAGATCAAATCGTTTTCGAGCGCTTCAGGGGTGAATTTTTCGGGCTTTTGGGGGAGGTCTTTGTAAGCCGCCGCGAGCACGCGCAGGGCGTTGTCGGCCATGTCTTTATTGGCGCGTCGAAGGTCGCTTTTATATGCGTCGGTGAGCGGAACGACGCCGTTTTCGGTCAAAATTTTCGTGCAGCGCTTCAAAATCTCGTCGGGCGCGCCTTTGGTGTATTGGATCAGGCCGTTTTGGGCGGCATGAACCGTTGTCATCATCTTACGCATCGAGTCAAAGGGCGCTTCGCCGACGCGCGGCGCGGTCTTTTTGAGCTCGTTTTTATTCAGCGAGAGCGTGTGGGCATAGTTGACCAGCGCGCACTCGGTCGGCTCACCGATTGCGGTTTGCGCCTGTTCGTCGAATTCGGCATCGGTGCAAAGGCACATGGCGGCCGCGAGTTTTTCGGCGTCGGCGCCCTCGGATTTGACGACTGTCATCTTGTTTTGGGTCAGCGTCCCGGTCTTGTCGGAGCAGATGACCTGCGTGCAGCCCAGCGTCTCGACGGCGGTCAGGCGGCGGATGACGGCGTTGTGCCTTGCCATCTTGGTCACGCCGATCGAGAGCACGATTGTGACCACGGCGGCAAGCCCCTCGGGGATGGCGGCGACCGCCAAGCTGACGGCGAGCATAAACGTGCCGACGACGGCTTCGGAGGTGAATTCGCCCGCTTTGAAAATTCCGGCGGCGAAGATGATTGCGCAGATACCCAATACAAGCCAGGTTAAAACTTTGGAGAGTCCCGCGAGTTTGATTTGGAGCGGGGTCGCCTCCTCCTTGGCCTTGGTGAGCGCGTCGGCGATCTTGCCGACCTCGGTGTTCATGCCGGTGCCGCAGACCACCGCGACGCCGCGCCCATAGACCACAACGCTGCCCATATAGACCATGTTCCGGCGGTCGCCGAGGGAGACCTCGCGCTCGGCAAGCGCTTCGGCGATCTTTTCGGCGGGCACCGATTCTCCGGTCAAGGCGGCCTCCTCGATCTTCATCGAGGCGCATTCGAGAATGCGGGCGTCGGCGGGCACCGAATCACCGGCCTCGAGGCGGATGACGTCGCCCGGGACGAGGTCTTCGCTTTTGAGGACGGTCAATTTTCCGTCGCGCAATACCTTTGAGGTGGAGGCGGTCATGGTCTTGAGCGCCTCGATGGCCTGTTCGGCCTTGCTCTCCTGCACCACGCCGAGCACCGAGTTCAAAATAACGACGAATAAAATGATGAACACGTCGGCGAGGGATTCACCTTCATAGACCGCCGTGACACCCGAAAGAGCGGCGGCGATCAACAAGACGATGATCATCGGGTTGGCAAGCTGTTTGACAAAACGGGCGAGCAGCCCCGTTTTTTTCGGTTCGGCGAGCTTGTTTTTGCCGTGCGTTTGCCGCCGTTGCTCGGCCTCGTTTGAAGCGAGACCGGAAAGCGTTGATTCGAGCGCGTCCAAGGCGCTCTTTTGATCCTGTTGATAGTACTCCATCAAAACTCTCCTTCGGATAAACAAAAGACCCAAATACAAGTGCGCCGTCATCGGTACGGTCAACAAATGTACATGAGTCTCGTTATCGGCAACCGTATCTGCGGCTGCCATAGATATGCCAGACCGTAAACGGCCATGCGTGTTGACATATCGCACTCGCGTGCAAACTACTCCCTCAAGAGACCTCGGTTAAATCGGGTGCAAAAACACCCATGCCCCCGATCATACTATATGCGATGCGCGTTGTCAATAGTTTTACAATCGTGTTGTCAATCGTTGTCAGTGGTTTTATCAGCCCTGGGCAGCGTATAAGTCCATGCCTCGCCGTCCCAGGCGCAGGGGATTTCGGCGGTTTTGGTCTCTTCGGGGCTTTGGACCGATACCGTCAGCGTGAACGCGCCGTCGGCGATCTCCGCGTCCGCTATCGTCACCAAATAGGCGTCGAGGGTCCCGTCTTCGGCAACAAGCCCCTCGGCGGTGAGCTGTGCCAGGTCGGCGGCGCGGGAGCCGGCGCCGTAGGAGATCAGCGCGCGGTGAATCAGCGCGCTCTTTTCGGCGGCAGAGAGATTAGTCGCCGCCGACAGATCGATGCCGACCGGAAGATCTGTCATAAAAGGCGCATTCGAACAGGCGCCCCTGACCACGGACAGATACAGCCCCACCAGATCGCCGCCGTTGCTTTTGATCTGAACAAATTCCGCATCGATGAGCTGAGCCGGATAACTCTCGGCGATGGAACCGCCGAAGCCGATCTCGACGATCAGACCGGGGATGAGTTCACCGCTCTCGGCTTCTTCGCCGGCTGCGTCAAAGACCTTGAGTTCATTGACGCCGTAGAGTTGAAACACGCCGCCTGCGGCTTCGTATTCGCCGGTTCCGGCGAGGGTCAACACGGTTACGGTGTTGTTGGCGCCGATGACGGTCGAGATGATTTTGCCGGTGAATACGGCATCTGTCTCGGGGATTTTGGCGCGGCAGCCGAACGTGCCGAGCAGCATGACCGCCGCAAACAACAGCGCGAAAAGTTTTTTCATGGTGATTACCTCCGTTGGTGGGAATGTCTCTATCATATCGGCGAATCGGGGAAAAGTCAAGCCGCGGCGCAGCGACAGACCTTATTATAATGTACAGGATCTGTGTGTGCCACGGCGTTGCGCATGATTTTGTTATTGACAAATTTTTCGTATGCAGTTAAAATATGACGTGAGAGGAGTGGTTATGATGACATGCCTCAATTGCAGATCCACGGTGCCGGACAACAGCCGGTTTTGTGAGTTTTGCGGCGCCGCGATTTCGCAACCCGCCTATGCGCCCGCGCCGCTCGATTTGAGCCCTATAAACCAATTTCCGCAAAGAGCCCGTGAAATCGCCTCCGGGCCGCTGATGCTGTGGTTGGCCGTTTTGTTTTCGGCGCAGCTCGCTTTTACTGCGGTGGCCGCGGGTTGGTATTCGCTTGCGCTGTTGATCGCGATTCCCGAATTGATCGCCTACTGGATGATCTACTCCAACGCCAAAAACGCGGAGCCGGGCAATCACAGCGGCTTGAAACTGCTGAAGGGGTACTACAGTTTTATCTTTGTGTTTATGGTGGTGCTCAGCTGCATTGCCGTCCTCGCTTTGATCGGCATCGGGATCATCGCCATAACGGCCGCAGACGAAATCGGCGGGGCGCTGGACGGAAGATTCGGCGAGTTCGGCAGCGGGGTCGCCGGTATTCTGGGCACGGCGATTCTCATCGTCGCTGTTGTCGTATTACCGATCACGTTGGGCGTCGCCAGCTTTTTTGCTTGGGCGAAACGAAAATATGTGCGTTCCTTATACGGCGCGGTGACATCCGGCGGCAGACCGCAGTGGTCCGTCTTTATCGCGGTGCTCCTGTTTGTCGCGGCGTTCAACGCGTTTTCCTCGATCGGGAATGTGGCCGTCCTGAATTCGCAATATTACACATACTGGATGTCTGAAGCGTTCAGCCGGCTGCCACCCGGGTTTACGCAGTTTTTCACGGATTACATGAGCCGGATAACCGGATATAAAGCTGTGTTCGGGTCGCTGCAGGCGATTTGCAGCTGCGGTTATGCGGTGATTGCCGGCGTCATCGTGTTAAAATTGAAAAACGCGGACAGATAAGAGAAATCGAACGCGGCCGGGTATACGACTTCCCGTATAATTGATTCGGAATATTACAATTTCCAAAAAAATTATGTCGAAATAAATCGAAAAAAGTCCTTGACAGGCGCTCGACCGTATGATACTATGGTCGAGCGCCTTTGCGAAGGCGGATCCGAAAGCCCCGCACAAAAGCAGTAATTCAAACGATATACGAAGAAGATTGCCAAATTTTCCGCGAATAAAAATTCGAAAAAACTGTTGACAATGCTGTGGCTATCGTGGTATAATACAATTCCGCGCTTTGGAGCGGACAAACGGTGCGCCGAGAGGTGTACGGGAGTTCGAACGAGGAACGGATGCGCAAAAAGCGCACAAACGACTCGGCGGCGTAAAGCCGACGAAGCGCCAAAGTGTGCAGACGACGAGAAGAATTTTCCGCAAGAAAAATTCTTCCGGACGGCTCGAAGAAAGAGACGGAACGTCTCGTTCGCACGAGCAAGAAAAAGTTCTCGCAAGAGAAGTTTTTCCCAAACGAATCGCGAAGCGATTCGTTAGGACCTTGAAAATTAAACGATATTGAAAAAGCGAAGCGCAAAACTGTCAATAAATTTGAGGTTTTAGTGAAGTGCGCGGGCGTGTTTCGAAGAAGCGGCGGCGGTCGGACCCGGAAGGGGATGAGCGCTTAAGCGGAGACGAAGGCGCAACGCGTGCAAAAAAATTAAAGCCGGCGAAGCAACGACGTAAAAACGTTGCGAAAACGAGTGAAGCGTCAACACACTGCAACGGACTGAGAGGTTCGAACGGGTTGAGAGATTCGAGCGAACCGAGAGGTTCGAGCGGATTGCAAAATCCGGTGACAACAGGTTTGAAAAGACCGGTTGTAAAATGTGCGAAGACGAAATAACTCAAACGAGCGGCGCAACAACAAGTTGCGCATTCAAGCTCTGAAGATTGGTATGGACGGGGACGGCTTGGGGGCAACGCGATGAACGTCGCAAACGCGGACGCGGGAGAGATCCGGCGGAAGCGCGCGGAGGTTTTCGGGAGAGATTTCGGAAACGGAAGCGGCGCGGCGAAACGCGCGGGACCCTTAGCAAAGACCCTGTTGATATACAAATTTTAGAGAGTTTGATCCTGGCTCAGGATGAACGCTGGCGGC
>CAZPLU010000053.1:0-8136 GCA_964587625.1 uncultured Eubacteriales bacterium
CAAGTTCGATTCTCGCCCCTCGTTTTTCTGCCCTCTGTCCTCTCACCTCTGCCCTCTGAAAATAAAAAACGCTCGACGGCGTCTTTACTTTTTGGAGGCACCACCGAGAGATCGACAAGTTCGATTCTCGCCCCTCGTTTTTCTGCCCTCTGTCTTCTCACCTCTGCCCTCTGAAAATAAAAAACGCCCGACGGCGTTTTTATTTTTGGAGGCACCACCGAGAATCGAACTCGGGAATAGAGGTTTTGCAGACCTCTGCCTTACCGCTTGGCTATGGTGCCGGGAAGAATGCGAGGGTGTATAGCATTTATACACCCTCGTTTTTTGGAGCGGATGACGAGGCTCGAACTCGCTACCTCAACCTTGGCAAGGTTGCGCTCTACCGGATGAGCTACATCCGCAAATGTGCGCCGCAGCAGACGCTTGGGGCAATCCGCTCTGCGCGGGGGTTTATCGCGACAACGTCGTTTACGACGGGGTCGTGTGGTGCCTCCGGTCGGAATTGAACCAACGACACGGGGATTTTCAGTCCCCTGCTCTACCAACTGAGCTACAGAGGCAAGTGGCGACTCGGAAGGGGGTCGAACCCTCGACCTCTAGCGTGACAGGCTAGCGTTCTAACCAACTGAACTACCGAGCCATTGGTGGGAACAACAGGACTTGAACCTGTGACCCCCTGCTTGTAAGGCAGATGCTCTCCCAGCTGAGCTATGCTCCCCCACGCGTGCCGGAGAACCTCTCTGCCAGCCGGCGACGGTTAACATAGTAACACAATCCGGCGGGCATTGTCAATACCAAAAACGGATTTTTTTCTTTTTCCTAAATATTAAAACAACCCGCTGATCAAGCCGTTCCGGTCGATGTCAATCGTGTTTGCGGCGGGCGTTTTCGGCAGCCCGGGCATGGTCATAATGTCGCCCGTGAGCGCCACGACAAACCCCGCGCCGGTGCACAGGCGCAAGTCGCGTACGGTCAGGCGGAAGTTTCTCGGTCGGCCCAGTTGCTTCGGGTCATCGGTCAGCGAATATTGCGTTTTGGCGATGCAGACGGGCAGGGTGTCGAGCCCGAGCGCCGAAATCTCATCGAGCTTTTTTTGTGCCGCCTCCTCGATCACAACTTTACTTGCGCCGTAGATTTCAATGGCGATGCGCTCGATTTTTTCGGTAATCGTCATCCCGTCGGCGCAGAGCGGCCTGAATACGCCGCCATCCCGCGCGGCGGCGACGACCTTTTCCGCCAAAAAAGCGGCGCCTTTCCCGCCTTCGGAAAAACCGTCGCTGACCGCGCAGTCCGCGCCGTTTTGTTCGGCGATTTTTAAGACGGCGGCAATTTCTTCGGGCGTATCGGTGGGGAAGCGGTTGACGGCAACCACAACCGGAAGACCGTATTTTTTGATGTTTTCGATGTGCGCGGCGAGGTTGACGCCGCCATTTTCGACGGCGGCCGCGTTTTCCCTGCCAAGTTCGGATTTTGCAATACCGGCGTTGTGTTTCAACGCACGCACCGTGGCGACCAAAACCACCGCGGAGGGTTTCAGACCGGCGGCGCGGCATTTGATGTCAAAAAACTTCTGCGCGCCCAGATCGGCTCCGAATCCGGCCTCAGTGATGCAGTAATCGGCCAGTTTCAAGCCGAGTTTCGTGGCGCGAACCGAGTTGCAACCGTGGGCGATATTGGCAAACGGGCCGCCGTGCATCAGACAGGGCGTGCCCTCAAGGGTCTGGACGAGATTGGGATTGACCGCGTCTTTGAGCAGCGCGGCCATCGCGCCCTGCGCGTTCAACTGGCGGCAGAACACGGCGTTTCCGTCCAAATCGTAGCCGACGAGGATGTCGCCGAGCCGCTTTTTGAGGTCGCCGATATCGGTACAGAGGCAGAGCACTGCCATAACCTCCGAGGCGGCGGTGATATTGAAGCCGTCGGAGCGCATAAAGCCGTTGGCTTTGCCGCCGATGCCCGCGATGACCTCGCGCAGCGCGCGGTCGTTCATATCCATACAGCGGCGGAAGTAGATGCGTCTTGTGTCGAGCCGCAGGGCATTGTCGTGGTTGATGTGGTTGTCGATTAAAGCGCACAACAGGTTGTTCGCCGCCGTGACCGCATGCATATCGCCTGTAAAATGGAGGTTGATGTCCTCCATCGGGATCACCTGTGAATGCCCGCCGCCCGCAGCGCCGCCCTTGATGCCGAACACCGGCCCGAGCGACGGTTCGCGCAGTGCGATAATCGCGTTTTTTCCGATGTGCTTCATCGCCTGCCCGAGCGCGACGGTGGTCGTGGTCTTGCCCTCGCCCGCCGGAGTGGGGTTGATCGCGGTGACCAAAACCAATTTGCCGTCGGGTTGGCTTTCGGTGCGCGAAAATGCCGATTGTGCGATCTTCGCCTTATATTTTCCGTAGGGCTCAAGCTCGTCCGGGAGGATTCCGAGCCGCTCGGCGATTTCGGAAATCGGCGGCGGTTTCACGCTCTGGGCAATATCGATGTCGGAAAGCATGTGACAACCTCAAATCTTTGAAAATTGATAATCGACCGTGAAGGTGGTGACGACCGTATTTCGGCGCGCCATGATGCCCCAGCGGAAATGTTTCCCGGTTTGGGCATACCCCTTGAACACATAAAATTTTGTGCCGTTTTCACCTTTGAGCGTGATATCCACACGCTTATCGGGCAGCTTATAGGCGAACTTGATGTCGCCGTCGCACTCATAACATTTGAGTTCTTGAAGCGTGTCATACGGTTTTTCGGAAAACGGCGGCGCCGCTTTGGCTTCAAAGTCAAATTCCGGCTCGCCCAAGCAGTGGAAGATGTAATCATAGGTGTGTGTCTTGCCGGTTTTATCGGTGCAGGTGAAGTTGTCGTGCAGGGTGTTGTGGTCGAGCTTTAAATCGCGGATGTAATCGACACCGGGATAGGCGTCCTCGCTGAGCGCCTTGATGCGTGCTTTTTCTTTATCATATTCAAGCAGTTTGCCCTTGCTCTTTTTCGGGATATTCGCCATATCGGTCACGACGGTGCAGTGGGAGAGCGTCCCCTGCTGCCACGGGAATAAAAACGAGCCGTAGCCGTTGGTCGAGAGGTCGTAACTGACCGATTCGCCGAACGCCGAAATTTCGATGTTCATAATGTCGAAATGCGAGTGCGAGGCGATGATCAGCCCGTATTTGAAGAAGACCTCGAGGTCGCGGTCGCGCAGCATGGCGAAGTTCGTGTCCTCCCAAATCCGGGTCTCGAGTTTTTCACGCGGGTATTTTCCGTAGTCCGCAGGGTTGACGCCGAACAGCAGGCGGGGCAGGTCTCCGCCGCGCAGCGGATTCGGAACGCCGTTGTGGTCGAGCAGCGGGGAGCGGTCGTCGTACATCATCGTCGCGGCCCACTTGATCATCGGGTGGTCGAGGCAGGCGGCGGCGGTATCGTATTGTCCGGAAAAACACGCCAGCGAAATAAACGGCCAGCCGTCATTGGGGTTGGGCAGCATGCAGTTGGAAAACGCCATCTGAGCGGGCATCACATACATTTTTTCGATAATCTTCGCGAGTTTTTCGATACAGTCGGCCCGGTAACCCGACGCCTTGGCAAAATAGATCAGATCGGTCATCGGCGCGATACAGTAAAAGTGGTAATGCACCGAGCCCTCGTACCAAAAATAATCCTTTGTGATCCCCAGCGCGACTTGATTGATCAGGCCGAACTCGCTCTCGAAGGCGTATTCGATCAAATCGGGCTGCTTGTAAAAGATGCCGATGGTCGCGATGGCGCACAAATCCCAGACCGGAATATTGTTGATGTAATAACAAAACGGCTTTAAAAAATGTCCCTGGGGAATAAAAAACTTTTCGCCCAGTTCGGTCACAAAGCCGTCGTCGAGAGAATCCCCGAGAATCATAACGGCGTTGAGCAGCGAGATCACGTCGCCGTCGTCGGTCAGATGCTGGCCCGAAATGCGCCCGAGATACATCGGATGCACGACCCAGACCCGAAGCTTTTGATAATTCTCCAAATAAAAATTCAATACGGTTTTAATATATTCGAGATACTTGGTATCGCCCGTGAGCTTGTATAAAATCGCGGCTTTTTTGGCGTTGCCGTTCGCGGTGTTGCGGTATTGGTTATTCCAGGCGTCGTTTGCGCGCCAGCCCATATTGACGAATCCGCAAGCGGGGCAGGGCTGACCCATCGGGATGTCCTTGTCGAATTTCAGGCCGGTGCCGCACTTTTCGCAGATGTAGTGATGGCCCCAACCGCAGCGTCGGCCGACGTCGTCGTGATAAGTCGCGATAAATGCGTCCACATCGGTTTTCATCTTATTAAAAAGTTTTTTCGCCCAGTCATACTGAGCGATTTTTTGCTTAAGCGCGGTAAAGTCGTCAATATATGCCATAATGCAGTCCTCCAAAACACAAAAAAATCGGAATTGTGTTCATTTTATCATGGGAAATCCCAAAAAGCAACCTGGTTTACCACAATAAAACGATTTCGGGTGTTGTGTCTCCCTTGAAAAAAGCTGCCGCAGACGGTATAATGGGAACGTATCCTAATTCAAGGAGATCGTATGAACGCTTTTAACCCGAAACCACCTCCCAATGAACGCTTATTGACAAAAATACAACTCGTGCTTATCACCATATTTTTGACTATTTTGTTGGTATGCGCGGCCATTTTGTTTTTGGATTGGTACGACGGCTACAAGAGTGAAAAAGAGCGGGAACAACTCGCCTCTCAAATGCAGAGCGCGGCGCAGCAAATCACGGCGCCCATGGGGGAAAACGACATTCTTCCCGCATTCAAGCCGCTGTATGAACGCAACAAAGATACCGTGGGGTGGATCAAAATCAACGGGACGCCGATTGATTATGTCGTGGTGCAGACCGGCAACAACGACGACTATCTGCGCACCGCCCATGACGGCAGCGATAACCGCAACGGCACTATTTTCCTCGATTATCAGAGCAAATTCAATCCCAAGGGCAAAAACATCGTTGTCTACGGCCATAACATGAAAACGAAGGCGATGTTTTCCACTCTCGGCGAATATCAATCGGTGAACTATTACCGCGATCACCCGATTGTGGAGTTCAATACGCTTTACGAGTATTCGAAATATAAAATTTTTGCGGTCGTTTTAATGGACGCCTCACCCGACGAAACCGGCTCCAAAGATGAATTCAAACTCTATTCGCAGTTCACGAACGACGACACGTTTTTCACCTATATCGACACCATCCGCGCCCACAGCTTGCTCGACATCGACGTCGATGTGAAAAAAGACGACCAAATCATCTCGCTGGTCACCTGTTCCTATGATATCGACGACGGCCGTTATGCCGTTTTTGCCCGTGAAGTGCGCGAGGGTGAGAGCGCCTGGGTCGACACCTCGGCGGCCAAAATCAACGAAGACGCCATCATGCCCGGCGAATACACGAGTTGAAAAACTTTTTTTCAATTTTCAGAGGTGGGTTATGTTAAACCATATCGGAACACAAGACCTTGAAACCGAAAGATTATTATTGAGAAAATTTTACCCGGATGACGCCGATTCGATGTTTTATAACTGGTCGAATGACGAGGAAGCCGTGAAGTTTTTGTCTTGGCGTACTCATAAAACACGGGATGATTCCGAAAATTTTATAAAAGCGTTAATTGAAAAATACAGTAATCCGACGACCTATACATGGGCAGTTGTGTTGAAAAAAAATCACGAACCCATCGGCTATATCAATTTTCATGCGATCAACGACACGCACAGACGGGGTGAAGTGAGTTATTGTATCGGCAGAATGTTTTGGAATCATGGTTATGCCACCGAAGCGTTAAAAGCCGCTGTCAATTTTGCTTTTTTTGAAGTCGGTTTTAACCGATTGATCGGACTTCATGATGTTTTGAACCCCGCTTCGGGCAAGGTATTGGAAAAGGCGGGATTCCGGTACGAAGGATTATTAAGACAACATGAGGTCACCAAAACAGGCGTTACACAGGATTTAAAAATTTACGGGATATTAAAAGAATACATCAAATAATTCATACGGTTTTTCAAAGGATTGTTTTTATCAGGAAGTAGGGCGAATAAAGTTCGCCCGCGAAAAACTTCCGCACTGATTTCGTTATATTTGTACTAAATAATATTTCATGCGAAATCGAACCTTTTCCGCGTGCCGAAATTGCGGCACGCTCGGCGGGATGTAACGAACCGCAAGCGGTTCGATGCATCCCGCCCTACGGTATATACATTTTAAGTTAACGCGTTTGGGGCCGCCCCTACGGTTAAGCTTTCACAAGCCCCTCCGGCGTCAGTTCATACACCGTGTCGCAGACCTCCGAGAGGTATTTGCGGTCGTGGCTGACGCTGATGACCGTGCCGTCATACCGCCGTAAAACGCGTCGGATCACCGGATTGGAGAGCGGGCTGAAGTTTCGGGTCGGCTCATCGAGGATCAGCACGTTGCTGCCGTCGAGCGTCATTTTCAAAAACAACAGTTTGGCTTTTTGACCGCCCGAGAGCCCGCCGACGGTGCCGAGCATCTCCTCGCGGGTGAAACGCATGCTGCCCATCTGGATTCTTGCGCGGGTGGCGTCCTCCTTTTTGCCGGACGGCGCTAAAAAGTCGAGCGGGCATTGGGACAGGTCGAGCAAATCCTCATAGTCCTGCGGCATATAGGCCGCTTTTAGGTCTTTTCGTTGCAACAATCCATCCGCGATCAGCCGCAGCAGCGTGGTCTTGCCCGCGCCGTTGTCTCCGGCGATGCCGATATGTTCTCCGCCGAACACATTCAATTCAATGTTTTTTGAAAGAGTTTTACCGCCGATTGAGAGCTCCGGCAGCGACAGCCGCAGGATTTCCTTTCGGCGGGGCAAAGCGGTACCTTCGGTACCGCTGGCGAATTTCATAAAAATCGCCTCTTCGATGATCGGAATTTCCTCGAAGTCTTCTTTTTCCCTCTCAAATCGGTGTTCCAACGATTTGACCGCTTTCATTTTCTTTTTTAACAAGCGGGCGCCTCCGGGATCCTGACGGGAGATGTTTTCCTGATCGCGCTCGACCTTGTCGTGGATCTTCTTCCAGCGCTCCTGTTGTGCCGCAAAGTCCTCGCGCTGCTTTCTCGCCACCTGTTCCCGATGGGCAAGGCCCCGCGCGCGTTCGTCGATATACAGCGCATACGGCATCCGCGCAATCGTATGGCGGGCGTTGCGCTTGTGCAAGACCTGTTCGAGGTGGATAACCACGTTGGCGGTGCGCTCGATCAGCGTCTCGTCGTGGGACACAAACAGCACCGGAAGCCCGCAGCGGTTGATATAATCCTCAAGCCATTCGAGGGTTTTGATGTCGATGTCGTTGGTCGGCTCGTCGAGCAGCAGCACGTCGGGTCGGGCGGCTAAAATCCGCGCCAGTTGCAATTTGACTTTTTCGCCGCCCGAAAGCGTGCCCGTCAATTGGTCGGAATCGAAGATTATTTCGGCAAGTCCGAGTTTTTCGGCGATTTTTACACGCTCGTCGGGCAAAAGCGTCTCAAACAGCGGCTCGGAATTGATAAAATCCTTTGCGCATAACCGTTTTTCGGCGTCGGAAAGCTCCTGTTTGAGAGAACCGTATTTCAAGCCGCCGCGCAGGATTTGACCGCTGTATTCAACATAATGTCCGACCAAAGCCGGGTCGGCAATCAGCTTTAAAAGGGTGCTCTTGCCGTTGCCCTCCTCGCCGACGATCACGGCCCTGTCGCCCGGGTTAAGTGAAAAAGTGAAGTTGTCTAAAATTATTTTATCGTTTTTCGAAAGCGATACGGTTAAATTGATGATTTGAAGCATATAAAAATTTCTCCCCAAAGTTCGGTTCAGCCGCCGGAAAAGCGTCCGAAAATAAATTCCGAAGCTTGAAATCAAATTTCAAGCAGACAAAAAGACCGTCTTTCCCGACAGCAAAACAAAGTGTATTCGAATCCATGGTGGGACTCGATTACGCCCTGTGATGTGTCGTTAAAGCGGTCAATTCAGCATCGTTTCACTCCTGTTCGGGGATGATGGCGACAGTTTAACACGGAATGCGGGTTTTGTCAATGAAAAATGTTGCGTTTTGCTTTTGAATGTGGCATAGGTTCTTTTCCTGTTTCCGTGAAAAAGTTCAAGCAAATAGAGAGGGACAGGAAA
>CAZPLU010000054.1:0-5387 GCA_964587625.1 uncultured Eubacteriales bacterium
GCTGGTGGACGGATTTGAACCCCCGACCTGCTGATTACAAATCAGCTGCTCTACCGACTGAGCTACACCAGCAAAGCGCCGCGACGCCTGACCATAATAACACAACCTTTTTTTCTTGTCAACATTTTAAGGCGATTTTGTTATTAATTCATTTTCGCTTTAAGGCGATTTTTTTATAAGCAAAAATTTCAAAAAATTTTTATGCGACGGTTTTTGACGCACGCGTTTGGCGATGATTTCAGCATAAATACGGCATCGCGCCTTTCCCGAAAATTAAACCGCAACCGCTTGACAAAGACCAAATCCGTGCTATAATTAACTACTGTCGGCGGGAGACCGCTGCAAATGTTTTACCGGACACCGTTTTATATGCGCCCGTAGCTCAGCTGGATAGAGTGACTGGCTACGAACCAGTAGGCCATGGGTTCGAATCCCCTCGGGCGTGCCAAAAGCTCGGCAAAAGGCCGGGCTTTTATCAAAGGAAAAGGGAGGTGAACAAAATAGGAATATGGTCCAAAATATTCGGCGCCGATAAACGATCAAGCAACGGAAAACAGTCGGCAGCGGTATTTGTGGATTTTGAACACTGGTACATCTCACTCGAGAAACTGTATGGAATCAAACCGGATATCAAGAATTGGAGCAGGGAACTGAACACCAAATACGATGTCCGCGAAATGACTTTTTTTGCCGATTTTTCGGTACAGGGCATGCAGAACGAGATCGCGAAAATCCGAGAAGTCACCAACATGATCGTTCAGACCCAAAATACCAGCCACTACAAAAAAGATTTTACCGACTTCATCATGCTCGATTTGATCTACCAGCGCGCCTTTGATCCCAGCAGCGCCGAAGTTTTTATCATTTTCACCGGTGACGGTCATTTTTCCTCGGCGGCGCGTTTTTTAAAAAACAGATGTGACAAAGAGGTCGGGATCTACGCGGTAAAGGGCGCATTCAGCAAACAGCTGCAGTCCATCGCGGACTGGAGCGTCGAGGTTGAAAAACCGGCCGCGGCGGACCCGCTCGCAACTTATTACGAGATGATTTTGAAAAATTTCAAGTATCTCGAAGGCCAAAACAAAAAGATGGTTTTGTCTTTTAATAAGACCGTACAGACGATATCGGGAATCAATCACGTTCAGTATTCAAAAGTGCAGACCGCATTGAAAACCCTGATGAAAAAAGGGTATGTCTTTCAAAAGAGAGATAAAATCGACGGGAACCCGATCACAACACTTGCCGTCAACTGGGAACTGGTAAAACGCGACGGGCTTGAGCCCGCGTAAAAAACGAGGAAAAGGGCGGAAAAACCGCCCTTTTCTCAATCAAAAAACGAAAGAAGGCGAAATGGTGCCCAAGCTTGAAACCAACCTCGTGCAGGGACATGTCGGGAAGCAGCTGATCAAATTCGCGTTGCCGTTTTTGTTGTCTCATATGATTCAATCGCTGTATGCGGTGACCGATATGATCATCGTGGGACAGTTCTCCGGGGCGGTCTCAATGTCCGGCGTCAGCATCGGCAGCCAGATCACGCTGTTGGTCACCAACCTCGTGCTGGGCCTCTCGGTCGGCGGAACGGTTTTGATCGCGCAGTATCTCGGCGCGAATCGGCGGCAGGACATCAGGGAGACCATCGGGACGCTGTTCACGGCGCTCGGTGTTTTGGCCGTCGTGATGACCGTATTGCCGCTGGCGTTCAAAGAGCCGTTATTGCGGTTGATTCGGACGCCGCAGGAGTCGTTCGCCGACGCGGACATCTATTTTATGATCACGACGCTGGGGACGATTTTCATCTTCGGTTATAACGCCCTCAGCGCGGTCATGCGCGGCATGGGCGACAGCAAAAACCCGCTGATCTTCGTCTCCGTCGCGTGCGTTGTAAATGTGTTCGGAGATTTATTGCTTGTCGCGGTCTTTCATATGGGCGCGGCGGGCGCGGCGATCGCCACCGTTTTTTCGCAGGCGATCAGTATGTTTTTGTGCGTGATCTATTTAAAGAAAAACCGATTTATTTTCGATTTCAAGCTCAAATCCTTCGGCTTTCATCCCGGTCGTTTGAAGATGATTTTAAAAATCGGAATCCCCACCTCGATCCAAAACACGCTGGTCAGTTTTTCGTTTTTATTTTTGACGGCGCTGGTCAACACGTTCGGCGTCACGGCTTCGGCGGCGGTCGGCGCGGTGGCGAAACTCAACGGATTTGCGATTCTGCCGGCGATTGCGATGAGTTCCTCCATCTCGGCGATGGCGGCGCAAAACCTCGGGGCGGGGGAGATCGGGCGCGCAAAAAAGACCATGGGCGTCGGCATGTTGATCTCGATGTCGATCACCGTCGTGATCTTTGCGCTTGTCCAGTTGTTCCCGGCATTTTTCTTGCGGCTGTTCGACGACGACGCCGCCATGATCGCCAGCGGTGTGCAATACCTGCGCAGTTTCAGTTTTGATTATCTGCTGGTGCCGTTCCAGTTCAGCATGATGGGTCTGTTCATCGGATCGGGGCATACGACATATACGCTGATAAACAGTGCCGTCACGTCGATACTGGCTCGAATTCCGGCTTGCTACATCCTGGGCATCATTTTGGGCTACGGGCTGTCCGGTCTGGGATTCGGCGCGCCGGTAGCAACCGCATTGGGCGTCACGCTCAATTTGATTTTTTATCTGTCCGGCCGATGGAAAAAGATGACCATCATCCGCCCCGCCGGCGATAAACGCGGGGAAGAATCCGCGGATTCAATCACTGCATAACCCACGCCGTAAATGGAGCAACAACTATAAAACCGCCTGAAATATTGTATTTTTCGGGCGGTTATGTTATGATCAAAACAATCACGCAAAAGAGGTGTTTGATATGGCGGAAAAAACGGGGTTGTCTCTTGTGCGCGGCGGGTGGAACTATTGTCAAAACGGCTGCCGTCTGAATTCCGGAATTTCGTTAGAGGCAGGCGGCGCGGTTTTCAATTGGAACTGCGGCACCGTTAAAACCGAGAACGGAGACGATTCCGAACAGGGCGTTTATACGGAGCATACCGCCCAAATGAAAATTTCGGGCTTAGTCCTCACGTTAATTACCCGGTATTATACCGAAGCGGATTTTATCACCTTACAAATGAAAATCGAAAACCGCTCGAAAACCCCGGTTGTTTTGGGGAAATGCACGCTCTTATCCGGTGAAATCTCCTTGGACGGCGGCGAACCCGCCGTTTTAAAACAATCGGGTTGGGTGTTGGAAAACGACGTCCGTCCTCTGCGCGAGGGGGAAACCATCCCGTCAAAGACCTTTTTATTGTTATTCAGCCGGGAGACCCGCAAGAGCGTCCCGCTGTGCTTTTTGACCTTTGACCGCATCACCACCATCGGAGAATTGACGCTCACGGCGGGTAAAATCATGGGTACGCTGTTTTGCGATTTCGAGGGCTTTGTCTTGCAACCCGGCGCGGTTCAACACAGCGAAACGCTGTATATCGCCGCGGAATCAGATCCGTTCGAGGCCGCCGAGCACTGGGCGGAGCGGGTCGCCCGACATTACAAACCGGTTTTCAATCCCGCGCCCTCGATCGGCTGGATCGGCGGCTGGACTTGGCGCTGCGGCTTCACGCAGGAATTATATGAGGATTTGATCGTCGAAAACATCGCGGCGATCGAACAAAAACTGGCGGGGTTCGGTGTCAAAAACATCTGGATGAGCATCGCCAATTACAAGGACATGATCCCGGGCAACTGGCTCGAACACAACCGCGAGCGGTTTCCGCACGGCTGGGAATGGCTCTTTGAGCGGATCAACGAAAAAAAGATGCTGCCCGGTTTTTGGATCGCGCCCTTTTGGGTCCCCGACAAGCTCTCCCCGACCGCAGAGCGGATGAAGGACTGCCTGCTGAAAAAGGACGGCGTGGCGTTTGACAACGGATATCGCCTCGGTTACGGCCTGTCGCAGACCCTGCCGCCCGAGGAGCGGGTCTGCTTCAACGCGCTCGACCCGAGCAATCCGAAAGCCGTCGCGTTTTTAAAAGAGGTGTTTGCCGAACTGTATCGTTTGGGCGTCCGTTATTATATGATCGACTTTTTACACGTCTCCTCGGGTACGACGCCCGGGCATTTCCCCTATGACGGATACCACGATACGGGCATGGTAAAAGGCCCCGAGGTTTACCGCAACGGCTTGAAAGCCATCCGGGAGGCGGCGGGGCGTGACACTTGGCTGCTCTCCTCCACGGGCACGACGCTGCAGCACATCGGCTGCGTGGACGCCGTGCGCATCGGCTGCGATTTCGGCGAGGGCCGCCCGCTGTATCCCGGGATGTGGTTTTATCCCGCCATGTTTATGGTGGACGACATCGAATTATTAAAAAAAGTGTTATGGAGTTTTGCGGCGGGCTTTTTCACCGACCGGCGCTTTTACCACAACGACGCGTTCAACGTCATGACCGTCGACAAACCCGTGCCGCGCAACGAGGCCGAGCTTATCACGAGCTTGTTCGCCCTTTCCGCCGGGCCGGTCATGCTCGGCGACGACATTGCCACCATCGACGAAGAACGGCTGGCTTTGATCAAAAAGGCGCTGCCGCAATACGACCGGAGCGCCGTCGCCGCCGACCTGTTTGACGTCGATTATCCCGACTATCCCAAAGCGTATGTGCTGCCCGTCGAAAAGGACTGGGAGTCCTATAGAATTATCGGGCTGGTCAATCTCGGGGACGAGCCGCTCCCCGTCGAGCTCCCCCTCGAAAAGGCGGGGTTATCGGATGGCGAATACACGCTGTTCGATTTCTGGGACGCCCGTTATTGCGGAAAAATCTCAAATACGCTCTCCGCTTCGGTTCCGCCGCGCTCGGTAAAAGTTTTCCGAGTTGCACCGGTATACGAGCATCCGTGGTTTTTATCCACCGATATGCACGTTTTACAGGGTGCGGTCGAAGTCGAGGACGCCCGCTGGGACGAAGCCGAAAAAACCCTCACCGTCGCCTGCACGCGTCCCGCCGGCGAGAGCGGGCTGATCTGGATTCGCATCCCGAAGGGCTGGAAACCGGCGGACTACAAGGGTCTGCGCACCGTCAAGACCAAGGCCGACGACTGCGTGCTCGCCACCCGCAGAATGAATTTTAAATCCGAACACGAGACCGTGCGGTTTGTTTTTGAGAAGATGTAAGCTTATTGAAATCCCTTCGCACCGGCGAACCGGCGGGAAGGGCATAAACAGATTTGTCATTTTGAGCGTAAGTCGAAGAATCTCGGATTGCTGAATATTTTCAGAAATAAGTCCGTCGGCTTGTGGGTGACGAGATCCTTCGACTGCGCGCAAAGCGCTTCGCTCAGGATGACAAAATTTTGCCGAAGAATCTCGGATTGCTGAATATTTTCAGAAATAAGTCCGTCGGCTTGTGGGT
>CAZPLU010000054.1:5487-7851 GCA_964587625.1 uncultured Eubacteriales bacterium
GACGAGATCCTTCGACTGCGCGCAAAGCGCTCCGCTCAGGATGACAAAATTCTTTTATGATGCGTTATAATCGAATCACGGTCAGTTCGGGGATAAACCGTTCAAAATCGGTTTTTAAGCAGGGAGTCGTCCCCTCGTGAATCACCGAGGCGTGCGCAGCCGCGCAGCCGTAGATCAGGATTTTATCCGGCTCGCCGCCCTCAACCAGCGCCTTGCAGATACCCGCGACCATGCTGTCGCCGGTTCCGACTGTGCCTTTGACCGGGACGTCGAGCGCGTCGCATAAAAAGATGCCGTCGCGGCAGGCCAGCAGCGCGCCGTCGCTCCCCATCGACGCGCAGACATAGGGAATCCCTTCGTCCAGTAGGTGTTTCGCGGCAACGGCAATTTCGCCCGAACTCGTAAGCGGCCTGCCGAAAACGCGCCCGAGCTCGGTCTTGTTGGGTTTCATAAAAAACGGCACGGCCCGGATACCCTGAAACAGCGCCTCGCCGTCGGCGTCCAAAACCGTGCGCACGCCGCAAAAATTCGCCTGCGCGATGATCTCAGCGTAAAGTTCCGCCGGAATGCCCGGCGGAATGCTGCCCGACAGCACGAAAACATCGCTGTCCTTGAGCGCTTCCGAAGCGAGTTCAAGCATCTTTTTGGCGTCGGACTCGGTAAGCGAATCGCCGCTCTCGTTGAATTCGGTCAATTGTTTATGGTTTTGTTCCAATATCTTAATATTTTCACGCAGCCGCCCAAAAACCGGAACGGACTTACCCTCGATTCCTTTTTCCGATAAAAACGCGGCGACGGCGGAGCCGCCCTCCTCGTGTGAAAAATACAGACAGCGCACCCCAAGACCCAAATTTTTTGCGGAAGCCGCGACGTTGACGCCCTTTCCGCCGATACTCCGCATGGTCTTTTGCACCCGGTTTGTCCCGCCGGGAACGACCTCCGGCAGTTTTATGGTTTTATCGATACAGGGATTTGCGCAAAGCACGGTGATCATAAAAACGCCTCCGTTTCGCAAAATATTTTAACATATCCCGCCCGTCGGTTCAAGTTCATAAAATTTCAACATAATATTGACATCTATTTTCCCACTCGATATAATACAATTATCACCGAAAGGAAGAAGGAGCACATGATGTTTTGTAGAAATTGCGGCAAGGAACTTCCCGAAAACACCGCGTTTTGTAATTATTGCGGCGCGCAAACGGGGAACCCGCAACCCGGGCAACCCGTGTATCAGCAAGCGCCGGTCAATTCGGATAAAAGCAAAATAGCGGCGGGTCTGTTCGCGCTTTTATTGGGCGGATTGGGAATCCATAAGTTTTATTTGGGAAAAATCGGTCTGGGCGTTGTCTACATTCTCTTTTGTTGGACGGGAATCCCCTCATTGATCGGTCTGGTGGAGGGAATACTCTATCTGACTGCGAGCGATGAGGAGTTTTATGCAAAATATGTGGTGAATTGAAATCCGACATCAAACTTTTATTTGAGTCGACGGTATTTATACCGGAGCGCAGACCGCGAATCAAACGGATTTTTTTATTTATATTGACTTATATTTTTTGACAACATATAATACCATTATAACCGAAAGGAAAAAGGAGGAGTACATAAATGTTTTGCAAAAATTGCGGCAAAGAGATACTCGATAACGCGGCATTTTGCACCTATTGCGGCGCACAGTCCGCAACTCCGCAACAACCGGTACAACAGCCCCAACCCGTCTATCAGCAACCCACTTATCAACAGCCCCAGCAACCGGTCTATCAGCAACCCTCCTATCAGCAACCCGCATACCAGCAATCCGGATATGCGTCGGCTCCCTACGAATCCCCGGAGGGCAAGAGCGCGGCCACGGCGGCGCTGGTCTGGGGGATCCTCTCGTTCGTCTTGTGCGCGGTTCCGATTTTAGGGTTCGTCTTCGGTATCATCGGCATTAAAAAAGCAAACACGGCTAAAAAACTGGGCGTTAAAAACGGAACGGTCACAGCCGGTTTGGTTTTTGCGATCCTCGGGTTAATCGCCGGCATCATTTGGACGATCTACTGGATTGTCGCACTTATCATCCTGATCGTGGCGGGCAGTTATGCCGGCAGCTTCTACGATTATTACTACTGATATCGGTTAAATCGGTATCATCGAGCCCCAAATACGTGCAGCCGTAAGAGCGGCTGCACGTATTTTTAATCCCAAGAGTTACATTTATAAATCGAGCGGTGGGATGCTCCGGCAAGATACTGTAAATATTAGTTTATAATGCATAAAAAATGAATATTATTTCAACCGAAAATAAAAAATCCTTGACGGCTTGATGGCTCTTTTCCTAAAACCGTGAAAGTGATATAATTCACTTGGTGGTGAAGAGGA
>CAZPLU010000055.1:0-7697 GCA_964587625.1 uncultured Eubacteriales bacterium
CTTAAAGTAAATTCCACCCCCTCGTCCACTCTGGATCTTACTTTGGGAATTTACGTTATTAAAATATTTTCCGAAATGTTTCCAAAACCTGTTGACAAGGAGGGAACGGTGTGATATATTAACTGTAATGGTACGAATAATACAGCGTACCGCCATCAGGAAAGGGGGAACGGGGTTTTGATCGCAATCGATTTTTCCGACAAGCGCCCGATCAACGAGCAGATCATCGTAAAGGTCATCGACCTGGCCGCCAAGGGCTTTTTGCCGCCGGGCAGCCCGCTGCCGTCGGTGCGCGCTTTAGCCACCGAACTTTCGATCAACCCGAACACCGTGCAAAAGGCCTATGCCGAACTCGAGCGGCTGGGCGTGATCCTCTCGGTGCGCGGACGCGGCAGCATCATCGCCGAGAACAGCGATCCGCTGCGGAAAATGCAGGCCGATAAACTGCACGCGGCGCTGCGCGAGGCGGTCGAGGCGGCAAAGCACCTCGGGATGTCCTGCGAGGAGGTCTGCGGCGAAATTAAAAAAATTTATGAAAAGGAGGGCGACCGGAAATGATAACGACCCAACAATTGACCAAGAAGTTCGGCGATTTTACCGCGGTCAACGCGGTCAGCACCGAGATGCACGAGGGGGCCGTATTCGGCTTGGTCGGCTCGAACGGCGCGGGCAAGTCGACGTTTTTACGGATGCTGGCCGGCGTGTTGAAACCCGACGGCGGGAAGCTTTCCATCGACGGTGAATCCGTGTGGGAGAATCCGGGTATCAAAAGCCGGTGTTTTTTTATCCCCGACGAGCCGTATTTTTTTAAAAACGCGACGCCCGAGACCGTAAAAAACTTTTACGCGATGATCTATCCGAAGTTCGACCGCGCGCAGTACGACCGGATGATTTCGGTGTTTGAATTGCCGCCGAAAAAGAAGATTTCCGAATTTTCGAAGGGCATGAAAAAGCAGGTGATGATCATTGCTGCGGTGGCGAGCAACTGCGACTACCTGTTTTGCGACGAGACCTTCGACGGGCTCGATCCGGTCGCAAGGCAGGCGGTCAAGGGCATTTTCGCGGCGGGCATGGTCGACCGCAAACTGACTCCGGTCATCGCCTCGCACAACCTGCGCGAACTCGAGGACATCTGCGACCGGATCGGGCTGCTGCACAAAGGCGGCATCCTGTTCGAGCAGGAGCTCGACGCGATGAAGCTGGGGATCCACAAGGTGCAGTGCGCGTTTTCCGGCCCGAAGACGCGGGCGAATTTCCCGGACGCGGAGGGTTTTAAGGTCATGAAATTCGAAGCACGGGGCGCGATGGTCACGATGACCGTCAAGGGCAGCCGGGAAACGATACTCGAACGGGTGAATGGCACAGCGCCGCTGTTCGCGGAACTGCTGCCGCTGTCGCTCGAGGAGATCTTTATTTCGGAAACGGAGGTATGCGGCTATGACGTCAAAAACATCCTCTTTTAGGTTCGGTAAATTTGTCATGCACCGATTCAAACAACTGGCCTGGCTCACGACCCTGTGGTCGGTGGCGCTGTTTTTCATCCTGCCGGTGCTGCAGGGCATGACTTTGGGGACGAACAAGGGCTATTTACAGGAAGATACAGTAAATTCGATTTTTCGTGATAATCCGTTTGTGCCGATCGGAGCACTGGTAATCGGTATCATCACGGCATGCGTCGTTTTGGCGTTTATGAACTCTAAAACCCGGAATGACCTGTGGCTCTCGCTGCCTGTGCGCCGTGAAAAGTTGTACATAGCCAATCTGACCGCCGGGGGAATGGCGGTATTGCTCCCGCTGACAGCCGCCTATGTGCTGACGATCATTGTGACGGTTTTAACGCCGAACGCAGCATCTGCGCTTGACTTTTCGGCGGTATTGTCGAGTTATCTCAGCGCAACCGGATTGTTCCTTGTCGCCTATTCGATGACCGTATTCTGGTGTGTGATCAGCGGACGGACAATTATTGCGGTGCTCTGCGCCATATTCACACCCGAGATCGGTATCGCGCTGCTGTGGCTTTCCACGTTTCTTTGCAAGCTGGAATTCAAGACCTTCTATGTTTCAAGCGGAATTGATAAAGCCATGATTGCCCTCTGCCCGTTTGCCTCATACCTCGCCTACCCCTTGTTCACACAGGTAAATGACCCTGTTTATCTGATTATGCAAACTGTCTGGGCGGCTGTTTCAATCGGGCTTCTGTTCCTGTCGGTTTTGCTGTATAAAAAGCGACCTACGGAAAAAGCCGGGAATGCGCTTGTTTACCCGGGAGCGCTTCCGGTCGTTAAGTATCCGTTAATACTGATCGCATCAGGATTTGGGTGGTTATTTTTCAAAGCAGCGACCGGATCGTTTGTGTGGGCGGCTTTCGGCGCGGTTGCGCTTGGGTTGTGCGTTTTCTGCCTTGTGAATGTGCTGGAGAAATTCGAGTTTCGAAACATCCTGCACCACTGGTGGAAGTTCATCGCAACCATGGCGGTATTCGGGCTTTGTGTCAGTGTATTGATACTTGATCCGTTTTCATTTGATACGCGCCTGCCTGCAAGAGAAAAAATCACCGAGGCCAGAGTGTATCAATTAATGTTGAATAAGGTGAATTTAAATCCCGAAAATTCGGGGCAGGCGATCACCGACCCCGAGATCATTGATTCGCTGTATAACCTCTCGAAACTCCTTGTGAGTCCGGACATCAATTTAAATTATATCAACCGCTTGGGCAGTTATAACAATTTTGCGGATAATAATTACAAAGGCGTTTTCTTGAATTATTTGGTGGATTATAACGGATTTACCCGACAATATTCCGCGTTTGTCAGTGATGATCAGGCAAAGTTGCTGTACGCCACCTTTAGCAGCCCCAAGGTCATTCTCAATACCAGCAAGGCCTATACCTTTGAACCGAATGAGATTGAAATAATGACGCTTGAATTCACAAACATGAATTTGGCTTATATAGTCGACGCCACGATGGCCACCGGCCCCGAGAGCGGCGGATCCGTCGGCGATGTGATTGATGCGCTGCGTTCGGATGTGCTTTTAGGGGATGCGGAGAAATCAAGGGACGCGCATCTTCTGTGTGTGTTGCATTTATCGGGCGAAAATAAAGACGGTTTTGTTACGGTCAATGTTCCGATATATGATTACTTCGAAAAAATTCGTGGAACCTGGTTGTGGCCGGTCATCGAAGATCACATGATGAAGACCGATCCGGCGCTGATTGAGAGCATTGAGGTAGAGCAGAACGGCAAAAACACCTCTGTGACCTATACCGATCCCGTAATAATCGCCGAGCTGGCATTGGCAATAATCACCGATGAAGATGCCAATTATAATCCGCTGGTGACCGTTTCGTCAAGGTATACGCTCACGGTGAATTACAAAGACGGAACGGCTGTTATTCCGAGTTTGTGCAATGAACGCTTGCCGGACTGGCTGAAAAATTCATAAAAACCCCTTGACAGAGAAAAAAAAACGTGGTATAGTTGCAGCGCTGTTTATCCGCAGACAGCAGGTTGGGCTTCGGCCCTCTAACGGTTCGTCAACAGACAACCGCCTGCCGAGGAGAGAGTCACAGGCAATTTCGTGGCGGCTTTCCGATTTTCGGAAGGTCGCTTTTTTGTCGGATAACGGTTAGAAATTATCGGGAGGTGAAGATTTTGCCGAGCAATCAAATTTTGCAGAAGAAACAGGCGGCCGTCGCCGAGATCGTCCAACTGCTCAACAATACCGTGTCGGGCGTTTTGGTCAGCTATCAGGGCATCACGGTTGCGGACGACACCAAGCTGCGCGCCGAATTGCGCAAAGCCGGCGTCAAGTACAGGGTCATTAAAAATTCTCTGCTGAATTTTGCGGTCAAGGAGGCCGGTCTTTGCGGACTGTCCGCCTCTCTCGCGGGTACGACGGCGCTTGCCGTCAACACCGAGGGCGAGACCGCAGCGGCAAAAATCCTCTGCGAATACGCCAAGAAAAACGAGAAATTCGTCATCAAAGCCGGATTCGTCGAGGGTAGGGTCATTGACACCGCCGATGTGAAAGCGCTTTCACAGCTGCCGTCCAAGGAAGTGCTCATCGCACAGGTCTTGGCGGGCTTCAACGCGCCGATCACAGGGCTGGTCAATGTTCTCAACGGCAACATCCGCGGGCTGGCAGTCGCTTTGAACGCCATCGCGGAAAAAAAAGCGGCCGAAGCCGCGTGAATTTCGCCGCATAGACAGCGAAAATAATTGAAAAAAATGTAGTGGAGGAAATTGAAATGGCATCCGAAAAAGTAACTAAGTTGATCGAAGACGTCAAAGCGCTCACCGTCATCGAACTCTCCGAGCTGGTCAAAGCCCTCGAAGAGGAATTCGGCGTCTCCGCGGCGGCGCCCGTCGCGGTCGCGGCGGCTCCGGCGGCGGCCGCTCCGGCGGAAGTCGTCGAACAGACCGAATTCGCGGTTGTGCTGTCCGAAGTCGGCGCACAGCGCCTCGAAGTCATCAAGGCGGTCCGTGAGCTGACGGGTCTGGGTCTCAAAGAGGCGAAGGATCTTGTCGACGCCGTTCCGAAGGCAATTAAAGAGGGCGTCTCAAAGGCGGACGCGGACGGTCTCAAGGAAAAGCTCGAAGCCGTCGGTGCGAAAGTCGAATTGAAGTAATTCGGCTTGATCCTGCAAAGCAAAAACCGGACAGAGATGCCCGGTTTTTTGTTTTTGTGAACCGTTTTATTGATTTCCGTCCGGATTGCCGCGCTGCGCTCGCAATGACGGGGGGAACCGTCTTTGCGACGTTTTTGCGGGCGATTCGCCCGCTCGGAAGGGTCAAGACCCTTCCCTACAACGATGTTCCTCGTCTACGGATTTCCGATTCCCATCTTGCGCGGGCGATTCGCCCGCTCGGAAGGGTCAAGACCCTTCCCTACAACGACGTTCCTCGTCTACGGATTTCCATTTTCCAACTTCCAATTCCCATCTTGTGCGGGCGGCTCGCCCGCCTCGGCGGGTTGCGGTCAGCCCGCTCTACTTTTTATTTCAACGTAATTTTATTTTGGATTGAAAATCCTCATTTCTTTTGTTATGATGCTTTTATTAAACACGGATTGCGGGGGAACGGTTATGGACGAATTGAAACGAATCGGGGACCTTGCGAAAGAGACGCTGGAATATGCGCGTTGTGGCGAGATGAACCGCAGGCGCAAGTTGTGGAGCGCGCACAACAGCTTGCAATTCACGCGCCCGCCGATTTATATCCGTGCCATCCCGTTCGACGAATTTTTTGATCATAGGGAACTCAAATGCGAAAATCCGTATTACCGGTCGCTTGAAAAGGCCTTTTTGCTGAACCGGTATCGGATGAAAATCGCGGACGATTACATCATCGAGCCGTTTTTGACCGTGCGCGCAGCGCTTGCCAGCGCGCCGAACGGGGTCTACGGCGTCCCCGCCGAGATGGGCGAAAAAGTTCCGGGCGGGTGCGCGGCGTTCAAGCCCTCGGTTATCCAAGAGAGCGATATCGAGAAGCTGCGAGTCGCCGATTACAAGGTCGACGAAGCGGCGACGGCAAAAGAGCGCGAAAAATTATCCGATGCGGTAAGCGGTATCTTGGACATCGAAGTCGACCGCCAGGGGTTGCTGTGCGGTATGTGGAATAATGACATCTCTACGATTTTAGGCAAACTGCTGGGCATGGAGCGGCTGATGTGGGACATCTATGACCGCCCCGAATGGCTGCACCGGCTGTTGTCGTTTATGCAGAGCAAGATTATGATGCACATGGATCAGACCGAAGCCGCGGACGGGTTCCGGCTGCTCAACCACCAAAATCAGGCGATGCCGTATGCCGATGAATTGAAACCGCCGCAGGCGGGAAAAGGCCCGGTCAAGCCGGGCGAACTGTGGGGATATATGGCGTCGCAGGAATTTACGGGCATCGGGCCGAACGCCTTCAAGGAATTTATGTTTGACTACCAAAAGCCGATTTTGGCGCGGTACGGGCTGACCGCTTACGGCTGCTGCGAGGATTTGACGAATGACATTCCGGTGTTGAAATCGCTGAAAAACCTCCGCCGGATCGCCGTGTCGCCGTTTGCGAACGTGAAAAAATGCGCCGAGCAGATCGGCGGGGATTATATCGTATCGTGGCGTCCGAACCCGTCCTCGGCGGTTTCGCACGGCTTGGACGAGGACTTTGTGCGCAAAAACCTGCGCGAGACGTTCGGCGTATTCGACGCGAACGGGTGCAAATTCGACATCACGCTCAAGGACGTCGAGACCGTCGGCGGGGACGAAAACCGTATCATCAAATGGACGCGGATCGTGCGGGAGGAGATTGACAGGCGTTATGAATGATGAGTGCAAAACATAAGCGGGGTTAAATGATATTTTGTTTCAGAGAAGTCATTTGCACTTTATGCTTTTCAAGATTTATACTCGGAAGTGACCTCACCCGTAATAATACGCGGTTTTCTTGCCGATGGCGGCGTTTATTTGGTCGAGCATGGCGTTGCCGCCGTAGTTGAACATCTCTTCCCGGTAATCGTCTACAACTTGCTGGACTGTACGTGTGGAGCTCGTGAGCGCATTTTTTATGCAGTCCATATACAAAATCCTTATATAATTATCGTTGCGTATGGCTGTATTTACGTTGTTCAGAATCGTTGTTTGATAAAACGACGGAACCTCGACGATCAATCCTTTTTTTAATGAATCATACAAAATTGTAAATCGGTCATTTTGTATACTTGCTTCGGTTTTCGACCCTTTATCGACCACGCCGTTTTGGCTGAAAAAGATATTCGCATCCGAATAGGGGAAAATATCGGACATGCCGCCTGTTAAATTCGGCATGGGCGGGTATGTAAAACTACCGTCGGCGTTTTGCGGCATTTTGACAGTGACAGTTCCGTCACTGTTCAAGACGTAGTTGTCAGGAGTACCCAGCCAGCACTCCAAATAGTTTTCTTCAGATCCGAACAGCATATTCAGAAACTGATTGATGGTTTCTTCGGGCTGGGGGGTGTCTTTGGCCATGGCAAAACCATACACGGCGGTATTGGCGAATTGCGGGTATACGGGATTTAAGGTGAATAATTCGGTGCAGTCCTCATAATCGAAGTACTGACCATAAACTGTACAGCATATACCATCATAAAAATCTCCATATACATTCACAGAGCCATCAAAACTGATATCCAATGCGCCCGCTTGATAAAGCGCCCGAAGATATTCAAGAGCGTCAACAGCGGCACCTTTTGTTAAAAAATCCACATAACAATCTTCTGCTGGATCAAAATCAAACGAGGTATAATAATAACTATTGTAAAGTCCGAATGCATTTAAAATATCGGTTAGACCCGTCAGATAATAAGAAGTGAGAACAGGTTTTTCCTTTGATTGTTTGTATGCTTTTGCAAAGTCACTGAATGATTGGAGATCGGTAACGGTAATTCCGGTCACTTTTAATGCCTCATCGCGAATCATGCGGGCGTTTTGTGCCCGAAATACATTGGCGGGTATTGCATAAATATGTCCGTCCACTTTAAAAGCGTCTTTTAACTCGTCGGGCAGGGTTTTCCAAACCGGATTATCGGCAAGATAATCGTCTAACGGCAGGAGTTGAACGATTGTGTCACTCGATATTTGTGAAGATCGGAGTTCCACTAAACCCGCAAATTCAGCTTCTCCGTTTAACACATCTCTAATTTGGGATATAACAGAATTATCATAT
>CAZPLU010000056.1:0-7548 GCA_964587625.1 uncultured Eubacteriales bacterium
CTGCAATTTTCATGCGTTAATTATTCGCTATGAAATTATCATGAATTAATAACACCGTCGGTTAATCGATTGACAAACGCAAAAAGTTATGCTATCATTCATGGTGTTTTCGCGGGAATAGTTCAGCGGTAGAGCGTCTGCTTCCCAAGCAGAATGTCGCGGGTTCGAGCCCCGTTTCCCGCTCCAACATAAAACGCCGTCTAAAACCCCGATTATCACGGGTTTAAACGGCGTTTTTGCATTACTGTCAGCTTCCCACGGGTCATTGTCATCACCGAATACGCGGAATTTTACCCACATATTGCCGCATTCAAAAATAATCCAAGAAAAACCCGTTGATTTTTGATATAGATTGTATTATACTGTTTTCAATAAATGCTTTTATTCGTTCGATAAATATAACCGGAATGAGGTGAGTGTTTGAAAACCGAAAAAGGTCGCCACATCACAACCCTCTTATTTGCTTTCGGAATTTTTTTGCTCAGTTTGTTGACCGCTGTCTTCTTTTTCATCTCTGCTGACAGCAAGTGCGCGCAGGATTTTTCTTTCACAACGCTGACCGATTCCGCCAAAACGGCCGGCGATGTGATCAAAACACGCATCATGGGTCATTTTACCGTATTGGAGAGTTATTCGGTCTTGCTCTCCGCCAAAAAAAGTTTTGACACGGCAGCCGTCCGCCGGGACATGGCGAACATCGCCGAAACGGGGGAATTCGATTCGCTTTACATCGCATTGCCCGACGGGTCGGCTTTTTCGCAATCGGAAAAGCGCCTCGATGTTCACTCCGACGGTTTTTTTCAAAAATCATTGAACGGTTTACGCGGCGTCGGAAAATTTTTCGGCTCGGGTGAACAAACGGGGTATATCATCCTCTCGGTTCCCGTATATAAAGACGGCGCGGTCGCAGCGGTCGTTTTCGCCCAGCTCTCGGACACAGACCTCACCTATCCGCTCACAACTTCCGCTTTCGACGGTCAGAGCGAATTTTTCGTCACCGACGGCAAAGGGCGCATTGTAGTCGGCGGTTCAAACCACCCCGAGGGCGCTGATTTTTTACAGACCGTTTCAGCCGCTCGAATCCTGAGCGGCTCCGCCGCCGATGAATTCGCAAATGATCTCGCAAACGGCATTTCAAGCACCGCTATTTATGAGGTGAACGGTGCCAAAAAATACGTCGTTTACATGCCCCTCGGTTTCGAGGATTGGATGATTTTCAATGCCATACCCGGTGAACCGATCGAAGCGAAAACGAACGCTTTTCATCGCAACATCTACGGACTTGCAATCGTCTCGGCGCTGTTCACCGTTTTGCTTATGGCGGTCTTGGCCTCTCGCGTGAAAAAATATTCCCGACGACTGCAGCACGAGGCGGATTCTTTGCGCCAAAGCGAGCAGCGTTACCGTGTCGTCGAAGAGTTTTCGGAAGGAGTTGTTTTTGAGGCAAATCTGCTCACCGACGAGCTCCGGTTTAATAAAAATTACCAAGAGGTGTTCGGCCACCCGCCGATTCTGAAAAAAACCGGTGATTTCGCCGTGGTTCAACCGCTGGTCCATGTCGATGATGCACACGACTTTGCCCGGTTTGGACAAAGGATGTTAGAAGGCGATCCGACCGGAGGGGGGATCGATTATCGCATCTGCGGCATCGCCGAACAACCGGTTTGGCATCGGCTCGAATACCGCACCATCACCAATTCCAACGGGCGTCCCACAAAAATAATCGGCCGTGTCCGGAACATCGACGCCGAAAAAATCCGGATGCTCGGACTGCAGATCATGGCCGAAAGCGACTCCCTGACCGGTTTATGCAACAACGCCGCGTTCAAGGAAAAAGTAAATCACTATTTGCAAAATGACGGGATGAACGGCACCCATATTTTAATAATTATCGATCTGGATAATTTTAAGAGTGTCAACGACACATTCGGACACGCGGAGGGCGATCGCATTTTGCAATTGTTCGGCGCCAAGATCAAACCGCTGTTTCGCACTTCGGATGTCATCGGGAGGATCGGCGGCGACGAATTCGCTGTTTTTGTCAAGGATTTTCCGTTGAAGCAAGGGATTTCCGCAAAAGCCGATGACATCTGCGATCTCGTTACCATTCTCGGCGGCAGTCACGAGAATTTTACACTCACCTGCAGCATCGGCATTTCAATATACAAGCGGGACGGTAAGAACTTCATCGAACTGTTTAAAAAAGCCGACACCGCGCTGTATCAAGCGAAACGCTGCGGAAAAGGGCGTTTTGCCATCTATGACCCCGATTTTAACATTATGGGAGCGCATATAAAATGAAACTGAACGAATCGGCAATCAAAAGACATCGAACGTTATTTCTATTTTCCAAAAAGTTGATCGGTAAAAAGCTGATTAAAAATTACGGTTTTCAATATGAATCGGCCGGAGCGCTTCCGCATCCGTTTGTCGCGGTCGCCAATCACAACTGTGACATGGATCCGTTTTTGATGGGTCTCTCGCTGCCGCAACTCTATTATGTAGCCAGCGAACACATCTTCCAAAACCCGATCTTTGCTGCGGCGCTGATTTATGTCTACGGCCCGATTGCCCGTAAAAAAGGCGCGGTCGACGCCTCCACGGTGCTCGAGATGCGCCGCCGCCTCAAGCAGGGCTGCAACATCGGCATATTCCCCGAGGGCAACAGGTCGCTCGACGGGCGTACCGGTCCGCTGTACGAAAACTCCGGAAAATTAATCCGTTCACTCGGGGCGCCGTTGGTAACCTATAAACTCACAGGCGGTTTTTTAACCACGCCGCGCTGGGCTTTTTATAAGCGAAAAGGAAAGATGACCGGTAAAGTCGTAAATGTCTATTCACCGGAGCAATTGAAAAAAATGACCGACGATGAGGTCTCGCGGACGATCCGCTCTGACATTTATGTCGACGCTTATGCCGACCAAGAAGCGGAAAAAATCGCGTATAAAGGCAAAAAATTGGCCGAAGGTCTTGAGACGGCGCTGTTTTTTTGCCCTGTCTGCGGCAAAATCGGCCGGCTGACTTCAAAAGTCGATACGCTTATGTGCGAGTGCGGAATGTGCGCCAAATACGATGAATACGGCTATTTCAGCGGTTCCGAAAAAATTCCGAAAACTTATACCGAGTGGTATGATTTACAGTTGCGGGAACTGGAGAACCGGCTGCATACCCTGCCGGAACGGCTCGATATGAAATACGGGTTTGTCAAACTCTATCGGGTCGGTGAAAAGCACAGCCGTTTTGCTTCCGCGAGAGGACGGTTTTGTCTAAACCGAAACGGCTTGAGCATATATAAAGACGATCAGATCAAGTTTAACACGCCGTTGTCGTCCATCACCTCAATCGAAATGCACGGGCGTAACACGGTGGTTTTCACAGCAGGCGGCGTCTATTACGAGGTCAAGGCCGAAAAGCGGTTCAACGCCCGCCTTCCGCTCTATTTGCATAAATTAATATTACATCATCCGCAGGATTAATTTGACACGGTCCGATCCGCGTGGTATTATATGTCCATATCCTATGAAAGGAGACACCGTACATCTCATGTGCTGCACCATTCGCATACGCAAATAAACGCACAAAAACCTGTTCCGGAATGAAACGGCCTGTTTTTGTGCATCTTATTTTGCCTGCGAATCGCAATCGAATGAGGTGTATTTTTTATGTCCGAAAGTCAAGGGCGCACTCTGCCCTTTTCGATATCGCAAAATTTTTTGACAAGTTCCGCTCTCATTTATCGTCTTTTGAAAAAAACCGACATTACCAAATCCGACACCGTGCTCGAGATCGGCGCGGGCAAGGGGCATATCACCGCCGCGATGCTTGAAAAATCAAATCGGATCATCGCCGTCGAAATCGACCCCAAGCTCGCAGCATACCTGAAAAAGAAATTCGAAAAAGCCGCAAACCTGACGCTGGTGCGGGATGACTTTTTAAAGATCCCGCTGCCGTCGACGCCGTATAAGGTTTTCGCCAATATCCCGTTCTCGCGCACGACCGAGATCGTCCGCAAGCTGACGAACGCGAAAAACCCGCCGGTCAGCGCCTGGCTGACGATGGAAAAAGGCGCGGCGAAGCGGTTTGCGGCAAGCCCGTCGAGTCGTTGAATTCGCTGCTGCTCAAACCGTTTTTCGACCTCAAGGTGGTCTGGCATTTTTGTCGTGAGGACTTCCACCCCGCCCCGCGCGCCGACGCCGTGCTGCTGCGCATTTCCAAAAAGCCGGTTCCCGATCTCCCGCTGTCTTTCAGGCCGCAATACGTCGAATTTCTGACCCGTTCGTTCCGATACGGCATCAAAAAGCCGCAGGGAGTTCTCACGCAAAAACAGATCAAAACGGCGCTGAAGTTGGCCGGCCTGCCCCCGATCGAACCCTCCGGCGATATATTGTATATCCAATGGCTCTGCCTTTTCCGATGTTATATGGGTTTGGGAAGATACATTTGACATTCAATCCGCGCAGTGTTATACTCGACAAAATTTGGGACTTCTTATGTGAAGGGATTGTTATTAAAATGAAATTCCAACGGTACGACAGCACGCAGGCGTTCGGCGCGGACGTGTACGAAATTTTGCTCCGGCACGAAGTACAAAACAATTTGCCCGTCAGTTTTATCAAAAACGAACGCGGGTTCGACACCTCGAACTGGTTGATGGCGAGCGTCAAAGACGATCAGGGCGGCGTCGCGCTGACCGCGGCTTGCACCCCGCCGTTCAACGTCGTGATGTACGAAACCGACAACAAACCCGACGACGCGGCGGTTAAATGCCTCTCCGACGCTTTGAGGGAAATCGGGTTTGCGTTCCCGGGGATTTTGGCCGAACGGGGGCTTGCCAACCGGTTTGCCGGGGCGTACGCCGGAAAAGACGGATTCGAACGCAATAAATCGATGCTCATCATGCGGTTGGACAAAGTCAATCCGATCCAAAAAGCGCCGGGTTACTGCCGCGAACTGACGGAGGACGACCTGTTTTACGTCCCCTATTGGGAGCGCGCGTTCGGCCAGGAGTGCGGCGCCGAGTACTATGAAATCCCGACCCATGTGTCCGGTTTGAAAAAGCGGCTCGGGCAGCATCGGCACTACATATGGATCGACAATATCCCGGTCGCAGAAGCCGTCAACGCCCGCAACACCGAAAACGGCGCGGTCGTCAACGCCGTCTACACCCCGCCGCACTACCGGGGCAAGGGTTATGCCTCGTCGGTCGTGGCGGAGCTGTCACAAATGCTGCTCGACCGCGGGCATCAATTTTGCTGCTTGTTCGCCGACGCCCAAAACCCGATCTCCTGCGGGATCTATCACAAGCTCGGCTATATCGACCAGTGCGTTTTTGAGGAGCTGCGTTTTATAAAGACATCGGATCAATGACGGCTTATTACGAAACCGAAAACCTTTATCAGCCCGAGATTCTTCGGCTCCGTTTCACTCCGCTCAGAATGACCGCGTTTTGTCATCCTGAACGCAGCGCCGTTCACGGCGCGAAGTTGAAGGATCTCATGAACCGGCGGCTTTGATAAAACCGAGATTCTTCGGCTCCGTTTCACTCCGCTCAGAATGACCGCTCTATTAAGAAAAAGGAATGAATTTATGCTGACACACACGGGGACGCAGACCATCGAGACCGAACGCCTGACCCTGCGGCGGTTTACATACGATGATGCCGACGCCATGCTGAAATACTGGGCTTCGGATGAAAAGGTGCAGGCCCTCTACGGCGAACCCGCCTATCAGACCAAGGCGGCGGTCATAGAGTTGCTCGACCAATACATCGGCGGATATGAAAAAGAGAGTTACTACCGCTGGGCGATGATTTTAAAAACGACCGGCGAATGCGTCGGGCAAATCGCCTTTTTCCTCGTCGACGGCAAAAACCATTTCGCCGAAGTCGAATACTGCGTCGGCGCGCAATTCCAAAATCGGGGATATACGACCGAGGCTGTCAGAGCCGTGATTGCTTTCGGGTTCGAGCGGTTGAACCTGCACAAGGTCCAGGTCAGCCACAAGGCCGAGAATCTCGCCTCGAAACGCGTGATCGAAAAGTGCGGCTTTGTCTACGAGGGCACTTTGCGCGATTATTTTTACGAAGGGGACGGCTATACCGACCGGCTGTACTACTCTGTTTTAAAAGACGAATATATGCAAAAGGAGGATCATGGAATTTAAAATGAAATAACGCCCTTCGATTGGCAAAATCCGGTTTTCCGTTAAAAAGAAACATGCAAAAACCGCCGCGAGGATACCTCGCGGCGGTTCTTAGATAAAAGACACGGGACTTTATGAAATTCAATTCAAATCCATCAGCTTGGCGGTGATGCCGTCGAGTTTGTTTAAATCGACGACCAGCCGCTCGACCTCTTCTTGCCTGCCGCAGGGCTGCAAGATGATCAGCCCGTCGTTGGAACACATGTCCTCGCTGACCTCGTGCAGGCCGATGCGCGCCTTGAGTTTGCAGCCGTTTCGGGTCAGCGCCTCCTGAAACTTCACCGCGTTGCCCACCCGGTTGTCCATCCGGACCCCGATTACATAATAACAAGACATCTTTTTACCTCCGTTTTGGTTTCTGCCGCCGGCGGCAACTTTTTCACTTGTATTTTACCATCGGGGGGTCGAAATATCAACAATTAAGTGCTTGAACCGGATTTTTCTTTAAATACTCTTTCAAAAAACTTAAAATCTCCATATTGCAATCGACGACCCGGTTATGCACCCGGTTTTTATTCGTGGAAAAGTAACCGAAATAGCCCCACGGATCCTTGGTCTGACTGCCCCAGTCCCACAGCCCGTCCGCGTTTTGGTTTTCCAACAGCCAGTCAACGGTTTCGGCCAGATACAGCGCGGAGCCGCGGAATTGATTGATAAAGTTGAACGAATACATCCAACGGCGCGTTTTACAATAGACAAACTGTTCGGGCAATTTCGCGGGGCACCCCGGCCAAAAATAACCGTGCTCAAACGCGCGTCCGCCCAAATGGCGCAGCATGGCTCCTTCGAGCTTCGGCGGCACCTCGCCGGGACGCTTCAGCAGCAATCCCGCCTGCATCGGGATCAGCCGCAATTCCCGTGTCCAGAACACCTCGTGCTGCGCGGCGGCATCCCGCTCATAGGAATATTCTCCGCCCTCGTAGGCGCGGGTGGCGATGTGCAGCCACTCGATATAGGTCTGGTCGCACAGCGCGTTATAGGGCTTGATGGATTCAAGCAGCTCGCAGATATGCGCCGTCCGCCACGGCTTTGCTCGCTCGTTGCTGTCGTGATACCGCTCGGGCGGTCTTCCGTTTAAAAAGTCCTCTAAATAATCCTGCGCGCACAGTAAAATATCCCGGTCTTGCAGCGTCAGACCGATATACAGCGCGCGGTTGATGCCCGCGGCCGAGGTCGGAATTTTATCCTTGGCCGAATAGTCCTTGGAATTAAGCTTCCCCCAGCCGCCGTTCGGGGCCTGCGTCCGATACAGTTCCTCGACGATGTCGCTTGCGAGGAACTCCGGGCGGAATTTTGCGAGAACGGGGTCTTCATACGGTTTGTCGAACAGGTGGAATAAAATTTTAT
>CAZPLU010000057.1:0-7009 GCA_964587625.1 uncultured Eubacteriales bacterium
CGGGCAAATCCTCGCTGCTCAACCGCCTCGCCGGGGAGGAGCGCGCCATTGTCAGCGACATCGCGGGGACCACGCGCGACACGCTGGATTCAATCGTGGAAAACGCGGACGGCAGATTCACGTTCATCGATACCGCCGGACTGCGCAGAAAGTCCCGCGTCTATGACAAAATCGAAAAATACAGCGTTCTGCGCTGCCAGATGGCGGTGGAACGGGCAGACGTCTGCCTGATCATAGTCGACGCCACCGAGGGTGCGACCGAACAGGATACCAGAGTTGCGGGACTTGCGCACGAATCGGGCAAAGGTTGTGTCTTCGTGGTCAATAAGTGGGATTTGATTGAAAAAGACACGCATACGATGGACAAATTCCGAAAAGACCTCGACGCCGCGTTCGCGTTTATGTCCTACGCGCCCTATCTTTTTATTTCCGCCAAGACCGGGCAGCGTGTCGATCGGCTGTATGAGCTGATTAAATACGTCAACGATCAAAACAACATGCGCATTTCGACGGGCGTCTTAAACGATTTGCTGGCCGAAGCGACGGCGCGGGTTCAACCGCCCACGGACAAGGGCCGCCGTTTGAAAATCTATTATATGACCCAGGCCTCGGTAAGGCCGCCGACGTTCGTTTGCTTTTGCAACAACGCGGAATTGTTTCACTATTCCTATCAGCGGTATCTCGAAAACCGGATCCGGGCGACTTTCGGGCTGGAGGGTACGCCGGTCAGAATGATCATCCGCGAACGCGGAGACAATCCGTGACGCACGGGGACAATTCGTGACGCACGGGGACAATCCGCACGGCGGGATGGTGACAAATAGCAATAAAAAAGTAAATTAAAATAACGGATGAGGTGAGAACATGGTTAAATATTTGATTGCAGGCGTGCTTTCGGCCTTGATCGGCTATCTGCTCGGCGCCATCTGTTTTGCGATCCCGATCAGCAGATTGTTCATCAAACAAGACATCCGCACCATCGGCAGCAAAAACGCGGGCATGACGAACGTTTTGCGCTGTGTCGGTGCGCCGGCTGCGATGCTGACCCTGCTCGGCGACCTCGGGAAAGCAATCGTCTCGGTGATCGCGGCGAATCAACTGTTTTCCTATTTCACGGGCGAAGAGGTTTTTTATGCCGGATATGTCGGCGGCGTCTTCGCGGTACTCGGTCACCTATTCCCGGTTTGGTTTAAGTTCAAGGGCGGCAAAGGCGTCATGACCGCGACCGGTATGATGCTCGCGATCAACCCGACCATCTGCCTGCTCGCGTTGGCGGTCTTTTTGCTGGTATTCGCGTTCACGCGCATCATCTCGATCTCGTCTATCTCGGCGGCAATCGCGCTCCCGATCATCAACGGGGTCTTTTTGACGCTCACCAATGACCCCCACCGGATTTTTTTCACCTTGGCGGCGGCTGTGGTCGCCCTCGTCGTCATCGTGATGCACAAGGAAAACATCAAGCGGCTTTTAAAGGGCACCGAAAAACCGCTCGTGATCAAAAAACCCGAAAAGACGAAGGAATCGTAAGTGTAGGGAACGGTCTAGACCGTCCCGTTGCGAATGTTAAAAAATGCGTTGCATTATTTTTAAAAACTTTGTCTTTATGTTAAACGGCTTTGCCGTTTTCGGAACGGTCAAGACCGTTCCCTACACAATGCACCCAAAAAATCAAAACAACAGCCGCTCGAATTCCGGCGGGGGCAATTCGACGACCTTTTGGTTGAGGTATTGCAAAATCCCCGCGTCGCCGGTGAAATCAAACTTGATTTTATACGCGCACAACGCCTGCCAATTCCGGCCGTACGGTTTGCTTTTGGCGGCGTTTCCGTATTTGGCGTCGCCGAGCAGGGGATGCCCCGCGTCGGCAAACTGCGCGCGGATTTGGTGGGTTCGCCCCGTGACCAGCTCGACCTCGAGCAGCGACAGCTCTCCGGCCGTTTTCAGCACCCTGTATTTGCTGATCGCGCTCACGGAGCCCGCCCTCTGCGTTTTCGACACGCTGACCAGATTGTTGTCTCCGTCCTTGGTCAGATACGAGCGCAGTTCCCCCGAAGGCGCGTTGAATTTCCCGAACACGGCGCATTTATAAAACTTTTTGACCTCGCGCAGCTTGATTTTTTCGCCCATGATCCGCAGCGCCTCGGCGTTTTTAGCGGCGATCACAAGGCCGGAGGTGTTGCGGTCGATCCGGTTGCAGAGCGCGGGTGTAAAGCTGTTTTCCTGTTCGGGCAGATATTCGCGTTTTTGGTATAAACAGAGCAATATTTTATTGATCAGCGTGTGTCGGCTCTCGGTTTCGTCACTGTGGCAGAGCAATCCCGCTGGCTTGTCGGCAATCAGAATGTTCTCGTCTTCATAAACCACCCGGACATCGTCGGTCGTGTTCATAAATTCGAGCGGGGAGTCGCTCTGCTCAAAAAATTCGTCGTTGACATACAACCGCACCAAGTCGCCCAATACGAGTTTTTGGCGCTCTTCGGCGCGCCTGCCGTTGACTTTGATGCGTTTGATGCGGATATATTTATACAGCAGCGAGGCGGGCAGTTTCGGCACGGCTTTTGTAACAAACCTGTCTAACCGCTGCCCGGCGTCGTTTTGGTTGACGGTAAATTCTCGCACGGTAAATCCTCCCGATTCAAGATGGAGCTATTTTACCACACTCATCCGCAAAATCCAATTGTTTTTCCCGACGGGTAAAATATAGGGGATGGGTAAAATATTGGGGATTTGTATTGTATTTTAAGGGCGGATATGTTATAATCAACAGGATTTACCGCTTATAGGAGGGCGACTATGCTGAAGACCAAAACCCGGCTTGAAAACAACAAATACGAATTGACCGTTACAATCGATGCGCAGGTGTTTGCCGAGGCCACCGACAAGGCCTATCTCAAGGATCGCGTTAAAATGGTGATCCCGGGATTTCGTAAGGGCAAAGCCCCGAAAAAACTGCTTGAACAATATTACGGCAAGGGCGTTTTTCAAGAGACCGCTTTCAATGCGCTGTACCCCCAAGCCGTGGACGATGCCGTCAAAGAGGCCGATCTGATTGCCGTTTCCCAACCCGAGCTCAGCATCGAGTCCATCGGTGAAGAAGGCGTTGAATTTAAAGCCGTCTTTTGGACGAAACCGACCGTAGAAGTCGGCGAATACAAGGGCATCGAAGTCGAAAAACCCTCGGCCGAGGTCACCGACGAAGAGATCGCCGCCGAGATCGACAAGGCGCGCGAGCGCGGCGCCCGCATCCTGACCGTCGACGGCAAGGCCGAAAACGGGCACATCGCCTCGATCGCATTCGAGGGTTTTGTCGACGGCAAGGCGTTCGAGGGCGGAAAATCCGACAAACACGAAATCATACTCGGTTCCGGCGCGTTCATCCCGGGCTTCGAGGACCAGATCGTCGGGCATATCGCGGGCGAAGAATTTGACGTGAACGTAAACTTTCCGGAAGAATACGGCGCCGAACAGCTGGCGGGCAAAAAAGCCGTCTTTAAGACCAAGATTCACGAGGTCAAAAAGAAGGAGATACCCGAATTGGACGACGAATTCGTCAAAGACGTCAGCGAATTCAACACCGTTGACGAATATAAAAACTCCGTCCGCGACCGCTTGCAAAAGGCCAAAGAAGATAAAGCAGACGAAGCGGTCGGAATCGCCGTCACCGAAAAACTCTGCGAATTGGTCAAGGGCGACATCCCCGAGGTGATGTACGACTCGGCGGCGGAAAAAGCCATGCAGGACTTCGACTACCGCATGCGTATGCAGGGCATTTCGATCGACCATTATATGCAGCTGACCGGGGCAAGCATCGACGACCTGCGCGGCCAATTCAGAAAGCAGGGCGAATCCCGCGTCAAGAGCACGCTGGCGCTTGAAAAGATCGCCGAGCTCGAAAAGATCGAAGTCACCGACGAAGAAGTCGAGGCCGAATTCGCCAAAGAGGCCGAAAAGTTTGGCCGCGATATCGATGAGCTGAAAAAGGTTGTCGCCGCAGACGATATGCGCGAAGATATGAAGACGCTGAAAGCGTATGAGTTCGTCAAAAAGGCGGTTGTGCTGAAACCCGCAGATGAAAAAAAGACCGCGAAATCGGCGAAGAAATCAGACGAGGCGACAGAGGAAAAACCCAAAAAAGCCCCGGCCAAAAAGGCAGCGGCTAAAAAAGAAACCGCTGACAAAGAGCCCGCCGCCGAACAGGCGGAATAACCCCGATCGGGCGCGTTAAAAATAGAGTAAATACAGAGTTTTGGAGGTATTCGTATGAGCTTGGTTCCAATGGTAATCGAACAGACCGCGCGCGGCGAACGCAGTTTCGACATCTTTTCCCGGCTTCTCAACGACCGCATCGTCATGTTGGGTGAAGAAGTCAATGCAGTCACGTCCGCCCTTGTGGTCGCGCAGCTGCTGTATCTTGAAGGGCAGGATCCCGAAAAGGACATCCAGCTCTATATCAACAGCCCGGGCGGTTCGGTCACGGCCGGCCTTGCGATCTACGACACCATGCAGTTCATCAAATGCGACGTCTCGACGATCTGCATCGGCATGGCGGCCAGCATGGGCGCGTTTTTGCTCGCCGCCGGCACCAAGGGCAAGCGTTTCGCGCTCCCCAACAGCGAGATCTTGATCCACCAGCCGATGGGCGGCGCGCAGGGTCAGGCCTCGGACATCAAAATCCACGCCGAACACATTCTGCGCACCCGTGAGAACCTGAACAAAATCCTCGCCGAGCGCACCGGAAAACCGATTGAGGTCATCGCAAAAGACACCGACCGGGACAACTTCATGTCCGCACAGGAAGCGGTTGAATACGGCTTGATCGACAAGGTCATCGCCAAGCGATAAAACCGACGGAGGGAACATGCCGAAATTCGAAGACCCCAAATTACCGCGCTGTTCGTTTTGCAATCGCGGAACGCAGGAAGTCGACCGGATCATTGCGGGTCCGGGCGTCTATATCTGCAACGAGTGCATCACGCTCTGCCACAACCTCATCAACGGCGAGATCGGCGAAAACGCGAAAAAACCCACCATCCGCAGCGGCGGAGATCCGCTGCCCAAGCCGATGGAGATTAAATCATATCTCGACGAATATGTGATCGGGCAGGAGAGCGCCAAGCAGACCCTGTCCACCGCGGTATATAACCATTATAAGCGCATTTTTTTGCGCAGCGAGAGCGATATTGAACTGCAAAAGTCCAATATTTTGCTGCTCGGCCCGACCGGTGTCGGCAAGACCTTTTTGGCGCAGACGCTGGCGCGTAAACTCAAAGTCCCGATCGCCATCGCCGACGCCACGACCCTGACCGAGGCGGGTTATGTCGGAGAGGACGTCGAAAACATTCTGCTGCGTTTGATCCAGGCGGCGGACTACGACGTGGAACTGGCCGAAAAGGGCATCATCTATATCGACGAAATCGACAAAATCAGCCGCAAGAGCGAAAATACCTCGATCACGCGCGACGTCTCGGGCGAGGGCGTCCAGCAGGCGCTGCTCAAAATCCTCGAGGGCACCGTATCCAATGTCCCCCCGACCGGCGGCAGAAAACATCCGCAACAAGAATTCATACAGATTGACACGACAAACATCCTGTTCATCTGCGGCGGCGCGTTCGACGGCATCGAAAAGATCATCGAACGCCGCGTCAACAGCACCTCGATGGGGTTTAATGCGAATATCCTCAACAAAAAGAGCGAGGGATACGACGCGTTGTTGGCGCAGGTGATCCCGCAGGATTTGATCAAATACGGTCTGATCCCCGAATTGGTGGGGCGTATACCCGTCATCTCCACGCTCGAAGGCCTTGACCGCGGCGCGTTCATTCGGATTCTCACCGAACCCAAAAGCGCCATTGTCAAGCAATTTATTCAATTGTTCAAGCTGGACAACGTCGAACTCGAATTCGAGTCGGACGCGCTTGCCGCGATTGCGGACAAAGCCATCGAGCGCAGAACCGGTGCGCGCGGATTGCGCTCCATCGTCGAAAACGTGCTTGCGTCCCCGATGTACGAAGTCCCGTCCGACCACACGATCAGCAAGGTGATTGTGACCAAGGACTGTGTCGAGGGCAAGAGCCGCATCAAAGTCGAGCACGACACCTCCCGCACGCCGCAAGTCATCCGGATTCCCGCGTCCGAGAAAAAACGCAATACCCGGGCAAAACCCACGGACACCGCGATTTAACGAATAAAAATCCCCGCTGACGATTGTAAATATACCCCAAAAAGTCAGACGAATATTTTAATTACGCGCTCGGTTAAATATCCGTTTTTACGGGTTTTTTGATTTCCAAATTCGAAGTATCATAGGCCACTTTCGCGTGGTTTTTGCGTAAAAGCAGCGATTCGATATGTTTTCCCGTCACGGGGTCGATTTTGACGCGCAGCACCTCGCCGTTGCGGTAGACCCCCTCCGGTTCTTTTGAAAAAAATTCGTTTCGGATTTTGATATGATAGGTAAACGGCTGACTTTTGTCGGCTCTGATTTCGCCGCACAAATACTCCTCATTGACTGAGATCATCAGCTGATAGGTGATATCGGTCTCGTTTTTCACCCGGTAATCGAGATAGTTATATAAAATCGACGTGCCGGTACCGAACGGCACTTGTCGGTTGAAATCGGGAAACAAATCGAATCGGTCATGGTGGTGCAGCTCGGTGACGGTCAAATCGGTGTGCAAAACCATCCAGTGAATCAAGTTGGTCAGCTGGCACATCCCTCCGCCGATACCTTTGGTAGGTCTTCCGGCCGTGATCGTCAGGCCTTCTCGATATCCGCGTTTTGCCGAGGCGTTCCCGACCATATGCCAAAAAGAGAAGGTCTGTCCGGGTTTAATAAGAATCCCGTTTAGCTGCGGTGCGGCAAGGGATAAATTGACCGCTTTGTTTTCTTGCAGCCGCATATCCACATTGCCCAACCGCCGCCGAATTAAGGAATTGTGTTTATAAACCGAAATGGGCAAAAGGGAATCCGATTTTTTTTTGGCAAACCGCAATTGTAAAATGGCATTTT
>CAZPLU010000058.1:0-6642 GCA_964587625.1 uncultured Eubacteriales bacterium
CCGCTCGGAATGACAATAACGTGTCATCCTGAGCGCAGTCGAAGGATCTCGTCACGGACAAGCCCTCATCAGCCCGAGATTCCTCGGCTGCGCGCGTTGCGCTCCGCTCGGAATGACAATAACGTGTCATCCTGAGCGCAGTCGAAGGATCTCGTCACCAACAAGCCCTCATCAGCCCGAGATTCCTCGGCTGCGCGCGTTGTGCTCCGCTCGGAATGACAATAACGTGTCATCCTGAGCGAAATCGAAGGATCTCGTCACCAACAAGCCCTCATCAACCCGAGATTCCTCGGCTGCGCGCGTTGCGCTCCGCTCGGAATGACAAAACGTTAAGCGGTGTTATTAAAACTCCTTCACAAACCCCTGAAACGCCGAGGGCAGGGCAAGGTCTTCGGTCAATTCTTCCCGCGTCGCCCAAAAAAACGGCTCGGGCGCGTTTTCGCAGGTCACGAGATAACTCGTCATCTCCCATTCGATGTGTGTAAAAATATGCTTTTTATCCGGCCCTTTTTCAACGGATGAGGCTTCAATATTCCATTGTGCCAAAACCTCTTTTACTTGTTTCGGCGTCAGATGCCCCGGCGCGTTCGGGAATTCCCAAAGCCCGCCGAGCAGGGCGTTCTCCGGGCGTTTTCGCAGGGCGATTCTATCCCCGCAAAACAATAAGAAAACGGTCTTTTCCTCTTTTTTTCGGGGCGCTTTTTTGCTTTTTATCGGCAGCTCGGCTTGTTTTCCGTTTCGGTTCGCTTCGCAAAGTGAAGCCAACGGACAGACCATACACTGCGGCGCGCCGTTCGGCAGGCAGACCACAGCACCCAATTCCATCAGTGACTGCGTAAAGTCGCCGCAGCGACTTTTGTCACCATTGTGACTTTTGCCGCCGCAGCGAGATTGATCCCCGCAGCGGCTTTCGGGATAAATCTGACGTAATAATTCGGTAAACTTAATTTTTATTTCGAGCAACGCGATGTCGGCCTCACTGCCCAACAACCGCGAAAGCACGCGAAGCACATTCCCGTCCACTGCCGGAATCGGCTTTTCAAAACAGATTGACGAAATCGCCCCCGCCGTATAAGTCCCGATCCCGGGCAGCGAGAGGATATCCTTGAACTCGTCGGGGAACCGCCCGCCGAATTTTTGTATGATTACTTGCGCGGCTTTTTGAAGGTTGCGCACGCGGGAATAATATCCCAGCCCCTCCCAGAGCTTTAAAAGCGCCTGTTCGCCGCAATCGGCCAGCGCCCAGATGTCCGGCAGCGCGGCCATAAAACGGTTGTAATAGGGGATCACGGTCTCGACGCGGGTCTGCTGCAGCATGATCTCCGACACCCACACGCGGTAGGGGTCGGCGCTTTCGCGCCACGGCAGCGCGCGGGCGTTTTGATCGTACCAGCCGAGCAGCGGATCGACAATCGGCTTCAGCGTTTTAATTTCGCGGGACATGGTCTGTTTCAAGGCACGGCGTTATGAGAAAGTCGCAGCCGTATTCCCTGCAGTCGTCGGTACCGCCCGATTGTCCGCAGATTTCGCAGGTGTATTCCATCACGGGGCAGTCGCAGACGGAACGGTAGAGTTTGTGTTTGGTCGCGCCGCAATGACCGCACGTGACCTGGCCGTCTTGATACTTCCAATGGTGTTCCCCGGTGGTTTTTGAACAGACCCGGCAGGTTTTGATACAGCCGGCTCTCTCCCAGTCATGGGTCGTTTGAAAAGTACCGCAAATCGAGCAAATCCGAACGCAAGGGTCGTCCGTCGCGCGATAATCATGCCCTTCGTTCCTGATTCTGCCGCACCGGACGCATTTACAGTCCCGCCACTTGTGACCGAAATATTTGCAAATAAATCCCACTGTAACCCCTCCCGCAGTTAAAGTCCCATTTAAGGCCTATTGTATCATAAAAATATTTGTCATTATTTAAATCCGCACTCATTTTAACATAACCTCCGGAGCGAGTCAATCCGGCGAAAAACTTTTACCGAAATTCCGGTTTCGGGTTGTCATTTCGAGTAATGCTGATATAATGATAAACGACAACGCAAATACGCAGGAGGATTTTATGAAATACACCATTGATCTTTACAAAGCGGCCGTCGAGAGCTCCGACAAGGGGTTCGAAAACGTCATCCGCAACCAGATGATACGCGCCGCCGACTGGCAGTACGGCGGGTATCTGAGCAAGGACTTCGGAATCGTACCCTACGGCGCGGGCGGCGCGGTCGCAAACGCTGTCATGCTCTATTTTTGCCCCGAGAGCAAGTTTCACATGAGCGATGCGGCCTATCACGCCGCCGATCTGCTGTTCACCTTTTTATACAACAACCTCCGCCCGTCGGGTGTCATCGACTACCATGTCGCCAACTTTTATTCCGCCCCCGACACCTCGTTCACCAACATCGGCTTATGCAAAACCTATAATTTCATCAAAGACCGGAAGACCGACGCGCGTGGCGAGGAATTAAAAAAACGGCTTTATGACGCGCTTTCCAAATTGGCCGACGGCATTTTAGCGGGCGGCTTCCACACCCCGAACCACCGCTGGGTCGAGTCGGCCGCGCTGGCCCTGGCGATGAACATCACGGGTAAAAAAGAATACATGACCCGCATCAACGCCTTTTTGAACGAGGGGATCGATTGCAATGAAGACGGGGAATACGCCGAGCGTTCGGCGGGCGGCTACAACCAGATCAACAACATGGCGATGTTGATTTTGGCGGAGGAGCTCAACAAGCCCGAACTGCTCGAACCCGTGCGCCGCAACCTCAAGATGATGGCGGCATATTATCACACCAATTTTGAAATTTTCACCCAAAATTCCACGCGGCAGGATAGGGGAACGAGCGTTTATGCCGACAAATATATCTACCAATATCTCAAAGCCGGCGTTCTGCTCAAAGACCGGGAATTGTTAGGGATGGCGCGCGCGATACTCGATGAATGCATCAAAAAGGGTCGCCCTCTCCAGTTCGGGCTGACCGAGATGATTACCGAACCCGAAATTGCCATAATCCCCGATGAAGAGCCGTTTATGCCGACCGAATTTGATCATCACTTCAAGGACTCGGGCATCGTGCGTATGGCGCACAACGGCATGACAATTTCGATTATGGAAAACAACGAGACATTTTTCTTCTTGCAATTCGGCGAGGTGGATATGTATATCCGAGGCGGCATCCATTTCTTTAACGAGCGGCATATCAAGGTTAAAAATATCCGAAAAATCAAAGACGGCTATGAGATGGATTACCACGGTGAGGGAACTTATTATTTGCCGTATAAAGAATACCAGGGCACCAGCGACTTCAACAAGATGGATCGCTCCAAGCGCGAAACCACCGGTCCGATTACGGTCGACGCGGTTTTGGAGGTCAGGCGCACCGAAAAGGGTTTTGCGATCCGGATGAAGATGGACGGCTGCGACAAAGTACCCGTCCGTTTCGAAATGGGCGTCAATCCCGACGCGGTCATCTTCGGTGACGGCTATACGATCCGCGCCAACGCGGGCGGCAAGTTGGTCGCCTCCAAGGGCTCTGTCAAGGTCGAGATGGGTACCGGCGGCATCAAAATCGGCCCCGCGTTCGCCGAGACCTTTGTCACAGAGGGGCTGTTCGGCTCGGTGCCGGTCTCCGCGTCGAAATACAATCTCTTCTTCAACGCGCTGACCCCGTTTGACCGCGAATTCACGATCGAACCCATCGAACATATCGAGGACTGATAACAGGAAAATTTTAAAAGATAAAACGGGCGGCAAGCCGTATATTCGGCTTGCCGTTTATCTGTCCCGTAAAATTGCCATTGAAACCGTTATCTTTCCGGGGTTCTTCGATTATGCGATTTTTATAAACATAAAAGCGAGTAAAGACGGCGAGCAGAATAGTCGACCCGCCGCCTGTTTTTCATTTGGTGTATGGAACGGCCGATGGACAATTCATTTCTTTTTCACGGCCGAGATGGTCGCGGTGAGCGCGGCGAAGACCAACCCCGCGATCGGCCAGACCACCCAAGTGAACGCCCAGTTGCCCGACAAAAAGCTCCACAGCAGATAACCCGCGACAACCAGCGGCCAGTAGATGGCGCCGATTTTATCCTGATGCTGTTCCTGTTCCCGCGCCGCGGGCGTGTAATCACCCTCGCAGAGCAGACGGCTGTATCCGCCCATGAGCACGCCGGAGGAGACGAACAGCCAGCAGGCAATTGAGACGATTGCGAGCAGAACGCCGACCAGCCCGACCAAAACGCTCTCTTTGGCGTTCAGCGCGCCCGCCGTAATCAGCGGAACCGCGCACACAATGCACAAGGCCACGCCGAGGACGATGTTTGTCGTGTGGGTTTTTAAAAATGCGGCGCGTTTTTCGCGGATAATGCCCTCCGCGCCGTATTCGAGCTCGAATTCGCCTTTTTGCAAATATTCGTAACGCCTCATGGCGGTCGTCGCGATGATGAACAGCGCGACGGCGGCCGCGGCAATCAACAGTAGCGCCGCGATGCCGACGGCAGCGCCGACGGTATCGGAAATTCCGATTGCCTCTGCGTTTCCGGTCAATTGAATCAACGTGATCGGCGACAGGACGCACAAAAACACACCCAAGGCCATACGGCGTGAAAATTGCCGGTTGTCTTTTAAGTAGTCATTGACTTCCTGCACCGAAAGCTTCCTGCCGGCGGCATCGTCTGTCTCGCCGTAAGCGGTTTTTTCGAGATCGTCTTTTAACAGATAGTCGGTCGTGACGCCGAAGAGTTTTGCCATTTCAAGAATGCGATTGATGTCGGGGATGGCTTGGGCGCTCTCCCACTTGGAAATGGACTGCCTTGAGACATTGAGTTTTTCGGCCAGTTCTTCCTGAGACCAATTGTTGTTTTTGCGCAGTGTAAAAATCTTATCAGCCAAAATCATGTGAAATCCTCCAATTATTATAATGTGTTCGTGTTGCGGGCTCGAACCGAAGGCCTTCGATGTCGCTCTGTCCCGCCTGACGTGAGGGCGTTCACTGCCCGCGTCATGGCTATAGAATAACAAAAAATCGAGTTGCGCACCATCAATTCGGCTTATAAATTGCCGCAACTGCCGGTTGCGTTTTGCAAAAATCCCGAACTTTATCACAAAATCGGGTGTTCTTTTTGAATTATACCATGATTTAAGAAAAAAAAGAAGTGAGCGATATATTGCTTCTTATTCGGGTTCGACAAGCGGTTTTGACCTTGTAATCGCCTGTAGAGTCGTGGTATAATGAAGATATCACGGCATATAAACATCCGAAAATAACAACAGGGAGAGTTCAAAATGGGCAAAGCGACGCTGGATCTTCGCAAGGAACACGAAGCGATTTTATTCGTGTTGCAAATCCTGGATCAAATGATTGTATCAAAAAAAGAGCCGAAAACGCTGTTCCGCTATTACGATGAATTGCTCTTCTTTTTAAAAACGTTCGCGGATAAATGCCACCACGGCAAGGAGGAAAATTACCTTTTCAAGGAGCTGGTCGCGAAAGGAATTCCCAACGAGGGCGGGCCTGTCGGCGTGATGTTACATGAACACGCACGGGGAAGGGAATACATTGCGCAGATGAGCCGTTGTCTGGACGGCGGAGACATCGACGGAATCAAACGCGCCGCGGGGCAATACCGCGATCTTTTACGCAGTCATATCGAAAAAGAAAACAACGTGCTTTTCGAAATGGCGGATAAAGTGCTCGATGAGCACGAGCAAGACAGGATGTTCGAAAACTTCGAGCAGTATGAAGAAAACGTCATCGGCCACGGCGTCCATGAAAAACTGCATGCGATGATCGACATCTGGGCAGAGGACTTCGGCGTCGAGTAATCTTTTGGACAAAAAGTTTTATCGATGAATCAAGCAAAACGGCTGAACGGATAACCCGTTCAGCCGTTTGAGTTTACAGCCGTTTGCCGAAAAAAATATCCGGTTTGCCCTTGCCGTTTGCGTCGGGCATGACGCCGATGATTTGATACCCGAGTTTTAAGTAAAAACCCGATTGGTGCGTGCCGGGCCGGAAGTTTTTCAGTTTCTCCGGCAGGTTGTCGAAAAGATCCGCGTTCGCCAGTGAGGTCTCGCCGCCGTATTTTTCATCGTCGGCGCCCAGATGAATGATCAAGCCGCCTTTTTTACGGGCCTCGTCTTCGAGCGCGGTGACGATCGCGCGGCCGATGCCCTGGTTGCGTTTATCGGCGCGTACGGCGAGCGGGTGGAGCTCGTAAACATTGCCGTGAAAGGTCGGGGCCAGAATGCCGCCCCAACCCAAGACAACGCCGTCATCCACCGCCGCGAGTAGCGTATTTTCGGGGATCAGGCGTTCTTCGATCTCGTCCAGTGCGTCCGGCAGGGTCGGCCAGCCGGCGGGAATGCCGTCGGTCAAAATCTGCGCTGCTTGTCGGATCTGTTCGTTGTGACATTGCGTCATATTGATCATTTGCATAAAAATAGTCCTCCTAATAATTTTTTGGCGGCGAAAACTTCAATTCGGAGGACCTCTCGCATGAGCGACTCGTGAGAATTAACAGGGATAACGGATATGGATCACAGGACTCACCTCGGCTTTCGATATATGACATTGATTATAACACTAATTTCAGGTAGTGTCAAGGAAGTTTCGCAAATTGGTTTTTAGTCCCTGAAAGCAAATGAG
>CAZPLU010000059.1:0-6508 GCA_964587625.1 uncultured Eubacteriales bacterium
TGCCGTTAACCTTGCTTCACCTCTGCCCCTTGCTGTGCTAAAGGAATAGGCATAAAGTTTTATAATCTGACCCGCCGAGGATCATGCGCGCCGGATTTACCTGTTTTTCATTTTTGATTGACCGGATATATTTGAAATGGTATAATGTTCCCGTTCACAAGGGTAACTTCAGTAATTGAGATATACGGAGGATAAAAAATGCAGGACTTTTATTTCGGAGCGGATCTCTCCCGGATGTCAAACGCCAAAACACGCTCGCTTTCGGCGGAGAACCCCACGGGTGAGCCCGGCAGGGGCGGGATGGCCGAGACCGGGACGGGCGCGAACGCCGCAAGGGAGCTCGGCAGGGGCCGGAAGATCTCGCCCTCGGTTCTGATCGAGCCGGGCCAAATGGTCGTGATCGGCGACGTCAAAGGGCAGGGCATGATCCAGAGCGTCTGGTTCGCCGGCTCCACCGAGCGGTCGCTGGTGCTGCGTTTTTATTGGGACGGAACCGAAAAACCCTCGGTAGAGGCGCCGCTTCCGGCGTTTTTCGGTTTCGGCTATAACAACAACGTCGATTCGACGACCGGAAAATTTCCGTTTTTCAACTCCGCATTGATGATGGTCGCGCCGAACCGCGGCTTCAACTGCTATTTCGAGATGCCGTTCCGCAAGGGCTTTACCATCACGCTCGAAAACACCGGCGTGAAAAAGGCGTACAGCTATTACCAAATCAACTACTGCCTGACCGAAGTGCCGGAGGACTGCGGCTATTTTTGCGCACAGTACCGCCAGACAAAGCCGCTGGCGGCCGGCACGGACTTTGTCGTCGCCGACGGCATCCGGGGCAGGGGACAATATATCGGAACCACGCTCTCGGTCGGCCTGAACGGGGACGGCAACTGGTGGGGCGAGGGCGAGATCAAGTTCTTTATGGACGGCGACGGCGAATACCCCACGATCTGCGGCACCGGCACCGAGGATTATTTCTGCGGCGCTTACGGCTGGGAATGCAACGGCGCTTACCAGACCTATTCGGGTCTGTACGCCGGGATGTTTCAGGTGATCAACCCCGACGGGCTGTACCGCTGCCAGCAGCGGTTCGCACATTACCGCTGGCATGTGACAGACCCCATCCGCTTTGAAAAGGACCTGCGCATCACCTTGCAGGACATCGGCTGGCGCAGCGAAGGGCGGTATCTCGAACGCCGCGACGACTTCATGTCGGTGGCCTACTACTACCTCGACCATCCCGACCGAAACTTGCCCGAATATCCGTCCCCCAACGAGATCGAGACCATTTAACGCCGGATAAAAAACGATTGATTCCGATAAAATAACGAATTATTCAATGATATCGTTAAAATTAAAATCAATCAGGTCAGGCACATCAACCGCGTCTACTACGACATCACCACCAAACCCCCGACGACGATCGAGCGGAAACATTATTCATTTCGCGAATTTTCACGACATGCAAATAAGCCTTGCAAATAGGCGTTTCATGAAAATAAACATTGCATATTTTGACAGCAAAATCCGCTTCTGGGTACAAGATTTCAAAACTTTTTATGCCCAGATTTGTTCCCAAAATTGACACCGACTTTTGGCGCTATAAATCATAAAATCACACGAAAAAATTTAAGCCTCTATAGGATAGCGATATCCTAAATCACATATAGATCGGAGCGGTGGCACATGAACCGTGAGCTAGCGAAGGATTACATTAACGCACAACCCGTAAAAATCGTTTCGGAGTTTGACCTTGCCCGGAACCGGGTGGCCTATACTGTGAGGCAAGGTCGCGCAATTACTGAGATGACCGGCGATGAGGAAATCGTTCGGGCTTACATCCTCACTCGGCTCGTCAACGAGCTCGGATACGCGTCGGATCGAATAGAGATTGAACACGAATACACGGCAGGGAGACCACATACGATTACAAGCCGGATTGATACGGTCGTTCGCGATGCCGCAGGTAATGCCTTTCTCTTTATGGAGCTGAAGTCGCCTACCGAATATGCAATCTACGATAAAGATAGGATTATCGAAGAACAGCTATTCAAGCTCGCGGGAATGGAGCGTAACGACGGGCATGAGGTCAAGTATCTTGTGCTCTACACCACAGGAGAAATCGGTGGTCGGCTGGTCGATGAGTGTATTATTATTGACAACGCAAAACACACGACATTCGCGGACTGGGTCGCTGCCGACCGCGAGAGCGTCAACGCGCTGCCTGCGCGGTACGGTAGGGCACAGAAGGTGCCCTACGTAAAAGCATCTGAAAAAGACCTGGAGACCGACTTCACCCATGAGACACTCGACCGGCTTAAGACAGACCTTCACAACGTTCTTTGGGGTGGTGGCGGAACCGACGATAACGACGTATTCTCTTCACTCACCAATTTGATACTTGCGAAAATACAAGACGAAGACGAAAAGGATAATGGACAGACCTATCTGTCGCGGAGCAACAGCGAATTGTTGATGAAATACAAGCGGAGCTTGACAGGAATGAAGAGTCTCGCAATACAATAGCAGGTCTGTGTGGACAGATCGAGACGAAAATAATACAAGCTGTAGCGCCCATCCAGTACGACATTTTTGACGACAGTTGACGACAAAACTGACGACATACCCCCGAAAAACGCAGTTGAAAAACTTTTTTGTACCCAAATTTGTACCCATATTAGAATTAGAAAATGAAAAACCCTTATATTTAGGAATTTTCTAACTCTCACGACTTATGATTGGGAATAATATAAAGGATGGAGATTACCATGGAAAACAACAAACGTCCCGAGAATATGGAACGTATCACGACGGCGGCTCTGGCGGAGGTTTTTATTGCACAGCAGCTTTCGGCACTGCGCGGGCAAATCGGCGATAAAAAAGTGTTGCTGGCGCTCTCCGGCGGCGTGGATTCTTCGGTCGTCGCCGCGCTTTTGATCAAGGCGGTCGGCAGACAGCTCACTTGCGTGCACGTCAACCACGGGCTGCTGCGCAAAGGGGAGCCGGAACAGGTCGTCGAGGTGTTCCGCAACCAAATGAACGCCGATCTCGTCTATGTGGATGCGGCGGACCGGTTCCTGAACAAATTGGCCGGCGTCGCCGACCCCGAGCAGAAACGCAAGATCATCGGCGCGGAATTTATCCGCGTGTTTGAAGAAGAAGCCCGCAAGCTCGACGGGATTGCGTTCTTGGCGCAGGGCACGATCTACCCCGACATCCTCGAAAGCGGACCGGTCAAGGCGCACCATAATGTCGGCGGTTTGCCCGATGATTTACAGTTTGAACTGGTCGAGCCGCTGAAGTTTTTGTTTAAGGACGAGGTTCGGGTCGTCGGCAAGACGATGGGCCTGCCGGACGGCATGGTTGACCGCCAGCCCTTCCCCGGCCCGGGGCTCGGCGTCCGCTGCCTCGGCGCGATTACCCGCGACCGGCTTGAGGCGGTGAGGGAATCCGATGCGATTTTACGCGAGGAGTTTGCGGCGAACGGGTTGGAAGGGAAAGTGTGGCAATATTTTACGGTTGTCCCCGATTTCAAGTCCACGGGCGTCCGCGGCGGCAAGCGCAGTTTTGACTGGCCCGTCATCATTCGTGCGGTCAATACCCGCGACGCCATGACCGCCGAAGTCGAGGACGTCCCGTTCGCGCTTTTGCAGCATATCACAGCCCGCATCACCTTGGAAGTCCCGGGCGTCAACCGGGTATTATACGACCTCACACCCAAGCCCACCGGTACGATCGAGTGGGAATAAGATTAAGGAGTTTTAATGTTCAATATAAAAACCACGGATTATATCGAAAAAGTCATCCGCGAAAAAAGACAGGGTGAAGAAAAACCGAGCCATTTTGACATTGACATACCGGGTGAAGGGAAATTCCATTTTCAAATCGTGGATAGTGAACTCAATCGGGATGCGATCATCTTTACGGCCGCATTGGCACAAATCGCCGGGTTGAACACGGTTGTTTATCATAAATTCACAACCGCAAACGGGGACTTGTTTCTATACAGCGAATTTTTTGATTTGGAAAAAGCTTGGTTTTCCGGAGACAGATTGATCAGCAGTTACGATATCGATGAAATCAAAAATGAGTTTTTAAACAAAGACCCTGTCAACGGGTACGAAATGTTTAAAAAATTTTGTTCCATGATCATTTTGGATATCTTCACGTTAAACTGCGACAGAACCCATAACAATTGGCTGTATAACGAAAACGATAAAGACCTCTTATCGTATGATTACAATTTTACATATGGGACAGCGCAATTGCTCCACGGGGTCAGCAACGAGAAATTGATCCGTCTGTTGTCGACAGGGATCGCCGATTCCTTTGAAGGGTGCAAAAATGAATTTCTGAATGAGTCGTTTGGGGAAAAAGGGAAACTGGATATTGATGATTTGATCCTGTATACAATGCAAAAATCGTGTAAACTCTCACCCGCACACACCCGATTGACAGAACATGGCGCAGAGGTTGGTTTAATCGACAGTTTTTCGGGATTGATTGGTTATTTCAAAACGAAAAATATCGGAACCGATTTGATTGATTTTTATCTCAATTTAACGGCTGAACGTGTTTTTGAGAGTATCCCGGAAGAATCAAAAATTGTTTTGCAGGGGAATAAACGATATTTGGAATCTCTGTTTGAAAATGTAAAGTGTATCGTAAAACAAGTGTGAAATATGATCATTACTGAGGTAAAGGGATTAATCAAAAACAAATAAAAAGGAAATCCAAGCAAGCGTTGTTAACATGGAGTGAAAAGCATGATAGAGATTGATACTGATTATTTAATAAACGAGTTAAAAAATTTCCTCGATGAAGAGAGCAAGTTAAAAGCATATCCCACGAAGAAGAAACTGAAAATTCTGGCGTTGTTTTATCTCGCTTCGAAATTCGAAAAGGGAAAAAGATATTCCGAAAAGAAGTAAATGAGATTTTGAAGAGTTGGCATACCTTTGAAGATTGGGCGATGTTACGGCGTGATCTTTACGACAATTGGTTTTTCGGGCGCGAACCGAGCGGTTCTGTCTATTGGTTGGAGGAAAAGCAACCGACGTTTGAATCGTTTGATTTTAATTAAATAATTTGTTATAGTTATTATTAATGCTTAGAAAGGTATTTATATCCAAAACCGAAAGGAATAAAGACAGATGAAAACAATCGCGGTTAAAAACAGGTACTTGGTATTGGCGTTCGGCATGCTCATGCAGTTTTGCGCGGGCATCATCTACATGTGGAGCGTCTTCAAAGATCCCGTCGCCATCCACCTCTCATGGGACACGGTCGCGGCGACATACACCTCCTCGATCATGCTCGCGATGTTTGTCGCGGGGATCATCGTCGGCGGGCGCGCGCAGGACAAGTTCGGGCCCGCACCCGTCGCATTGCTCGGCAGTATTTTACTCGGCCTCGGCATGATTTTAAGCGGTTTTGTGCCGCAGTCGGCGCCGTGGCTGATCTATATTTTTTACGGTGTGATCAGCGGCCTCGGCGTGGGTTGCGTGTACACCACCACCGTCTCGGTCGTGCAAAAATGGTTCCCCGACAAGCGGGGGTTTGCGACCGGCATGATGGTCTGCGCGTTCGGATTTTCGCTGGTGTTGTTCGCCCCCGTCGCCAAAGCGTTGCTTGCGGGATGGGGCGTCCCCGCCACGTTCTTGTTTTTCGGAATCCTGTTTTTAGTGCTCTGTTCGGTGTTTTCGCTGTTTCTTTCGAATCCGCAGACGAGTGCGCAGGGGAGCGCCGCCAAAACCGAGCAAAAACAATTCACGACCAAGGAGATGCTCGGTACAAAAGAATTTTATTTGCTTGCGTTTTCGATGTTCTTTTTGCTGCCCGCCTATTTCATCCTGAATCCGTTGATGAAGTCGTTGGGAATTGAGCGCAGTCTGACGGAGGAGACCGCCACGCTCGGCGTGATGATCACGGGAATCGCAAGCGCCGGCGGACGGTTGTTAACATCGTGGTTTTCGGATTTCGCAGGGAGAAAAACCGCGATTATGACCATATCCGTGATTACGCTCGTCTCTTCCTTGGGAATGATCTATGCCGAGGGCGTTTTGTTTTTGGTCTGCCTTGCGCTGATCGCTTTCTGCTTCGGCGGTTCCGCCAGCGTCTACGCGGCGACCGCGGCCGACCTGTTCGGCACCAAGCATATGGGATTGAATTACGGGTGTGTGATGATCGGGTTCGGGATGTCCGCACTGATCTTCCAGTTCTTGTCCGGCAAGCTCTCCGCTGCGGGAACTTATACATATTCGTTCATCGTCGCGGCGGTTACCTGTGCCATCACGATAGCGCTTGCGGCGTTTTTAAAAATCCCGAAAAAAGCAAAAAAAGCAAAAATAAAAAGAATCATATAAACACAGCGGGGCGGGACAGATATGATCACCAAAGAGCAATTTGAACGGGCGGCAGACCGCCTTTTCAACTTCTGCCCCTATCCCGCAGTGCGTTATAAAATTTTATTCCACCTGTTCGACAAACCGTATGAAGACCCCGTTCTCGCAAA
>CAZPLU010000060.1:0-4482 GCA_964587625.1 uncultured Eubacteriales bacterium
CGCCCGCACGGAACGGTCAAGACCATTCCCTACAAAATCCCGTTTTTCGTCATTGAATATCTGTTCCTCCGTCCTACTAATTTCTAATTTCTATTTTCCAACTACTATCAGCGCGGGCGGCCACATGGGGCCGCCCCTACGACGGGGATTTTCCGTTCTCCCGGCTATTATTTTCCGGTTTACACCTTCCAATTTCTATTTTCCAATTTCCATCAAAACCATTCCCTACGGGGATCCCGTCAACAAAATGTTCCACGTGGAACATTTTGAAATAAAAAAGACCCCGCCCCGAACCTGCAAGATTCGGGGCGGGGCATATCGTGGAAAAGAACAGGCGTCACGCAAGACCCCTTGCCTTACGAAAAGGGATCGCTCTTCGCTTTTGTTTTTAGTGTGGTTCGCAAAAAGCGAAAACATCCCGTCGCAACGGGCTTTGCGGCCGCATCAGTTCTTTTTTACCCAAATCATGTACTCGACGCGATCCTCAAATTCATTCATCGATAGCCGGGACTCGATGCCGCATTTGTTGAGGGATGTGACCGCATGCTTGATCGAGTTGTTGAACAGCCGCAAGTCCTTGGGCGCGCCGCGGATGGTGCGTTTCGGATGTTCGGCGTTTAACCGCTCGATCAGCTCCTCCGTTTGAGATACGTTCAATTCCCGTTCGATGATCATGCGCAGCACTTTGGAACGCTGGTCGGGTTCGACGCACAGCAGCGCGCGGGCGTGGCGTTCGGTGAGCCCGGCGTTGAGAATCGTTGCGCGGATGCCCTCGTCCAATAACAACAGGCGGATTTTGTTGGCGACGGTCGGCTGGGTTCTGCCGAGCAACCGCCCCGCTTCGAGCTGGGACAGCTCCCCGTGCTCGATCAGAGAACGAATGCCCTCGGCTTCCTCGAAAAAGTTCAAATCCTCGCGCTGCAGGTTTTCGAGCATCGCCATCACGCCGCTGCCGATTTCATCGGTGTCGACCAGCACGCAGGGAACCTTCCCGACGCCCGCCAATTTGGACGCGCGCAGCCGCCGCTCGCCTGCAATCAACACATACCCCTGTTGCGTTTTACGTACCGAAATCGGTTGAATCAACCCGTTTCGGGTGATGCTCTCGGCCAAAGTCCTCAACTTGTCCGGATCAAAATGCCGCCTGGGCTGCAGCGGATTCGGTGCGATTTTATAGGTCTCTATCATCGCGTATCTCTGTTTTTGCATCAATAATCCCCCTATTCAAGAATAAATCCTGAAAGGGGGGTTGTCCACTCTTTTGTTTCGACGGCTTTCGCGGGTTCCTTTTATATTTCGGGGTATCACAACGGCTTTTTTGCGATTTTTGCGCCGATGCGCGGGTAATTTGTCGGGGAATGCGATATTTTTTCTATTAAAACAATTCCGCGCCTGCTGCCGTCGGGCAATTCAAATTCTTTCGTCTCCCGGCTTTTGCCGCCTAATAATTGAACGGCATTTTGCGCGCCGTCCGCTTCCCCTCTCCAGTTCGCACCTTTCATCGCCGCGAACACGCCGCCGGGTTTGACAAACGGGATGCAATACTCGCACAGCACGTTTAATTCCGCCACGGCTCTGGCGCAAACCAGATCGAATTGTTCGCGATACTCGGGTTTGTTTCCGAGCACCTCCGCGCGTCCGAGCAATATGTTTCCTTTTATTCCCATTTCTTTGCAAAGCGCTTCGAGGAATTTCGCTTTTTTTCCGTTGCCGTCCATCAGAGTCAATTCGATTTCCGGTCGAAACAGTTTTATCACCACGCCCGGGAAGCCCGCGCCGCTGCCGACATCCAAAACGCTTCCCCTGGTTTCCGTTGCGAGGAGCAGCGTGACGGAGTCGACAAAGTGTTTGACTTCGATACCCTCGGGTGTTTTGATGGCGGTCAGGTTGACTTTTTGATTATAATCCATCAGAAATTCGGTGTAATGAAGCAGTTTTCGGGCGATTTGCGGGGTGTATCCGATTCCGTTTTCGATACAATACTGTTCAACCGCTTTCATACCTGCGCCTCCTTTCCGTCGGGTTCTTTCGTTGTTCTCCGCGCTGAAAACTTTCCGGATTTTTCACTGGTTCTCTCTGCCCCGCTTGACCAGCCAAACCGACAGCACGGCCAGATCGGCCGGGGTCACGCCGGAGATGCGCGCGGCTTGTCCGAGATCACGCGGTTTGATTTTGTTGAGCTTTTCGCGTGCCTCAAGCCGCAAACCGTCGACGGTTTTATAATCCGCGTCGGGCGGCAATTTTTTGACCGCGATACGGCGCAGTTCGTCGATGCGCTCCCGCTGGATGCGGATATAGCCCTCATATTGATATTCAATGTCGATTTGGGTTCCGATGTCGGGGGGCAGTTCGGGTCGAGCCGGGTCGAACGGGGCGAGGTCAAAATAGGAAATCTGCGGGCGCTTGAGCAATTCCGAAAGTCGGATGCCGCCCGAGAGCGGCAGCGAGCCGGTCTGTTCGAGCAGGGCGTTCAACGCGGGGCTGTTTTTGATCGTGGTCTCTTTGACGCGTTTGCGCTCGACCGCAAGCTGTTCTTTTTTCTTTAAAAACCGCGCCCAGCGGTCGTCGTCGATGAGGCCGAGTTCGCGTCCGAGCGGCGTCATGCGCAAATCGGCGTTGTCCTGGCGCACCACAAGCCGGTATTCGCAGCGAGAGGTCATCATGCGGTAGGGGTCAATGACGCCCTTGGTGACGATGTCGTCGATCAGGGTTCCGATATAGCTGTTTTCCCGCGACAGCGTGAATTCCGATCTGCCGAGAGTTTTGTGCGCGGCGTTGACCCCCGCGACAAAACCCTGCGCCGCCGCCTCCTCGTATCCGCTGGTGCCGTTGAACTGCCCCGCGCCGAAAATGCCGGGGAATTCGTTGAATTCGAGCGTCGGCGCAAGTTGGATCGGGTCACAGCAGTCGTATTCGATGGCGTATCCGGTGCGCATGATTCTGATGTTTTCAAACCCCCGGACGGTGCGCAGGAATTCGAGCTGAACTTCTTCGGGCAGCGACGAGGATACCCCTTGCAAATAGACCTCTTTGCTCCCGGCCGCGGTCGGCTCGATGAAAATTTGGTGGCGCTGCTTGTCGGCGAACCGGACCACTTTGTCCTCGATGCTCGGGCAATAACGCGGGCCGACGCCCTCGATGACGCCGCCGTATAACGGCGAGCGATGCAGATTTTTGCGGATGATCTCATGTGTCCTTTCGTTGGTCCACGCCATATAGCACGCAAACTCGTTGCGCAGGGCGGCGGGGTCGGTGTCGTAGGAGAAGGCCTCGGGCGGCCTGTCGCCCTCCTGCCGATCCAAGACGCTGAAGTCGATGCTCTTGCCGTCGGCTCTGGCCGGGGTTCCGGTCTTAAAGCGCAGCAGCTTAATGCCCAGGGCTTTGAGCGATTCCGAAAGCCCCGTCGCGGCGCGCATATTGTCCGGCCCCGCCTCGTAATGGATATCGCCGATGTGGATTTTTCCTTTTAAATAGGTGCCAGCCGCAATGACGACCGCTTTTACCTGATAATTTGCGCCGAGACCGGTTTTTATGATAAGGTTTTTGTTTTCGTCGTATCCGATGGACGTGATCTCGGCTTGCACCAGTTGAAGGCGGGGCTGCTGCTCGAGGACTTGCTTCATCAGGGTTTTATAACGCGGACGATCGCTCTGCATGCGTAAACTGCGTACCGCGGGCCCTTTTCCGAGGTTGAGCATCCGGCTCTGCAAACACGCCTCGTCGGCGATTTTACCCATTTGGCCGCCCAACGCGTCGAGTTCCCGCACCAGCTGGGCTTTGCCTGTGCCGCCGATCGACGGGTTGCAAGGCATATTTGCTACCGCGTCGAGATTCAGCGTGAACAAAATCGTCTCGCACCCGAGCCGCGCTGCCGCAAGCGCCGCTTCGATTCCGGCATGACCCGCGCCGACCACGGCGATATCCACTTTTCCGGCGTCGTATTCGATCATTAGGTGTCCTTTCAAATCCCATCGGGGGTGTTCAAAATTAAAAAATCAGGATTCAAGTGCATGGGAAAGCGCGTATTGTTATTTCCGTCATTGCGAGCGCAGCGCGGCGATCCAGTCGTTCCCCGCTTATCTTGGTATCGTTATGGGGTAATCCGTATGCCTCGTTTCTGGATTGCTTCGTCATACGCGGTGAACCCCGCGTTTTCCTCGCAAAGACGGATCTACCGTCATTGCGAGCGCAGCGCGGCAAACCGCGCGTGTTTTTCGGGCGTACAAACAGATGTGCCCCGGGCGCGGCATCCTTGACGCGCCGTGCGAATTACGACCCGGGCGAAAAAATTCGCCCGCTCGGCGCGGTCGCACCGGATGCGATCCGAGACCGTTTCCCGTTCTTCGATTCTTTTTTATTTCCGATGACCACTTCAACGGGCGGCCACATAGGGCCGCCCCTACGGTAATTCCAGTCCCGTTCTGCCCTCTGCCCTCTGCCCTCTGCCCTCTGCCCTCTGCCCTCTGCCCTCTGCCCTCTGCC
>CAZPLU010000060.1:4582-6298 GCA_964587625.1 uncultured Eubacteriales bacterium
CTCTCACTTGCCCAGGCAAAATCGCGAAAATATTTCGTCGATCAGCGTCTCGGGGGCGTTTTCGCCGGTCAGTTCGCATAAGGAGGAAATCGCGGACTCGATGCCGATTTGGGTCGCGTCGGCGGTGATGCCCGCCCGCATATCTTTTAATGTGTTTTCCAATTCGTTTTTGGCGCGTGTCAGGCAGCCGCGCTGCCGGGCGTTGAAAATACCCGTCTGCGGTTCCGAGGCGCCGACCGCGGTTTTGACGGCCTCTTCGAGCGTTTTGACGGTGGTTTCATCGAACGCGCTGATGCCGATAACGGTTTTAAAGGCCTTTTCAAGTTGATTTTTTTCGACTATCTGCGGCAAGTCGTTCTTATTGATCACGCAAACGACCGGCCGGTCTTTGCACAGCGCGAGAACCTCCCGGTCGCGTTCGTCCAATTTTTGCGCGCCGTCGAATACCGCCAAGACCAGCTGCGCCGACTCGAGCTCCCGCTTGGTCTTTTCGATGCCGAGCCGCTCGATCTCGTCGCCGCTTTCGCGGATTCCCGCAGTGTCCGCCAAATCCAGCAAGACGTCGCCGAGCCGCACGCGTTCCGTAATTACGTCGCGGGTCGTGCCCTCGGTCGAGGTGACCAGACAGCGCTCACAGCCCGAGAGCAGATTCATGATCGCGGATTTGCCGACATTGGGCTTCCCCGCAATCACGGTTTTCAAGCCCTCGCGCCAGACGCGGCCGCTGTCGAAGTTTTTGATGAGTTCCCCGCATTTTGCGATGGCACAGGCGAGTTTCTCCTCAACGCCGTCGGGCGCGGGGACGTCCTCGTCGGGATATTCCAAAAAGGCCGCGACGTCGGCTGCCGCGCGGACGCAATCGGTTTTGATTGCGTCGAGCTTTTTCGCGAGCGCGCCGTCTTTGGCGGCGTTGGCCTCTTTGAGCGCGGATTCTCCGGCCGCGTAAATCAAATTGACCACGCTCTCGGCCTGGGTCAGCGAGAGCTTTCCGTTTTCAAAGGCGCGGCGCGTGAATTCACCCGGTTGGGCGGGGCTTGCACCCGCTTCGATTGCGGTTTTCAACACTTTTTGCGCCAAAAATACGCCGCCGTGGCAGCAGAGTTCGACGACGTCTTCCCCCGTGTAGCTGTGGGGCGCTTTATAAACGATGGCGACCCCGTCGTCGAACAGTTCGTTTTCATCGGTGAAACGGCCGTATGCGGCGTTGTAACCGCCCCGTTTGTCCAAGGGTTTTCCGGCGGGGATGAAAACTTTTTTGGCGATCGTGAGCGCTTGTTCGCCCGAGATGCGGATCATCGCGACACCCCCGGCGGTGAGCGGTGTGGAAATCGCCGCAATGGTCTTTTGGAAATCGTTTTGCACCGTCCCGCCTCCTTTTTACGATGATTACAGAGGGTTAAATCGCTCAAAAATTATACCGTTTGCGGCGTTGATTGTCAATTCCCCGCTTTTGTCTGCTTTTGTCGGGCGGTGATTTTCCGCGAGTTGTCATATCGGGTCGCGCCGATTTACGGCTCTCGGCGGGTTTTTCGGTGTCAATAGTTCATAAAAATTTCATACCCAAAAGGTTAATTAACGCACGAAAATTTCAGTATTTTAAGGGACGCACGGGGGCTGCTCGCCCCCGAACCCCTCGGCCTCTGAATATATGGCGTTTTGTCAGGACAAAATACTTTTGCCGATGAATATCAGGCAACGTGTTCGTTCTTGAGGCAG
>CAZPLU010000061.1:0-3384 GCA_964587625.1 uncultured Eubacteriales bacterium
CCACCGCCTTTCGGCGTCATTTTACCATGCTTACTTACCGATGTCCTGACACATTCACTTACCGATGTCTTGATACTTCCGGCTTACCGATGTCCTGAGATCAAACAAAGATTGTGTAAAAGGACTTAAATATTTTGATATTTCACTTTACGTTTTACATTTTACACTCTACACTAACCAACTTCCTGACTGTTTTTTACTATACCCCAACACCCGCGTCTTGTCAATCTTATCATGCAAACCCGAAGTTTCGCATATTCATTTCGGGGTGATATGATGTCCGTTTTGCGATTTTTATCCGAAAAAATCATCTGGGGGATCATTCCCGTGTGCGCGCTGCTGGGCATCGGGTTGTGGTTGTCGTTCAAGAACCGATTTTATAATCTCACGGGTTTGTTGCGCGTACCGAAAATTTTAGCGCGCCAAAGCGGCAAAAAGCTCTCGCCTTTCGAGGTGTTCTCGCTCACGACCGGCGGCAAGCTCGGCGTCGGTAACATCGTCGGGGTCTCGGCGGCGATTGCGGCGGGCGGGCCGGGCGCGATTTTGTGGATGGGTGTTTTTTCGATTTTGGGCAGCGCGATCAGCTACGAGGAGAGCCGCTACGGCGCAAAATTCGGAATCCCGCCCGACTATATGCGCAAATTAGGGCGCCGCAAGACCGCATATGTGTTCACCGGGCTGATGTTTTTGATGCAGGCATTCTTGATGCCGGCCATCCAGGTCAATTCCGCCGCCGTCTCGCTTCGCGAAAATTTTACCGCAACGCCCCCCTATTTCGGCGCCGCGGTCGGCGCGGTCTGCGCGGCGTTGTTTTTGGTCAGTGTCATGGGTGGTGAAAAGCGCCTCGCGCGCATCAGCGCGCGGATACTGCCGCCGGCGGCAATCGGATTTATGCTTCTCTGCATCGCGATTATCGCGGTGAATTATCAAAATGTTCCGCGGGCGGTCGAGGCGATTTTCAAAGACGCTTTCGGAATCGGAGCAGTCGCGGGCGGCGGCTTCGGCGCGGCGGCTTCGACCGGCGTGCGGCGCGGTGCGTTCAGTTGCGAAGCCGGGTGGGGCATCGCGCCTTATGCGGCCGCAAAAGCCGAGGGGACGCCCGAGGAGATCGGTCTGTGCCAGTCGCTTTCGGTGCTGTTTGACACGCTGCTCATGTGTACGCTGACCGGGCTTGCGCTGCTGTGCTCGGGCGCGGTCACCGCTGTCGGCGCGGCCGGGACTTTACTCGGTAAAAGCGGCGGCTTCACGGTATCCGCTCTCGTCGCGGTGTTTGCCTTCACAACCGTGCTGACCTGCGGATTCACAGCGGCGGCGCATGTAACCGGCACGAAAAGAACGGTGATTTTTATCGGAATGGCGGGCGTGATGGTCTGCGCGGGCGCCGCCGCTCCCGAAATGGTTTGGACGCTGTGCGATATCGGCGGCGGCGTGTTATGCGCGATCAATACCGCAGCGGTGATCGAATTGAAAAATTCGGAATGCGGCCTATGCGCACAATCGGGAGCCGCCCGGGGCAGCCGGTCGAATTCTTGACTTTGTGTATCGAATTTTGTATACTATACCACAATAAACCATGCAATGTCCGGCGAGGTGTAAAAAAGCGGATGAAGAAATTTTTTAAAATTCCCGCGCTTGTGGTCTGCGATCTGTTTCTCTGCGCAATCACCACTTTATTTTCGGCGGTTTTAATATTTGAGTTTGATTTCAAAGCGGCCTTTACCTATCTCACGTTGAACATGGAATATCTGTTCGTCTGGCCGACCGTTGTCGTCTTCAACCTCATCTTCGACAGTTACAGCAATCTGTGGCGGCGAGCGGGATTGCTGGATTTGCTGCGTCTGGTCGGTTCTGTCGGCTGCTCCGCCGCAATCTGGTGCGGCTTAAAATTGTTCGGGGTCATCAAGTTTTCGGGCAGCATCCTCGTGCTGTTCTTTTTCTTCAATTTTATGTTTTCGGCTTTCGCCCGGCTGCTGCCGCGGTTTTTTCAAGTCATTTCCAGCCGCAGCGTCACCAGAGCGACCGCCAACCGCACGGTAATTGTCGGCTGCGGCGAGACCGGCACCTATTTGGCCCAATATTTTCTCACCAACCCCGATAAGGGCTTCCTCCCGGTGGCATTCGTCGACAACGATCCGCAGCTGAAAGACGCCCTGATCAGCGGTCTCAAAGTTGTGGGTGGCGACGAGCTGCTCCCCGCGGTTATTGTGAAATATAATGTCAGTACCGTGATGGTGGCCTTATCTTCGGCGAGCCGCGCCGACCTGCGCCGCATCTACGGGCTTGTGCGCAACACCGACGCCGCGCTGAAAATTTACAGCGGCGTTCAGGATTACGACGACTCGGTCGGCGCAAAAGTCGGCGCGAACCTGCGCAACCTCCGAATCGAGGACCTGCTCGGGCGCGACGCGGTCAAGTTGAACAACGGCGAGGCGAAAACCCTGCTCTTCGACGCGACGGTGCTCGTCACCGGGGGCGCGGGCAGCATCGGCAGCGAGTTGTGCCGCCAGATTTTGCAAGCCGGCGCGAGACGGCTTGTCGTCTATGATTTCAACGAAAACGGATTGTTTTATATCGGCAACGAACTCTCCGAGCGCTTCGGGAGCGACCGTTTTGTCACGATCCTCGGATCCGTCCGCGACCAAAGCCGCCTAAAGGCCGTTTTTGACGAATACCGTCCGGTGCTGGTCTTTCACGCGGCCGCCCACAAACACGTCCCGATGATGGAGATCAATCCGCTCGAGGCGGTGAAAAACAATGTCTTCGGAACCCGCAACGTGCTTGCCCAATGCGCCGAGTCGGGCGTGAAAAAATGCGTGCTGATCTCCTCCGACAAAGCGGTCAACCCCTCAAACGTCATGGGCGCGACCAAGCGCATCTCGGAACTGCTGTTCATGGATTTCAATCGGCAAAACAAGACCGAATTCTGCGCGGTGCGGTTTGGAAACGTGCTGGGCTCCGAGGGCAGCATCGTGCCGCTGTTCGCAAAACAGATCGAGAGCGGCGGCCCCGTCACAATCACCGACCCCGAGATCACGCGCTACTTTATGACGATCCCCGAGGCGGTCTCATTGGTGCTCCAGGCGGGCGCGTTGGCAAAGGGCGGCGAGATTTTCGTGCTGGACATGGGAGAGCCGGTCAAGATCAAGGACCTTGCCGAGGATATGATCCGGCTGGCGGGCTTGGTTCCCGGCCGGGACATCAAGCTCAAATACATCGGCCTGCGCCCGGGCGAAAAAATGTTCGAGGAGCTGTCGATGTCCGCCGAGACCGTGGACAAGACCACCCGCGAGAAGATATTCGTTCTGCGCGACAACGACCTCGACCCTGCGGGATTGGATAAATTATTGGAAAAACTGGGACAAGCCGTGCAAAGCGAGGACCCGG
>CAZPLU010000062.1:0-2954 GCA_964587625.1 uncultured Eubacteriales bacterium
ATTTTATCAAACGATGTTTCAATGAGTACCGACAGCGAAAGCAATGCCATTGAAAGCAGCATTCCTTTATCAAGCAGCATTGGCACAAAATTGCCCGACGATTATTTTTGCGATGATATTTCGGCGTTGCTCCCAAAAAAACCGGTTGAAATGAAATTAATCAATGCGAGATTGTCGACGGCATCACCGCAAGAGACAGTGATTGCGGAAGAGAGCAAGATCCAGGAATTCGTAAAACTGGCCGTTTCACAAAAGTGGAAAAAACTTGAGAAAAGCTGGCGTATAAAACTCAACCCGGATATCCCCTATTATTCGGCAATTATTTCGGGCGAGACCGAACTTGTCTTCAATATCAGCGGAAAACTCGAGGACATAGGATTTGCGGCAATTCCGGGCACTGATCAAACCGTTCTGTATGAAATCCCCGGACTCCTTTATGACAATTTGGTTCACTTCATTGAGCATTCGTTTGATGAGTAATGACATCGGCATCACGGAAGCCGGAAAAAATCGTTTCGACCTTGCAACAAGCGAGAACGAAATTTGATTTATAAAAATACAGATATAGAAATGGATGCCGAGAGGTGTCCATATTTTACCTCCGCGAGCCGTTGACCACATCAATATACAAAATTTCCACCCAAAAGAAAAGCCCTTAACAGAGTTGAACAGTTTCCATTTTATACATTCATCCAACCCCGGGTTGAATTTTTACAACAATGTCTCTCTTGTGAAACAAAAGGAGCCCTGCTAAAATAAACACATCAAAAGCGGGAGGGATGAAAAATGTTCATTGCTAAAAATTTAAAGCAGTTGCGGCTCGATATGGGGTTGACACAAGAAGAACTTGCACAGCGTATCGGCGTGACCGGGCAAGCGGTCAGTAAATGGGAGCGGGATGAATGCTACCCCGATATCACATTACTGCCGGGGTTAGCAAACTGTTTTAACGTAACTGTGGATGAGCTGTTGGGAATGTCAGAAATCAAGGGTAAAATGTGGGGCGTTTACGCGCGGGCGAATACGTTGCAAAAAGAAGGCAGGTATCATGAGGCCGCTGCAGTTTACGATGAGGCCCTCAAAACTTTTCCTGCCGACCTTGGGTTATCGGCAGGTCGTGCGGAAGCGTTCGCCATGGCGGGAGAGGGAATCGACCATGCGATTCAAATGCTCGAACGACGTTTGGAAGGGGATTTGAATGATCATTCCCGAAGCGGAGTCATTGCCGTGTTATGTTTCCTTTACCGCAGCGCCGGAATGACGGAGAAAGCCGAACTGCTTGCCAGACGAAGACCCCATGCCCGTGACAGCCGTGAGCTGTTGCTTCCGAACTTTTTTGCGCCACCCGAGCGGGAAGCATATCTTCGTGAGCACCTGCCCGGCATCCTGACTGCGATCTGTGAGCTTATTGACGGGGAGACAGGAACGGATGAGGAACATCTGCGACAGACAATCCTCGGGATCTACAGCGCACCCGTTCCCCCGGCTGAAGCAACCATGAAAATCGCCGCATTCTTGAACAAAAATTGATTGTCATAACATTGTAATAAAAGCGGATGCCGAAAGGCATCCGTTCAGACCCAAGAAAAACTCCTCGCAGGATAATTTTATTTGTTTTTCCGGCGACCTGTGCGGCGGAAAAACACCTTAACCCGCGCCACCGGGCGCGAAACCGGGGGTCACATGGGGTTATTGGATACCCCCTATGAAGCGTGAAGACCTTTATCTTCACGCTCAGCGGATGCCGAAAGGCATCCGTTTTTTTAATCAGAGTTTAGTATTTATCGCCGCCTATTCGTTTCTTCCTATTGTTTAATCCGTACCGATTCTTTATAATTATATCGGATCAACCGATACCGTCAAAACGATAGGAGAAAATGCATGAAAATCAATCTTGATCACCTCAGGCGTTTCAATCCCAATATCGAGCAGTCGGCCAAGAGGTGGGACGCCTTCTGGCAGGGCGAGCTGATCGACCGCCCCATCCTGCTGGGTAGTTGTCCCAAAGATCCGTCTCAGCCTTATCATTACCATACCTATAAGGAGCGCACCTTCGGGGATATGGACAAGATGACCCGCGAGGTTCTGGAGAACGCGGAGAACACCTATTTCGGCGGCGACACCATCGCGACCTACTGGCCCTCCTTCGGCGCCGATGAGATATCGACTTATTGCGGCGGCAAACTCATATGGAACGACGGTAGCAATATGGACACCAACTGGGCGGAGCCGTTTATCACGGATTTATCAGCCCCTATCACAGTCGATGAAAACAGTCCCAACTGGAAACGTATGATCGAATTTTACAGAAAATGCGCCGACGCTTTCGCAGGATCCGTTTTGCCCAGAACGCTGGATTTTCATACGAATATGGATTTGTTGCTGGCCGCGAGGGGCTCCGAACAACTCTGCATCGATTTAATAGAAAGCCCGGAACTCATCGACAGGGCCATGGAGGATATCCGCGGCGTCTTTAAAAAATGCTGGGAGGCCTGCACGGCCGCCGGCAGGATGGACGAGCTCGGCTACTATTTCGACGCCTTTTCCACCACCGGCAGCGTGGCCTGCGTCTCCTGTGATTTTATCGCCATGATCGGCCCGGAGATGTTTCGCCGATGGGCCATGCCGACGATGGAGTACGAGACAAGTTTTATCGACCATGTCGTGCTCCACTGGGACGGCCCCGGCGCGCTGAAGCATTACGAAGATATAATGTCCATCGATAAAATACACCTGGTCTCGTATGTGCCCAACCCGTTCGAAACGCACCTGCAATACCTTGACCTGTATAAAAAGGTCCAGTCACGGGGGAAGGCCGTCGCGTTTTCCGGCAGCCCGGAGATGATCAAGCAAGTGCATAAAGAACTCGACCCCCGCCTGACCGTCTACATGACCTGGCCGGGCAGCATCGGCGAATTGGATGAGCTCGACGAGTGGCTGATTAAAAACACATG
>CAZPLU010000063.1:0-2937 GCA_964587625.1 uncultured Eubacteriales bacterium
ATCATTTTCGGATTTTTTCAACAAACCCTCACACATGGTGTTGAAGTTCCTTGGAAAATATGATAAAATATGGTGTATGACCGTTGTGTGCAGCGGCTTTTACCGGAAATGACAATTATTGATTTTTTGTGATTTCGTTCAAATACTATTCAAAACAATATTCGGAGGGTGCTATGTCCGGTCATTCCAAGTGGAGCAATATCAAACGCAAAAAGGAGATTACCGACGGCGCAAAAGCAAAGATCTTCACCAAAATGGGCCGCGAAATCTCAATCGCCGTCCGTGAGGGCGGCGCGGATCCGTCTGTCAATTTCCGACTCGCCACAATTATCGCCAAGGCGAAAGCCAACAATGTCCCCAACGACAACATTGAGCGCGCCGTCAAAAAGGCAGCGGGCGCGGATAATAAAGACGAATTTGAAGTCATCATGTATGAGGGTTACGGTCCCGCCGGCGTCGCTTTCATGATCGAGGCCATGACCGACAACCGCAACCGAACCGCCGGCGATCTGCGCCATTTCTTTGACAAAAACGGCGGAAATCTCGGTCAAACCGGTTGCGTCTCCTTTATGTTCAACCAAAAAGGCGTCATCACCGTCGGCGCCGAAGATGTCGATGAAGAAGCCCTCACCGAGGCCTGCATCGATGCCGGCGCGGAGGATATCGCCCTTGAAGACGAGCGCTTTGTCATCACCGCCGCAACCGCCGATCTCGAGACCGTCGGCGCCGCGTTGCAAAAGGCGGGATACAAGCTCGACTCCGAAGAGACGGCATATATCCCGACCACTTATACGAAAGTCACCGACGAAGAGGCGCTCGTCAAGCTCAATAAACTGATTGACGCGCTCGACGAAAACGATGACGTCACCGATTACTGGCATAGTTTGGAATGAGATTCCATAACGCAATGAAAAGTTTAAAGTGTAAAATGCAAAGTGACATATCCGCCTTAGGGGTTCACATGTTTGTAACTTTACAATTCACACTCACTTGGCGTTCTCCGCCGGAAAATATGTATTGATGACATTCACCGCAATGTCCAAATCGACGCCGAATTCCAGCGGCGCATCGGTATCGGTCGGCATGATGCCCAAACAAATGTAAAACAGGCAATCCCCGCGCTGCACAAGGATTGACAGTTTCGCCCGCTGATAGGAGCCGTTGACCGAATAAGCGCGGTAATACGCCGTCAAATCCGATTTGTGTTGAAGCAGCGCCGTTTTCACCGTCTCAACCGCCTTTTTATCCGCCCGAATGGCGAAGATCCTGTCGCTGTACCCCTCATCGGAACTGACAACGCCGTAATAATCCTTGATGTCAGAGGCGCTCAATCCGGTTTTTATCAAAAAATCATCCTGCGGCAACTCGGTTCTGCCAACCGGAACGGCGTGCGTTCCGACGTCCGCCATAAAGTCCGCATCGATTGCATCCACGACCTCTTTCATCGAGGTTCTTGCGCAGCCGGCGGTCGCCGCTGCCAATAACATCGATACGATTATAAAAATAAGCGTTCTTTTCGTTTTAACTCTCATTTTTTTCTCCCTTTCGCGGTTTTGCCGCTTTTATTCTTTTCCTTTTCCGTTTCGACATTTCATTTTCACGGCTTGTTTTCGCAGATTTCAAAAAGCGGGCATACGCCGCACTTCGGCGAGCGCGCGGTGCAGATCTCTCGGCCGAACAAAACCAGCCGATGACAAAAATCGTTGCTTTTCTCCGGTTGTAAAATCGCCTTTAACGCCATCTCCACTTTATACGGATCGGTCGTTTTGCATAATCCGAGCCGATTTGAAATCCGGATGCAGTGGGTGTCCGCCACAACGGCGGGTTTGCCGTAAATATCGCCCAAAAGCAGATTCGCGCTCTTTCGCCCCACGCCCGGTATTGTCAGAAGCCGGTCCATATCGTCGGGTATTTTGCCCTTAAATCGGTCGATGAGCGCATTTGCGGCGCCGATCAGATCTTTGGCTTTTGAGCGATAAAAACCGCAGGAAAAAATATATTTTTCCAACTCACTCTGATCGGCTTGGGCGAAATCATCCATCGTCGGATATCGCTCAAACAGCGCGGGCGTGATCAGATTTACCCGCTCGTCGGTGCATTGCGCCGAGAGCCGGACGCTGACCATCAGTCGGAAGGGGTCATCATAATCAAGTGAGCATAAGGCCTCCGGATAACGTTGTTCAAGAAGTTCAACTGCAATCCCGGCGCGTTTTTCGGGACTGAGCTTCTTTTTCCCCATCGGTCTCATACCACCTCTTTCAAATACCCTCCCAAAGAATACAATTATTATATCAATTCGCCGGGCAAATGTCAACGCGCAGGACGCCTGTTTTGATGCCGATGCATTCCATCGGGCGCCGATCAGTCCCTCCGGCTTTCGCCGGAGGGCAAAGCCCCCGCAGCTCTCGCTGCGGGGGCTTTTTTATCCGTCATCAGACGGAACATGACTGCCGTAGAGCGTAAGAAAGCTTTCGCTTACTTCCGTTTGCGGATGATCAGCGTGGAGATGCCGCCGATGGCGGAAGCGCCGATCGTGATGATATACGCAATCGCGTTGAACGGATTGCCCATCTGCGGGGTGCTGGTGTCGGTCGGAACAGACACTTCAACCGACGTTTGCGGAGTCGAGCTGACTTCCTGCGGCTCATTCGGGTTTTCGGGCATGACTGCCGCGGCCGGGGTCAGGGTCTTGCCCAGTGTGCTTGCGAACGCGTTGTACGCTTTCGAAGCGGCATGGGTTGTGTCGGGGTTCGAATCGGTTCTGACAACCCAAGTCGTCTTGACGTCCCAGGTTCTGCTGAAGCCGTTGTAACCCTTGATGCCGTCGTTCGGACCGTCATTATAGTTGACTTTCAGCGTGAAAGTCGTGTCGGTAACGGTGGAGTATTCGATCGTCACATACGCGTCGACCAGACCGTCAACCGTGTTCAGACCGAG
>CAZPLU010000064.1:0-2883 GCA_964587625.1 uncultured Eubacteriales bacterium
TTTGTTGGTTGACAAAGGTGTCGAAATTTTCATCAGCGGGGGTGCCAACGGTTTTGACGCCTTGGCGGCTGCAACTGTTTTCGTATTGAAAAAGAAATTTCCCTCTTTGCGTTTGACTATGGTGTTGCCTTATTTCAAAAAGGGGATATGGTCCGAAATAGCGGACGAAATCATTTATGTTTCAGAGCATTACGATTCGGGTTGTTTTCTTAAACGAAACCGTTTTTTTAGTGGAGCACAGTGCTTTTTGTGTCTGTTATTTAAATAAAACGTCGGGAGGTAGGGCATATACCGTTGAATATGCACGGAAAAGGGGGTTGCAAGTGATGAATCTTGCAACCCCCGATCCGTTGAACACATCCCGTTTGAATGTTTAAATTTTTCAATGATGCAATATCACATGTTGTATCAAGTGACTTTTATACAAAAAGTTATAAAATCACTTTCGTTTTTACCCGATGCAACTTCACGTCGGTGTTGTTGGTGTTCACAAACAACTCAAAGTCCTCTCCCAGCCAGTTGTGCGGCTCGCCGGGTTCGTGTCCCGCAAGTGAATAATACGGCATGCTCAGTTCGGCGTGTTCTTCGACGCAGCGGACGGGTTCGCTCCAGTTGACAAGATCATCACTGTAACAGACCTGCAAAGTTGGGCCGCTGCCCCAATAAATACGGTTGTAGGTCGTCATCAGGTAACGCCCCAGCGGTTTGCTGTAGGCCACACAGGGTTCCGCTCCGCCGGTCATAATCGCGGTCTCCGCCCCGCCGTTCCCCGGCGTGCAAAACGAGCCGTTATGATACTTCACAAACCCGCCGAGTTCACCGGTCTCGCCGACCGCCGCTTTGGCGACATAAATTTTATCCGCCGTCACGCTGCGGCTGTCCATATCGTACCAGAGCATCGAATAAAAACAATAAAGCGCTTTTTCACCGGGGCGATAAAACACCGATAAATCCCCGGCACCCAGATTGATCACACCCGCTTTTTGCCCGCCCTCGGTCATTCCGTCCGGACGGTAGGTTTCGGTATAACAGGGCTCGGCGGCCGTAATCACCCACTTATGAAATGACCAGGTACGCCCTTTGTCGTCGGATGAAATCAAGCCGATGTGCCGGAAATCCGGCTCGCCCTCCTCCTGCCCGAACGCGGTGTAACCGGTTTTACCCGCGCCCCAGCCGGTCTCGTTGTGCACCAGCGCGTAAAACCGACCAGGATATTTCGTCGCCGTTTTCGGCGCAATCCAAAGTCCCGTCGCCCAAATCTCGCCGCGCGCGAGCGGCCCGTCGGGATAGCGCCCCGCTTCCCCGCCGAACGCGTCTCCCGCCGCACCCGTGGCAAAGAGCAACTGCGCGTCGTAGAGCTTTTTCAAATCACCGGCGTTTTCACCGCGAAAAATTCCGATCTTGCCGTATCCGCAATGCCCCGCCGTCGCCCATAAAAAGCCCTCGTCGTCGCGGCATAACCCGAGCACACAGTCCTGATGAATGCCGTTGGCGTTGTTGATTTCCGTATCTGCCGAAGACCCGATTTCCCAATTCAACTTTTTCATGTGAATCCTTTATTTCGTCTATTGCCGCAGAACAGACGATGTTCGTCGCTTGCATTGCGGTTTGAACAGCAATTCCCATACCTCCCCGGTCAAAGGGGAGGGTGCCGCAGTAGTGGAGGATTTTTTAAAAGATTTTTCGATTTAACCGTTTATCCCTGCGGATTGATCGTATAGTTCGGCGCTTCCTTGGTGATATAGATGTCGTGCGGGTGGCTCTCTTTGAGCCCCGCGTTGGTAATGGTCATAAACCGCGATTTGGTTTGTAATTCGGGGATGTCTCGGCAGCCGCAGTAGCCCATGCCGGAGCGCAGACCGCCGAGTAATTGATAGACCGCGTCCGAGATCGGACCCTTGTAGGGCACGCGGCCCTCGACGCCCTCGGGCACGAGCTTTTTGCTGCCGCTCTGGAAATAGCGGTCCTTGCTGCCCTTTTCCATCGCCGCCATGCTGCCCATGCCGCGATAGACCTTAAAACTTCTGCCTTGATAAATTTCCATCTCGCCCGGCGCCTCCTCGCAGCCGGCCAGCAGCGAACCGAGCATCACCGCGTCCGCGCCCGCCGCGATCGCCTTGACGATGTCGCCGGAATATTTGATTCCGCCGTCGGCGATCACCGGGATCCCGGCTTTGGAAGCCGCGCAGGCCACGTCGTAGACCGCCGTGATTTGGGGTACGCCGATGCCGGCCACCACACGGGTCGTGCAGATCGAGCCGGGACCCATGCCGACCTTGACGGCATCCGCGCCCGCGTCGATCAGTGCCTTGGCGGCCTCGCCGGTCGCGATGTTGCCCACGATGACCTGCGCGCCGGAATAGCGTTTTTTCACTTCTTTCAGGCAGTTCAGGATGTTTTTGCTGTGTCCGTGCGCCGAATCAAGCACCAGCGCGTCCGTGCCCGCCTCGAGCAGCGCCGCCGTCCGTTCGAGCACGTCGCCGGTCACGCCGATGGCCGCGCCGCACAGCAGCCGGCTTTTTGCGTCGCGCGCGGAATTGGGATATCTTGTCGCTTTTTCGATGTCCTTGATCGTAATCAGGCCTTTTAATTCGCCCTTCTCGTTGACCAGCGGCAGCTTTTCGACCTTGTATTTTTGCAAAATCGCCTTGGCTTGTTCCAGCCCCGTGCCGACCGGCGCGGTGATCAGCTTTTCGCCCGGCGTCATGACCTCGCGGATGCGGCAGTCGAAGTCGGACAAAAACCGCAGGTCGCGGTTGGTGATCAATCCGACCAATTTGCCGTTTTCGCAGATCGGCACGCCGCTGATTTTGAATTTCCCCATCAGCTGGTCGGCCTCATAAACAAAATGGTCCGGCGAGAGGAAAAACGGATCAAGAATGA
>CAZPLU010000065.1:0-2500 GCA_964587625.1 uncultured Eubacteriales bacterium
ACCATGCTTACTTACCGATGTCCTGACACATTTACTTACCGATGTCTTGATACTTTTGGCTTACCGATGTCCTGAGATCAAACAGAGAAATTTTAAAAAATATTTCACTTTAAACTTTAAACTTTACACTTTACATTTACTTTGTTCCTGTCCGTATTTCGCCGCCGCGACGGCGGCAAAGTCGCCGACCGCTTCGCCCAGACCCGCGTAGACGATGCGGCAGACCTCCCACGAAAACGGGATGGCCTCGCGCGCGACGACCCGCTCGACAATCGGCGCGAAACGTTTTTCGCGTCCGTAGATCGAGCCGATGACCACGATCTCGGGGTTGACGAGATCGATGATATTGGATATGCCCAGCCCCAACTTTTCGCCGCATTCCCCGATGACGGAGAGGGCGAACGCGTCCCCGGCATCGGCGGCTTCGCTGATGGACTTGGCGGAGATTTCGGCGTCTTTGAGGAGGGTGGATTTCCCGGCGTTGAGCCAGTCCGGCATGCGTTCCTCGGCAAGGCGCGCCATACCGCCGCCCGAGCAATAGCCCTCGAACGAGCCACGCTTGTTAAAACCGACCGGGCCGTCTTCGGCGACGCGCATATGCCCGACCTCGCCGCCCATGTCGCTCGTGCCGCAATAGAGCTTTCCGTCGAGGATCAGGCCGCCGCCCATGCCGGTGCCGAACGTCAGAAACACGATGTTTTGATGCCCTTTTCCCGCGCCCCAGAGCCATTCGGCGAGCGCGCAGGCGTTGGCGTCATTTTGCAAAAACGCCGGTGCGCCGATGGCTTCTCGGAACGGCGTGACGATGTCGATGTTGATCCAGCCGGGCAGGTTCGGCGGGCAAAGCAGCAGGCCTTTTTTACTGTTTAACGGCCCGCCGCAGCTGATGCCGACCGCGTCGATGACCTGTCCCCCGGCCAGTTCTTTGGCATGACCAACCAGCAGGGCGATGGTTTCCCCGGGGGTCGGCGGGGTGGCGAATTTATTCTTTTTCAGCATTTTCGGCGGATTTTCGGAACAATCCGAAAACGTGTCGGTTTCCTCCCAGAGCGAGACCGCGCATTTGGTGCCGCCGATGTCGACGGAGATGTATTTTTTCATGACGACCATCCTTTAATCATCATTTCACTTTTATCGGACCGAGATTTTAATGGTGGTTGGAAATTAGAAAACGGAAATTGGTAGACGGGGGATGCGTTGAATGGGACCTACGGGTGCCGAAATCCTTCGACTGCGCGCTGCGCGCTCTGCTCAGGATGACAAATTTGCCATTCCGAAGCGTAAAAGCGTCCCCTCGTGACGCTCTGAGGAATCTCGGACGGATCAAAAGCTTGCGGGTAATGCGATCCTTCGGCCAAAACGTCATAAAGAAGCGCTCGGTTAAAAAATAAATCGCTTTGCTGTTTTCCGTTTCCCATTTTCCAACCCCCATCTCAGGGCGCTGTATAAATCAGTTCGAGGTCGCCGGTCAGGGTCAGCTTTTCGGTGCCCGCCGGAATGAACGCGCCGTCGCCTTTTTTGACGGCTTGCCCGTTGAGCGTTCCGCTCCCGCCCAAGACCGCGACCAGCCCGAAGGTCTTTTTGCACTTGATTTCACCGCGGCCGCGATAATGCGTCGCGGTGAAATGGTCGCAGCGGGCCAGTACCGTGCGCGAGAGCGTTCCGAATTTGCGGGTCTTGCCGCGCGGTTTTCCGCTCGGTCTCGACGGCGAGAGATCGGACGCCTCGGCGGCCTTTTGAATGTGCAGTTCGCGGGGTTTGCCGTCCGCGCCGGGGCGGTTATAGTCGAAAATGCGGTAGGTGAAATCGCTGGACTGCTGGATTTCGCAGATGAGCAGCCCCGCGCCGATGGCGTGCACCGTCCCGGCGGGAATGAAATAGACATCGCCTTTTTTGCACGTGACTTTGTTGAGCAGATCGCAGACGGCGCCGTTTGCGATGCCGTCGGAAAATTCTTTGGGTGTGACATGATTTTTGAAACCGTAATACAGGAACGCGCCCGGGGCGGCGTCCATGACATACCACATCTCGGTCTTGCCGCGCCCGTTTTCGTGCGCGGCGGCATATTTGTCGTCGGGGTGCACCTGAATCGAGAGGTCGCGCGCGGCGTCGATGAATTTGACGAGCAGCGGGAAATCGCCGCTTGATTGGCGGCCGCACAACTCGGGTCGCTCATGTAAAATATCGCCGAGCGGTCTGCCGTCGAATTCGCCCCCGACGGCGGTCGATTGCCCCGCGGGGTGCGCAGAGACGACCCACGCCTCGGCGATGCGGGAGAGAGCGGGACCATATTGGAACTCTGTTGCGAGGCGGTTTCCGCCCCAGATGATGTCTTTTAACGCGGGCTTGAGCGGGATGATGTCCAAGATGTCGCACCTCCGATTTTGGTCAAATATATTCTACCACAATACGGTATGAAATTCAAAGCATGAAATTCGAAGGTGTCAATACCTTTCGCATGGCGGTATAACTCACAGATACGCCTTTATCTTGTAATATT
>CAZPLU010000066.1:0-2500 GCA_964587625.1 uncultured Eubacteriales bacterium
CGGGCAGCATCGGCGAATTGGATGAGCTCGACGAGTGGCTGATTAAAAACACATGATTTAACTTGACTTTTAATTTTTCCGATCAAGGACGAGGGCGGTTTTATAGTGCCGCCCGAGATTCGGATGTTGATTTTGCCTTCCATTCCTCGTCGAGCATGGCGTAAATCAATTCGTCGTACCAAACCTTTTCACCACCGACGCGCCCGAAGCGGTTTTTAATAAAATGGGCTTCAAGGCGCATGCCGAGCCGTTCCATCACACGGAACGAGGCGGCGTTGTCGGCGTTGCAGCTTGCCCAAATGCGGTGCAGGCCGAGCGCCCCGAAGCCGTATTTCATCATTGCGTTTGCGGCCTCGGTCATGTAGCCGTGATGCCAAAAGCCGCGGTGCAAAACCCAGCCGAGCATGGCGGTGTTGCGCTCTTTATTCAAATAGATGCCGCACCCGCCGATGACATGGCCGTCTTTGAGCGTGATCGCAAATTCGTATTCCGTGATCGGGTCGGCGTTCCATTTCTCCTCGGCTTCGCGCAAAAAGTTGCGGGTGTCCTCCTCGGTGTTCGGGCCCCACGGCATGAACCGGATGTTTTCGGGCACGGAGCCGTAGGCGTGAACCTCCTCAAAATCATCTGCACAGAAAGGCCTTAATACTAACCTTTCGGTCTCCAACTTTAACATAAGTACAACTCCTTTCGGCTACAAACGGAGAGCGATTTCGAGCGCCAGCCGCAGATATTTTTCATGTGTGCCCTCGGGCATCCGCCCCAAAATGCGCGGATCCCAGTCCTCGCCGTCCAAGCAGTCGGCGGCGTAGAGGAATTGATAACACTCGATGCCGCGAAACTGGGCGACCGCCATCACCGAGGCGCATTCCATTTCGACGGTGATACAGCCGTCGCGTTTGCGTTTTTCGGTGTTGTCCCGCGTCTCGCGGTAGATGGCGTCGGTCGTCCAGGTTTTACCCGCCGCAAAAGGGATGTTTAATTCCGTTAAAATCTCGGCGGTCTTTCCGGCGGTTTTCACCTCGACCCAATCGCCCGCGGGCAGATAGTGATAACTCGTGCCCTCGTCGCGGTAGGCGTTTGTCGGCACGATGATGTGACCGGCGCAAAGCGTCTTGTCGAGCGCGCCGCAAGAGCCGAAGAACAGAACCTTTTTCGCGCCCAACGCAATCGCCTCTTCGAGCAGGCCCGCCGACGCGCTGCCGCCGAGCACCGTCATATAGATGCCGACGCGCTTGCCGCTGTAATCGACCGCATAGATCGGCAGCGCGATCCCGGCGTGAAACGCGCCGATCTCCTCGGCGGGGAACAGCGTCGAAACCAGTTTCTGAATGTGCCCGGAAAAGGTGACGATGACCGTCTCGGGGAAGCTTTCGATCGGCTTGACCATATGCGACGGCTTTAAAATCTCCTCCGAGACCGGGTCAAAAGTGTTAAAAATGCCCATATTTATAACTCCGTTTCCATATAGACGGTCGAAAAGGGCGTGACCACGGATTTTTCGACCGAGGCCACCGAAAAACCGTTTTCGGCATACCAGTTTTTCAGTTTGCCGTCGTAATTGAGCAGGTTCAATGTCAGCTTGTTCGCGCCGAGGACGGCGGCCACCGCCTTGGCGTGTCCGAGCAGCGCTTTTCCGTACCCTCTGTGCCGGTATTCCGGCAAGACCGTCAGGTATTTGATCCCGTATTCGAGTTCGGGCTTTTTTGTGAGCGACAGAAATCCCACATATTTGCCGTCCGCGATATACACAAACATGATATCACCCCATAGGAAATCACCTTTTAACGTTTCGTAGGACAAATCGGCGTCGCCCCGGTCGGGGCAATTTTCGCTTGTCAACCCGAATTCTTCTGCCACGGCATCGAATCCGCTTCGAAGGATGGAAAGGCAGTTTTCGAGATCGCCCAATTCAACCGCTTTGATCATTTTTATCAATCCCTTTTTCTTGTTGCAATGTTGGTTCCGACTGAAAATATTTTAAACCTTCCTCCCCACATACATCAGGTGTTCAGACCACGAGAGCAGCTCCTCGCGCTCACAGGTCAACTCGGTGAAGTCCATCCAGAGGTCGATGATCTCCTTGGGTTGCGACATGATGTTGCTCTCACACGGCGAGGTCATGCCCTCCTGCCCGAACAGGTGCAGCTTTTCCAGCGGGAACCGCGCCATAAACGGCAGCACTTCTTTTTGGGCGATGAAAAACGCCTGCGTGAACGCCTTACCCGAAAAACTGCCGCCATCCAAAAACGTGTTGTAAAATCCCTTTTCGTTCGGATCGGCGATGATATCCGGTTTGCATTTCATCGCATAGACCATGCCCGCGTTCATGCTGATGAACGAGGCGAACAGCACGCCGCCGGGCTTGAGGGCTTTGAGCGCCTGTTCGACCGCCGCGACGCGTTCCTGTTCTTCAAGCAGGTGATATAACGGCCCCATCAGCAGCACATGGTCGTATTGTTCGCTGATCAGTTTGTCGAGCTCCAGCGCGTCGCAGGCC
>CAZPLU010000067.1:0-2229 GCA_964587625.1 uncultured Eubacteriales bacterium
ACACGTTATTGTCATTCCGAGCGGAGCGCAACGCGCGCAGCCGAGGAATCTCGGGTTGATGAGGGCTTGTTGGTGACGAGATCCTTCGACTTCGCTCAGGATGACATACGCAAAAGGAACTCTCATTAAAATGAATAGCAAATCGGAACGGGAAATTGAAAATTAATAGTGTTATAATGAACCCGTAAAACGCGCGAGGGGAGAACGGGTAAGAATCATGAAGCAAAACGAGCTGTTAAGCCGGATTTTCAGTTATATAGACCGCCGGATCGAGGAAAAGATCACGGCCGCCGAACTCTGCCGTGAATTCCATTATTCGGTCTGGCACTTCTGCCGCTTGTTCAGCGGATGGACGGGCATGTCGCCGACGCGCTATATCACGCTGCGGAAGTTGCAATACGCCCTCTTTGACCTCGCGTCCGGCATGAAAGTGCTCGACGCCGCGGTAAAATACGGCTTCGACACCTCCGACGGATTTGTCAAGGCGTTCAAGGGCGTATACGGCAACCCTCCCACCAAATATCAATTTGCGCAGGTGCCGGAAAAACCCGTGCGGATGGATTTTGAGCAATTTGAAAAGACCTTCGGAGGCAGTATTATGACATCGATTCCGGTTCAAAAAGGCACGCTCCGCACCGTTTACACGGTGACCGAGCGGGGTACGCGTAAAAAATCAAAGCATAAGCTCCCCACGCACTCGATGAGTTTCCCCGCGATAATGTCGGCGCTGATCACGTTTTTGGGGTTGAATCCCCGTATCGAACTGTTTGAGCGCGAGCCGTTCGGGACCTATCTGAGGGACGCGGATTATTATTTACAACTGGCCGTCTCCACCGAGGGCTTCGGGTTGTTCTACGACCTGCCGCAAGCGGTGATCGCGCGCAACTTCTGGAACGGCGAACCGCTCAAGGATTGCTTTGACGCCGAGGGCATCCGTTACCGCCTGCTCGGGGATGAGGAAATCCATATCGCAAAAGATGCAATGATAAATCCTGACACGATTGCCTCCGTCGTCCGCGAGCATCTGAAAAAAGACCTGCCGGTCATTCTGTTTTACCACGCGAATTTGATTTTGCTGGTCACGGGATTTTGCGAGGGCAGCGGCGATCTGCTGGCGTTTCCGTTCGCCGATGGCAGCGCAAACAACAAGGCGTTCGAATTGCAAAAGAACAGTCGGTTATATCAAAACTGGAGCAACAACCTCGGCGCGGTGATTTTGGTCGACGGGTTCGGAGAGCGCGCCAAGCGCGGGGCGGTTATCAAAAAGGCGTTTTTACGCGGGGTTGAGATGCTGACCGAAACGAAACCGACGTTTTACGATTACGGCTACGGCGACAAGCTTTATGAAAATTGGATCGGCTTTTTGCAAAACGAGGGCAACTTCAAGACCAAAAAGGACGGCCACCGCTTTGTCTCACCCGAAGAAGTGGAAATGGCCGAGCGCCGCGCGTTCACCGCAGAATTTTTTTATGAGGCGGAGGAATACCTCGGCGAGGATCAATTGAAAGAGGCCCGTGACGCTTTTTGTAAAATCCACGGCAACATGATGAAAATTCAAAGAATGACAAGTGGTGAAAACGAGGGGGCGTTGTTGGAACGGCAGACGCGGGAGCGGATTATTGAGATTTTAAAGCAGTGCAACGCGCTCGACCGGCAAGCCGCCGAATGTATAAAACGCGCGTTGGGTAATTAATCATGTATTTATTATAAAACAAGGCGGCGAGTATTTGATTATTTCTGTCATTCTGAGCGGAGTGTATAAAGCGTCGCACGCGACGCTTTATACGCGAAGTCGAAGAATCTCGGGCTGATGAGGGCCTGTTGGTGACGAGATCCTTCGACTTCGCTCAGGATGACACGTTATTGTCATTCCGAGCGGAGCGCAACGCGCACAGCCGAGGAATCTCGGGTTGATGAGGGCTTGTTGGTGACGAGATCCTTCGACCAGAGCGTCACGAAGGGACGCTTTTCGCCCAGGATGACAAGGCGGCGAGTATTTGATTCTTTCTGTCATTCTGAGCGGAGTGTGTAAAGCGTCGCACGCGACGCTTTACACACGAAGTCGAAGAATCTCGGACCGATAAGGGCCTGTCGGTGACGAGATCCTTCGACTGCGCTCAGGATGACACGTTATTGTCATTCCGAGCGGAGCGCAACGCGCACAGCCGAGGAACGATAAGGTACAATAAGTTTCGCAAATAGAAAAGGACAAGGTTTAAAGTCTCTGAT
>CAZPLU010000068.1:0-1853 GCA_964587625.1 uncultured Eubacteriales bacterium
AGCAAAATCGTGATCACTTTAAATTCGAATTCCGCTTTCAATTCGTCAAGCATATCCTCGAGCAGCTTCTTTCGGTGCGCATGGTATCCGTAGGGAAAAATCACATATTCCGCGAACGAAGACGATAAATAATTGCGCATCAGCGCGAGGATGTTTTGCTTTTGAACGGCGATCACTTCATCGCCGCGCGCCGGATTCATCATACGCAGCGCGTCGCTGTCTATGTATGCGGAATCAGGCAGTATTTTCAACAACGCGGCGCTCGCGGTCGATTTGCCGACGCCGTTCGGCCCGAGAATCAAAAACAGCTTCTTCATCCGGAACCCTCCCGCAAATCTTCCCGTAAACCCGTCTTCAACTCCGCGAATATTTTATCACAAAACTCCGCCAGGCGAAAGCGTTCGCGGGGCAGGGCGGCGGCAATTTTTTCCGCGACGCTCACCGCCAGCCGGTAATCATCCTCATAAATAAGACCCTCGGCGAGCGCCTGTTCCAATTCGTCCGCGTCCAATGTGATAATGGTTCCATCGGGCAACAGCACGACGTCGATAAACAAATCGGAATAATACGATTCCTCGCCGCAGATCGTGTTATTTTTGGTGACGTCGAAATAATATTGAATCGGCTGACCGTCGGCTTCATATTGAACCGTCAGCCACCAGTTCTCATTTTCCGACCCGATCTGCAGCCAGTAAAACCCCCGGTCCGCCATCACGGTTCTCTTGCCGAATAATGTCACGATCAGCGGAGCGGTGACTTGCCGAATTTCAAATAACCTCGCGATCCCTTTAAGCCCCGGAAAGTCCAGCGGCAGACAGGCGCTCGCCGATTTCGTGACCCGTTCCCAGTCCGTCTGTTTCAAAGTTTTTTCTTGACATGCAGTTTTTCAAACCCCGAAAACAAAATCGGCTCGAAATGCATCAGCGTAAAAATAAATCCTCCTACGTTCTGTTCCCCGTCCGAAGCGGCAAATCCGTATTTCAAATAAAACGGCATGCCGGCGGTGGAGGCCTCGAGCGTGATCCGCCTGACGCCCGCTCTCGTCGAATCCGCGATCATAGCGTCCATCAAAGCCGTGGCAATCCCTTGTCTTTGATAATCACCGTCCACAAAAAGCATCGAAATCTTGCCTTCGCTCCGCTCGGAGACCACCCCGACGATGATTTCTTTTTTTATATCGACTTCACCCTTGCAGACGGCATTCTCATCTTCATCGGTGCTTTTTTCCTCATCCACGGCAATAAACATCAAATGTTTTTGCGAGATATAATTATTGATATACACTACATTTTCTACGCACCCGCCGATGAATTTCCGGATTGCCTTCTCGGAATAAAGCGGCGCTTCGAATTGCGTAAAAACGCGTTTTGCCAATTCCAGCGCGGGCAAAACATACTCCGGCTCTGCTTTCCGAATCTTAATCATCTTTACTCCCTTCACCCATCGGACATTCGCCCAAACAAGCCCCGCAGTCCCTGCATTGCCTGTTGATTTTCGGAACGGGGAAGCCCATCTTCCCGTTTTCAACCTCGATCGCTCCGTTCGGGCAGACCGAAACGCACGCCATACACCCGGTGCACGCTCCGATTGTGGTCACTTGGCTGATGTTCACCCTATTTCACTCCTTGATATAGGCGTTCGACGATTTGACCTGCGCTCGTTTTAACATCCTGCATGCCGTCGATCACAAGATCGGCAAATGGTTTTTGTGTATCAATATGATGTCGGTAAGTCGGTATTTGAAATTTCAAATAGTGTTTTAAATAATTTTCGATCACTTTTAAATCCACGGAAATTTTATGTCTTTCGCAACCCCGGTCGGTATAATCTCGGATTATTCGCCGTGCCAGCGC
>CAZPLU010000069.1:0-1742 GCA_964587625.1 uncultured Eubacteriales bacterium
TCATTCTTGATCCGTTTTTCCTCTCGCCGGACCATTTTGTTTATGAGGCCGACCAACTGATGGGAAAATTCAAGATCAGCGGCGTGCCGATCTGCGAAAACGGCAAGCTGGTCGGGCTGATCACCAACCGCGACCTGCGGTTTTTGTCCGACTTTGACTGCCGCATCCGCGAGGTGATGACCCCGGGTGACCGCCTGATCACCGCGCCGGTCGGCACGGGGCTGGAGCAGGCCAAGGCGATTTTGCAAAAATATAAGGTCGAAAAGCTGCCGCTGGTCAACGAGAAGGGCGAATTGCGGGGCTTAATCACGATCAAGGACATCGAAAAGGCGACGCGGTACCCCAATTCCGCGCGCGACAACAAGGGTCGGTTGTTGTGCGGCGCTGCGGTCGGCGTGACCGACGACGTGCTCGACCGGGCGGGCGCGCTGCTCGAGGCGGGCGTCGACGCGCTGGTGCTCGACTCGGCGCACGGACACAGCAAAAATATCCTGAACTGCTTGAAAAACGTGAAAAAACGCTATTCCGGAGCGCAGGTCATCGTGGGCAACATCGCGACCGGCGAGGCCGCGAAAGCCCTGATCGACGCGGGCGCGGACGCCGTCAAGGTCGGCATGGGCCCCGGCTCGATCTGCACGACCCGCGTGGTGGCCGGCATCGGCGTGCCCCAGATCACGGCGGTCTACGACGTTGCCTGCGCGGCCTCAAAAGCCGGGATCCCGGTGATCGCCGACGGCGGCGTCAAATATTCCGGCGACATCGTCAAGGCGATCGCGGCGGGCGCGGACGCGGTGATGCTCGGTTCGCTGCTGGCCGGCTGCGAGGAGGCGCCGGGCGAGATGGAAATTTATCAAGGCAGAAGTTTTAAGGTCTATCGCGGCATGGGCAGCATGGCGGCGATGGAAAAGGGCAGCAAGGACCGCTATTTCCAGACCGGCAGCAAAAAGCTCGTCCCCGAGGGCGTCGAGGGCCGCGTGCCCTACAAGGGCCCGATTTCGGACACGGTCTATCAGCTGCTCGGCGGCCTGCGCTCCGGCATGGGCTACTGCGGCTGCCGCGACATCCCCGAGCTGCAGACCAAGTCGAGGTTTATGACCATCACCAACGCGGGACTCAAGGAGAGCCACCCGCACGACATCTATATCACCAAGGAAGCGCCGAACTACACGATCAATCCGCAGTGATAAACGGTCAAATTGAAAAATCTTTTAAAAAATCCTCCACTACTGCGGCGCCCTCCCCTTTGACCGGGGAGGTATGAGAACTGCTGTTCAAACCGCAATGCAAGCGACGAACATCGTCTGTTCTGCGGTAATAGACGAAATAAAGGATTCACATGAAAAAGTTGAATTGGGAAATCGGATCTGCGGTCGACACGGAAATCAACAACGCCAACAGCATCCATCAGGACTGCGTGCTCGGGTTGTGCCGCGACGGCGAGGGCTTTTTATGGGCGACTGCGGGGCATTGCGGATACGGCAAAATCGGAGTGTTTCGCGGCAAAAACGCCGATGATTTGAAAAAACTCTGCGACGCGCAACTACAATTTGCTACGGGCGCGGCGGGGGAGGCGTTCGGCGGAGAAGCGGGGCGGTATCCCGACGGGCCGCTTGCGCGCGGCGAGATCTGGGCGACGGGGCTTTGGATTGTGCCGAAAACGGCGACCGAATATCCGGGGCGGTTTTATGCGCTGGTGCACAACGAGACCGGCTGGGGCGCGGGTAAAACCGGTTACACCGCGT
>CAZPLU010000070.1:0-1675 GCA_964587625.1 uncultured Eubacteriales bacterium
CGAAGCGGCTCGGCGTGACCGCCGTGGTCGAGCAGGACCCGTCGGTCTGGGGCTCCAACGGCGCGAAGGTGGCGCAATTCATCAAGGCCGTCGACTCGCCCGACCTGCGGGCGCTCTGGGACATCGGCAACTCGGTGTGGGATACAGACGGCGAAATCCCTTATGAGGGGATGCTGGCGGTCAGGCCGTATATCGCGCACGTCCACATCAAGGACGGCAGAAAGACGGGGAACGGCATCGAGGCCGTGTGCGTCGGCGACGGCGACGCAAGGGTTTATGACCAATTGAAGTATTTGAACGAAACCGGATACGACGGCTGGGCGGTGCTGGAGACGCATTATAGGCACAAGAAAGAACTCGACGAGCAGACCCTGAAAACGCCGGGCGGTTCGGGCTTTTCCGCCGAGGGGTATGCGCCGACCGAGGAATGCCTGATCGCGCTCGGGAGAATAGAACTCTTGTGATCTGCCGCGACTGCCCGAGGGCGTGCGGCGCGCTCCGCACCGCCGAGGCCGGAGACGGCTTCTGCGGATACGGGACGACGGCGCGCATCGCTCGGGCGGCGCCGCATTTTTGGGAGGAACCGTGCGTCAGCGGCGAAAAGGGCAGCGGCACGGTCTTTTTCTGCGGCTGCAACCTCGGCTGCGCCTATTGCCAGAACGCCGAAATCAGCCGGGGACAAAATCGGGGCGGGGCGGCGACGCCCGAACAACTTCGGCGGATTTATTTTGATTTGATTGAAAAAGGCGTCCACAATATCAATCTTGTCACCGCAAGTCCCTTTACCGGCGCGGTGATCGGGTCGCTGGCGGGCGGATTGCCCGTGCCGGTCGTCTACAACTGCGGCGGGTATGAAAAAATCGAAACCATCGAGCGGCTCGCACCCCATATCGACGTTTGGATGCCCGATTTAAAATATACCGATCCGGCGCTCGCAAAAAAATATTCGAACGCGCCGGATTATACCGAAACCGCAAAAGCGGCGATCATCAAAATGCACGAATCCGCCGGGGAGTATCAACTCGACAAAAACGGGCTGATCCAAAAGGGCGTGATCATACGGCACCTGATTTTGCCCGGGCATTTGGAAAACACCTATCGGGCGATTGATTTTATCGCAAAGACCTTCAAACCGGGGCAGGTGCTGTTTTCGCTGATGGCGCAATATACGCCGATGCCGAACAAACAACCCGACCGGAAACTGACCGTTTCGGAATACGAAGCGGCGCAGGCGTATTTATTTGAAAGCGGGATTGAGGACGGGTTCATTCAGGATTTGGACTCGTCGGGCGAACAGTTCATCCCGGATTTTACGGAAATCGTATAGATTTAACGGGCGAGCTCATTGCCCGGTATACGAACGGGCGTTTTGCGCGATCTCCTCGGGCGTCCCCTGGGCGACGACGGTTCCGCTCTCCCCGCCCGAGAGCGTCGTGGAGCTCTACCCGAGCGTGATGTACCCCAACCCGAGCTCGTCCATGATAGTGACGGGGTCGGAAAAAAACCCGCGTCGAACAGGCGGGGCGAACGGTATCAAGACAAACCGTTAAAAGGCGGATTTTTATTTTTCAATCCGGTAATTCGTGGGTAAAAAATGAAATATTTCGCGTTCGGCGGCCTCCGGGTCCTCGCTTTGCACGGCTTGTCCCAGTTTTTCCAATAATTTATCCAATCC
>CAZPLU010000071.1:0-1671 GCA_964587625.1 uncultured Eubacteriales bacterium
CGGAGACGCTGCCCGAACTGAACAAGTCCTCGAGCTGCTTCCAATATTCCTCCGTCCCCGTCCCCGGCGATTCGGGCGGTGCGGCAATCGGTTGCCCTGTGATGGGTTCATCTTGGTCGGCGTCGGTTTCTTCCGTATCCGTGTCGGTTTCCGCAAACGGATTCGAAGTCCCGGTACGGAGAGCGCCCTCCCTGTTTGCGTATCGCTCGCGCTTGCGCTCGCCTTCCGCCAGCCGTAACGCTTTATACTGTGCGAGGGCTTCCGGCGTATGAGGCACGCCCGGCGGCAAGGTGGCGTATTCGTCATAATCCGGGTCTGTCTCCGCGAACGGCATATCCGGATCTTCGAAATACCCCGGCGTTTTGTTTCTTTGTCTTTTTTTCCACCGGTCCTCCGCGATCAGATAGGGATTGTCCTCCTGACTGCCCGGCAGACCGTAACTCGCTTTATAAATCGCCATTTTTTTATCCGCTCCTGTCTATTTTCCGATTCGCAGTTTTTTTACTTCCGCCATGATGTGGTCAAGGTATCCGTTCCCGCTGAGTTCGTCGTGGTAAATTTTATGCATCTCCATCAAATCTTCCAGATCCTCACAGGACACTTCACCCTCGGCGATGTATTTCCGCCCCAAAAACTTGATCTTGTCGTATAAGAGTTGGCGGACGCCCGCGCGCACGCCGTCTTTTTCGGCTCTCCGATCCCGAATCAACCCGAATGCGCCGCTGATCAGCGCCGACAGCGCGCCGCTGCCGAGGACCGCCGCGATCATCTCCATGCGGACTCCTCCCTTAGAAATTGTATTTGTCGGTCGGGTTGTTCAGCAGCCCGAAAATCGTGAACGCCTCCAGCACCGCCGCGACGATACCCGAAATCGCCGCGCTCCACTCCGCGCCGATCACGCCGGTTAAAACGAGAATCGATAAAATTTGCGTTGCCAAGCTCGACCAAAATATCGGGGACTTCATTCTGTTCTGTTTCATACGGATAGCCATCCTTTCATAAATCAAACTTTTTAGGACCAGCGGGGTCTCTGGTTATTGACTTAAAACGATCATCCCTTTCTCCACAAACGCAATTTTCGCGGTCGCCGCAGTCGGATAAATCACCGCCGACATCCGGCCGACATCCCCGAGATAAAGGATCTCGTCCTCGACAAAAACATTCCCGATTTTTTGTTTTCGGTCGATTGTCGCATACGCGGGGCAGTCCTGTAAAACGCGAGCAGCTTGATACGGGATCTCGTTTCCAACCTCCTCGGCGACATATTCTATGTATTTACACTCGCACCACTTTTCCCATTTGCGGTCGTTGATGTTCGTCTGCACCACACCGTTGCCGAACGCGCCCTTGGTACACTCGATCACTTTTCCGTCGCCGATATACACACCGCAATGCCCGGGAAAGGACAGGATCAGCCCCGACGTTTCGGGCAGCGTTTTGATTGCGCCGCGCACCTTCGCGGCATTATACCAGCCCGACGCGCTGTGGTCGGTCGCGCCGTCATACTTCGGGGCTTTTTCGACGTCGCCGCCCGTCCACAAAAACCACTTGATCAACCCCGTGCAGTCGCAGCCGTAATGCGTGCCGATTTTGCCGCGCAGTTCCGCCTGATACGCCGCGTCGTAATGCGCCGGGTATTGCTTCGCCTTTGCCGCGACGGTGCTTTCGGTG
>CAZPLU010000072.1:0-1529 GCA_964587625.1 uncultured Eubacteriales bacterium
TTCCTCTTCACCACCAAGTGAATTATATCACTTTCACGGTTTTAGGAAAAGAGCCGGTTGAGACGCCTGCATATTGCATAACCCGGAATGCAAAGTAAAAACCATGCCGCCGCAAAAGCCGGGCAGACCTGACCCGCCAAATTCCCTCTCTTTTTGCTGTAGTCCCAAATCTTGCGCTTCCTGTTAAACAAAAATCCCAAGACAAGTTCCAGCGCGGTCAAGCCCACACATCCGGCGATATAGCGCGCCGCCCTGCCGCGCAGCTTTTTTTCCACGGCGTTCAACAACAGCATCGCCGTGCCGCCCGCCAGCGCCATCATCGGATGCGTCCGCTTGCGCCAAATCAATTCTATGGCGGGATAGGCAAGCGCGCCGAAGGCGAACAGTTTTCTTTTTTCGTCTGACATGATACGATCCCCCCGTTTGTTTATTTTCGACCGAAACGGCAACGGATATGCATTGAAATATCACGTGAGATAACACCCTTCGAGCGGTGCCGATTACGCTTGACAAAAACGTGTTTTTGCGATATCATACCGTTGAAGGAGTGGTTAAAATGAAGTGCCCGTTTTGCGGTACGGCGGATTCAAGAGTCATCGATACACGGCCCCAGGACGACGGTGAAAAAATCCGTCGCCGACGGCTTTGCGAAACATGCGGAATGCGCTTCACCACCCTCGAAACCACCGAACGCGCCACCGTCTGGGTTTTGAAAAAAAGCGGCGGGAGAGAGGCGTTCGACTCCCAGAAAGTGCTCACCAGCATGGTTCGCTCCTGTAAAAAACAGACCATCCCGCTCGAGGAGCTCGAAAATGTCGTGCGCGGTCTTGAAGCCGTGATTTATTCCTCGCCGAAGCACGAGATCACCTCGGTCGAAATCGGCGAATACATCCTCGAAAAACTGCGCGACCTCGACGAGGTCGCTTATATCCGTTTCGCCTCGGTCTACCGTGATTTTTCCGACATTGAATCCTTTTCCAATGAAATTAAAAAAATGAAAAAACAAAATAAAGAGTAAAATCGCACCCGGTGAACATCACATCAGGCGCGAACACCATCAACCGCTAAATTTCCGGCCGCGCCTGCAGTAGGTTTTGGAGAAAATATGCCGATATTATCACGGCGCCACCGAGGAACTCACCGAATTGAACGCCGTTTCGAAAAATCATGTCGACGCCGCAAAACCCGTCGTCTATTTCACGCCGAACCGCGCTTACGCGTTGTTTTATATCCGCGACCGGGAGATCAACTGGGTCACCTGCGGCGTAAAGGAAGACGGCGTGATTCGTTATGACGAGCGTTTTCCCGATCAGTTAAAAACGATTTATCAAGGTGTGAGCGGGTATGTATACTTCAGAACAAACTCCTTACGGACAAATCCCCAATGCCTAAAAAAATGGCGTGAACCCCTCAAAGTTCACGCCGTTATTCTTTATAAGCTGTTTTTCCACTTGCACTTGACATGATTGGCTCATCCTCTTGTGGCATTGCGCCGATGTAGTTGTACACAATTCTTATGTTTTGTCTCT